>NZ_JBTSWB010000003.1:0-1023369 GCF_054602315.1 Bradyrhizobium cedriense | reverse complement strand
GCAATCGGATTTCATCAGGGCCAGCGGTCGTAAACCCGCACCAACAGGCCGGACATATGACTGAAGCCGACCAAGTCGTTCGATATTTCAAAAAGTGCTTGCCAATAGGGGCCGTCCACATATGACGGGGAGAGAGCGGAACAAACGTGACAAAGGAAACGCCATGATCGAATTCTTCTTCGACTGTTCCAGCCCCTGGACCTATCTCGCCTTCCACAACATCCAACCGCTGGCGAAGGAACTAGGCGCCGAAATCACCTGGAGGCCGATTCTGGTCGGTGGCATCTTCAACACGGTCAACCCGAGCGTCTACGCCCAGCGCGAGAAGCCGGTGCCGTTGAAAGCGCGCTACATGAAGAAGGATCTCGATGACTGGGCGCGCTCCGCGGGCCTCGCGATCAGGATGCCGCCGACGGTGTTTCCCGTGAACAGCGTCAAGGCGATGCGCGGCTGCATCTGGCTCGGCAAAGACATGGTGCCGTTCGCGACCGCCGTGTTCGAGGCTTATTGGGGCGAGGACAAGGATATCTCGCAGGATGCGGTGCTGGCCGAGATCTGCAAGAAGGTGGGTATCGACGAGCAGAAATTCTTCGCCGGCATTTCCCAGCAGGCGATCAAGGACCAGCTCAAGGCGAATACCGAGGAGGTGGTGGCGCGCGGCGGCTTCGGCTCGCCGACGATCTTCGTCGGTAAGACCGACATGTACTTCGGCAACGACCGTCTGCCGCTGATCCGCGAGGCGCTGCTGCGCAGCAAGGCGAGCGCGGCCTGATGGTACGCGCCGTCGTGTGCCGCGCGCTCGGTGCGCCCGAGACGCTGCGGCTCGAGGAGTTTCCGTCGCGCGCCCTGGAACCGGGCGAGGTGCGGGTCGCGATCCGCGCCGCCGGGCTGAACTTTCCGGACGTGCTGATGGCGGCCGGCGAGTATCAGCTCAAGCCGGAGCTGCCGTTCACACCGGGCATGGAAGCCGCCGGAGATGTCTCCGAGGTGGGCGCAGAGGCGAGCGGTGTTGCCGTCGGCGACAAGGTCATCGTCAAGATGCGCCACGGCGCTTTCACCGATGAAGCGGTGGTGACGCCCTCGCAGCTCACCCCCATGCCGTCCACGTTCGATTATGCGGAGGGGGCGACCTATCTCGCCGGTCACGGCACGGCCTATCACGCGCTGATCGACCGCGGCCGGGTCGCGCCGGGCGAGGTGCTGCTGGTGCATGGTGCGGGCGGGGGCGTCGGCCTTGCCGCGGTCGAGATCGGCAAGATGCTGGGCGCGACAGTAATCGCGACAGCCTCCAGCGACGAGAAGCTCGCGATTGCGAAATCGCGTGGCGCCGATCATCTCATCCGCTATGACCGCGAGCCGTTTCGCGAGGCCGTCAAGCGTGTCACCGACGGCCGCGGCGCGGACGTCGTGTTCGATCCGGTCGGCGGGGAGGTGTTCGAGGATTCGATGCGCTGCATCGCCTGGGGCGCGCGGCTGCTCGTCATCGGTTTCACCGGCGGCATCGGCTCGGCCAAGACCAATCTGTTGCTTATCAAGGGCGCCAGCGTGCTGGGCGTGCGCGCCGGCGAAGCGGTGCGAAGGAATCCCGCGCTCGGCGAGGCGCGATTGAAAGCGCTGCTGCGATGGGCGGAGGAGGGCAAGCTGCGCCCCAACGTCTCGCATCGCCTGCCGTTGGCGGATTACGCCAAGGCGATGCGGCTGTTGCTCGAGCGCAAGGCGATCGGGCGGGTTGCGCTGGTGATGGAGTGATATTCCTCTCTGTCATTCCGGGGCGCCCAAAGGGCGAACCCGGAATCCGAGCTTCTCAGGTGCGCAGTTGCGCACCATAGTTCTCGCTTCGCGAGCCCTGGAATGACCGTAAGTTACTTGTACTCCCGCTCCGTCCACCACGGGAAGTAATCCGGCATGTCGGTCGAGACCTTGTTCTTGAACTGGGCCGGACGCTTCTCCAGGAACGACACCACACCTTCCTTGACGTCGTCGGAACGGCCGCGGGCGTAGATGCCGCGGCTGTCGACCTTGTGGGCCTCCATCGGATCGTCGGCGCCCATCATGCGCCACATCATCTGGCGGATCAGCGCCACCGAGACCGGCGCGGTCTTTGCGGCGAATTCCTTGGCGAGCGCGCGGGCGGTCGGCAGCAGATCATCAGGGGCGACGACCTTGCTGACGAGACGCCCCGCAAGCGCCTCCTGCGCCGGGAAGACGCGACCGGAATAGCACCATTCCAGCGCCTGCGAGATGCCGACGATGCGCGGCAGGAACCAGCTCGAGGCGGCCTCGGGCACGATGCCGCGCTGGGAGAACACGAAGCCGAACCGTGCGGCTTCGGAGGCGATGCGGATGTCCATCGCGAGCTGCATGGTGACGCCGATGCCGACGGCCGGGCCGTTCACGGCGGCGATGACGGGCTTGAGGCACTTGAAGATCCGCAGGGTCACCTGACCGCCGCCGTCACGCACCTGCGGATCGCTGTAGTCGACCTTGCCGTCGGCAAGCCGCTTGACCGGGCCACGCCGCGCGTCGCGATCGAACGTGTCGGCGCCGGAGGAGAGGTCTGCGCCCGCGCAAAAACCACGGCCGGCGCCGGTGACGATAATGGCGCGGACGTCGTCGTCCTTGTCGGCGGCGTCGAACGCGTCGATCAGCTCGGCCTGCATCTGCGCGTTGAAGGCGTTGAGCTTGTCGGGCCGGTTCAGCGTGATCGTAAGAATTTGCTCGGCGACCTCGTACTTGATCGTCTCATACGCCATCGTGGTTTCCTTCCTTTGATTGTTTGATGATCTCTCTAGCACGTCATTCCAGGGCGCGGGGAGCGCGAGCCCGGAATCCATTCATCCACCAATTGTGCAGACGAATGGATTCCGGGCTTGCGCCAAGAGGGCGCAACCCGGAATGACGTAAGGAGTTTAGCTCGCCGGCGGACCAGGCCAGGGTCGCTGCGGGCCGCGCAGGCCCTCGAACGCCTTGCCCATGCCGAGCACGCCGATGTCGTCGAAACGGCGGCCGACGATCTGCACGCCGATGGGGAATCCGCTGGCGTCGAAGCCGCCGTTGATCGAGATAGCGGGATTCTCCGACATATTCCACGGCACGGTGTAGGCGATGTGCTCGAACGGCTTCATCGGATCGTTCGTCGGCGAGGCCCACTCCGCCGGGTAGTTGACGTTCGGCGCGGTCGGCGAGATCACATAGTCGAGTTCGCAGAACAGCTTTCCTGCGGCAGCGCGGATCGCCATGGTCTGGTTGAAGCCGCGGATGACGTCAACGCCGGAGAGCCTGGCGCCGGACTCGCCCCACTTGAAGATATAGGGCAGCACCTTTGCCTGCTCGGCCGGCGTGAGTTTCGATAGATCGTCCCACATCCGCGCGCGCCAGAAATTGTCGAGGCCGTCGAGCATTTCACGTGTGAGGATTCCATCGACTTCGGTCACGACCGCGCCCGCGGATTCGAACGCCTTTGCCGCCTTGACCGCGACCTCGCGCACTGATTTCTCCGGCGGCAGGCCGCAGCCGGGATCGAGCATCAGGCCGATGCGCAGTTTTCGCGGCGACTTCTCCACACCCTTCCAGTTGAGCGGCTCGGCCGGCAGGCTCATGCCGTCGCGCCGGTCGGGTTTTGCGATCACGCTCATCATCAGCGCACAGTCGTCGACCGTGCGGGTCATGGGACCGGCGACGCGGCCGACATAGGTGGGATCGATCGGCACGCGGCCGAAGCTTGGCTTCAGGCCCACGAGCCCGCACCAGCCTGCGGGCAGGCGAACCGAGCCGCCGATATCGGTGCCGAGATGCAAGGGACCATAGCCGGCCGCGGCCGCCGCGCCGGCACCTGCGCTCGATCCGCCGGGATTCTTGGAGAGGTCCCAGGGATTGCGCGCCAGCGCGTGGAAGCTGGAAAGACCGGAGGACAGCATGCCGTAATCGGGCATGGTGGTCTTGGCGAAGATGATCGCGCCGGCCTCGCGCAACCGCGCCGCGGGCGGCGCATCCTTTTCGGCCGGCACGAGCTTGACGCTGGCAGCCCCTAGCGGCACCGGCACGCCCTTGGTCGCGATGTTGTCCTTCACCGTAACGGGTACGCCGTCGAGCGCGCCGGACGGCTCCCCCCCGGTCCAGCGCGCGGTCGAGGCCTTTGCGGCCTCGCGCGCGCCATCGGGATCGAACGCATAGAGCGCCTTGAGATGCGGTTCCCACGCAGCGACGTGCGCGAGCACGTCCTCCAGCACCTCGCTCGGCGAGAACTGCTTGGCGCGATAGCCTGCGATCAGATCGATCGCGGACAGATCGTGCAGCGAGGTGACCGACTCCTCGATGCTCTTTTTATGCATGGCCGCCGACCGGCATGCGGGTCTCGACGATGCGGGCAAACATGCTGGCACCGATCGGCAGGATCTTGTCGTCGAGCACGAAGCCGGGATTGTGGACGGGCACCGAGCCGTCATGGCCGACCCAGAAATACGCGCCGGGGACGGTCTGCAGCATGTCGGCGAAATCCTCGCTGCCCATCTTCGGCTGGGTGCGGGTGATCACGTTGGCCGGATCGACCACGGTGCGCGCGACCTCTTCGACCACCTTGGACTGCTCGACCTGGTTGACCAGCACGCCGAACGTGTCGCGGATGTCGACGTCGATCACGCACTGATAGGCGTTCGCAATGCCGGCGCAGATGGTGCGGATGCGCTCGCTGATCAGGGCACGGACTTCATCGGAGAAGGTGCGGATGGTGCCGCAAAGATGCGCGTCGCCGGGAATGACGTTGTAGGCGGAACCGGCGTGAATCTGCGTGATCGAGATGACCGCGGCCTGCAGCGGATCGACGTTGCGGCTGACGATGGTCTGAATCGCCTGCGCCAGCGTGGTCGCGATGATCACCGCGTCCTTGGAGCGCTCGGGCATCGCGCCATGCGCGCCGTAGCCGGTGATGCGAAGGTCGAAGAAGTCGGCGCCGGCCATCGCCGGGCCGGGCAGGATCGCGATCTCGCCATGGTTGAGATCGGGCGCGTTGTGCAGGCCGTAAAGCTCGTCGCAGGGGAATTTCTCGAACAGGCCGTCCTTGATCATGGCGCGGGCGCCGCCGAGGCCTTCTTCGGCCGGCTGGAAGATCAGGTGCACGGTGCCGTCGAAATTCCGGGTCTCGGCGAGATAGCGTGCGGTGCCGAGCAGCATGGTGGTGTGGCCGTCATGACCGCAGCCGTGGAAGCGGCCCGGGATTTTCGAGCTCCATTTCAGATTGGTGTTCTCTTCCATCGGCAGCGCGTCCATGTCGGCGCGCAGGCCGATGCGCTTGCCGCTCGAACCCTTGCCCTTGATGACGCCGATCACGCCGGTGCCGCCGAGACCCCGGTGCACCTCGATGCCCCAGCTCTTCAGCTTGTCGGCGACGATGCCGGAGGTCCGCACTTCCTCGAAGCCGATCTCGGGATGGGCGTGGAGGTCGCGCCTGATAGCGGTGAGTTCGTCGGCGTAGCCGTCGATGCGTTCGATCGTGGGCATGTGTCCTGTCCGGTTAGCGTGAAGAGGGATCGAAAACGGGGCCGTTCGGCTTGATGCGGATGCCGGGCCGCAAGCGTCTCCAGGGCAGGGCGGCGGTGTCGGCTGGCATCGCGCCGGGCGCGGCGCAGATCATCAACCTCTCCGCGATCGGCTCGAAATCGGCACGAAAGTGCACGGAGCTCTTGTTGACCAGGATCTTTTCTCGCGTCGGCTCGATGCCGACATAGCGGTACATCGCCTGGTCGGCGAGCTGCGCCTTGTGCGACGAAACGACGACGCGGACATCGCCGATGCGCAAGGCGGCGGATGGGCCCATCTCCATCTCGCGGCCGCCGTAATAGGGACCGGGCGCGATGAAGCGGCCGTCCGAGAGCTGCTCGACCACGAAGGTCTCGCGATAGGGCTCATCGCCGGGAATGCCGGACTTGCCGCCGAGCGACAGCGTCACCGTCGCGCCGACGCCGGCCGCATGCGCGGCTCTGGCAGATTCCGGATCGTAGATCACGCCCGTCGCGGCGCTCGCCTTGTTGCGCACCAATGCGCGCAGCATGCCGGTGGTGTCGGAATCGCCGCCTGCGCCGGGATTGTCCTGGGTGTCCGCGATGATGATCGGCTTGCTCGCATTCCTCGAAAGTTCCATGGCATGGCGCACGCCGTCGTCAGGCGACCAGATCTTGCCGTCGAAATCGTCCTCGTGGCTCTCGATCAGCTTGACGATCGCGTCGGCTGCGCGGTCGGCGTCCGCTTGCGTCCTGCCATAGGCGAATACGCTCGGACCACAATCGCGGAAATCCGCGGCCGGGAAGCCGGGCGCGAAAGAGAGTGTCGCAACCGCATCGCCCTCCAGCGCGGCGAGCTTCTCGTAGATGCCCTTGGTAGGCTGATCATTGGTGCATTGCCAGCTGATCGGGATCAGGAACGGCAATTGCCGGAACGCCTTTGCGAAGCGCTGTCTGGTATTCAGAAGGAGCGCCAGATGACTTGCGCAGGCGCGGCCGGTCTCGGCCATGTCGACATGGGGATAGGTGCGGTAGGCGATCAGCGCGTCGGCATGCGCAATCATCTCGGGCGTGACGTTGGCGTGCAGGTCGAGGCTCGCCACCAGCGGAATGTCATTGCCGATGACGCGGCGGACGCGCGCCAGGATTTCGCCTTCGCCATCGTCGAGATGCTCAGTCACCATTGCGCCGTGCAGGTCGAGATAGACCGCATCGATCGGCCCGGCGGACGCGATGCCGTCGACCATCACCTTCACGATGCGTTCGAAGGCATCCTTGGTCACATGGGCCGAGGGGCTCGCTCCGCACGCAATCGTCGGAATGAGTTCCCAGCCGTTCGGTTCGGCGCTGTCGACGAAGCCGGCGAGGCCGACATTGATGCGCCGCATCACCTTCAGCACGTCGGCACCTTGCGTCAGCGCCGGCCAGCCGCCGCCATGCTGGAAGTCCGCAAATGTTGCCTTGGTCGGAGCGAAGGTGTTGGTTTCATGCAGAAAGCCGCCGACGGCGATGCGTGTCATTCAGTTCAAGTCCCAATGAAAGTTGCGCGACGTTAGCCCCGGCGTTGCGGCAAGAGCAAGCTGGGAAGCAATCGTGCCATGCATAGGGTCAAGACGTTTTGGAATGCTGCCGCACTGTCATTCCGGGGCGAGCCCGTTGGGCACAAACTATGGTGCGCAATTGCGCACCTGAGAATCCATTTTGCTGCAGAATCCGCCGTCCGATGGGTTCCGGGTTCATCGCTTCGCGATGCCCCGGAACGACGGAGGAGCGATTTTACGCGCTCGCCGCCACGCCCTCCGACACCGGCCGGAAGTTCGCAAAGTCCCAGCCTCGCCCTGGCGCCGCATCCAGCAGCGCCTTCGTGTACGCCTCCTTCGGATGCGTCAGCACTTCGGCTGCCGGTCCTTGTTCGACGACGCGGCCATGCTGCATCACCACCACTTCGTCGCAGATCTGCGCGGCGACACGCAAATCGTGGGTGATGAACAGGATGGCGATGCCGAGCCGCTTCTGGATCTCGTCGAGCAGCTCCAGCACCTGCGCCTGCACGGAGACGTCGAGCGCGGAGACCGCTTCGTCCGCGACCAGCACGTCCGGGTCGAGCGCGAGCGCGCGGGCTATGGCGATACGCTGGCGCTGGCCGCCGGAGAACTGGTGCGGATAGCGCGAGACGGTATCTGCGGGCAGGCCGACGAGCTCGAGCAACTCGCGCGCCCGCTTCATCGCATCGGCATGAGAGACGCCGTAATTGACCGGGCCTTCCGCGATGCTCTCGCCGACGGTGACGCGCGGATTGAGCGAGCGGTAGGGATCCTGGAACACGATCTGGATCTTCTTGCGGTGCGGCTGGAGCAGGCGGCGCGAGATGTCGGCGATCTCGCGGCCGGCGAGGCGCACGCCGCCGGAGGTCGGATCGATCAGGCGGACGATGCAGCGTGCCACCGTCGACTTGCCCGAGCCGCTCTCGCCGACGATGCCGAGCGTGCGGCCCTTGCGCAGCGTCAGCGTGACCTTGTCGGCTGCGACGACCTCGCGGCCTTTGCCGAAGAAGGCGCGCTCCTTGTAGACCTTGCTGAGCTCGTTGGCCTCCAGCACCACCGGCTCGCGGCTGTCCTCGCGCGGCGCCCGCGGCACCAGGCTGGGCACGGCGGCCAGGAGGTTGCGGGTGTACTCCATGGTCGGATTGCGCAGCACGGCATCGAGCGGCCCGGTCTCGACCAGGCGGCCCTGCCGCATCACGGCGACGCGGTCGGCGATCTCGGCGACCACACCCATGTCATGGGTGATGAACAGCACGGCGGTGCCGTGATCGCGCTGAAGGTCGCGGATCAGGGTCAGGATCTGCTTCTGCGTGGTGACGTCGAGCGCGGTGGTCGGCTCGTCGGCAATGAGGAGCTTGGGTTCCAGCACCAGCGCCATCGCGATCATGATGCGCTGGCGCTGGCCGCCGGAGAGACGGTGGGGATAGGAGGCGAAGATGCGCTCGACCTGGGGCAGGCGCACCTGCTCCATCATGTCGAGGATGCGCTTCTTCCGGGCCTTCGCGTCGAGATCGGTGTGCGCGCGCAGGACCTCGTCGATCTGGCGGCCGACGGGCACCACCGGATTGAGCGCGGTCATCGGCTCCTGGAAGATCATCGCCATCTTCGTCGCACGAAGCTGGCGCAGGCGACGGTCGGTTGCGGTGAGCAGCTCTTCGCCAACCAGCTTGATGCTGCCGGAGGTCGGAACCAGCGTGCCCTTCGGCAGCAGGCCCATCGTGGTGAGGGAGGTCACCGACTTGCCCGAGCCGCTTTCGCCGACGAGGCACAGCGTTTCGCGCTCGCGGACCTGGAGCGAGATGCCGTCGATGATGTTCCCGCCCTTCGGCTTCTTACCGACGGACACGACGAGATTGTTGATGTCGAGGATGGTGTTGGTCACGTCAATTCTCTCCGCCGTCATTCCGGGGCGCGCGTAGCGCGAACCCGGAACCCATCGGGCCGCAGCATCGGGGTGAAATGGATTCCGGGCTCGCGACTTCGTCGCGCCCCGGAATGACGAAACCGAGGATCCTCACTTCCCCTCCCGCTGCTTCATGCGCGGATCGAGAGCGTCGCGGGCGGCGTCGCCGATCAGGTTGATGCTGAGGATGGCGATCGAGAGCAGCAGGCCGGGCCAGAAGATCAGCGACGGCTTGATCTGGAAGTACTGGCGGCCCTCGGCCATGATGTTGCCCCAGGTCGGCGTCTCCGGCGAGATGCCGGCGCCGAGGAAGGAGAGGATGGCCTCGGTGAGGATGGCGCTCGCGCAGACATAGGTGCCCTGGACGATCAGCGGGGCGATCGTGTTCGGCATCAGATGGCGCCACATGATCTTCGGCAGGCTCGAGCCGACCGAGATCGCGGCCTCGACGTAAGGCTCCTCGCGTGCCGACAGCACGACCGAGCGCACCAGGCGCGCCACGCGCGGGATCTCGGGAATCGTGATCGCGATCAGCACGGTCCAGAGGCTGGCGCCGGACAGCGACACCACGGCGATCGCGAGCAGGATGCTCGGCATCGCCATCAGGCCGTCCATGACGCGCATCAGGACCGAATCGATCAGCTTGAAAAAGCCGGAGACGAGACCGATCGCGAGCCCGATGGCGATCGACAGGATCGCCGAGCCGATGCCGATCAGAAGCGAGATGCGGCCGCCATAGATCACGCGCGACAGCACGTCGCGGCCGTAGGCGTCGGTGCCGAGCAGGAATTGTGCGGAGGAGGGCTTGAGCCGCTGCGACGGCGCGAGCTGGATCGGATCGTGCGGCGCGATCAGCGGCGCGAGCATCGAGACCACCACGATCAACGTGAGCAGGACCGTCGCCGTGGCGATGATGGGCGTCGAGGTGAGGAATCCGAATCGCGGCCGCAGCGGCGATGTGATCGGAATGGACGACTGGGGAAGGGTATCGACCGACATTTATCTTATCCTTGCCTCAGTACCGGATCCGGGGGTCGAGCAGTGTGTAGGCGACGTCGATGAGGAGATTGACGACGACATAGATCAGCGACGTCAGGAGGATCATCGCCTGGATCACCGGATAGTCGCGCGCCAGCACCGCATCCACGGTGAGGCGGCCGATACCGGGGATGTTGAACACGCTCTCGGTGACGACGACCCCGGAGATCAACAGCGCAAAGCCGGTGCCGATCACGGTGATCACCGGTACCGCGGCGTTGCGCAGTGCATGGCGCATCATCACCGCAACCTCGTTGATGCCTTTGGCGCGCGCGGTGCGGACATAATCCTCGCCGAGCACGTCGAGCATCGCCGCACGCGTCATGCGCGCGATCAGCGCGACGTAGATGAAGGACAGTGCGCAGGTCGGCAGGATGATGCGCTCGAAGAACGGCCCGAACCCGTTAAAAATGCTTCGGAAGCCCTGTACCGGCACCCAGCGCAGCTCGATGGCGAAGATCTGGATCAGCAGATAGCCGATCACGAACACCGGCACCGAGAAGCCGAGTACGGACAGACCCATCACGAAGCGATCGATCCAGGTGCCGTGCTTCCACGCCGCGATCACCCCCAGGGGAACGGCGACGATCACGGCGAGGATGATGGTCGACAGCGCGATGGAGATGGACGGCTCGACGCGCTGGCCGATCATCTTCATCACCGGCAGGTTGGAGATCAGCGAGGTCCCGAGGTCACCGTGCAGCAGCTTGTTCACCCAGGTGATGAACTGCACGATCAGGGGCTCGTTGAGGCCGAGCGAGGTGCGGATGCGCTCGAGCCGTTCCGGCGTCGCGTTGTCGCCGGCGAGAATCGCGGCGGGATCGCCGGGCGTCAGCCGCAGAAGCAGGAACACGAACAGCGCCACGACGCCCATCACGGGCACCGCGGCCAGAACGCGGCGAACAAGATAACCCAGCATACACTTATCTCCGGCTACGAAACGTGTGGAACCTCGAGGCTCCCATGAACTCTGTCGTGTCTATCATGCCTGTCACTTGAGCTGGAAAGGCCGCCCGGAGACGCCATGCTCTTAGGGCAAATTGTGTGCCAAGGGCTTCGCCGTAGCAAGAGGCCGGCATGTCTCCGATATCGACCACTCAGGATGCATGTCGCAGTTCACGCTCAACCCCAAGTGAAGGTACCGTCGGTGGAGCGTTGAGGCCGCGCCAGCCGTCGATGGTCTGGGCAATCATCTGCGCCGTCGCCGCCGACAGAGTCCAGCCGAGATGGCCGTGGCCGGTGTTGAAGAACACGCCCGGTATCCGCCCTGCGCGCACGACCGGCATCATGTTCGGCATCATCGGGCGCAGCCCGGCCCACGGCACGACGCGCGACGTTTCGACGGCGGGGAAGTTGTTGCGCACCCAGTCGATCAGGGGCTGCACGCGGTCGGCGCGGATGTCGCGGTTGAAGTCGTTGAATTCGGCGGTGCCGGCGACCCGAAAACGATCGGCGCCGAGCCGGCTGGTGACGATCTTGGCGGCCTCGTCGAGGAGGCTCACCGTCGGGGTGGC
This sequence comes from Bradyrhizobium cedriense, assembly GCF_054602315.1. NCBI lineage: Bacteria > Pseudomonadati > Pseudomonadota > Alphaproteobacteria > Hyphomicrobiales > Nitrobacteraceae > Bradyrhizobium > Bradyrhizobium cedriense. The sequence goes on along the minus strand of NZ_JBTSWB010000003.1, from coordinate 1,011,875 downwards.
GTTACTGCTATCGGCGGTATCGAGCTGCACGGTGATCGAGTAGCCCTTCACCGGGTACACGTTGACGCGCTCGTCGAGCAGGGCGGCGAAGTGACGGCTCGCAACGCCCGCGCAGACCACGACGCCGTCCGCGTTCAGTGCGCCGCGCGCGGTCGCGACAGTATCGCTCGCGGCCAGATCGGCCCAGCCGATGACGAAGCCGCTGCCGGCACGTGCGATCGAATCGATATTGACCTCGTGGATGAAGTTCGCGCCACGCCGCTTGCAGGCTTCCGCCAGCCCGCGGGTGAACTTGTGGATATCGCCGGTCGCATCGGACGGCGTGAAGAAGCCGCCGTAATAGTCGTTGCGCAGTGTCGGCTCGATCGCGCGGATTTCCTCTGACGTCACCGGGCGGCGGTCGAGGCCGCCTTCCTGCAACAGCGCGTTGACGCGCAGACCGGATTCGAACCCGGCCTTGTCACGATAGATGTGGAGGATGCCGCGGCGTTCGAGATCGAAGTCGATCCCTTCGCGCGCCGCGATGTCGAACAGATGCCTGCGCGCTTCGATCGCGAGCCGCGTGGTCTCGATGGTGTTGGCGCGGTAGTTGCCGATGTTGGCGACGAACTCGCTCATCCACGAATATTTGTGCCAGTTCGGCCGCGGGTTCATCAGCAGCGGCGCGTCGCGCCGAAACATCCAGCGCAGACCCTTCAGGATCGTCGCCGTGCTGTTCCACACTTCGGCGTTCGAGGCGGAGAGCTGTCCGCCATTGGCGAAGGAGGTCTCCATCGCGGCGTAGCGGTGCTTGTCGAGCACCGTCACCTTGTAGCCGCGTTCGAGCAGGGCATAGGCGGTCGTGACGCCGGTGATGCCGGCGCCGATGATGGCGATATGGGTCATGATGAGGTTCGGGGCTCCCGTGTTTAGAGTCGGCTAACCGCCGGCCGAAGGCCGTTGGCGGCGCCCCATCTGTCACGGTTACCTGAGAGCTTGATCCGCTGCGGGTCTCGCAACGGACTATCCCCTTCGGTGGACGTCACGATTGCCTGAAATCGCGCCGCCTCTCTCCAGATCGTCCTGACGAAACGGTCCTTTTGCCTGAGAGTTTCCGGGGCGGTTGCTCCGTCGGCGCCGCAACGAACGCTGAAAGCCTTCGTCGCGATCTCTCCCGCATCGTCGCTTGGACGGCGGAGCAGTACGATACGCCTCATTTTTAGACAAGGCTAAATTTCGACCGCGACTGCCAACGCATTGTGCAGTGCGAAGTTGATTCAATTGCGTGTTGTTTCGGGCTGTCGTCCCGGGGCGATGCGAAGCATCGAACCCGGGACCTCGAGATTCCGGGTTCGATGCTATCGCATCGCCCCGGAATGACGAGCTCACTATTCCAGCGTCGCCAGCAATCCCGCCATCAAACGACCGCGCTCGACCAGGCTATCGACCTCGATGAACTCCTCCAGCGTGTGGCCGTTGCCGCCGCGCACGCCCAAGCCGTCGAGCGTCGGGATACCCATCGCACCCGTGAAATTGCCGTCGGAGCCGCCGCCGGAGCTCGCATGCGGGAGCTCGGCCCCGAGCGATTTGGCGATGCCCCGCGCCTTTTCATAGAGCGCCATGGTGCCGGCATCCGGCTCCCAAACCGGACGCGTCACGCCGCGCGTCACCTTGAAGGTGACGTCGTTGCTGGTGCCCGACAGCGCCAGCATTCTCTCGACGCCGCGGTCGAGATCGGCCTGGCGTTTGGCCATGGAGAGGGCCTCGCCCGTGGCCGTCGTGGCAACGCAATTGACCCATTGTCCGCCGTGGACGACGCCGACCGAGAAGGTACAGTCTTCCGTCGTCATCGCATCGATCGCGAGAATCTGGCGCGCCATTTCGCGGATCGCCGAACGTCCCGCCGACAGCGTCGCTCCGGCGTGGCTTGGCCGTCCGGTCGCCTCGAGATTGAAGCGTGCGATGGCGTAGCGTCCGGTGGTGACGCCGTTGTCAGCGCGGCCGGGCTCGGGCACCAGCACGTATTTATTGCGTGCGGCCTCCGCCTCGATGATGTCCCGCGTCGAAGGTGTGCCGACTTCCTCGTCCGGCGTGAACAGCACGGTGACCGGCAGCGGCGTGGTGAACGACGCGCGCGCGAGCTGCCGGATCGCTTCCAGCGAGAGGTAATTGCCGCCCTTCATGTCGTAGATGCCCGGGCCATAGCATCTGTTGCCCTCGCGCCGCCATTTCAGCTTCTCGATGGTGCCGACCGGATGAACGGTATCCATGTGTCCCGCGATCAGGATGCCCGGCTCGCCCTGCTTGGGATGGGGAAAGCGCGCGCGGATGACCCCGCCAAAGCCCTGGCGGCCAGCGATGCGCTCGATCGTCGCACCCATGATCGCCATATCCCGCGCTGCGATATCGAGCATGCGGTCCACGGCGCCGGCGTCCCAGGTCGGGCTTTCGCATTCGACCCAGCCGCGCAGGCCCTCGAGCATCGCCTCGGAATCAAAGGGAAGATTGGCAGGATTCATCTTAATGTCTCTCAAGCTTCGAAAGATGGAACGCGCATTGCATTGGCGCGGGGCAGGACGAGCGGAGGGTGTTGTAGAGCCAAACCGATCTTTGTGGAGCCCGTGCGCACGCCGCGAGGGCTTGCAACGAAACCGGATTGACGCGCTCGACACTGTCTGCAAGTCTCGAAAAGATAAAGGCATTGCATGAGGTTAGTTCGCCCAACGAACGAACCATATGCTCAACCAATAACCTGCCTTTGAACAGTTTCACGTCAGGAGAAGTTTCTATGTTCCACTTCATGCGCCGGGGGCCTCGCGCGTTCGCCTCCAAACTTGCGCTGTCGGTCGTCGCGTTGTCCACGGCGATGGCCGCGCCGGTATTTGCGGCGGGCAAGACCATCACGGCGGTGATGCATTCGGATCTGCGCATCATCGATCCGATCTTCACCACGGCCTACATCACGCGCGACCATGGCTACATGATCTACGACACCCTGGTGGCCCCGGATTCGACCTTCAAGATCCAGCCGCAGATGGCGGACTGGAAGATCTCCGACGACAAGCTCACCTACACCTTCACGCTGCGTGACGGTCTGAAGTGGCATGACGGCGCGCCGGTGACGGCGGAAGACTGCGTCGCCTCGCTGAAGCGCTGGGCCGCCGTCGACGGCATGGGCCAGAAGCTCATGGACTTCACCGCGAGCATCGAGGCGACCGACGCCAAGACGATCACGCTGAAGCTGAAGGAGCCCTACGGCCTGGTGCTCGATTCCATCGGCAAGCCGTCCTCGCGCGTCGCCTTCATGATGCCCAAGCGCCTCGCCGAGACGCCGCCGGACAAGCAGATCCCCGAGCAGATCGGCTCGGGTCCCTTCAAGTTCGTGCAGGGCGAATTCCAGCCCGGCGTGAAGGCGGTCTACGTCAAGAACACCGACTACGTGCCGCGCAAGGAGCCGGCGAGTTGGACCTCCGGCGGCAAGGTGGTGAAGGTCGACCGCGTCGAGTGGATCACCATGCCGGACTCGCAGACCGCGGTGAACGCGCTGCAGTCGGGCGACATCGACTTCATGGAGAACCTGCCCTACGACATGCTGCCGGTGCTGGAAGCGAACAAGGATCTCACGCTCGAGGTCTCGAACAAGTTCGGCTTCCAGACCCTCGGCCGCATGAACTTCCTGCATCCGCCATTCGACAACGTGAAGGTGCGCCGTGCCGCCCTCCTGGCGATGAACCAGAAGGACGTGCTGGACGCGCTGGTGGGCAACCCGAAGTATCAGAAGATCTGCGGTGCCTTCTTCGTGTGCGGTACGCCGCTCGAAACTGACGTCGGTGCCGAGACCCTCATCAAGGGCAATGGCATGGCGCAAGCCAAGAAGGCGCTCGCCGAATCCGGCTACGACGGCACGCCGATCGTCATCATGGCGCCCGGCGACGTCACGACGCTCAAGGCGCAGCCGATCGTTGCGGCCCAGCTGCTGCGCGAAGCCGGCTTCAAGGTCGACCTGCAAGCGACCGATTGGCAGACGGTGGTGAGCCGCCGCGCCAGCCAGAAGCCGCCGAAGGAGGGCGGCTGGAATATGTTCTTCACCAACTGGGTCGCGGCCGACGTTGCGAACCCGATCGCCAATCTCTCGATCAGCGGCCTGGGCAAGAAGGGCTGGTTCGGCTGGGCTGAAGACGCCAAGATCGAGCAGCTCAAGGATGCCTTCGTCCGCGCGTCCTCGATCGACGAGCAGAAGAAGATCGCTGCTGAGATCCAGAAGCAGGCCTATGAGCAGGTGATCTACATCCCGCTGGGGCAGTATCTGTTGCCGAGCGGCTGGCGCAAATCGCTGACCGGCCTGCTCGACGGTCCGGCGACGCCGCTGTTCTGGAACGTCAGCAAGTCGGAGTAGGCGGCTCGCCTGCATCTGAAAAATGAAACGGCGCCGCGAGTCAGATCGCGGCGCCGTTCTCTTTTGAGAAATGGGCTCGAACTGTCCGAAGCGCGATGAGATTACGTTGAGTCGAGATCGCGCTTTAGGCTTGGTGGCGAGCAGATCTTCTCGGACCTCTGCACGCTCGTCCGGATCGTCCTAGCAGTGGCTGTCGCGCACGCGCTCCAACCCTTCGCTTGCGAACGGCACCGTGAACGCAGCCTGCTCTGCGCTCGGCTCCGAACGTTCCGGGGTTTGCCGTCCCGGCTCGTGGCTGACTTCGCTGTGTTCCGGTTCCATGACGGCATCCTCTCGATTGCTGCGGTACAACATCAACGATCGAGAGAAGTTCCTCACGCGATGGGGCGATGATGCGGCTTGAACAGCCGCCCTTTCTCCACCACCAGCACGATCGCGACTGCCGCGAGCGTCGACAGGAAGAAGCCGACCGAGAACGGCAGCAGCGTGCCGTCGAAGCTCTGTCCGATCGCCATGCCGACGACGATCCCGATCAGCGTCGTGATCGAGCCGTAGAGCGAAGAGGCGGTGCCGGCGATGTGTCCCTGCGGCTCCATCGCGAGCGCAGTGAAGTTGGCGACCATCATGCCGAACGAGAACATCATCAGAGCGGAGAGCGCCATGAACAAGGCGAGCGGCAGCACGCCGAGGCTTTCCGTCAGCAGCATCACGCCGGCCACTACCGTGTAGAGCGTCAGCGCCCCGTGCGAGATCACGCGCATGCCGAGTCGCCCGACCAGCCTCGCATTGAGGAAGCCGGCGATGGCGGTGCCGGCGGCGATCGCCGCGAAGGCGAGCGGGAAATGATGACCGAGATGATAGATGCCGGTGAAGATCTGCTGGGCGCAGAAGACGTAAGCGAACAGTGCGCCGATGACGCTGCCGGCCGCCATTGCGTAGCCAATGGTCTGTCTATTGGTCAGGGTCTGCTGGAAGGCCGAGAGTATGTCGGCGGGCGCCAGCGATCTGCGTTCGGACTCGGGAAGGGTCTCGGGCAGTCGCAACACGCACCATGCGAGCGCGAGCAGGCCATAGAGCATCAGCACCACGAAGATGCCGCGCCACGCCGTCACCAGCAGCACCGCCTGCCCGAACGAGGGCGCGATCACGGGCACCGCGATGAACACCATCATGGCCAGCGACATCACGCTCGCCATGCGGCGGCCGACATAGCAGTCGCGCACGATCGAGGTTGCGATGACGCGCGTGGCGGCGGTGCCGAGCCCCTGCAGCGCACGCGCCAGCAGCAGCGTCTCGAACGAGGGCGCTGCCACCGCAAGCACGCTCGCCACCGCGTAGACCGCCATGCCGCCGAGCAGCACCGGCCGGCGGCCGAAGCGATCCGACAGCGGGCCCATCACGAATTGGCCGACACCGAAGCCGATCAGGAAGGTCGACAGCACCAGCTGGAGATGGTTCGCGACAGGAATCTTGAAGGCCGCCCCGATATTGGGCAGCGCCGGCAGCATCATGTCCATCGCCAGCGGATTGAGCGCCATGATGGCCGCGATTACGATGACGAACTCGGGAAAACCCATGGGACGGTGTCCGGCGGACACCCAATCGTCGGCATTGACGTCGGACAAAGAAGCTCACCTCTGAAATTCAGTGGCGTTATCCATCGTCGATGCTGCATTGCACAACCCTCGTTTCGGGATGGCTGGCAGGCGGACCGGGCCGGACACATTTGCGGGAGAGCGGCCCGGAATGGGCTTCTTCAATCAGCTTGCGTTTCGGTCAGCGCGATCGCCGATCGCCAATTGTCCTGAGGCTTCGACATGGTCGGCATCGCGATGGATCTCATCGCGCGCTGAATTCCCGCCTCGACCGTCGACGCGGCAGCATCGGCGAAGAGAGGCGCGGTTGGCCGAAGTGCTCCCGGAGGCCGCGGATCTGCTGGTGCGGGCAGCCGGGGTCGAACCGGCACAGCGCTTGCGCACCGAGGGATTTTAAGTCCCTTGCGTCTACCAATTCCGCCATGCCCGCTTGATCCAACGAGATCAAACACTTAAGTCCATCTCCGGCCGTCTGGAATCGGCGTGTTGCGGACCGGGAGGGACGGTTCTTCCTTAAGCGAGCCGGGCGCCCAAGGCAAAGCCTCAATCCGGACATCTGTTGTTGCTTTAGGCATTCTCAATCCACGGGGGCTATTCATCCGGCATGACTGCTTCGTTTTCCTCATCGCTGCGCGGCTTTGGCGCAATCCTCGCGCTGCTTGCCGCCGGCGCCGTGCTGTCCGGCTGCGCCGGCATGAGCGAGACGATTGCACCGGCCTTTGCCGATCCCGCCAAATACGAATTGTACGACTGCAAGCAGCTCGAGGGTGAGCGCAAGCTGCTCGCCAAGCGCACTGACGATTTGAAGAGGCTGATGGATAAGGCCGAGACCGGGGCGGGTGGCGCGGTCGTGTCCGAGCTCGCCTATCGTAACGACTACATCGCGGTGCGCGGGCAGTCGCAATTGGCCGAGGACGCCTGGCGGCGCAACAGGTGCCGCGAGACGCCCGAGGCGACGACGGCTGCTGTGCCATTGTCGCCTGCGGCCCCCGCCAGGCCCGCTTCGAAGTCCGGGAAAGCGGTCCGCTGAGGCGCCGCGCCGGCGACGCCTGGCATCAAGGCCGCCAGCCGTAGATCCAGTCCTGCCGCGCCAGCATGCGTTCCGGGCCGAGCGCGCGGATCGCAAGATCTCGTGCGAGCGCGAGCGGCCCGCCGAGATGGTAGATGCGGCCCTGCTGCCGCGCGGTTTGCTGCACCCGCCGTACCCGCGCCTGCCGCGCACGGCCGTATTGCGTCAGCGCGGTGGCGATGCCCTCGGTGCTCTCGGCAGCCTCGAGGCTCAGATGCCGGGCGAGCACGGCGGCGTCCTCGATCGCCATGCCGGCGCCCTGGGCTGCGAACGGCAGCATCGCATGCACGGCGTCGCCGAGCAGGGCGACCGGACCTTTGCTCCAGGGGCAGCCATCCGGCACGCCGAACAGCGCCCATTTCCGCCAGCTGTCGACCGCGGCGAGCATCATCCGCGCCGGCGGCGGCCAGCGCGGGGCGGCAAAGGCGTCCATCACCTCCTGGCGATCGCCGGGCGTGCTCCAGCCCGGCCGGTTCCAGGTTCCGGGCAGCACAGCGACCACGTTGATCTGGCGTCCGCCCGCGATCGGATAGGCGACCAGATGGGCGTTCGGCCCCATCCAGAGTTGCACCCGGCGCGCGGTATGGTCCTTCGGAAGTTGCGTCGCGTCGAGCGTGCCGCGCCAGGCGATCAGGCCGGAGAAGCGCGGCTGCACCTCGGGAAACAGATGCTGGCGCACCGTCGACCAGATGCCGTCGGCGCCGATCAGGGCGCTGGCGAGATCGCTGCGGCGGATCGTGCCGCTGCGATGAACCACCGTCAGCCCCTTGGCGTGGGGCGCGACGTCCTCGAAGGCTGCACCCAGCTTCAGGTCGATATCGGGATGATCGGCCACGGCGCCGGCGAGTGCGGATTGCAGGTCGGCGCGGTGCACCACCCAATACGGGCCACCGGCACGCGCGGAAGCTGCTTCACCGAGCGGCATGCGCAGGAGCTCGCCGCCGGCGCGCGCGCTCATGATCGAGACCGCCTCCGGGGTCACCGCGCGCAATTCGAGACGTTCGGTCAGGCCGAGCTCGACCAGGACCCGGCTGGCATTGGGGGAGAGTTGCAGCCCGGCGCCGACTTCCTCGAGGCGCTCGGCCTTTTCCAGCACGACGATGCGGAAGCCGCGGGCCGCAAGCGCAAGCGCGGCCGTCAGGCCACCGATCCCGGCACCGGCGATGACAATCGTTCGGGAGAGCGCCACCCCTGACCGACGGACGCGGTCAGGCCACCTTGTCCTTCAGCACACATTCCGGCGGGCGGGCTTCGCCCGGCTTCAGGTCGGCCGCGAAGCGGTACAGCGTAGAGCAGTAGGGGCAGATGATCTCGTTGTCGTTGCCGAGGTCGAGGAAGACGTGCGGATGGTCGAACGGAGGATTGGCGCCCACACACATGAACTCTTTCGAGCCGATCTCGATGACGGGGACACCGGCATCGTTATGGAAGTGCGGGACGACATGGTCGGACATCGTAACTCATCCTGGAGTGGCAATGGCGGCAGATACAATCACAACTGACGCGGCATCTTTGAGGCGCCGCGGACCATAAAGGCGGGTGCAGATGATTGCTAGTCCAGCGGAACCGAAAGCTCCGCAATTGCCCCATGCTCATTTGCTCCAGCAAATTCGACACAATCTTGCGGCCTGAGAGAAGCCCTTCTTTCGTCGGGGACGTTGTGTCGCAATTTTGGCATACTATGTCTGTGGACGAGCGCATTTGCGACCAAAGACGAATCGTCAGGTCAACGATTCCAGGACCCTCCAGGTTTTCCGCATGAAATGGCTGCGAATCAGCACAGCGTTGGCCGGCGTCGCGGCGTGCAGCTTCATGCTCGCGCAGGTAGCGCCGCACGCCCGCGAGGCCGGCGCCATCCTCGCCGCCCAGGATGATCCGGCCGTGCTCTCCGAGCTGAAGCTCGACGCATTGCTGCGGCAGAACGAGCGCCTCGTTCAGGACAACATCGAGGCCGCGCTCGCCGCCGGCGATGCCGACCTCGCCGACAGTTTCGTGGCGCTCGCGCGTGACCGCAACATCGCGCTGCCGGACGATCTCCTCGGCCGCGTAAGCGATGCGGTCAAGGCCGAGAGCTCCACATCCCATTTCGCCAAACGATTTGCCGCCGGTCTCGTCACCGGCAACGCCGACGACGTCGCGAGCCTGTCGGGAACGGTGGCCGGCGATCTCTTCGTGTTCGGCGACATCAGGGACGTCGTCCGCGAGGGCAAGCACCTCGCCATGGGCGAGGACACCGACCGCCTCGTGCTGGGGCTTGCGGCCGCGGGTCTTGTGGTGACTGCGGCGACCTATGTCTCCGTCGGCGGTGCCGCGCCGGTGCGCGCCGGCCTGACGCTGGTGAAGGACGCGCGCAAGGTGGGGCGGCTCGGCGAGGGGCTTGCGGCGTGGGCCGGCCGGTCCGCGCGCGAGGTCGTCGATGCGCCGATGCTCCGGAACGCGGTGGTATCAGGCTCGGTGCTGCGTCCGGGCCAGACCGTGAGTGCGATCAAGGCCGCGTTTCGCGCCGAGAAGGCGGGAGCGCTGGTCCGGCTCGGCAAGGACGTCACGCGCGTTGCCGGAAAGACCGGCACGCGCGGGGCGATGGACACGCTCCGCATCGCCGACGGTCCCAAGGACGTCGCGCGCGCGGCGCGGCTTGCGGAAGCGCAGGGCAGCAAGACGCGTGCGGTCATGAAGCTGCTGGGCCGTGGCGCGCTGTTGCTGGTCGGCGGCGCGTTCAATCTGACGCTCTGGCTGTTCGGCGCGGCGCTGACGTTGTTCGGCCTTCTCTCCTCCATCAAGGCGACGACCGAGCGACTGACCCAGGCCTGGTGCGATCGCAGGCGGGCGCGTCGGCTTCGCCGCGCGCAGGCCGCTGCCGAGGCCGCTCTGGCGGATGCAGCCCTCAGGGCCTGAATCACGGTGAGATTGAGGAAATTCGTCGTCGCGTTTCGGGCGATTGTTTGAGCATGTTCTCCGTGCAAACGCGTTCCGCGTTCATCGCTTGGAAAAACCGCTGCACAGTCTTCCGGATCGTGTTTTAAGATCGGCTTTTCCCCTCGAGACCTCTGGAACTGATGATGCCGAGCTTCCACAACGGCGCCGTTGAAATTGCCTATCTCGACGAAGGCGAGGGCGATCCGATCGTCCTGGTGCACGGATTTGCCTCGAGCAAGAACGTGAACTGGGTCTATCCGACCTGGGTTTCGGAGCTGCGCAAGAACGGCCGGCGCGTGATTGCGCTCGACAATCGCGGCCACGGCGAAAGCGCAAAGCTCTACGAGCCCGCACAGTATTCAATTCCCGTGATGGCCGGCGACGTGGTCGCGCTGATGGATCATCTCGCCATCCCGCAGGCCGACATCATGGGTTATTCGATGGGCGGACGCATGACGGCGTGGCTCGCGCTGAACGAGCCGCAGCGCCTGCGCTCGGCGATCCTTGGCGGCATCGGCATCGGCGGCCTGATCGAGGGCACCGGCCCCGGCGAGAATGTCGCGAAGGCGCTGGAGGCGCAATCGCTCGACGACGTCACCGATCCCGTGGGCCGCACCTTTCGTGCGTTCGCGGACCAGACTCGCTCCGACCATCGCGCGCTCGCCGCCTGCCTGCGCGGCACGCGCGAACTGATGACGAGGCAGCAGGCCGCACGCATCGAGGTGCCGGTGCTGATCGCGGTCGGCACCGCCGACGATGTAGCGGGCTCTGCGAGCGCGCTCGGCGCGATCATCCCGAGGTCGGAAGTGCTTGATATTCCCAACCGCGATCACATGCGTGCGGTCGGCGACAAGGTCTACAAGACCGGCGTGCTCGACTTCCTCTCACGCCGCGGCTGAGGCCATGTTGTCTGAGGCGATGAGGTTGTTGCTCAAATTTTCTGAGAGGTTCCATCACTAGGGCGCGTCCACTCCCTTCAGGGCAGCCGGCCACTGAAGACGGCAAACGCGGATTCTCTATGGAAGGAACTGTTAAGTGTCTTTCGTTGCCGGAACGGCACACACCACGGGTTTCTCAGCAGGAACACGTACGGAGTGTTGTCCGATTATTTCTGCTCCCCTATCGTCGTGGTTGTCTTTCATCGACGACACCACAAAGGTTCAGATGTGCGAACGTTGTGGACGCAGTGGGAATAGCGTATGCGCGAATGCATCGGTGTTACGTCGATCTGCGGACAACATGACGGTACGCTTCCGAGAAGTTCGATTCGAGCTCAGCTATTTTCGGCCAGCAAGGCCCGGCGGCGATGGCTTCTCTCGCTGCTAGCGAGCGCAGCAGCGACGGGGCTGATGGCCCTGTTCACCGGATCGGCATCGGCCCAAAGCTGGACCGGTACGACAAGCAATGACTGGACGATCGGGAGCAACTGGTCCGGTGGCGCGGTCCCAATCGCGGGAAATGTCGTCAACATCAATACGACCTCGCCAAACCCGACCGTGCTCGGCGCCAGTGGCGCGGCGGTCGGAGCGACCGGAAGCATCTTCCTTGGCGGATCTTCGAGCAATCTGACGATCCAGAACGGCAGCACGCTGACGAGCAGCGGCGCGTCGATTGCGATTGGCGTCGCAGGCGGAGACAATGGTACCGTGACCGTCAGCGGCGCCGGTTCGCAATGGATTACATCCGGCGACCAGATCGAAATCGGCGCCAGTGGCAATGGCACACTCAACATCCAGAACGGCGCCAGAGTCGTCGCCCAATCAGGGGTTGCGTTCGGAACCTTCGCTGGCGGCGCGGGCACGCTCAATATCAATAGTGGCGGCACACTCGAGACGAACACTCTCGCACGCGTCGCTGTCGGAACCGGACAGGTCAATTTCGATAACGCCATCCTGCGCGCCCGGATAAATACCGCCTTCTTCATCGGTGGATTTTCGGCGGGAACACTCAACATCGCCACAGGCGGGCTGACCGTCGACACCCAGGCTTTCACCGTGAGCGCGAGCTCCGGTTTTTCCGGCGTCGGCGGATTGACCAAGACGGGCACGGGTACCTTTAATCTCCGCGCAGCCAATACCTATACCGGTGCGACGGTGATCCAGGCCGGCACGCTTGCCCTCGCCGTTAATGGCTCGGTAGCCGCGTCAAGCCGGGTCGTGGCAAACGGAACCTTCAGCGTCTCGGCCATCACGGCCGCCGGCACGAGCATTCAAAGCCTGGCGGGAACCGGCACCGTCGCGCTCGGCGCGAAGAACCTCACCATCACCAACGCGAACGATCAGTTCGCCGGCGTGATCGGCGGCACCGGCGGTCTGACAGTCACCGGCGGCACGCAGACGCTGGCGGGCGCCAATACCTACAACGGCGCGACCAATGTGAGCGGCGGCACCCTCCGCGCCGGAGCGGCGAATACCTTCAGCACCGCCTCGGCCTTCACCGTAGCCTCCGGCGGTACGCTCGACCTCGCCGGCTTCAATCAAACGCTCACCTCGCTCGCGAACGCAGGCACGGTGAGCCTCGGCGGCGCGCCCGGCACCACGCTGACCGTAAGCGGCAATTATGTCGGTAGTGGCGGAACGGTGCAGCTCAACACCCGGCTGGGCGGCGACAATTCGCCGACCGACCTGTTGCGGGTGCTGGGAAGCACGTCGGGCACGTCGTCGCTGCGCGTCACCAATGTCGGCGGCACCGGCGCGCAGACGGTCGAGGGCATCAAGGTGATCGACGTGGTCGGCGCGTCCAACGGCAGCTTTTCGCTGCTCGGCAGCTACGTCCTTAACGGCGAGCAGGCCGTGGTCGGCGGCGCTTATGCCTATACGTTGCAGAAGAACGGCATCGCCAGTCCCGGCGACGGCGACTGGTATCTGCGCTCGAGCCTGATCAATCCGCCGCCCGCGACACCTGCCGGTCCGCTCTATCAGCCGGGCGTTCCGCTGTACGAGAACTATGCGCAGGTGCTGCTCGGCATGAACGATCTGCCGACGCTGCAGCAGCGCGTCGGCAACCGCTATTGGGGCGGCAGCGAAGCGTTGGCGCGCGCCGGCGCCGCGCCGGTGCCGGGCGCGGCTTCGCCGGCGCCCACGGCGTTCTGGGGGCGCATCGAAGGCGGGCATTCTGACTTGCAGCCTTCCAACACAACGGGCTCGACCTATAAGGCCGACCACCTCAAGGTGCAGACGGGGCTCGACGGCCTCGTGCTGGAGAACGAGCGGGGCCGGCTGTTCGTCGGTCTCACCGCGCAATATGGCCTGACCACCGCCAATGTCGCCTCGTTCTTCGGCAATGGACGTATCCGCGTCGAGGGGACCGGTGTCGGCAGCACACTGACCTGGTATGGCGACAACGGCTTCTATGCCGACGGTCAGGCGCAGTCGATGTTCTACCGCAGTGATCTGTCGTCCGTGCTGGCCGGCAGCATGACCCATGGCAATGAAGGGCTCGGCTATGCCGTCAGCGCCGAAACCGGCAAGCGGATCGGCCTGGGCAATGGCTGGCTCCTGACGCCGCAGGCGCAGCTTTCCTATGCGAAGGTCGCTTTCGACAGTTTTGCCGATCGGTTCGGCACGCAGGTCGCGTTGCGCGATGGCGACAGCCTGCTGGGCCGCGCGGGACTTGCACTCAACCATCAGAGGACCTGGACCGACGGCACGGGCATCGTGCGGTCCGACGTCTACGCCATTGCCAATCTGCGTTACGAATTTCTCAGCGGGACCAACATTGACGTCGCGGGAACCGGTTTTGCCAATGCGCAAGATCGGCTATGGGGCAGCGTCGGCGGCGGCGGCACCTACAGTTGGGCCAACGGGCGCTACGCTGTGTTTGGCGAGCTTTCCTACAACGCCAGCCTCAACAACAGCTCAGACAACCGAAACTACAGGGGGACCGGGGGCTTCCGCCTCACCTGGTAGTCACGAGCCTTGCCCCAGCGGCACGCTGAATGCGAGAGCAGTAGGGTTGAAGCGGTAAGACCTTTAAACGTCGCGAGCACGGGTAGCTGACTTCCGCTCTGGGGCAAAAGCCGGCGGTAGACGCCAGCCGGATCGACGTCCGGTTTGCACCTGACTGCCGACATGACATGTCTTTGAGACCTTCGGCCTACGGGCCAGATGCAGGCGTCCAGAAGAAGAATAATCCGGTGAAGGTGGGGGGCAGACCCCAAAGCTCTCCGCCAGCCTCATTTCTGCCCGGTATCGCAAGCGATGCTGGCAGCATTCTTTATGAATTGATTGCTCCGGTTGGGGGCCGAAATGACCTTGATTGAAGCTATCGGCTATTTGGCGTCGGCTCTTGTCCTGCTCACATTCTGCATGAGCACCATGTTGAGCCTGCGTGCCGTGGCAATTTGCAGTAACTTCGCCTTCATCAGCTACGGTTTCGGCGCCGGGCTGTACCCTGTCCTTATTCTGCACGTCGTCCTGCTTCCTTTGAACATAGTATTGCTCGTTCGCATGATGACTTTGCTTCGGAAAGCGAAGCTAGCGGCGGCCACGGATCTTTCTCCATTGTGGATGCAGCCATTCATGTGGCCGAAGCATTTCAAGGCGGGGGAGACGATCTTCAAGAAGGGCCAGCACGCCGATCTGCTCTATATGGTGGTATCGGGCGAAGTCGGGCTTCCGGAGATTGAGCAGCGACTTTCGGCAGGTGATCTCTTCGGTGAGATCGGATTGTTCTCTTTAGAGAGGCGACGCACGCAGACCGCAGTCGCAGCAACCAATCTGGATTTACTTTGCATCAGCGACGAAGCATTGAAAAAGCTCTGCGAGCGCAATCCCGGCTTATCGTTGTACTTCCTGCGACTGACGGCTACTCGAATGACGCAAAATGCCTCCCGGCTAGCTCCTATCGCCGTCGCCAGTCCAACTGAGATCTTGGATCGGATCGCCCCTGATGGTCCGCATTGAACGAGCCCAACAGCTTCTAAGGGGAGGACGACAATGACCGGCCCCAGAACATCACCGAACTCTTTACCGGCCACAGATGATCAAGAACGACGCAGAGCCACGGGCCAGAAGCAGTCATGCGCGTGGACGGGAGGGCGCAACTGCATTAACGGGATGGTGGCACGCACGTCCCGAACCTTAGTACGATCGAGAGGATCATCGGCTACGTATCCACCCAGCTCAGCCAGATTGAAGCGATATAGCTTCTTGTCGAAAACAAAGAGCTGAAACGGGCGGACACACTGAATGACATCGTCATGTACCGCTGAGCATGAGAACTCCTTTTCGCCCAGCCCTTGGAAATTTAGGTAGGCGTTCTGTTCAGTCAGCCTCAGGGCGGTTTGGTCGCGCATAAAGGCCTGAGGCTTTGACTTGTCGTCGAATACTGGCCGATTCCGATCGAAGCCGTAGCCCGCCGATCCCTCGTCCAAGCACCAAACGCGCTCATCCGCACGAGCGGGAACTATGCTTAAGAGAAGAACGAGAATGGGGACCGCTGTTTTCATTTGCTGCCTCGCGGGACACCCGACAGTAGCTCATGGTTGTAAATGGCTAGTAGTCTAGGATTTCAAAGCAATCTCATGCTTTCGGAAAGCCTTGCGACGTAGCAGTGCGAGAGCGATGATCGGCTACTGGTCAAAAATGCGAAGAACTCAGGTTAAGCAAATCTGGTCCGCTCTGCGTTTGTCGAGGTACGTGAAACACGGAGCGCGACGTGAGCTCGCGCGCGACATAGCAGCGCCATTGACATTCGTCCATAGCGTTAGCAATCTGAGGTTGCGTTAATGCTCGTTTGGAATCAATTCGCTCCGCGCGATTGTTCTCAACAATGTGAGCATATACCGATGAGTCAAGTGAACGAGGTCACGGCGCACATGCGACGATTCGCGATTGCACTTACTGCAATAGTCGTCAGCGTGTCGCCGTTGCAGGCGACTACTCTGCCCTTCGAATATGGTGCATTTCGAAGTGTGTGTACTTGGGTGCAGATCTCTGCAGATTCGGAAGTCGAACCGCGCTTGCCTCTCACAGCAATCAATAAAGAGGTCGGGGCCGCGGTCGAACAGCGACTTCGCGCGCTTGGTTTGTCCTATCCGGTTCTTACCGGTCCTGCCTGCTTTAGAGAGCGAGCAGAGGCGCCACTGCAACTTAGCCTCTGGTTCTATGCGCGGGCGGTCTATGACCCTGGCCATCCGCGTCGGCTGGTCCTCTCACTGACCATGCACAGTCATTACAAAGACCGAATGGCACCGGGCCCATACCACGCTGACATTCGAAAATCTCATCATGAATTCCCGACTGAAGTGAGCTTTTGCCCCTCCGGCCCAGATCCTTCTCGTTGCTTGACGGACCGCGTCGTCCATTACTTCGAAACGACCATGCTTCAAGTCATTGAACGGGCCCAACACCTTCTAAAGGGAGGACGACAATGACCGCAGCTCAGAATATCACCGAGTTTCTGAATATTGGCCTCGACATTCGCGGAAGTGCCAGCGACGTAGAGGCATTTTTGAGGTCCATTGAATCCGCAGTCTCGGTTCTGCGTCACGACGGCGAACAAGCATCTGTAGAACTGATCACGGACTTTGGCTCGCTTGAGGAGGCCGCACTAGGTATGATCGAGATCATCGGCACGCTAGTTGCCAAGGACGCTTGGGGTCGGCTTCACTGTTTACGCACCGCTCGCAAGTTCTGGGTGTTAAGCGATCGCTGCTCGGACGAACCAGGCGCGATGACTCTTCATCCCGACCTCATCGCGCTTTGACGTCGTCGCCGAGACGGCGCATCACCGCGATCAGCACCACGAAGGTGGCGACCCACACCATCCGTGCGCCGTAGCGGTCGTGCGGGCCGGAGATCACGCCGCAGATGAAGGCGTTGCCGAGCAAGGCCAGCGTCACCGTCGCCGCCAGCAGCGTCAGATCGTCCAGCCGGCGGGTCGCCAGCGCATGCGCGAGCAGCAGGACCAGCGCCAGCATCGACGCCAGCGCGACGGGGACATGCAGCCAGTTGACGTAGGCGAAATCGACGTCCCAGTGCTGCTGGCGCGCCGCCCGCATTGCGGCGACCTGTGCGGGGATGTAGCGCTCGATGATGCCGCGGGTGTGCGGGATCCAGCCATTGGTGCCTTCGCCGGTTGCCACATGCAGCAATTGCTGGCCCATGGCCCGCAGCGCCGCGCCGGCCTGCCAGGCCGGATAGTCCGCAAGCGAATGCACGACGATGTAGCTCATTTCCTGGTTCATGCCTTCGAAGCGGCCCAGCGTGTTGAACATGCTCTTGCCCCACAGGAATTCGTCGGCGCTCGCCGGCAGCTCGTTGCGATAGGGGCAGAGCTTGTAACGTTCCCGCGGGCAACGGTCGTTGAGATACTGTGCAACGATGCCGTCCTGCATCATGCGGCCGAAGGCGACGCCATAGCCGCCGGGTGTCCACGCCCATTTGCCCGACAGCGCATAATTCGCCGACACCAGCATCAGGCCGCCCGCAACGATCGTGAGGCTCGCCTGTGTCAATCCGGCGAGCGGAAGCCGCTTGCCCAGGAACGGCCGCGCCATCCAGCCAGCGGCGCACAGGCCGAGGAGCACGCCGAGCGTGGCGCTGTGGGTCGCGGCCGCAAAGGCGGTGAAGACAAACAGCGCGATTTTTTCGAGCCGGGACGTGCGCTGTTCTCCGACGACCAGCAGGAACAGCGACAGCACCGAAAGTCCTGCGAAGATGTCGGTGAGCAGCATGCTCGCAAGCCAGGGCAGCGCGGTCGCCAGGATCAGGCCAAGGCTGATCGCGACGAAGCGGAAGGTTTGCATCATCGAGAGCACGCGCAAGCTGAGCTGCAGCAGCCACAGCGTCGCCAGCGACTGGACGGCGAGGTTGATCCAGAAGCCGAAACCCTCGCCATAGTGAAGATAAAGGCCGAACACCGTGGAGCGGCTGGGGACCAGATAGCCCTCATACCACCGCGCCAGATAGCCGCCGGTATCCCATTGCAACAGCGGATAGCCGTTCCAGAACGCCGGTGCGATCAACAGGAGGGGCAGGGCCATTGCGGCTAGCCGCAGCCAGAACGTATCGGCGGCGCGCGCGCGCAATCGATCGGTGGTGATGCTCAAATCCGCTCCCGCCCTCGTTCGGACCCATGACCGCAATAACGGTTCGGGGAGAATTCACCAATAGTTTGATGCCGCCCCGCTTGAATTTGGCAAAACCCTGACCACGTTGAACTGACCTCGCCGTTTGGGGGCGTCAGAAGAAACTGTTGTGTTTCAAAGCCTTGGCACGCCTCCGCGGGGCAAGGTGCTGTTCACTCTCAGGCAAGCCCGTCAGGATTTTGTCGCCTAGACTGTGCTATACAGCCAACAAAAGAAGCCAATTCGAGAGAGCAATCCATGGCAATGCATCAGGTCAATCCGGGAGGAAAGCTCGCATCCCTCGATCCGATCTGGGACCGGATCCGGAGCGAGGCGGAGGATATCGTCCACCGTGAGCCCGAGCTTGCGACCTTCATCTATTCGACGGTGCTGCACCACAGCCGCCTCGAGGATTCGGTGATCCACCGTCTCGCCGACCGGCTCGATCACTCCGCGTTGTCGGGCGATCTCGTGCGCCAGACCTATGACGAGGCGCTGCGCGACGATCCCGATCTCGGCAACGCCTTCCGGGCCGATCTCGTCGCCATCTACGATCGCGATCCCGCGACGTCGCGCTTCATCGACCCCTTGCTCTACTTCAAGGGCTTCCACGCCATCGAGACCCATCGTCTCGCGCACTGGCTCTATTTGAAGGGGCGCAAGGATTTCGCGTATTACCTTCAGAGCCGATCGTCGGCGGTGTTCCAGACCGACATCAATCCCGCCGCGCGCATCGGCCGCGGCATCTTCCTCGATCACGCCACCGGCTTCGTCTGCGGCGAGACGGCGGTGATCGAGGACGACGTCTCGATCCTGCACGGCGTCACGCTCGGCGGCACCGGCAAGGAGAACGAGGACCGTCATCCGAAGATCCGCCATGGCGTGCTCATCGGCGCCGGCGCGAAGATCCTCGGCAACATCGAGATCGGCCATTGCGCGCGCATCGCCGCCGGCTCGGTCGTGGTCAAGCCCGTGCCGCACAACGTCACCGTCGCGGGCGTGCCCGCCAAGATCGTCGGCGAGGCCGGCTGTGCCGAGCCGTCGCGCACCATGGATCAGATGATCAACGCGATGGGCCTTTGAGATCGCGTGGAAGGGCCGATTTTCCGGCCCTTTTTCGTCCCCAAATTGTTTGGCAATTCATGCTGGCGGTTCGTCGCGTCTCGTCCTAAAACCCCGCCGACCAATTTCGATCGGAGACTTGCCGTGGACGTCAAAGAAGTCAGAAAGCTCGACGCGTACCTGAAGCGCGTATTCGGCAATCCCAAGATCCGCGTCGTGCCGCGGCCGAAGAAGGACGATTCCGCCGAAGTCTATATCGGCGAGGAATTCATCGGCGTGCTCTTCGTCGACGACGAGGACGACGATCGCTCGTTCCAGTTCCAGATGGCCATTCTCGAGGACGATCTCGTCGATCAGGAGTAGTGCAGGCGTCCTGTTGCGCCTCGGAGTCAAGCATCCATCGCCGCGAGCATGTCGGGAATCGTGACAAACTTTTCCCGGGGCTTGCCCAGCACGGCTCCCCTGCGCTTCTCGGCCGCATCGATCGTGCCCCAATCCGGATAGCTCACGATGCGTGCGACGCGGCCGGTCAGGCGCGCAAGCAGTGCGTCAGGCGTATCCGAGCGCGGCCGTCGATGGGTGATATCCGCCAGGACGGCCTCTGCGGTCGCAATCCCGCAGCCGCGATTGGTGCCGATCGTGCCGTTCGGCCCGCGCTTGCTCCATCCGCAGACATAGAGGCCCTCGATCACCGAACCATCGACTGCGACACGTCCGTCGACGTTCGCATGCACGCCCCGACGCGCGTCATACGGAACCCCAGCCACCGGCGTGGTCTTCCGGCCGACGCTGCTGAGCGAGAGACCGCATGCGACGTCCTCGATAGCGCCCGATTCCTGCTTGAACGCGATGGCCTCCAGGCGGTCCCGTCCTCGGAGCGCGACGGGTGACAGACGAAATCGAAAAACGCAGCGCCGCGGCTTCGTCACGGACGTTCGCGAGAACGCGCGCAGCAACGACAATTTTTCGGTCAGCTCCGGATCGTCGGGAGGTCGCGACTCGAATTTATCGGGGGCGACGTTGAGCATGTCGACGCATGTGTCGCATGTGTCGAGTTCGAGAAAGTCACGCAATTCCTTTGCGGTGAACCTGGCCTGCGCCGGTCCGCCGCGGCCGACGACGTGGATTTCGCGGATCCGGCTCTCGGCGAGCACGTCGAGCGCGTGGCGCGCGATGTCGGTCCGGCGTAGCTCGTCCGCGGTCTTGGCGAGGATGCGCGCCACGTCGAGAGCGACGTTGCCGTGGCCGATGACGATCGCGGTCTCATGATGAAGATCGAACCGCAGATCCGCAAACTGCGGATGCCCGTTGTACCACGCGACGAAATCGCCCGCCGTGTGGCTGCCCGGGAGAGCTTCGCCGGGGATGTCGAGCGCCCGGCTCAGTTCCGCGCCTGTCGCGAGCACGACGGCGTCATAGGCCTCGCGCAGCTCGTCGATTGCGAGGTCGTCTCCGATGGTCACGCCGCCGATGAAACGAAACCCTGGCATGGCGGCGATCCGGTCGAAGGCCGCCGTGACCTGCTTGAGCTTCGGATGGTCGGGGGCCACGCCGAACCGCACCAGCCCGTACGGCACCGGGAGCCGTTCGAACATGTCGACGGTCAAGGGCACGCCCGAGCGCAACAGGGCCTCGGTGGTGTAGAAGCCGCTCGGTCCGCTGCCGACGACGGCGATGCGGTTTTCGTTTGCAGCGGACCCCGTCATCGGCCCAGCGCCTGCCTGCGTTCATCGGCCCCCGGCAGCGCCGGCAGGCGCGCACTGATGACGGGAGTTTCAGTCGCGCGCTTGCGGTTGACGTCGATCCAGTACTTCTTGTCCGCGGCGAGGCGATAGTCGGGCTCGATCGCGCCGACCGGGCAAGCCGGCGCGCAGCCACCGCAATCGATGCAGTTTTCCGGATCGATGTACGTCATGGTGTCGTCGACGTGGAAACACTCCACGGGACAGACGGTAACGCATTCGGTGTAGCGGCAGCCGCGGCAATTGTCGGTGACCACATATGTCATCGTCAGGCCCCGCTGACCTGAACGAGGATGTCCGAGAAGGTCGGGGCACGGCCGAGGTCGGCGAAGGCGGGAGGCGTCAATACGTGAACCGTCGCGCCCCTGCGATTGGACCGCTGCCAGTAGCCGGACGGGGCCACCACCACACCCGGCATGACGTCGGCCGAAACGGTCGCGAAGGCCTCGAACGCGCCACGGTCGTTGAACACGCGAATGGGCGTGCCCGCGACGATGCCACGCTGCGCCGCATCGTCCGGATTGAGGAGCACCGCCTGTTCCTCGCCCGCCTGCGCGGTCTGCGCCGGCAGGTTGCCGTAGTTCGAATTCAGGAAGGCGTGGCTCTTCGGCGAGATCAGGCTGAGTGGATAGCGCGTTGCGAGCATGGGCGCGGTGCGCGGGTTCTCGTTCGGCGGGATGTAGTGGGGCAGAGGATCGACCGGCGCGGCGTCCTGATCGCCATTGTAGCCCTGGCGGAACAGCGGCACCACGAAGTTGCCGCCGGCGGCGATGGTCGAACTGAATTCGCACTTCCCCGATGCGGTCGGAAAATTGCCCTCGCGGTGCGGCGCCCAGTCGGCCGCCGCGGGCATGTTGAGGCGCGCATAGCCTTTGGCCTTGACGTCGTCGAGCGTGATGCCTGCGAGCACCGGGCTGCTCCAGTCGAGGGAAGCTTCGATGATTTCGTCATCGCTCCGGAAGAAGGAGGGGTCCGTGATGCCCATCGCTCGCGCGAGCCGGCGGAACAGCTCGGTGTTGGACACGGCTTCGCCGAGCGGCGCGATCGCCTGGTTGTTGTAGGATAGATAGAGATGCCCCCAGGAGAACATGATGTCCTCCTGCTCGAGCTGAGTGGTCGCGGGCAGAACGATGTCGGCGTATTTGGCAGTATCGGTCAGGAAGTGCTCGCTGACGACGGTGAAGAGATCCTCGCGTTCCAGTCCCTTTTCGAGCTTGGCTTGTTCGGTCACCATCGCCATTGGATTGGCATTGTAGACGAACAGCGCCTTGATCGGCGGATCGAAGTCGAGTTCGCCGGTCAGCGCCGCTCCGAGGCGCCAGGAATTGAGCACGCGCATCTTCTCCGGCTGGAGATCGGGACGCATCAGCACGTCCCATCTGACCGGGAACGCCCAGATCGGGAGCTGGAGCAGCCCGCCGCCGACGTGCTTCCAGGCGCCGATCAGTCCCGGAAGACAGGCGATCGCGCGCACGGTCTGACCGCCGCCAGCATGCCGCTCGACCGCGACGCCGATGCGCACGACGGCCGGAGGTGTCGTCGCATACTCCCGTGCCAGCTTGACGATGTCGTCGACGGGAATGCCGGTTTCCTGCGAAGCGAATTCGGGTGTGTAGCCGGACGCCCGTTCGGCCAGATCGTCGTAGCCTACGGTGTATCTGTCGATATAGTCGCGATCGACCAAATTCTCCTTGATGATGACGTGGATCATCGCGAGCGCCAACGCAGCATCGGTGCCGGGACGGATCGGAATATGCCAGTCGGCGAGGCGCGCGGTGCGGGTGCGGACGGGATCGATCACCACCAGCTTGGCACCGGCCTTTTTCGCCTGCTCGATGAACGGCCAGTGATGCGAATTCGTGCTCAGTGTGTTGCAGGCCCACAGGATGATGTACTTCGAGTGCACGAAGCTTTCGGGATCGACGCCCGGCGTGTGCCCGATCGTCATCATGTACGCGGTGCAAGAGCCGGAATCGCAGAAGGTGCGCTCCAGAACCGTCGCGCCGAGCTTGTTGAAGAGGGGATCGCCGACGTTCAGCCCATTGATGATGCCCTGCGTGCCCAGATAGCTGTAGGGCAGGATCGCCTGCGCACCGTGCTCGGCAATAATGGATGTCCAGCGCGAGGCAATGGTCGCGAGCGCTTCCTCCCAGGAGATCCGCTGGAACTGCCTGGTGCCCTTCGGTCCGACGCGTTTGAGCGGATACAGGACACGCTTGTCACTGTAGACACGCTCCTCGTAGTTGTTGACCTTGACGCAAAGCCGCCCGCGCGTGAACGGATGGTCGGGATTGCCGCGGACGGCGACGGCCTTGCCGTCCTCGACCGTGGTCAGAATCGAGCAGGTGTCCGGGCAATCGTGGGGGCATGCGCCGATGACCGTGGTCCTTGCCATGGATCTCTCCGCTTCCTGATTTGAGGCAATCCGAAGGATGCGGTGGTCGGGCCCGGCCTGGCTTCTCAAAATGTGCGGTGTTGTTGTCCCAGCCTGCTCTCGGCCGGTGGACGCCCGGGCCGGTCTCTGGCATGCTAATTGCTGGACCCGGTACTACCTTTACCTGCACATCGCGTTATCTGACGGAGAGACACGATGGGTATGCTCGGCAATTCTGTCGATAAATACGTTACCGGCAGAATGCTTCAGACATCCAACGAGCGGCGATGGTCGCACCTGCTCGCGGAGCGGTGGAGCCATGATCCGGGCGATCTGCCGCCACAATTGCCGCGCGACACCGAGATCGCGATCCTGCTGCGCGGCAACTCGGTCGTCGATCGGGAAGGTGCAGGCATGCGGCAGCGCACTTTCGGCAGAAGGGGCACCGTGTGGCTGTGTCCGGCCGGCATCCGCGAGGACTTCATCCGTGTCGAGAACCAGATGCAGGAGTGCCTGCATATCTTTCTTCCCGGACACCCGTTCGACGACACCATGCTTCGGGATCTCGACATCGACCCGTCCGGAATGTCGATCCGCTACGAGAGCATCGACCGGGACATCTTCATCGAGCACGTCGCGGACCGGATCCTTGGCGAGCTCGAACATGAGACCTCGACCGGCCGCCTTCTGATCGAGAGCCTGGGGCGGGCCCTGTCGGCTCATCTGGTGCACAGCTATGCGGCGACGTCAGTCCGGCTGAAGCAATCCCATGCCGTTCAGAAACCGCTCGACGCCAGGCGGCTGTCGCGTGTCACGGAGTTCATCGCGGCGTCCGTCGATCGCGATTTCACGGTGAAGGACCTGGCGTCGGTGGCGTGCATGAGTCCGGCGCATTTCTCCCGCAGCTTCAAGGCGGCGACCGGCGCGGCGCCGCATGAATATGTCAGCCGGCAGCGCCTCGACTTCGCCAGGCACCTCTTGTCCACCAGCGATCGTCCGCTGGTCGACATTGCTTACGCCGCCGGATTTTCGTCGCAGGCCAATTTCAACCGCGCCTTCCGCAAGGCGGTCGGGACGACGCCGAGCCTGTATCGGGCGCAGAAGGTTCGGGACTGAGGCCTCCGTCAGGGGAGGACGGACCTCGCCGCCGCAAGAGCCATGTCTTGTCGAGAACCCGGTCTTGTCGAGAACCCGGAGCCGCGCGGTCGCCTCCGCGACCGTCACCCATGCCCGACGGGTCAAGTTGACTTCGAAAAATATGAATAAGCGCAGAGGCTTGGCTACTGTGCATGGGGTTGTTTTCGATGTTTTGCCAGGGCTTCGGTCTTGCGGCGGGCCAAGGGAGAGCGGCCGAGCTCAGCCCTTCGGCCCGCGCAGCTGCGCCGTCAGCCTGTCCAATGCTTCTGCGACGTCACGCCACTGCGACAGCCAGCTCCGCGGAAAGCGGAAGGTGAGGTCGGCACCGCCGACGCGGCGCTCCGAGAGGCACATGCCCGGGGTGGCCGCATCGCGCGTGCAGCGCGCGGTCAGCGCGGGGCTCGCAGCGGAATAGAGATCCTCGCTGCCGTAAGGTGTGTCGGTGCGGAACATCCGCATTGTCAGGCCGTCCACGGGCGTCGTCGCGGCCTGATCGAGGTAACGCGGATAGATCGTGGCCGTCCGCTGCTCGGGCGCGAGCGCTTCGTGATGGGCCGAGATCGACAGGAAGATGCGGTCGATCGATTGCAGCGCCACTTCCGCCGTGTCGGCGGTGACGTGCCTGGGCGCGCCGGGGGGCTCCAGCGACGGATAGAGGAAGTCGAGATCGATGCGCTCCTGCGGCCCCGAGTGCCGCTGGATCTTCATGCGGATGGCCGCCGTCGGCAGATTGAACAGCGTGCCGCCGATGCTCACCGGCAGCTTGTCCGGCGCGTTCGCGCCCCTGCTGCGCCAGGTCGGCCACAGCAGATAGGCGACGAGTGCGACGGCACATGCGGCGGCAATGCCCCCGAGCACGATCGGAACGACGTGCGCGCGGGTGCGCGTGCGGGGGGACCTGATGGGAGCTGCCGAAAAGACCGTCATGAGTTGCGCAAGTCGAGCCGGACATCGGCCGGTGGCCGACGAATCAGCGGCGAATATGGCATGCGACGGCGATTTCGCAGAGCGTTCCCGCCTGCGGCGAACGGGGACGGCCCTGCATGGACCGGCCAGCCCTGTTAACCTTCCCTTAAGGATAATGTAGCGTTAACCCCTGCTCTTTGTCACAGGAAGGCGGTGGCGTTGCGTAAGGGCGAACCGTTCCGATGACACCTGAAGCTCTCAATACTTTCTTCGCGATCGGCATCGGTTTCGCGCTCGCGGGGGCGCTCGTGAACGGGTACCAGGCGCTTGCGCAGCGGCCCGCCGGATTCGGCCTTCTGCAGGACGGCGTCGCGCCGAAAACCTTCGCGGCGGTTCCGTTCCTGGTGTTCGCCGCGCCCTTCATCATCATGCGCAACACGCTTCGCGGCATCCGGGTGGAAAGCCGCCGTGTCGAATTCGTGATGATGGCGACCGTCATCGCCAGCTTCTGGAGCATGATGAGCGGCACCTTCGTCCTGATGACGCTGCGGGCGGCCGGCATTCTGGTCTGATGCTCGTGCTTTGAGCGCGGCCGGCCCTTTGCCTCTGCGCCGCCGTTTGTCTATGCCAGGGGTCAACGCGACAGGAGTCCTCCATGGCGATCTACGAGCTCGACGGGCAGGCGCCCGATCTTCCCGCCGACGGCGACTATTTCATCGCCGAGACCGCCACCGTGATCGGCCGCGTGCGCCTGAAACCGGGTGCGAGCGTCTGGTTCGGCGCGGTGCTGCGCGGCGACAATGAGTGGATCGAGATCGGCGAGGGCGCCAACGTGCAGGACGGCTCGACCTGCCACACCGATCTCGGCTTTCCGCTCGTGATCGGGAAGAACTGCACCGTCGGCCACAACGTCATCCTGCACGGCTGCACGATCGAGGAGGGCGCGCTGATCGGCATGGGCTCGATCGTGATGAACGGCGCGAAGATCGGCCGCAACAGCATCGTCGGTGCCGGCTCCGTCATCACCGAGGGCAAGGAGTTCCCCGAGCGCTCGCTGATCATCGGCTCGCCGGCGCGCGTGATCCGCACGCTCGATGATGCGCAGGTCCAGAAGATGGGCAGTGCGGCCAGGTTCTACGTGGCCAACGGTCCGCGCTTCAAGAAAGGCTTGAAGCGGATCGGCTGAGATCAGCTTCCCTCGGATTCGCTCGCTTCGATCGCGCCTGCAATCCTCTCATGGCCGGCGGCCCAGAGCGCATGCTCGTCGCTGCCGTCTGAATACGGATTGGCTTCAGCCGGAATGTTCTCGCGCGCGGCGCGTTCGCCCTCTGCAAAGGGATCGCGATCGGTCATCTTGATTTCGCCTCCTCGTTTTCAAGCTGATCCTCGTTTTCAAGCTGATGTGACGGCATTTGTTCCGGAACCGGTCTTCGCCGCAGCGGTTGACCGGCAAAGGAGAATTCCGATGGCCCGAGCGTCCGCAATCAGCTCCATCAAGACCATGACCGTGATCTTCGCACTGGCGGCGATGCCGGCCGTATCGTTCGCTCAAGCGACCGGCGGCGTTGGCGGATCGACCGGAGGCTCTGCGGGATCGACCGGAGGTGTTGCCAATTCGCCGGCTCCGCCCCCCGGTACCAACAGTTTGGGTACGGCTCAATCATCCGGCCCCGGCTCCGGAGTCACCACCGGCACCGGCGCAGGCGGAGCGGCTGATGCCACCATCAACGCCGAGAACAGGCAGCTCGACAAGAAGGTCAAGAGCATCTGCCGCGGCTGCTGACGCTCGCGCGGAAGTGAGACAGTGTGGCTGTCACGGATTCCCAAGTGACGTTAGCTTGGTCCTGCTTGAAGCGTGGAGCGTGTCCACGCGGAGGATCGAGTGATGTTACGCAAGATGATCATGACGGCGCTGACCGTGGTGGCGGTCGGGCTGTCGGTGCCGCAAGTGGCTGAGGCTCGGGGCGGTTTCGGACATGCTGGAGGCTTCCATGGCGGCGGCTTCCATGGGGGAGGCGGCTGGGGACACCGCCATTGGCATGGCGGCGGTTTCTGGCCGGGCTTCGCAATCGGTGCGGGCATCGCCGGCGCCGGCTACTACGGCGGCTATTACGGCTACGGCTACCCCTATTACGGCGCTCCCTACTATTATCGTACCGGCTACGACGACTACAACGATGGTTATGGCGGCTGCTACGTCGCGCGAAAGCGGGTCATGACGCCAGCGGGATGGCGATACCGTCGGGTCGACGTCTGCGAGTGAGATGGAACGCCTGTTAAAAAACAAGGCCGTTGACGCAGTATACCGTCAACGACCTTGCCAGCCCCGGATATTGAAATCGGCTCACGCCATCCGGTAAGGGCGAGCATCGCGCGGAATCATACGGGCGAATGTGATCCAGTTCACAAGTGGCGAAAATAAAGCGCCTTCGCAACCGGCTCAGCCGCGCGAGCGTTTGCGCGCGGTGGCCTGGACGCGGTGCCGTGCCGGTTTCCTGCGGGTAACCGACGGTGTTTCGACTTCGGTCGTGCGTGCACTGGCAAAGGACTGCCGCAAGCCGTCGATGGACTCATTCAGCGCCGTGACCTGCTCGGACAAGCGCTTGGTATCGGCCTGTTGCGCCGCCATCAGCCGCTTCATCGTCAGGAGCTGGTCCTGCACCAGCTGGAGCTGATCGATGGATTCCTGCTGCGTCGCCTCCAGTCCCTTGGTCTTCTCAACCAGCTGCTCGGATGCCTGGGCCGTGCGGGCCTGGAGCTGCCGCGATGCCACCACCCGGTCGGTCTCCGGGGCGGCACCGGTATAGGCACGCCAGATCGCGATCGAGGTCACGCCTGCGATCAAAAGGAGAAGGGTGGCGGCAGTCAGCGCGATTGGCTGGGCGCCAAGACGAAGCAGGGGATTGGACCGAGTGTCCGCTGCGAGATCGATCATCGCTGACTAAACCCAAATTGAAACTTGGTGCGTGGCGAAGGCCGGCTGCCCGGAGGGCGGCCGTGGACGTCCCGAAAGTGTTACTGATCAGCAACAAATGGGACCAAAAAGAGGCTGGCCCTATGAGAACAAACGGAATTTGGCGAAAAAAGGTCTCGAGATACCGATTTGTCTCGATGCAGCGGTAGGCGGCCGGCCCTGACCGGGCAGGTGATGCCAAGCTGATTCGACGCAGTGCGGGTCAGTGAGTCCGCTTCAGAACTTGTACGCGAGGCCGACCGTTGCGGTGTGGGTGCGGGCCTTCACATGTGCGGTGAAGCGGTCGTCGAACGCCATCCCGTTTGCGGTGAAGAAGGTCTGGGTGAACGTCCCGAAATCGGCGTAGCTGTAGTCGGCGCGCACCAGCCAGTGACCGGCGATCATCTGCTCGACGCCGCCGCCGACGGTCCATCCGACTCGAGTCGACGCATGGGTTTCGTTGTAAGTGGCGCCGGTGCAGAAGCTTCCGGGAAACACGGTGCAATTGGCGTTCAATTCGAGGCGTTGCCACGCCACGCCCCCCGTGCCGTAGACCAAAGTGGCGGGTGCGACGAGATAGCCGAGGCGGCCGCGGAGGCTGCCGTCCCACGTTTCCTTCACCGAGGCGGTGGGGAGTCCATTCACCGGTGCGCCGAAAAAGAGACCTGTGATCCCCGGTGCGGGATTGGCCCTCTTGCTGGCATCGGCCCAGCCGAAATTGGCTTCGACACCGGCAACCCAGGACGTCGAGATTTGCGCGCTGTAGCCGAGATAGCCGCCGAACCTGGCCGCGACGCTATCCATCGCGCCGCCGGTCCCGGCCGTTGGAACGAATATGCCGACGCCGAGACCGGGGGCGACGTCGCTCGTCCGCCAGTCATTGTCTCCCCAGCGTGCGCCGATCGAAACACCGGCGTAAAATCCCGACCATGACGTCGCCGCAGCTGGCGGCGCCTTCACCGGCATATCGGCCGCCAGCGCCGGGCCTATCAAGGCAGCCCATGCCAGCGTCCCGGCAACGATCGAGATCAAGTATTTCGTCATGCACCGCCCCCGCGCGCGTCCCGAATCAGAATTCTTGCAGACTCGCAGGTCGCAGCGAGCGCGACAACGATTGTGGAACTCGATGCTGCAATAGGGTCGCGATGTTGCCGACAGGACACGCCGCTTCCGGCAGGGAGCGGCACAGTTGCGCAACGCTTACGACTCGAAGCTCGACAACATTCCGGAAGTCTTCGACCGCGGGGCCGCATACGGGCCGAGCCGCGATGTCGTCAGCCCAAGCCGCACCAGTGATTCGGCCAGCGTCACAGCTGCCATCGACGCCGTCGATCACGGCAGAGACCGTGTATGGCTTCGGCAGGGTCGTCGCGGATCGCGGCCGCTCGTCAGTGAGTCCGCTTCAGAACTTGTAGGCGATGCCGACCGTCGCGGTGTGGGTACGGGCCTTCACGTGCGCGGTGAAGCGGTCGTCGAACCCGATCCCGACTCCCCCTGCGGTGAAGAAGGTCTGGGTCCAAGTCCCGAAATCGGCATAGCGGTAATCGACGCGCGCAAGCCAATTGCCGCCAATCATGTGCTCGACACCGCCACCGAGGGTCCAGCCGACTCTGGTCGATGCATAGGTTTCATTGTGAGCACTGCCGAAGCAGAACGAGTTTCCGGGAACCACGGTGCAATTGGCGCTCAGTTCGAGGCGCTGCCACGCCACGCCGCCCGTGCCGTAGACCAAGGTAGCGGGCCCGACGAGATAACCGAGACGACCACGGAGGCTGCCGTCCCATGTTTCCTTAACGGTGCCGGATGGAAGGCCGACCAAAGGGGCGCCTAAGAAGAGCCCAGCTGTGCCCGGTAAGGGAGTCGCCGTCTTCTTGTTGTCGGCCCACCCGAAATCGGCCTCCACGCCGGCGATCCAGGATGTCGATATCTGTGCGTTGTAGCCGAGATAGCCCCCGAACCTGGCCGCGACGCTGTCGATTGCGCCGCCTGTGCCCGCTGTCGGGACGATCGCGCCGGCAAAGTTCGGGGAGACGTCACTGGTCTGCCAGTCGTTGGCCGCCCAGCGGGCGCCCAGCGAGAGGCCGGCATAGAAGCCAGACCATGACGGTGCCGCCAGCGGCGCCTTCACCGGCATGTCGGCGGCCAGCGCCGAACCCGCTACAGCGGCCCATGCCAGTGCTCCTGCAATCTTTGCAGTAAAGTATCTCGTCATGCTCCGCCCCCGCGTGCGCCCCGAATCTGAATTCTCGCAGATTCGCAGGTCGCAGCGAGCGCGACAACAATTGTGGAACCCGATGCCGCGAAAAGCTTGAGCTGTTGTCGGCCGGGCACACTTACGCTCTGCTGATTCCGTCCAGAGGTATGTGGTGCCGCGCCTACGGACGAAAGCCCGACAACAATCCATCATAGGGTTTCGCCCGCGGCGCGGCGTACGGGCCGAGCCGCGACGTCGTCAGTCCCAGCCGCACCAGTGATTCGGCCAGCGTCACCGCTGCGGCGACGCCGTCGACCACGGGCAGGCCGTGCGTGGCGGCGAGCTCCGCGGCGAGATCGGCCATGCCGGCGCAGCCTAGCACGATGGCCTCGGCGCGGTCGTCGCGGATTGCGGAAGTGATCTCCGCCGAAATTTTGCCGAGCGCATCGGTGTTGCGCTCTTCCAGTGCCAGCACGGGCACTTCGGCGGCGCGGACGCGGGCGCAGCGTTCGGCGAGGCCGTACTTTTTCAGATTATGCTCGATCGGCACGATCGAGACACCGAGCGTCGTCACCACGGCGAAGCGCGCCGCAATCAGGCTCGCCATATGGAAGCCGGCCTCGCCGATGCCGACCACCGGCGCCTTCGCGACGGCGCGCGCGGCATCCAGGCCGGTGTCGTCGAAGCAGGCGATGATGTGGGCATCCGCACCGTCGCGGTCGGCCTCGCGGATGCAGCCGAGCATGCCGGGCACGGCGAAAGCTTCGTCGTAAAATCCTTCGATCGAAACCGGGCCCATTGCCGGCTGGCGCGCGTCAATCACCGTGCCGGGCAGGGCAACGCTGCGCGCCGCAGCGGCGATCTTCGCCGTCATCGACGCGGTGGTGTTTGGATTGACGACGTGCAGCCGCATCGGATCAGACAAGTCCCTTGTCAGACGAGTCCCTTGCCGGCGTCCGAACCCTTGGCCGCCTGCCGCTTGTTGAGCATGTGGATGGTGCCGAGCGCAAGGGCGATCATCGTGAACGAGACCGCCGAGATCACGGTGCCGAGCGCGTAGATGTCGGGGTTCGTCACGGTGGTGGTGAGGCCCTGAAGATCGAGCGGCAAGGTATTCACGGCCCCGATCGCCTGGCTGGAGCGGGCGAGCTCGTCCCAGGACAGCGTGAAGCCGAACAGGCCGATGCCGATCACCGAGGGCAGTATGATCGGAAGCACGACGTGGCGAAAGGTCTGCCACGGCGTCGCGCCGAGATCGCGCGCGGCTTCCTCGAGGCGCGGGTCGAAGCGGTTGAAGATCGCGAACATGATCAGAAGCCCGAACGGCAGCGTCCAGGTCAGATGCGCGCCGAGACCCGAAGTAAGCAGGCCCATCGAGGTCTCGAAGTTCTCGTTCCAATGCGCCTTGATCAGGTCGTCGATGATGCGGAATTCCAGCGAGATGCCGAGCGAGGTGATGATCGAGGGCACGATCAGGCTCGCGATCGCCGAATAGAACAGGATGCTTTGCGCCTTGAACCTGCGGCGGAACGCCATGCCCGCGGCGACCGACAGCACGACGGTGAGGACCATCACGACAAGGCCGAGCAGCAGCGAGCGGCGAAAGGCCGCGCCGAGATCGACGATGCCCGTGCCCTGGAACAGTTTCGCGATCCAGAAGGTCGAGACGCCGTTCATCGGGAAGGTGAGGCCGCCCTGCGGTCCCTGGAACGACAGCACGTAGATCGCGATCATCGGTCCGTAGAGGAACAGTACATAGGCCGCGAAGAAGATCGCGAGCACGTAGAAGGAGCGCGGACGTCCTTCCCTCATGCTCAGAGCTCCTTCTTGATGTCGACGATCCGGGACATCATCGTGATGATCAGGAAGGTGATGACAAGCAGGATCACGGCGTTGGCCGCTGCTGCGGGGAACTGCAGCGCGTTCACCCGCGTCTCGATGATCTTGCCGGCTGCCGCGATCTGCTGGCCGCCCATTACGCCGATGGTGATGAAATCGCCCATCACGATGGTGATGACGAAGATCGAACCGATCACGATGCCGGGCTTCGCAAGCGGAATGATGACGTTGACGAGGGTTTGGAAGCCGGTGGCGCCGGCGTCATAGGCGGCCTCGATCAGCGACTTGTCGATGCGGATCATCGAGTTGAAGATCGGCACCACCATGAAGAAGGTGAAGAGGTGCACCAGCGCCAGCACCACGGAGAATTCGGAGAACAGCAGCCATTCCACGGGATGGTTGATCAGGCCTGTTTTGACGAGACCGGAATTGACGAGGCCATTGCGCCCGAGCAATGGAATCCAGGCGATCATGCGGATCACGTTGGAGGTCCAGAACGGGATCGTGCAGAGCAGCGATAGTCCCATCTGCCAGGTCTTGGACTTGACGTGGAAGGCGAGGAAATAGGCGACCCAGAAGCCGATGAACAACGTGATCGCCCAGACCATGAAGCACAGCTTCAGCGTCTTCACATAGGTCTTGCCGATCGTGCAGAGGTCGGGGAGCTGCGCGATGCACCCCTCGAACGTGTCGGTGTAGCCGCGGCCCGAGAAGGCCGGCAGCAGCTGGTATTCGTTGTAGTCCCAGAAGGAGACGATGACGACGAACACCAGTGGAATGAGAAAGAAGGCAAGAAACACCAGCATCATCGGCCCGGCCTGGAGCCAGGAGATGAAGGTCGGTGACAGGCGCGTCGGTTTCGCGGCGCACGCTGTGTCCGACCCCGGGATCAAGCCCGGGGACGCCCGTTGCAGGACTTCTTCCGACATGTCCGTTACGCCGCGATGAACTCGTTCCACTTGCGGACCATGTAGTCGTTCTCGTCCATCACCGCGTTCCAGCAGGCGACGCCGCCCATGCGGTCCTCGTAGGAGCCGCCATCGCGCACCGCGCCGGCCTTCTCGAGCAGCGAGCCGTCGGGCGCCTTGATGTCCTTCTCGGCCGGCTTGCCTTCCATCCAGTACGCCCACTCGTAGGGCTCCATATGTGCCTTCGCGGTGGAGAGCACGGCGGAGTAATAGCCCTGGCGGTTGAGATAGGCGCCGGCATAGCCGGACAGGAACCAGTTGACGAACTCATAGGCCCATTCGAGCTTGGCACCCGAGACGCCCTTGGAGACGCAGAAGCCCGAGGCCCAGGAGCGGTAGCCTTCCTTGAGCGGCTGGAAGGTGCAGGGGATGCCCATCGAGCGCACCTTCGTCACCGCCGGCGACCACATCGACTGGATCACGGTCTCGCCCGAGGCCATCAGGTTGACGCTTTCGTTGAAGTCCTTCCAGAAGGCGCGGAACTGGCCGGCCTTCTTGGCTTCTGTCATCACCTTCATGGTGAGATCGATCTCTTCCTTGGTCATGTTGCCCTTGTCGGCATATTTGTACTTGCCGGAGGCTTCCACGACCATCGCGGCATCCATGATGCCGATCGATGGGATGTTGAGGATCGAGGCCTTGCCCTTGAACTCGGGGTTGAGCAGTTCGGACCAGGAACTGATCGGCCGCTTGATCAGGTCGGGGCGGATGCCGAGTGTGTCGGCGTTGTAGACGGTTGGAATCAGCGTCACGAATTCGGTCGCCGACGTCGCGAACTTCTTGGAGTCCTTGCCTTCGAGGTAGAGCACCTTCCAGGGCGCCGTGCCCTGGCCGCCGATCTTCTTGCCGCCGGGCGTCTCACCCTTGGTGAAGACGGGCGTGATGTTGTCGAACTGCTTGATCTTCCTGGCGTCGAGCGCGAGGATGTTGCCAGACGGAACGATCTTCTTCAGCGAGAAATATTCGGTGTCCAGCACGTCGAAGGAGTTTGGCTGGGTCATCACGCGTTTGGTGACGTCGTCGGTGGTCGCGGTGATGTATTCGATCTTGATGCCGGTGTCCTTCAGGCACTGCTTCGCGATGTCGTCGCCCTCGTTGACGGCGGTGCCGAGATAGCGAAGCACCTTCGCGTCGGCCGACTTCACATAGGGAAAGCCGGTGATCGCCCCCGAGCCGGCGGCAAGGCCGGCGAGACCTGCGGTGCCCTTGAGCAGCGTGCGGCGGCTGACGCCTTTCGTCCTGGTGGTCTCGGTCATGTCATCACTCCTCTGTTGCGCATTCCAGTGGTCGATCGGCGCTATTGCAGGGGTTGCGCCTTGGCGGGATCCCAGGTCGCCAGTACGCGGTCGCCCGGACGGAACGGATGGACGTCGAAGGCGGCTTCGGGAACGTGGGAGAACAGGGCCGTGCCGTCGTCGAGCGTGAGCGAGACGGCGATGTAGGAGCCCTGATATTCGGTCTGGGTCAGCAGCGCCGGCGCACCGAACGCGCCGTCAGTGAACGGCACGATGCCGAGCTGATCGGCGCGGACGGCGATGAGTTTGCCGGCGTCGCTGAGCACGTTGTGGCCGCCGATGAAGCGCGCCACGAATTCTGTGCGGGGATGATGGAAGATGTCGCGGGCCGTGCCCTGCTGCTCGATGCGGCCGTGATTCATCACCACGATGTGATCGGCGAGAGCCATCGCCTCTTCCTGGCCGTGGGTGACCTGGATGAAGCTGATGCCGAGTTCGCGTTGCAGCCGTTTCAGCTCGCCGCGCATCCTGACGCGCAGAAACGGATCGAGTGCGGAGAGCGGCTCGTCGAGCAGGAGGATCTGCGGCTCGGTGATCAGCGCACGGGCGAGCGCCACGCGCTGCTGCTGGCCGCCGGACAGCTGCGCCGGGAGACGGCCCGCATATTGGCTCATCGCAACCAGCTCGAGCAACTCGCCGGCGCGCTTGTGCCGCGTCGGCTTGTCGATGCCGCGCATCTTCAAGGCGAAGGCCACATTGTCCAGCACGGAAACGTGCGGAAACAGCGCGTAGGACTGAAACATCATCGCCGTGCCGCGCTTGGCCGGCTCGAGATCGGTGACGTTTTGCGCGCCGAGGATGATGTCGCCCTCGCTGACCGCCTCGTGCCCCGCGATCATGCGCAGGGTCGAGGTCTTGCCGCAGCCGGAGGGGCCGAGCAGGCAGCAATAGGTGCCGGCCGGGATCTTCAGGTTGATGTTGTCGACCGCCAGCGTGGTGTCGTAGCGCTTGGTGACGGCGACCAGTTCGAGAGCGGCGGGAGTGGCCATGGCGTGTCCGAGCAGGGGCGATGCTCGCCTCTCTCCGCAAGCTCCGTGCCAATAGCCTTCAGCCAACTGATTTCAAGAAACTGTGCAGTGGAGTCAGATCGTTAGGTCAGATTCCGGTCCCGTCTCGCCGGCCAGCGCCGGCTTGCCCTCTGCACACAAAATGAGCGAAAATTGTATAAAGTTTCGCCTGTGATTGGATACAACTCGTCGACTAACATTTCGGCCGAACGTCGCCGATCGAGCCCTCACAGCAATGGCCGCCAAGACCCGCCAGAAATCCGATGCGCCAGATGCGAGCGACCGCGTCAGCCGTATCCGGGAGGGCGTGACCGCCGCGATCCTCGAGCATCGCCTGCTGCCGGGCACGAAGCTCGGCGAGGACGAGATCGGCGATATCTACGGCGCGAGCCGCACGCTGGTGCGCAGCGCGCTGCAGCAGCTCGTGCATGAGGGTATCGTCAACATCGAGAAGAACCGTGGCGCCTTCGTCGCGCGCCCGACTCCCGCCGACGCCCGCGAAGTGTTCGAGGCGCGCCGCCTGATCGAGCCTGCCATCGTCGATCACGCAATCGATGCGGCGTCCCCGGCCTGGATCAATCGCCTGCAGCGCCATCTCACCGAGGAGCGCGAGGCGGAGCTGCGCGGCGATACGCGCGCCTCGGTGAGGCTCTCCGGCGAATTCCATCGTCTCGTCGCCGAGATGAGCGGTCACAGCATCTATCTCGGCTTCCTGAAGGAACTGATCGCGCGCTCCTCGCTCATCATCCTGCTCTACCGCCGCCACGACACGCCGGCGTGCGGCACCGATCATCACGCGGGAATCGTCGAGGCGATCGGCGAGGGCGACAGGGCGCGCGCGGGGGCCTTGATGCTGTCGCACCTGAACGAGATCGAGGCCGAACTGTTCCTGAAGGATCCCGCCGCCGACGACCTGCGGCTCGCGGATGTACTGGGCGCCTGACCTATACTGCGACGAGTTGCGGCCGGGGCATGCGGGATCGCATCAGCGATTGAGTTCACTTTCGGCGGCAAGCTGCCCGTCAGGCGTGATCTCGTATTCGCCGTCCTGCTTGGTCATCCATCCTGACCTGACCATCTCTCGTGCAAGCTGTATCGAGCAGATCGGATGATTGCCTCCAGGGTGATACAGCCTGTCATTTCGGACGAGCAGGTGCCCGTACAATTGAGCCTGGCGTAGCGCCCTGCGCATTCCCGGTGATGGATTTTTCATGCCGGTTCAAGCGCGAGCACGATGAAGGTTCCTAATCAACGGACCGGAACGGGCATTTGCATTCGGCAAGATGCCCCATCGAGCGGTCGTCCCTGAAAAGGTTGCGGCCAGCCATTGGGGGATGGCTGGCCGCGCGCGAACCGGTCTGGGACGGGGAGGGGTGGGGATGTGACCGGGTCGCGTGTCTCGTTGTCTCGTTCCTGCTAGTCTCTCGCGCTGGCGGTGGAGACCGCCGGCTTGGTATCGCCGAGCGAGACCCAGACGTTGGGGTCGCTCTGTGACTGGCGCTTGACGAAGCGGTAGCCGGTCTCCGTCCAGGCAACGACGCTCTCGTTCTGATTGTCCAGAACGAACTCGCCCTTGTCGGTCTTCACCGTCAGCACCGCGTGGCCTTCGCCCTTCTTGTCGCGCACGACGGTGATCAGCAGGGCCTGGCGCGGCCATCCGGCGTCGATCAGCATCTTGCGCTTCAACAGCACGTAGTCTTCACAGTCGCCGTAGCCATCTGATGGCAGCGACCACTTCTCGATCACGCCCCAGTGCTCCTGGTCGGTCAAAGGCTTGACGGTCTCGTTGACCCAGCGATTGACCTTGACGAGGTCGCGCCATGCAGCCTGCGACATCACGATGTCGCGCGGCTGCATCGGTGCGCCCTGGCACTGGGCGGCATTGTCCGTGCAGAACTCGACCCAGCCGATCGGCGCACGCGTGGTGTCGCCGAGGCTCGCATAGAGCAGACGGCTTTCGCCGGCCTGCGCTGCTGCGCTGATCCCGAAGAGCATGGCGACCAGCGCCAGCCTCTTCCCCTGTCCCCTGAAGTCAAACATTGCGGCCCCCGTTTCTTGTTGGGACCACATTGCACACGGAGCTTTTGAGCTGCCGCTAAGTCAGTCAGGTCAAGTCGAGACGAATGCAACTAAAACGCGCGGCGAATTCGATCTGTACTTGAATCGAATTCGAGTAAAATTCGACAAGTCTGCAATCGATTCAAATTTTACCGATTAACCCGGAAACGCTGGCGGAGGCGGCGTTCGCGCCCCACCGCGACCGACGCGTTAACCGCAAGCGGGACATGAAAAAGGCGGCGTCCGCATCGCGGAGGCCGCCTTCGAGCCTGGAAATACCGGGATTTTCGCGTCCTCGCGCTTTACCGCGCGGTAACGCTCTCTTCGAGAGTCTCGATCGGCTGCTCGTGCAAGAACTCCAGCGCGAAGCCGTCTTCGAGGTTTCGGACCACGCGGCCCTGGACCCGCCCGAGCAGAACCGTCGATTTCAATGGCGGGCGGTTCTCCGCGGCGATCGCGGCGCCCGACAGCGAGAGGTCGATGATGCGGCAGGTCATCTTGGTGCCGTCCTCGAGCGTCAACACCGCGATGGGGTTGCGCGGCACGATGCGGTCGTGGCGGCGGTCCTCCGGCAGATTGAGGATGTCGCGGTTGGCGAGCCAGGTCAGCTGGGCCGCGAGCTTGTCGCGCTTCCTCGGCGTCGCACCGATCGTCATGGCGAAGCCGTTGTCGATGATGCGGGTGATCTTGCCCTCGACGCGGCCGATATGGTCGAGATAGGCGACCACGCGGTCCCCGACATTGCCGATTCCGGGCGCGAGCAAAGCGAGGCCGCCCGGCGACATATTGATCACCTGGCAGGGGAATTCCCGGCGGTCCGGCAGCATGTAGCGGCCGAGCAGGTGAACCTTCACCCGCTGGAAGCGCCTGCGCTCCTCGGCGGCCGGAAGAAATTTTTTGTTCGCCAACGCCATTTTCAACACCCGACCCCCCGCCCGGGCGGAGTCCGGGACGACCGTAAGGTGCATAGGGTTAATGTCGCGTTAGGATTGGACGCTGGCGGTAACGGACAGACACAATGCGATCGAAAACGCCACACCGGGGGATCGCAGCGCTCCCGGCGGGGCAGGCTGCAATCCCCGGCCGTCTTCAGGCCTTCTTCGCCACGCGCCCGTAAAGAAGGCAAAGCAGGGCCAGCAGCAGCAAAGCCGAGAGCCCAAGCGACCAGTGAATGCCGATCGCCGCGCCGAACAGCCCCACCGTGATGCCGCTGAAAGCCCGCATCCCCAGCCCTGCCATGTTATACAGCCCGACGACGCGGCCGCGGAGGTCGTGCGGCGCGTTCAGCTGCACCAGCGCCTGCGCCATGGTGTTGAACGACAGCTCGAAAAAGCCTGCAAGGAACAACAGCGCGATCGCGATCGGATAGATCGGCACCAGGGCGAAGCCGAGCAGCGCCGCGCTCCAGAGCATCGCGAGCGTGATCGCGGTGCGCGGCGATCCCTTCAGTCGTCCCCACGACTCCAGCGCGATGCCGGCGAGCAGAGCGCCGGCCGCGTCCGCGGCGAGCAGCACGCTGTAGGAAACGCCGGGATCGCCATGGCCGAGATCGCCGGCATAGCCCGGCATCTGGGCGTGATAGGCATTGCCGATCATGAAGGAGGTGAGGCCGGCGAGCCAGGTCATCGCCGCGAGCACCGGCTGGGTGCCGATCGCGCGGATGGTCAGCACGACGTCGGCAAGGCCGCGCACCGCGAAGCGCCGCACGGCGATGCTCTTGTCGCGCACCGGCGCCCAGAACAGCCAAAGCAGCATCGGCAGATAGAACAGCGTGTTGAAGATGATGCCGTGCGAGGTGCCGAGGGTCAGCATGATGATTCCGCCCACCGCAGGCCCGACCAGGATGCCGAGATAGCGCGCCATTGCGTTGAGCCGCACGGCGCTCGGAAGATCGGCGGGACCGACGAGGTCGTAGAGCAGCAGCTGATTCGGCGTCTGCCAGAGCACGCCGGCGCAGCCGTGGATCACCAGCAGGAGCATCGCGTGCCACATCTCGATCGTATCGGTGAGGAAGAAGAAGCCCCAGCCGCTCGATGCCACGATGAACAGCAGC
Organism: Bradyrhizobium cedriense; assembly: GCF_054602315.1. Taxonomy (NCBI): domain Bacteria; kingdom Pseudomonadati; phylum Pseudomonadota; class Alphaproteobacteria; order Hyphomicrobiales; family Nitrobacteraceae; genus Bradyrhizobium; species Bradyrhizobium cedriense. Next base: position 972,261 of record NZ_JBTSWB010000003.1, on the reverse strand, counting down.
ATGCCGCACTGGATGATGCGGCGCGGATCGAACCGGTCGGCGAGCCCCCCGACCGCGACCGAAAACAGCAGGAACGGTAGCCAGTGCGACAGCACCGCAAAGCCCGCCAGCGCAGGCGAATGGAATTTCTGGAACACCACCCAATAGCTGATCACATGCTCGATGTTGTCGGCCATCATCGCCAGCACGTAGGCGATGAACTGGAGGCGGTAGGGCACGGACTTCATTGCCGCGAACGAGCCTGACGCAGCGACGGGATTGTGGGGGAGGGGATTCAAGCGAGCACCGAGGGTGGGACTCTTGCGCCTTACACGTTCGCCGGTGAAGGCTCAAGACACTTGGATGTGTCCCGTAGCCCGGATGAGCGCAGCGATATCCGGGGCCGCTGTTTCCCGCATATCGCTGCGCTCATGCGGGCTACGAATTCCTGCATCTTGGCACGACCGCGCATCTCACATACGCTTCGCCGCAGCCCGCACCACCAATCATAACAAGCGAGCATCGAGGAAACAGCCATGCAACAGATCCGCGTCTGCACCCACGCTGGTCCCGGCTCAGAGCCCGTCATCCGCACCGTGCCGTGGCCGAAGGTCGGCAAGAAGGCCGCGCTGATCAAGATCGGCGCCTGCGGCGTCTGCGGCACCGATTTGCATATCCTCAAGGGACATTGGCCGAAGCCGCTGCCCTGGCCATTCACGCTGGGACACGAGCTCGGTGGTGTCATCGTCGAATGCGGCGAAGAGTTCACCGAGGACTTCATGAGCAAGCCGCTGTCGGTCGGCTCGAAGGTGATGATCCCGCCCTTGATGCCTTGCGGTCGCTGCTATTACTGCATCCACTATCCACAGACCGCGAACAAATGCCTGACGCCGGTCTATTACGGCCGCTATCTCGGCTTCGACAAGGCGCCGCACATGTGGGGCGGCTGGGCCGAATATGTCTATGTCGATCTCGACATGCTGCCGGGCACCAAGATCTACAAGCTGCCCGACGACATGTCGCTGCGCTTAGGGGCGCTGTCCGAACCGCTGACCTCCTGCATCCGCGCCTTCAATCGCGCCACCCGCGCTGGCGGTTTCAGCTGGGGCGAGACCGTGGTGATCCAGGGCTCGGGCCCGATCGGCATTCTGGCGGTTGCGGCCGCAAGGGAGATGGGAGCAGGGCGTGTGATCTGCGTCGGCGCGCCGGAGGAGCCGCGGCTCAAGCTTGCGCGGGAGTTCGGCGCAGAAGAGACGGTGAACATCGAGGAGCTCAAGTCGCCGCAAGAGCGCATCGCGCGCGTGCGCGAGATCGTCGGCGGCTTCGGTGCCGATATTGTCATGGACTGCTCGGGTCATCCGACTGCGGGCCCTGAAGGCATCGAGATGCTGCGCGACGGCGGCACCTATGTCGAGATGGGCCAGTTCACCGACGCCGGCTCGATCGACACGTCATGGCATCGCATCTGCACCAAGGATCTCAACGTGCTGGGATCCTGGGGCTTCACCGGCAACGACCTGCCGCTCGGCGTGGACATGCTGTATCGGACGCGCGACAAATACCCTTGGCTGAAGATGCAGACGATCTATCCGTTCACGGAAGAGGGCGTCGCACAGGCGGTGAGGGATGCGATGGCGATGAAGACGGTGAAGTCGACCATCGTGCCGTGGCCGGAGCTGGTGGAATGAGAATGCGCAGGCCTGATGGGGGGGCGAGATCCGGGGCAGTCGGTCCGGCATTCGCTTCCCTTTGCGGGCTATTGGCTGCGACAGTTTGGAGTAAAGGACCAAATGATGGCTGAGAAGACAAGCGAACCTGGTCGGGGGACCCGCTCGCCCTTCAGCGCCATCCGCGCGATCGACTACACCGTCATCTTCGTGCGCGACATGGCCGCGATGCGCCGCTTCTACGAAGACGTCCTCGCCTTTCCGCTGCTGCGCGAGCTGTCGCCGAACTGGATCGAATACGGCTTGGGCAGCAACACGCTGGCTTTGGCGAGGCCGAGCCGGACCGCGGCCGACGCGCCGGTCCCGCCGGGCAGCGCCTCGCTGCAATTGGCTTTCAAGGTGGCCGCAGCCGAGGTCGATCAGTGCGCCGATGAACTGCTGCGGCAGGGCGTAGCCATGGTGTCGCCGCCGACGGACCAGCCCTTCGGTCACCGCACGCTGTTCTTCCGCGATCCCGACGGCAATTTGCTGGAGATCTACGCGGAGATATGAAAAGACGCCGGTGGCGCAAACGCATGGATGAACGACCGCGAACGATCGTTTGCAACCTTCGGGCGCGGTGCTTTCCATCAAGCCATGCAACATAGGCATGGCGATTTCCGGGCGCTTGGCGTAAAGAGCATCCAATCAAATCGCCCCGTGCTGCTGGCCTCCTGCCGCGCACGCGAGCTCAGGTCCGCCGCCGACCGTTTGCGCGCCTGAATTAACCAAGGTTCTCCATCCCGTGTCTTTTCCGGCCCTGACCCCGCCGCTCGCCCGCGCTTTGGCCGAGCGGAACTATGACTCCCCAACCCCCGTTCAGCTCGCCGTGCTTGCGGACGAAGCCTCTGGCCGCGACCTCCTGGTTTCGGCCCAGACCGGCTCCGGCAAGACTCTCGCTTATGGCCTTGCCATGGCCGAGGACCTGCTGGGCGAGGCCGAGCGGTTCGATCAGGCGGGCGCGCCGCTCGCCCTGATCGTCGCGCCGACCCGGGAGCTCGCCCTTCAGGTCCAGCGCGAGCTGGCCTGGCTCTATGGGCATACCGGTGGGCGTGTCGTCTCCTGTGTCGGCGGCATGGATCCGCGGCGCGAGCAGCGCGAGCTGGCGGCAGGCGCCCACATCGTCGTCGGCACGCCCGGGCGGCTCTGCGATCATCTGCGCCGCGGCCGTCTCGACATCTCCGAATTGAAGGCGGTCGTCCTCGACGAGGCCGACGAGATGCTCAATCTGGGCTTTCGCGAGGACATGGAGTTCATTCTCGAGACCACGCCGGAGACGCGCCGCACGCTGCTGTTCTCGGCGACCTTTCCCCGCGGCATCGTGGCGCTCGCCAGGCAATATCAGCGCGACGCGTTCCGGATCGAGGTCGCCGGCGACGAGGGCGGTCACGCCGATATCGAGTATCGCGCGATCCGCATCGCGCCCGCCGATGTCGAGCATGCCGTCGTCAACGTGCTGCGCTTCTACGAGGCGCCGAGCGCGTTGGTGTTCTGCAGCACGCGCGATGCCGTCAGGCATCTGCAGGCGGCGCTGCTGGAGCGCGGCTTTTCCGTCGTCGCTCTCTCCGGCGAATTGACGCAGAACGAGCGGACCATGGCGCTGCAGTCGCTACGCGACGGCCGCGCCCGCGTCTGCGTTGCGACCGATGTCGCCGCGCGCGGCATCGACCTGCCGAGTCTCGATCTGGTCATCCATGCCGATCTGCCCAATGATGCCGAGGTCATGCAGCATCGCTCGGGCCGCACCGGACGGGCCGGCCGCAAGGGCACCAGCGTCCTGCTCGTGCCGCCTGCGCGACGCCGACGCGCCGAGATGCTGCTCAACGTCTCCGGCATCGATGCCGTTTGGGGCACGGCACCGCAAGCCGACGAAATCCGCAAGCTCGATCATGCGCGCATGAAGGACGTGCTGTTCACCGAGGAGACCACCGCCGACGATCTCGCACTGGCGCAGGCGCTGCTCGCCGAGCGTCCCGCCGAAGACATCGCCGCCGCGCTGGCACGGCTTTACCGTGCGCGGCTGCCGTCTCCCGAGGACATCATCGATCCCGGCGAGCGGACGGCGAGACCGCGCGAGGATCGCGGCCGCGACAAATCTCAAGGCGCGGGTGGCGAGGATCGCCCAGCGCGGCTCCGATCGAAATCCGGCAAGGCATCGTCGAAACACGGCATGGCCGAAGGCAGCGTCTGGTTCCGCGCCGCCATCGGACGACGCAAGAATGCGGAGGCGCGCTGGCTGCTGCCGATGATCTGCCGCCGCGGCGGCATCGACAAGCACGACATCGGCGCCATCAAGATCATGGATACCACGACCGAGTTCGAGATTTCAGAGCGGGTCGCGGAGTCTTTCGCCGCCAAGGTCAAGCGTCCGGACAAGGAAGACAGCATCCGCATCGAGCCGATGGCGGACGCGCCCCCGCGGCAAGAAGCCTCGAGGGAGCACGCTCACGCGCCCCGGCGCGAGACCGTCGATCATCGGGAACGGCGCGACGATCGTCCGCGTGAGGCAAGTGGATTTAAGCCACGCAGCAAGCCTCACGGCGAGCGCGCGCCGAAGTTCGACGAAGCTCCTTCTTTCGGAAAGAAGAAGCACAAGAGCAGGCCGGGCCACGCCGAGCCGTCGGTCACGCCGTGGCCCGGCAAGAGCGCGTCGGGAAAGAAAGCAAAGAAGAAACGGCGAGGTTGATCGGTCACCGATCAGCGTGGACGGCAATGATGCCGCCGGATTGCACCGGCGACATCATCTGAATTCGGCGTGAGTTCAGCGGCCGCCGCCACCACCACCACCACCACCACCGCCACCACCTCCGCCGCCGGCATCGCGCAGCGACGAGCTGTAGCGCGGGTCGGTCTGCTTCATGTAGATCGGCGAGGTGTCACGATGGATGGTGCTGGGGCGGCTTTTGCCAGCCGGTGTCTCGATCAGGAAGCCGCAGCCTTCGAAGAAGGCGGTGTCGCAGCCATAGGTCCGGTACTGCGTCGCGTTGGCGCTTGTCGCGGTGAACGCGGCAATTCCAGCACAGGTAATCAAAGCAACTTTCGACAATGAAAGCTTCATGGATGTTCTCCAGCCTCGGTTCGGCGAGACCGGAAGGGCCCGCACCCACCTTCGACGGAAGCTGATCTGACAAGGTTCGAGGAAGCGGTTTCACGCCCGCGTGAGCTGGGGGCGGTCGGGGAGCTATGTTACGTCGCAGCGAGGTCGCGCAACATATAGGTCGCGCCTTCTCCGTAGGAGGCCAGCTTCGCGTGCAGCGCCGCATCCGCCGCCACGGGACGGAAGCCGAGACGTTCCCACAACGGCCGCGTGGTGTAGACCGAGACCAGAGCGAGCATCGCGATGCCGGACGCGCGCGCCAGCTCCGCGATCCCGGTCACATAGGCGCGCGCAACGCCGCCCCGCCGATCCGGCAGCACGGCGATATCGTGCACGTAGAGGCAGTCTGCATCTTCGGGGAGGCGTTCGAGGAAGCGATCGAGCGGCGGGATCTGATGCCGCTTCCAGGGATGCGCGAGTCCGTAGCCGGTGATCTCGTTGCCGGCAACAAGCACGCGGCAGCCATCGGGATAGAGCCGGATCTTCTCTGCGAGCACTTCGGGGCCTTCCGGAAGATCAGGATGGATCCGCGCCGCGATGGCGCTGATCGTGGGCAGATCGGATGGGTGGGCGGGACGCCAGTGCGGCTTGTTCATGTCTCTTCGTCGTTCCGTCTTGGTCGGTCCAGTTTATTCCGCTGCGTTGACGCGCGCAGTGAAAAATATCTTTCTGCCATCCGAGGAATACGAGGCCGTGCGCGGCGTCCTACCCATGCAAGCCAATTGCATGACAGGAGACATTATGACGTCCTCGATCCGCCTCGCGCTCGCGCTGGCAATATCGCTCGCGATCGTTCCCGCCGCCTTCGCCGCACCGCCGACCAAGACGGGCAAGTCCGACAAGGGCAACGTGCTCACCGACGCCAAGGGCATGACGCTCTACACCTTCGACAAGGATGCGGACGGCAAGTCGGCCTGCAACGGTCCATGTGCGACGAACTGGCCGGTGCTGAAGGCCGAGACGGGCGACGCCGCCAGCGACGGCTACACCATCATCACCCGTGACGACGGCTCCCGGCAGTGGGCCTACAAGGGCAAGCCGCTCTACACCTTCGCCAAGGACCAGAAGCCCGGCGACATCACCGGCGACGGCTTCTTGAACGGCGCTTGGCATCTGGCGATGCCGTAACGGCGCTCTGCACAAACACGGTGCGTCGGCCGTTGCACGCGACCGCCGATGCGTTGCTGCGTCGTTATCTCGGATATTCGAGCTGCATCGCGACGAAGTCGGCCGTGCGCAGTCCGTAGCGCGCGTCGATGGCCTGCAACGTCCGGTCCAGCGCCCGTGCCGGCGGCAGGTCGACGGCCGCCGGCGGCGTCAGCATCGCCGGCCAGTCGGCAGTGACCTCGTCAGGCAGGATGCGAAGACCGCCGCGGCTCGTCCGCGCCTCGGCCGTGGCCGCGAAAGTGAGGGCGCGCGAACGATAGGTGCGCGACCACGCATCGGCGATCAGCGCAAGCGACACCTCGTCGATATCAGGCGTCAGCGCGATTCCAAGCTGCTCGCGATTCCAGAATGCGAGCGTGTTCGCGATCGCCGTCAGCGCGAAGCGGCGCGTGAAGCCGAACGCATCGCTGCGGTGGCGCGCATCCCAGGCCGCAAGGCCGATGTCGCGGGCGACCGCCTCGGCCCTGGCCCGCCCGGCGATCGCTTCGATCAATGTGAGGGCCATCGGCATGGACGCGGTGATGCCGGTCGTCGTTGCGACGCCCTGGTCGACGACCAGTCTGCGATCCGCCGCATAGCGGATCGCCGGATGCTTCTGAAGGTTGCGCACGGAGTACCAATGCGTCGTGGCCCACTTGCCGTCGAGCAGCCCGGTATTGGCGACGACCGTCGCGCCCACGCAGACGCCGATCACGATCGCGCCCTTGCCGGCCTGGCTCCTGATCCACTGCAGGACGACTGCATCGTCGTCGCGGCTCATCGCGGGCACGATGACGTAGTCGGCGCCGTCGGGATGCGCGGCATCGAACTCGGCGATGGTCGCGTGCGGCTGCACCTTCAGGGCGGGATAGAGCGTGACGGGCCCTGGTTGCGTCGCGAGGGTGAGGACGTCGGCGACGTCCGCGCGCGCAAGGATGCCATAGGGCATCAGATAGTCGGTGGTCTCGCTCATGTCGTTGATGCCGACGATGGCGATCAGCGGGCGCTTTCGTTTCGGCGGTTTCAGCGCGGCTAGTGTCGCCTCGACTTCATCTCTGGAAATTGCAGGCGCGGGCCCCTTTGCCGGCTCCCCGGGCAACAGGAGCAGCCAGGTTCCGCCGATCGCCGCCAGCAACGCCACGACGCCGAGAACGCTCCACGCCAGAATGCGCCAGCTCATGATATTGTCACCTGCTCGTCGTCTCAGGCAGCAGAAGCTATCCGCTCGCAACGCGTTCAGGAATGACGCAAATCCGGCAAAAACGGTCACGCCGTACTTGGCGATCGATCGCGCGATCGCCCGCCGCATGCGCTTCCAAATCTACCTCAGCCCCTCATACACCATAAGCCCGCGTGCGATCTGCAATTTGCGGATCGCGCGCGGCAGCAGCTTCTCCGGCTGGTGCAGATAGCGCCAGGATGTGAGGGTGAAGGCGGAAAGCGCGCCGCATTCGTCGTCGAACGGGGCGAGCACGCCCGTCACGCTCACCGGCGTATGCGGTCGGGCGTTGAAGGGCAGCAGCAGCAGTTCGAGATATGCCTTGCTGCCGTCCGCGCGCGCGGCGGTGACGCCGGCGATCGCGCCGAGCGTCTCGTCGGCGACGATCGTCGTGATCTCCTCGATCTCGCTGCGGCTCGCATGGACGAACAGCGCCGCGAAGCTCCGGTCCTTGAGGTCTGCCCCTGCGAGCGCGCAGACGCGGGTTCCAGCGACCCGGAACGGGAAGCCGAGATTTGGCTCGCAGGACAGGACAAAGATGTCCCCGAGCAGGCCGCGAACGGCGGCAGGATCGATATCGGCCCTGTCAGGCGCGCGCTCCGTACCGCGCTTCTTGTCCCAATACGCGAAGAACTCGCGGCTCGACGGATGTTTCATGTCTGAACGCTAACCCCCGGGCGCAACCTCGCGGGACAGACCTGTCCCGCTTCAATGCACCCGCGATCCCTTCTGTTGTTCTGCAGGAGGGGATTTGCAGCGTCCATGCCGCAGAGCCGTTTTCGGACTTCTTGGCCTGGCTTTGACTCGTTAACGTTAAATTCACCATGATCCTTGACGGATCGGTAACTTCCGTGACTCACGCGGGGTGTTTTCCCGCTGTTCCCCGCGGTTTGTCTGACGACTTGCCATCGGCGTGAAGCGCCTTCGGGAACTTATGTTCACTTTTAAACTTACTATCTGCCACGATGGCATTGCGGGAGGATCGGGGCGTGGATAATCCGGTATTGCTGATCCTCGTCGTCGAGGATGACTTTCTAATCCAGGAACTGGTCGGCAGCGCCCTGACGGAAGGCGGCTTTCAGACGGAGATTACGGCCTCGGGCGAGGAAGCCGTGACCGTGCTACAGCGCGACGCAACGAAATACCGGGCGTTGCTGACCGACATTCACTTGGGCGGAAAACTGTCTGGTTGGGACGTTGCCAAGCGTGCCAGAGAGGTCAATCCGGACATACCCGTGGTTTACACGACGGGTGCTGCTGCCGATCAATGGCCGTCTCACGGCGTCCCGAACAGTGTGCTTTTGAACAAGCCTTTCGCGCCTGCGCAGGTCGTTACCGCGATTTCTCAATTGCTCAACCAGGCGCCGCCGCCACAGGGTGAATAGACGCCGACGCCCAGAGATTTTCGTGGTTCCACCTACACTTGGAGAGAGGTGGGCCCCCAGGCTCTGACGAAGCTCGTGATCTGTTCGACGTGCTGATCGCGTGCACGCAGAATCGCGAAAGAAGGCCTTATCCAGTTTCGAACGGCAAACGGACACCTTCTACTTCGCGGTCTGAACTTCATGACTACACGCCCCTAGGATGACGGCGCCTTCGGTAAAACGGCGTAGTAGCGGCGTCCATTGTATCGAGGGTCGCTCCCGTCGCTGGCCTTGAACTTCACAACGCGCCATTTGCTCTGCGGGTTGACCGGCTCGAATTCGTAGTGATCAACCGGGAGCGGCGCTGCGTCTTCGTAAACCACAAGCGGCCTCGGGTCTTTCAAATCGGCTTCGCGCTGCCTGAACCCGTAGACGTCGACCGATCTTCCAGCCTCTTCATTGCGGCCAACCTTCATGATCAGCTCAACGCGGTCACCCGCCGGCGGAATCACCGGATCCGGTTGCAGGAAAAAATAGAACGGCGTCCAAATGGCGTATGCGATCACCGCGAGAAGCAGCGCCTCTCGCAAGCCAACGCCAGTGCTGGGGTCGAACGGTAGCAGTTTCACTGCAGGCATTCGCTCTGGCTCAAACAACCATAGGTTAATTATCAACCTAACGCCGAACAACAGCACCGAAGTTAGACTTTGGCCGGGCTTGCTTCATGGGGCACTGGTCTTCTGAGCCGGCTTTGTGGAATTTCGTTGTGTGTCTGGAACGTCCGAGTCGAGCGTGCTCGACAGTGTGCAGGGCGGCGGCATCGAGACGCAGAAAGCCCGCGGCCACATCCTTTCACATCCACGACCGTTGGCAGACTGCGGGCCGACAATGATGACGGGACGGGCATCGAAGGCCGGTTGAACTTTCTCGTGTGAACAGCGCGCGAACAGATCACCCCGTTCCCGCTCGGTTGCGTGCTGCGCCTAACGCCAAGGCTTTCGACTTGGCCTGCGGAGGGCGTCGTTAACGATAAGTTAACTATGCGCTTTGTGCCGGCCGCGCGACTGCTATGGTGACCGCGGTCGCAAGCTTCGCCGCTTTTCTCCAGGTTCTCGGCGGGGCCTGTACACAGGGCGTCAAACAGTTTGGTCAGGGGCCGCGGGGAGGGGTGGGGATACGCCTTATCTCTCCGGCTCCGGAAGACCGACACGGACAGGCAGGGCTTTCCCAGGGCCCTGCCTTTTCCTTCTGCGCACTTGCGCAGGGGCGGCAAAGGCGACTATCTCCAGTCTGATCGCTCCGATCACGCCTGAAAGCGAAGCTGCCTTGGATTCCCCGCAAGATTCGTCACCGGACGTGCCGGCCGTCGCCGAGGAGGCTCCGCGCGAGCCGATCCTGACGCTGCCGGCGGCGCTGACCGCCTATATCCTGCTTTTGGCGGTGGTCCATCTGCGGGTGCTGCTGCCGCCGGAGCTCGAGAACTGGACCATCGACGTGTTCGGCTTCATCCCGAAGCGCTACGATTCCTCGCTGCTCAATTTGCAGATCCCGGGCGGGGCGGGTGCGAAGGTCTGGACTTTCGTCACCTATTCGCTGCTCCATGCCAATCTCACCCATCTCGGCTTCAACGTGCTGTGGCTGCTGCCGTTCGGCAGCGCGTTGGCGCGGCGCTTCGGCACGGTCAGATTCTTCCTGTTTCTCGCGGTGACCGCGGCGGCCGGTGCGCTCGCCCACCTCATCACGCATGAGCATGCGGTCGCGCCGATGATCGGCGCCTCGGCCTCGGTGTCGGGTGCGATGGCAGCCGCGATCCGCTTCGCCTTCGTCCGCGGCAGCTTCCTGTCGTTCAGCCGTTCGGACGCCGATACCGCCGCAAAGGTTCCGGCGCTGCCGTTGTCGCGCGCGCTGCGCGACGGGCGGGTGGTCGGCTTCCTCGGCGTCTGGTTCGGCGTCAACATCATCTTCGGCGTCGGCGCGATCGGCATCGACTCCGAGACCACGAGCGTCGCCTGGCAGGCGCATATCGGCGGCTTCTTCGCCGGCCTGTTGCTGTTCGCCTTGTTCGATCCCGTGCCGCGGGTTCGAAGCGATGCTGCGGCTGCGTCGTCACGGGACGTTTCAGACCGTATTTGAAGCGGCGCTTGCGGCCCGGCCCGAATTCATCCATCATTCCCGAGAAGAATGTTCCGAAGCTGCAAGCCCACAGAGGCCAGGCTTCGCGACGCGCCCGAGCGTGTACAGGCGCGAAACTGTTAGTCGAAGACTCGAACAAGTCCGGACCGCTCGAGGCGGACGGCTCGGATTCAGGAGGCGACAATGACGGTGCGTTCCATTCTCAACACCAAGGGCCATCAGATCATGAGCGTCGAGCCCGACGTCAAGCTGTCGGCTGCAATCAGACTGCTCGCTGAAAAGAAGATCGGCGCGGTGCTGGTGATGAACCAGAGTCGCCTCGAGGGCATCCTGTCGGAGCGCGACATCGTGCGCGTGCTCGGCGAGCGCGGTGCCGGCGTGCTGGAAGCGCCGGTCTCGGAGGTGATGACCCGCAAGGTCGTAACCTGCAAGGAGGCCGACACGGTGGCCGAACTCATGGAGATGATGACGACGGGCAAGTTCCGCCATCTGCCCGTGATCGACAACGGCAAGGTGGTCGGTCTGATCTCGATCGGCGACATCGTCAAGCGCCGGGTCCAGGAATACGAAGCCGAGCAGGAAGCCCTGCGCGACTACATCAAGACGGCCTGACCGGCCCTACTCGGCGACCTTGGGTGCCGCGCCTTCTGGCGGCGGCGCCAGCACGTGGATCGCTTCCTGGATCGAGTCGAGCGCGCGCTCGGCCGCGCGCGTGCCGTGCGCGATCAGATCCTCGGCGCGGTGGAAGTCGAACCAGCCGAACTGACCGACCCGAGGCGTGATCAGCAGATCGGGCGGATCGCCGGCGAGGCGGGCGCGGGTGATGCGGTCCTGCATGATATTGAAGGCATCCACCATCACCGATGAGATCCCGGGGCGTCCGCCACCGCCGAAGAACTCGCGCTTCATCGTCTTCTCGGGCGAGAAGAGCCGCGGGAAACGCCGCTTGGCGGTCGTCTCCTCGGCCGCCGGTGCGTCCGGCGTGGGCATGGCGCCGTGCGAGTAGATCGTCGTGGAATGGGTGAAGATGTCGCTGGAAAGGTTTGCAGCAATGACGATTTCGGCGCCGAGCGCGCGGGCTGCCGAGACGGGCACCGGATTGACCAGCGCGCCATCGACCAGCCATCGGTCGCCGATCATCACCGGGGAGAAGATGCCGGGCAGCGCATAGGACGCCCGCATCGCATCGACCAGGCGGCCGCGCGTCAGCCAGATCTCGTGGCCGGTACGCACCTCGGTCGCCACGCTGGCGAACTTGATACCGAGATCCTCGATCAAGGTCTGACCGATGGCTTCCTCGAGCCTGGTGGCGAGCTTCTCGCCGCCGATCAGGCCGGAGCCGTTGAGGCGGATGTCGAGATAGCCGAGGATGTTGCGCATGCCTTGCAGGCTGCGGCCCCATTCTTCCAGCGTATCGAGCTGGCCGGCCGCGTAGACGCCGCCGACCACGGCGCCGATCGAGGTGCCGACCACGACATCGGGCACGATGCCGTTCGCGAGCAGGGTCCTGATGATGCCGATATGAGCGAAACCGCGCGCCGCGCCGCCGCCGAGGGCAAGGCCGATGACCGGTCGGCGGATGCTGCCGAGGCCCACCTTCTCGCCGTTCGAGCTGCTCGCGCCCCGACCCTTCAATCTATCCAGCACCGAAACTCTCCTACGCCGGGGCAGCCCGCATCGCCAGACTAGGCATCGCCCTTGCACTCCGCCATATCATGGGCGAAGCATGGTTTATGCCGCTTTGCGAAGGGCACGGGGCAGGAGTATGGCGATGGATGGTTGCCTCGGAGGTAATCACGCAGGCGTCAACCGGGTTCCCGCGCTTGGCCGTGCGGGCGTGTTTCCCAGGGTTTCAGTGGCTTGAATTTGCCGCGTTTTCGGTGAAAAGCAGGGGGTATGACACGCGGGGGTGACGGCATCATCGAATGGCGGCGCAGCAGCAGGCTGCTGCCGGCGCTGATCCTTGCCGCGTGCCTCGTTACCTCAGGCCAAAATGCTGCACAGGCGCAGCTTTTCTCCGATCGCCCGCCTCCGGTGCCGCCGGCCTCGGTGCCAGACCCCGGTGGCGCCGTCAGCCTGGCGCCGCCCTCCGGCCTTGGCGCGGGACCCCCAAGCCTGCCGCCGACGCTGATGCAGCCCGCAACGCCCAGCATGCCGCCGCCAGCGGTCACGACCGTGCCACCGGCCGCCCCGCTGAACGCGGCCGTGCCCGGACAGGGCGTGCTGTCGCTGACGGCGAAATACGGCAAGGACTCTCCCCCCATCAACAGCGGCCTGGTGTGGCGGGTGTTCGCCGACCGTCCCGACGAGAACGGCACCTTCAAGTTGATCCGCGAGGACCGTAACGCCGCGCCCAACATCGTGCTGCCGCCCGGCAATTACGTCGTCCACGTCGCCTTTGGTCTCGTCAGTGCGGTGCGCACCGTCGCCCTGAAGGCGGAGACGGACCGCGAATCCTTCGTGCTGCCGGCGGGCGGACTGCGCATCGAGGGCCGCGTCGGCACCAGCCGCATTCCGCAGAACCAGATCTCGTTTGCGATTTACAAGGGCAGCCAGTTCGAATCCGGCGAGCGCGCATCGCTAGTGCCGAACGTCGCCGCCGGCGACGTCGTGCTGATTCCGGAGGGCACCTACTACATCGTCTCCAACTACGGCGACGCCAATTCGGTGGTGCGCTCGGACATCCGCGTCCAGGCCGGCAAGCTCACCGACGTCACCATCACCCACCGTGCCGCCGTCATCACGCTCAAGCTGGTCAGCGACCGGGGCGGCGAGGCGCTCGCCAACACCGCCTGGTCGGTGCTGACCCCGGGTGGCGACGTCATCAAGGAATCGATCGGCGCCTTTCCGCGCGTCGTTCTCTCCGAAGGCGAATACCGCGCCATCGCCAAGAACGAGGGCAAGGTCTATGAGCGCGGCTTCAATGTCGTCAACGGCGTCGATGGCGAAGTCGAGGTCGTGGCCCGATAGCGCCCCGCGCTGACGGCGCCCGGGCCTTGGCCGCGAGCAGCCAGAGTCCGAACTTGCTGCCGCCCGCGATTTCTCATCCGGTGCACGGTAATGCCATCCCTGATTACCTCTGCCGCGGCGCAGCGCGATCAAGCCGCGCTGCAGCAACACCAACGGCTCCGACTTATTCCCAAGCGACGCCGCTTCCTCACAGCCCGTGCACGAGGCGAATTTCCGATCATCAATTTTATTCTCTTTCCGCCCTGCTGGGCTATATGTCGGGCATCCGTCAAATGGGGGCCGGAGCGGGCATATGCCCTGCGAGACCGGCAACAGCAGGGGCTAACCCGTCGGCATGTTCGAAGTGATACTCACCAGGCGCAAGCGGTTTGGCTGGCGATGGCAGGTGTGCGACCAGTCCGGCAAGATATTTGCCGACGGCTTCGAGCGCACCCGGCCGGCCGCCAAGTATCAAGGCGAGCGCGCGTTGTTCTTCCTGTTGTCGCAAGCCTATCTGCACAACCGCTCGGCGGCCTCGAGCGAGGACTAGTGGCGGGGACAGCCTCGTGATCCGGATGGAGCCAACGGGTTACAGCCTCGCTCAGACATCGACGACCAGCTTGCCCTTCGCCGCGTGATCGCGGATCAGCGCATAGGAGTCGGAGACATTCTCCAACGTAAAACTCCTGGGATCGAGCAGCGGCACCAACTTGCCTGTCTCCACCAGTCGCGTCGCCTCCATCATGATCTGCCCATGATGCGCGCGACCTTCGCCCGACAGCAGCGGCAGCAGCGTGAACACGCCGGAATAGGTTGCGGCGCGGAACGAAAGTGGCGCAAGCGCGTGCGTCCCCCAGCCGAGTGCACTCACCACATGCCCGAAGCGGCGCACCGCTTCAAAGGAGGCATCGAGCACCTTGCCGCCGACGGTATCGTAGACGACGTCGAAGCCGCGGCCGCGGGTATGCTGCGCAACGTAGGCTTCGACTGAACTGTCGCGGTCGATGAACACCGCGCCAAGACTTTCGATGGTGGCGCGCTGTGAGGCGGAGCCGGTCGCGAATACTTCCGCTCCGAACGCGCGCGCGATCTGGATAGCGACATGACCGACGCCGCCCGCGCCGCCATGGATCACCACCTTCTGACCGGGCTTCAAGGCGGCGCGGTCGATCAGGCCTTCCCAGGCCGTGATGACGACCAGCGGCAGGGCGGCTGCTTCGCGCATGCTGAGATTGACGGGCTTCACCGCGAGGAGATCGGCGTCGACCGCGGCGAATTCCGCCAGCGATCCCTGTATGCCGCCGACACCTCCTGCCATGCCGTAGACCTCGTCGCCGGGCTCGAACTGCGTCACCTCGCGCCCGGCAAGTTCGACCACGCCGGCGAGATCTATCCCGGGAATCGCAGGCAGCGGATGGCGCGCATGCGCGGCGGCGCCGGCATGGATCTTGGTGTCGAGCGGATTGACCCCGCTGGTGCGCACCCGCACCAGCACCTCGCGCGGGCCGATCTCGGGCGTGGAGAGGGTTGAGAGGCGTAACGGAGCATTATGGGTCTCCAGGACGGCTGCACGCATCGTTGGTCGTCTCGTCATGGTCGTCTTGCTCCCTTGTCTGCCCCTCAATATGCCCATGAATTTTTGCATGAGAAGGAACAAAGGCGTACGATCATCATACATTTCTGTTTGGAAGGATTTCGATGGACTGGAGCGATCTGCGCATCTTTCTCGCGATTGCGCGCGAAGGCACGCTCGGCGCTGCGGCACGGAAAGTCGGCCGGACCCAGCCGACGATGGGTCGGCGGCTTCGCGCGCTCGAAACATCGTTGGGACATGCGCTGTTCCAGCGCACGGCGGATGGCTTCGTGCTGACCGACGAGGGCACGGCTGTGCTTCGCCATGCCGAGCGGATCGAGGACGAAGCCCTCGCGCTGGAGCGCCGTGTGTCCGGTGCGGAAACGCAGCTCGATGGCCTATTGCGTCTGTCGTCGTCGGACTGGTTCGGGACGGTGATGTTGTCGCCGGTGATTGCCGCCTTCGGCAAGCGCCATCCAAAGGTGACGGTGGAACTCCTGACCGATGCGCGGCTCTACAGTCTGCCGCGCCGTGAAGCCGATCTCGTCTTCCGCATCAAGCCATTCAGCGAGCCCGAGGTGATCTCCCGAAAGCTGCTGCACATTCCCTACGCGCTCTATGGCAGGAAGGGCAGCAAACCGCCGCGCGCCGGCGACGGCAACGGTGTCCGAGTCGTGACGATGAATGCCGAGTTCGCCGACATGCCGGACGCTGTCTGGCTGAAGCGCACGCTGCCGAATGCGGACATCGCCTCGCGCAGCAACAACAGACAGGTGCAGGCCGAGCTCTGTGCGAGCGGCGGCGGATTGGCCGTGCTGCCGCGTCCACTCGGCGACCGCGACCGCCGTCTGGTCGAGATCGACATCGGCGCGACTCCGCCGGGCCGCGATACATATGTCGGCTATCATCGCGACATGAGGCGCCTCGCCCGTCTGCGCGCGCTGCTCGATCTCGTGATCGAGCGGCTGGTAGATCGGTCGTCGTAGCTCATCCGAGCCACACGATCCCTTGTGTCGTCTTCGGGCAAAACACCGAAGGCGTCGGTCAAGACGCGCCGGCATCGCCTTCGCACAACCGTCATGGTCTCTAACGCCCACTAACCAACACCTGACTTAAAACCGTCATAATCGCTGAATGGAACCCGCGCCTGCGCGCTTTTTACACGTCGTTAAGCGCGCCTGCATTGGATGCAGCGGCAAAGTGCGTTGGGGACTGCAATGACTGCCGCGAAGAAGACGCCGGGGAAACCGGCCGCCGAAATGTTCGATGACATCCCGGTGCTTCAGCGCAAATGGCGTGCGGCGTTGAAGCCGGGCGAGCGGCTTCCGCGCTACGAGGACGTGATGCTCGGCAGCCTCGGTCGGCTCGCCGATCACATAGCATTGCTCAAGAACGACGGTGTGCTCGAGCTGTCGCGCAGCGGACGCTACGTGCAGAAATGGCTCGGCGAGGAACGCTGGGACATTGCGGTCGCCGAGCTGTCGCCCGATTGCGCCACGGCGCTGTCGGAAACTGCGGCGAGCGCGCTTGCGACCGGACGTCCGTACCAGGCGAGGGCGCATTGCGTGCGCGACGGCATGGTCAGGACCTACGACGTGCTGGCGCTGCCGACGGCCTCGCGCTGGGGCGCCACGCTGGTCGGTACCTACGTCAACGAGCGCGGCGCGCAATACAATCTTCTCGACGCAATCTTCTCCTCGACCGACGACGCGGTGGTCTCGCTGGTGACGATGCGCGATGCCGGCGGCAAGCCGTTCGACCTGCAGGTCGTGCATCACAACAAGAGCGCGGCCGAGCTGCTGGAGGTTGCGGGCGGAAGCCTGTTGTGGCGGCGGATCGGCGAGGGCGGCACGCTGCTGGCCACGCCTGAGGTGTCGGAATTCCTGCTCGAGGCCCTTGCGGGCGGCGGCTGCCAGCAGCTCGAGCTCGAGTGCGATGGGCGCTACCTCAGGCTCAGCGTCACGGCCTTCGCCGACGTGGTCTCGCTGACGATCTCCGACGTCACCGCGCTGAAGCGGCGCGATGCTTCGTTCCGCCTGCTGTTCGACAACAATCCGATGCCGATGTGGGTGTTTGACGCAAAGACCAGGGATTTCCTCAGCGTCAACGACGCCGCGGTCCAGCATTATGGCTACAGCCGCGCCACCTTCCTGCGCATGAAACTGCATGAGATCTGGCCCGAGGACGAGTGGGAGCGCCACGCCGAGGAGCTCGAACGCGTCGGCGATTCCTATCATTCACCGCGCAACTGGCGGCACCTGCGCGCCGACGGCAGCGAGATCGAGGTGCTCACCTTCGGACGCCGCGTCGCCTTCGATGACCGCGACGGCTACCTGGTCGCGGTCGTCGACATCACAGAGCGGCGCAAGGCCGAGGCGCGGATCGCCCACATGGCCCATCATGACGGGCTCACCGATCTGCCGAACCGCGAATATTTCCGGGAGCGGCTGAAGCAGGCGCTCGACCAGGCCGGGGGAAGGCCGGTCGGTGTGCTCTACATCGATCTCGACCTGTTCAAGAACATCAACGATTCGTTCGGGCATCCGGCGGGCGATCGCCTGCTCAAGCAAGTCGCCGAGCGCCTGTCCACCGCGGTCCGCGGCGCCAATCTCGCGGCCCGGCTCGGGGGCGATGAATTCGCCGTCATCCTGGCGGCCGACGTCTCCCCGAACGAATCCAGCGCCTGCGCGACCCTGCTGATCGACATGCTGAAGGCACCCTATGACATCGACGGCCAGGAGATGATGATCGGCGCCAGCATCGGCATCGCGCTCTCGCCGGGTGACGGCACGACGTCCGAGGAGTTGATGCGCAACGCCGACATGGCGCTGTACCGGGCGAAGTCCGACGGCGGCGGCGTGCATCGTTTCTTCGAGCGCGAGATGGACCTGCAGGCGCAGAAGCGCCGCGACATGGAGCTCGACCTGCGCCGCGCGTTTGCCAATGGCGAGTTCGAGCTGCACTACCAGCCGTTGGTGTCGATCGCCTCCGATCGCATCTCGGGATTCGAATCGTTGCTGCGCTGGCGTCACCCGGCCAAGGGCATGATCTCGCCCGCCGAGTTCATCCCGGTCGCCGAAGACATCGGCCTGATCACCCAGCTTGGCGAATGGGTGCTGCGCGAGGCTTGCGCCGAAGCCGTCAAATGGCCTGTCGACATCAAGGTGGCAGTCAATCTGTCGCCGGCGCAATTCCGCAGCCGCAACCTAGTTCAGGTCGTGATCTCGGCCCTGGCGCAATCCGGCCTGTCGCCCAAGCGGCTCGAGCTCGAGATCACCGAATCGATCTTCCTGGCCGAGACCGAGGCCAATCTCGCCATCCTGCATCAGTTGCGCGAGCTCGGCGTCGGCATCTCCATGGATGATTTCGGTACGGGCTATTCCAGCCTGAGCTATCTCCGCAGCTTTCCCTTCGACAAGATCAAGATCGACCGGTCCTTCGTCAAGGATCTGGCGCAGCGGCCCGATTGCAGCGCGATCGTGCGCGCGATCTCAGGGCTCGGGCGCAGCCTCAACATCACCACGACCGCGGAGGGCGTCGAGACCGAGGATCAGCTCGACTGGCTGCGCGCCGAAGGCTGCAACGAGGTGCAAGGCTTCCTGTTCAGCGCGGCGCGACCGGCCGCTGAGATCGGCAAACTGCTCGCCGATTTTGGCCAGCGCGCCTCACGGGCGGCGTAGCCCCTCGGGGTAGCAGTCGTAGACCAGCGCCTTGAACGCAGGCGTGATGCGGCCGCGCTCGCTCTGGGTCTGCTGCATCATGACGTAGACCATGTCGAGCTTGGGATCGACGCCGAAATAGGTGCCGCTGCCGCTGTCCCATTTCAGCTCGCCGAGCGAGCCCGGCGGCGGCGGCTTCGCGTTGCCGGGATCCGTCCGCACCGCAAGGCCGTAGCCATAGCCGAAGCCGTCGCCCGGGAAATAGAAATAGTCGCGTCCGACGCCGGAGCCCGGCCCGATGTGATCCGTCGTCATGGCCTTGAAAGCGGCTTGGCTCAGATAGCGTTTGCCCTCGAACTCGCCGCCGTTGAGCAGCATCTGTGCGAAGCGCTGATAGTCGGTGATGGTCGAGAGCAGCCCTCCGCCGCCGGATTGCCATTCGGGATGGTCGAGACGCTCGCGCTCGCCAGCAAGCAGGATGTAATCGTTCGGCAGCGGCCGTGCCATCCGCGCCAGTTCGTCCTCGGTCGCGAGCACGAATTTGGTGCTGTTCATGCCGAGCGGATCGAAGATGCGCTGTTTCAGGAACTGATACAGCGTCTGTCCCGAGACGATCTCGATGACGCTGCCGAGCACGTCGGTGGAGTGGCCGTAACGCCATAGCGTTCCCGGCTGCCGTGCCAGCGGCAGCTTGGCGATGCGATCGGCGAACTCCCTGTTGTTGAACGGGCCTTCGAAAATATTGGCGGCCTTGTAGGCTTGCTCGACCCATCTGCCGCCGATGTAGTCGTAGCTGATGCCCGAGGTGTGTCGCAGCAGGTCCTCGATGTTGACGGGACGGAGCGGCGGAACGAGGTCGAGCTCCATCTTGCCGTCCGGCCTGGTGATCTCGAGGCCCACCTTGGTGTCGGCGAAGAGGGGGACGTATTTCGACACCGGGTCGGTGAGCGCGAGCCGGCCCTCGTCGATCAGCATCATCGCGCCAAGGCAGGTGATCGGCTTGGTCATGGAGTGGATGGAGAAGATCGTGTCCGGCGTCATGGCAAGGCCGGTCCTGGTGTCGCGCACGCCGAAGGTCTTCAGGTAGACCGGCTTGCCATGCTGCTGAACCAGGATCACAGCGCCCGGCAGCCGGCCGCTTCCCACCTCGTTGTCAAAATACGCCGTGATGCGGTCGAGTCCCTCGGACGAGGGAGCGGGAATAGCGGTAGCACCGCTTCGCGCCATCGAGCCGGCGAGCATCGCGGCACCGACAAGAAATTCACGCCGTCGCATCTGGGCTTCCTCCCTCGCGGGATCAAAGCCGTACAACGTTCGTGGCGTCAACAAGACATCGATCAGAATCGCGTCACGATTTCCGAAAGGAACGGTCGCGGACGGTCCTCGCTGGGCTTGGCCGGCGTGCCGATATGAATGAAGCCGGCGAGTTTCTCGTCCGGCTTGAGGCCGAGCCCGTCGAGCACGTCGCGGTCGAACGAGAACCAGCCGGTGAGCCAGCATGCGCCGTAGCCGAGCGCGGTTGCGGCAGTGACGATGTTCATGGCGCTGGCGCCCGCCGACAATTCCTGCTCGAAGGCCGGCACCTTCGGATGCGGCTTGGTGAAGCTGACGATGCCGATCACCAGCGGTGCATCCATGAGGCGGTTGCGCTCGGTGTCGATATCGGCGGCGGGCGCACCGGGATTCTTGCGGGTGAACACCTTCGCGATCACCTCGCCGGCGCGCTGGCGGGCGTCGCCCTCGAAGATGATGAAGCGCCAGGGCGCGAGCTTGCCATGGTCGGGCACGCGCGCGCCAATCGTGAGGATCGTCTCGAGTTCGGCCGGCGAGGGGCCGGGGCCGGTCATGTCGCGCGGCTTGACAGAGCGGCGGGTTTTCAGGAGTTCGATGGCGTCAGGCACTGCGATATCCTCTTCGGCTGGTCGTCGGGCGTGCCATGCCGAGATAGTCATGCACGCCCACAACCGGAAGCGAATTTAGATCGATTTCAGGATCAGACGCCGCCACGAGCCCGCCGGACATCCGGCGGCGTCGCCTCGTCGACGAGGGCGGCGATTGCCTCGGCCGTCGTCATCACCTTCTGGCCGTCGCTGCCAAGCCGGCGGACCGAGACCGAATGCGTCTCGGCTTCCTTCTTGCCGACCACGAGCAGAGCCGGGATCTTGGCCAGCGAATGCTCGCGGACCTTGTAGTTGATCTTCTCGTTGCGCAGATCGATCTCGACCCGAAGCCCGGCGCGCCGCGCCTGTTCGAGAACCTGCTTGGCGTATTCGTCGCCTTCCGAGGTGATGGTCGTGACCACCGCCTGCACGGGCGAGAGCCAGAGCGGGAAGTTGCCGGCATAGTGCTCGATCAGGATGCCGATGTAGCGTTCCATCGAGCCGCAGATTGCGCGGTGCACCATCACGGGCGGCTTCTTGCCACCGTCGTGGTCGATGTAGAACGCACCGAACCGCTCCGGCAGGTTGAAGTCGACCTGCGTCGTGCCGCACTGCCAGTCGCGCCCGATGGCATCGCGCAGCACGTATTCGAACTTCGGCCCGTAGAAGGCGCCTTCGCCGGGATTGATCTCGGTCTTGATGTGATTGTTCTGCGACTGGATTTCGCGCAGCACGGTCGCCATCACGCGCTCGGCGTGATCCCACATCGCATCGGTGCCGACACGTTTCTCCGGCCGGGTCGAGAGCTTCACCGTGAGATCGCCGGTGAAGCCGAAGTCGGCGTAGGTCGACAGGATGAGATCGTTGATCTTCAGGCACTCCTCGGCGAGCTGGTCCTCGGTGCAGAAGATGTGCGCGTCGTCCTGGGTGAAGCCGCGCACGCGCATCAGGCCGTGCATGGCGCCCGACGGTTCATAGCGATGCACCACGCCGAACTCGGCAAGACGCAGGGGCAGGTCCCGGTAGCTCTTCAGCCCGTGCTTGAAGATCTGCACGTGACCGGGGCAGTTCATCGGCTTGAGCGCAAACCAGCGCTTGTCCTCGGCCTCGTCGCCGGCCGACTGCGCCGCGAACATGTTCTCGCGATACCAGCCCCAATGGCCCGAGGTCTCCCACAGGGCCTTGTCGAGGATCTGCGGCGCATTGACCTCGTTGTAGTCGCCGGTCAGGCGTCGCCGCATATAGGCGATCAGCTGCTGGAAGATGGTCCAGCCCTTCGGATGCCAGAACACCACGCCCGGGCCTTCCTCCTGGAAGTGGAAGAGGTCGAGTTCGCGTCCGAGCTTGCGATGGTCGCGCTTCTCGGCTTCCTCGATCTGCCTGAGGTAGGCGTCGAGATCCTCCTGCTTGGCGAAAGCGGTGCCGTAGATGCGGGTCAGCATCGGGTTGTTTGAATCGCCGCGCCAATAGGCACCAGCCACCTTCATCAGCTTGAATGCGTTGCCGACCTTGCCGGTCGAGGTCATGTGCGGTCCGCGGCAGAGATCGAACCAGTCGCCCTGATAGTAGATCTTGATCGGCTCGTTGCCGGGAATGGCATCGACCAGCTCGACCTTGAAGGCCTCGCCCTTGTCGCGGAACACCTGCTTGGTCTTCTCGCGATCCCAGACCTCCTTCGTGAAGGGTTTGTCGCGCGCGATGATCTCGCGCATCTTCTTCTCGATCGCGGCAAAGTCTTCCGGCGTGAACGGCTCGTTGCGGAAGAAGTCGTAATAGAAGCCGTTCTCGATCACCGGGCCGATGGTGACCTGGGTGCCCGGCCACAGCGTCTGCACGGCTTCGGCGAGCACGTGCGCGCAGTCGTGGCGGATCAGCTCCAGCGCGCGCGGGTCGTCGCGGTTGACGAACTCGATCCTGGCATCGGCTTCGATGGGATCGTCGAGGTCGGCGACGACTCCGTCGAGTGCCATCGCGACCGTGCGCTTGGCGAGCGACGGCGAGATGCCCTTGGCGATGTCGAGGCCGGTGATGCTCTTGTCGTATTCGCGCCGGGCGCCGTCGGGGAACGTAAGGGTGACTTTGGCGGCGGGGGTCACGGGCTTCAGATTCGAGAGGCTGTACTGGAAGCCGGATTCGGATTTGGGCTGGTCGGTCATTGCTTTTCTCCTGAGGCTCACTCCTGCGAACGAGCGCAGGTAAGCGGGAACGAGCGATATATCAGGCGATTCGGCCTGTGCAATCCGGCATTTCCAAGAAAGTGGCGCGCAAAAGCGGGCAGTTCGCCAACTATTTGGCGTTGTGGCCTTTAACTCGTCGCGAGCCGCAGCTACATGCGTTTGCATGGAAAAATCTCCCGCCGCCGGCCGTTTCGCGCCGACCGCGCTGATGCTCGGCAATCTCGTCACCGGCTGCTCGGTACTGGCGCCCGCGGGGATGCTGCCGGAATTGGCAACCGGGCTCGGTGTCAGCATCCATGCGGCCGGGCTTCTGATAACCTTCGGCGCCGTCACGTTGTGCATCGGCTCGCCGCTCACGGCCTGGCTGACCAGTCGCATCGAGCGGCGGATGTTGCTCACGGCGACGCTCGTGGTGCTCGCCTTCGGGAATCTCGCATCGGCCTTTGCGCCCGACTACACCAGCCTCCTCGTCATCCGCCTCGTGATGCTCGCGGTGGGTGCGCTCTACACGCCGCAAGCCGCCGGCACGGCGGCGCTGATCGTGCCCACGGCGCGGCGCGGCAGCACCATTGCGTACATTTTCCTCGGCTGGTCGCTGGCAGCCGCCGTCGGCCTGCCGCTGATCACCTTCATCGCCAGCCGCTATGGCTGGCGCGCGGCCTATGGCGGGATCGGTGCGCTCGGCTGCATCAGCTTCCTGCTGTTGCTGCTGCGTCTGCCGGCGGGCTTGAAGGGCGCTCCGGTGGATCTGAAGACATGGGCCGCGGTCGGCCGCAGCAGGACGATCCTGTTGCTGCTCGCGATCACGATGCTGCAAATGTCGGGACAGTTCGTCGTGTTCACCTACATGGGCCCGCTGCTCAACAGGCTCGCCGGCGCCGGTCCCGATGCGGTCGGCATTGTGTTCGCGCTTTACGGCGTCTGCGGCTTCCTGGGCGTTGTCATCGCGACCCGCATCGTCGACACCTCGGGGCCCTATCGCACCTCGTTGCTGTTCACCTGCCTGCTGTTTGGCGGGATTGCCGGCTGGGCGCTTGGCGCCGGCTCGCTTCTCTTGATGGCGGGCGCGGTCGCGATCTGGGGCCTCGGCTTTGCCTCGACCAATTCGATGCAACAGGTGCGATTGGTCGCCGCCGCGCCGCCGCTGGCATCGGCCACCGTCGCACTCAACACCTCCGTCCTCTATATCGGGCAGGCGGTCGGCTCGGCCATCGGCGGACTGCTCTTCGCCCGCGAGTCCCTGCATACGCTCGGCTTCGTGGCGACGGGTTTCGTCGTGCTGGCGCTGATCCTGGTGGTGCTGACCCGGCCGCGGCCTGCTGCTGCCGCAACCGCCTGAGCGCCGCCTTTTCCCGTGCGCAAGGTGCTTGGCAAACCGCGCGCGAGGGCGCTAGAAGGCCGGTCATGGGGACCAAAGAGAGTTGACTGAAATGAGGATGATTCTGGCGGTTGCCGCGGTGCTCTATTCAGCCTCCGCATTTGCGCAAGCCGACAAGCCCCCGATGGTGGGGGACAAGCCGCTGGTGCAGGTCAAGCCCAAGGGGACAACAGAGGCTGCGGCCAAGCCCGCCGCGGCGGCGAAGGGCAAGCCGCAGTCGATCGCCGTCCGACTTCAGGCCTGCCTCGAGATCGATGACGGCACCAAGGATCGCCTCAACTGCTACGACGCCGTGATCCCGCCGGCCCCGAAGCCGAAGCCGGCGAAAGCCAAGGGTTACGCAGACTGCCGTTTCTTCAAGGAAGAGGACGAGCGGCTGACCTGCTTCAACGGCTTTGCCGAGAGCATTCCGAAGCTGCCCAAGAACTGATCTTCGCGAGCCCAAAGCGCGATGCGCTCCAAGGCTCACCCCCGATCGAACTGGGCAAGTGCGTCTAACGGCCCGATGCGGATGGATTGGTTGAGGCGACGCGCGTAAGCGCGAGCGAGGGCGTCGCCGACATCTTCACCAGCACGTCCTTGAGCGGATCCTGCGTCCAGGCCCGCGTCACGTAATCGCGATGCGTGATGCCTTCGCCGGTCTCGACGAATACCACGCTGCCGGGTTGTAACGGCCCGTCCATGTCCTCGGAGACGCTGATGCCCTTCTGCCGCAGCATGCTCATGAGCTCGCGGTCGCGCCGTGCCGTGTGGCGAGTATAGGAGCTGACGAAGAAACCGGAACGGTGGCTCTCGATCCAGGAGGCGAACTTGTCCATTTCGCCGTAGACGGCGTCGAGCAACACCACGCCGCGGACGCGGTCGCTGATGCCGCCGACCTCCAGGCTCCAGGCCGTCGGCAGGAAGCCGCCGCTGTAGCCGACGATCACGATCGGCATGTTGGCGAAAGCGCGCGCGCTGTTGGGATCGCCGCTGATGCGGGCGAGATGGTCGGCCGATTCCGCCATGAAGCGCTTGAAGCCGCCCGGTTGCCAGAATTTGCCGGCGCTGGAATCGGCGGCATCGACGGCCATCTGCGGTGCAAGGAGCACCGCATTGGCGCCGGAATCGGTGATTTGCTTGGGCACCAGCTGGCGATTGCGTACGTCGCGTTCGAGCGTCGCGCCGTTGCCGTGGAAGAACACCACGATCACGCCCGGCTTGCGCACGTCGAAATGCTCGGGCACGTGCACCAGCACGCGGCTGTCGCTGTAGGTTTCGTCCTGCCAGTAGACGCGCCCCGAATAGCTGCGATGGCCGCGGCGCTCGCCCTTGGAGATGTTCAGGAAGGGCGCATCGGAGGCGGGGTTGTTGCCGAAATAGGGGAAGGCCGAGGACTTCATGCTGACGAGCGTCGTCAGGTCGTCGCGCGGCGGACGCTTGTAGGGGACTTGCGGCTCGAGCGAAGCCACCTTGTAGGGCGCCTGCTCCGCCGGTTGCGGCTGGACGGCGCGCTTGGGCGAGAAGTCCGACATCTGCCGCTGCAGTAAGCTTTCGCTCGCCGAAGGAAAACGTTCCCTGAACTGCGGAGCCGGAAAGCGGTCTTCGAACGTGTCGCCGCTCGTTGCGCGTGGGTTCGAGGTCTGCGAATTGGTTTTGGCGACGACCTGGACATTGGCCTGCGAGTTCGCCGCCAGCGCCGCCGGATCGGGCGCCTTGCCGCATTGAACCAGCATCAGGGACAACGGCGCCAAGGCTGAGATCAGGCCGATCCGGAGCGCGCGACCGCGCGCGCCGGACGTCGTCCGATCGGCACGAAGGTCAGCGCTCAGTCTTGGAACGGCCCCGAACATCCACCCATGATCCCAAGCCACGACATCAAGTCCGTCGGCAATTTCAAGACAATTGAGCCGACTGGCGTTTAGGCGACGTTAAGCGTCCGGATAGACTTCCCCACATCCGGAACGCTCAAAAGGACCATGCAATCGTGTCCTGATTGTGGGGGCGGGGAGTGGGCATTTCCGCCGGCTTGCCCAGGATTATTGGCCAAAGACCATACAAATTGGTGCCGAAATACCCCCTGCCGCTGCCTCATTTAACCCTCGTTAACCCTGCTTGAATTGACTGGATCAATCTGCAGGACGCGTCCACGAGCCGTGACGCCTGAGCTTAAGGACCCCGATGACGGCATCAGATGCGGGACCCGCGCCCTGGATTGGCCGGCTGACCGGGGGAGGGGTCGGGATCTCCGTTCCGGTCGCAACCGCCATCGTCGTGGCCGACATGATCGGGGTCGGCGTCTTCACCAGCCTCGGCTTCCAGGTCAAGGACATCCCGTCCGGCTTCTCGATCCTGCTGCTCTGGACGATCGGCGGCATCGTCGCGCTGTGTGGGGTGTTCGCATACAGCGAATTGGGCGCGATGTTTCCGCGCTCGAGCGGCGAGTACAATTTCCTCGGCCGCGCCTATCATCCGGCTTTCGGCTTTCTCGCCGGCTGGGTCTCGGCGACGGTGGGTTTCGCGGCGCCGGTTGCGCTCGCCGCGATGGCCTTCGGCGAATACGCCAAGTCGGTCATGCCCGATCTGCCGCCGATTCCGCTGGCCATCGGCGTGGTGTGGCTGGTTTCGCTCGTGCAGCTGACCGGGGTCAGGCACTCCGCCATCTTCCAGCTGATCTCGACGATTCTGAAGGTCGTGCTGATCGTCGCGTTCCTGGTCACCGGCTTCGTCATCGGCGTGCCGCAGCAGATCGCCTTCACGCCGCAGCCGGGCGACCTCGCCCATATCGTCAGCGCGCCTTTCGCGATCGGCCTCGTCTTCGTGATGTATTCGTTCTCGGGCTGGAATGCCGCGACCTACATCATCGGCGAGATGAAGGCGCCGCAGCAAAGCCTGCCGCGCGCGCTGCTCGCGGGCACGCTGATCGTGCTCGTGCTGTACGTCGCGCTGAACGCGGTCTTTCTCTATTCCACGCCGGTCAGTGCCCTTGCCGGCCAGCTCGACGTCGCCAGCGTCGCCGGCAGCGCCATCTTCGGCGACCTCGGCGGCCGGATCGTCGGCGCCATGATTTGCGTCGGCCTGATCTCCTCGATCAGCGCGATGATGTGGATCGGGCCGCGCGTGATGATGACGATGGGGGAGGACATTCCGGCCCTGCGCGTGTTTTCGAGGCGCTCGGTCAGCGGCGCGCCGGCCTATGCCGTCCTGTTCCAGCTCGCCATTGCCAACCTGCTGCTGTTCACGCGCAGCTTCGAGGCGGTGCTCGACTTCATCCAGTTCGCGCTGTTGTTCTGCTCGTTCTTCACGGTCGCCGGCGTCATCAAGCTGCGCATCACCGATCCCGACCTGCCGCGGCCCTATCGCGCCTGGGGATACCCGTTCACACCGCTCGTTTTCCTGCTCGTGACCGCGTTCATGATGTATTACCTCTTGACCGAGCGGCCGGTGCAATCGCTCTCGGGGATGTTCGTCATGCTCTCGGGCCTGTTGATTTATGCTGTCTTCCGCAGGCGGCCGGTCGCCGCTGCCGCTTTACCGCATCGCGAATGACATGTTCCGACCCATGAGAATTGCGGCGCTCGCTCTTGCCCTGCTGACCGCGTTCGTCTCGTCCACGCGTGCCGCCGACGTCACCTTCGACGACACCGCGCGCTTCCTTGCAGGCATGCAGCCTTCGGCGGAATCGCCGCTGGTCCCGCTCACTAGGGACCCGGGCTGGCAGCGCCATGCAAAGTTCTTCGACGGTGCGTTCGCTCAGCTCGAGCAGCGGCAGCTCTCCAAGATCCGAAGCTGGGCCGACGTCAACCTCGCTGCGCCCCGGCCGACCATGTTCTACATGTTCAGCGGCCCGGATTTCCTCTACGCCGACGCCTTCTATTCCAAGGCCAATACCTATGTGCTCGGTGCGCTGGAGCCGGTCGGCGCCGTGCCCGATCTGACGCGGCTGCCGCGCGGTTCGGTCGGCGCCGCGCTCTACAACGTCGAGCGCTCGCTGGGCTCGATCCTGAGCTTCTCCTTCTTCATCACCAAGCAGATGAAGGTCGACCTGCGCGCCAACCAGGTGAACGGCACCTTGCCGATCCTCTATGTCTTCCTCGCGCGCTCCGGCAAGACGATCCGCAATGTCGAGATGGTCGCGCTCGACGACAAGGGCGGGGTTCATGTCGGCGACGACACTCCGGGACGGAACGCGACACGCGGCGTCCGCATCACCTTCGCCGGCAGCGATGGGGAAGCGCGCACGCTGTATTATTTCTCGACCGATCTTTCCAATTCCGGCGCGCGCGCGACCGGTTTCCTGAAGTTCTGCGAGACGCTCGGGCCCGGAAACAGCCTGATCAAGAGCGCGTCCTATCTGATGCACTCCGGCAATTTCACCGTCGTGCGCGACTGGCTGCTCGCCAACAGCACCACCATCATCCAGGACGATTCCGGCATTCCGCTTGCGAACTACAACGCACGGCAATGGCGGTTCTTCCCGTTCGGCCGCTATCTCGGTCCGATCGACGAATTCCCCGGCCGCTACCAGGAGCGTTACGCCGAATTGTTCAGGCGCGCCCAGCCGATCGATTTCGGCGTCGGCTATCGCTGGCGGATGCACGAATCGAACTTGCTGCTGTCAGTGAAGGTGCCCGGCAGCGAGACCGCCCCGCCTCCGGAGACAACTTCGGCTGCTGAGCCGGCGCCAAGGCCGGCGCGGCCGAAGCGGCTGCGGCCGCCGGAAACGATCCCGCCGTCGCAGGGGCGTTTCTTCTGGTACCGCTAGGCAGAAGTCGGCGCGTCAAGGGGGCTGGGCGACCCCGTCCAGCACTTCGGCCTTCTGCCGGCCGAGGCTTCGGACCTCGTGCGGCGTCTCGCCTGAAAAATACAAGCAGTCGCCCCTGCCAAGCGTCCGCTCTTCGCGGTCGCGCTTGATCGCGATCTTGCCGTTGTGACGAACGGCAGCTCCTCGCCCGTGCGAGCCCGCGGGGACTCAGCACAAAGAATCCATCATTCTCCGAGTGCGAGCGGTCGCCGGTGGGACCACGCCAAAGGTGTCGCCAAAGGTCGCTTTGCTGACGCCAAGCACGCTCGACCGCGTCCCGTCGCCTATGAGCGCGAGTGCCATCTCATGGTTTGCGTGGCGGGCTCTGATGCCGAGCGGCTGGTGCCGGACCTCTGAGCTACCAATGCACGCTCTGGCTCGGCACGATGAAGGTCGTCGTGCTCGGCTGTATCGCAACGCTTCTCGCCAGATACCAGCCTGAGCCGAGGACAAGCGCGAGCAGTGCGATGATGGCGAGAAGGTCGATGGTTCTGGGATCGTGTCCCCTGTGACCGACAGTCGGACCGGGCCTGAAGTGAAAATGAGGGCTGATTTTCCAGCGCATTGTTGTTTCCTCCCGTGGGAGCATCGAAACAACGCGAGCGGAAAGTGCCGGTTCCTGCCTGGGCAGCGATGCACAAGCTTCGCAGCCTTCATCAGGGTGCATTGACCCCGCGCCAGCGGCCGTAGCGCCAAGGCATATACCAGCGTGCCCCTTTCGGCGCGGCGAGGGGCACGTTGTCGATGCCGGACGTGCCGAAAGGGTGGCAGCGGAGCAGGCGTGCGAGCGTCATCCAGCCGCCCGCCCAAAGGCCGAACCGCTCGATCGCCTCATCGCCATAGACGGAGCAGGTCGGCAGGTGCCGGCAGTTGTAGCCGACCAGGGGTGACAATGTGTGCCGATAGAGCCAGATCAGCGCGCGGCCGAATCTGCGCGGCAGCCGGAGCACGCCGGAACAGGAACAGTGCTCGCATGCTGAATGCTTCATGTGCGCTGTGCTGCGACGTTAAGCGGCGGATTGCCCGGTTCCGGCGCAGGGAACTGTAAGCTGTTGTTTATGCGCCATATTTTGCGTGCTTTTTGGGAGCAGTGCAGCAAGTACCTATGGACGATCTGTATTCCCCCGGATACCATTTTTATGACGCTCGTGTGTAGACTCATTGAAACTACAAGACGGGGCTTGCCTGAATCGCTTTGGGGCTTGGGGAAGGGACCAGTTTGAAACTCCTGACGTCGCTCAAACTTCGCGGCTGGTTGCTGGTGGGAACCGTCGTTTGTGGGGTCGTGATGGCCGGCGCCATCGCGACTTTCGGGTCGTCGGCCCGGGCGGGCAGCACCCTCGAAGAGCGCAAGCTGCCGATGAAGTTCAGCTGGGTCGCCTGCGAGCCGAACTGCCGCGGCTGGGTCAGTGCGGTCGGCATCATCACCGCCGATACGCCCAGGGAATTCGAAGAGTTTTCGCGTGGACGTCAGCTCGGGGGCGCGACCGTTGTGCTCGATTCGAGCGGCGGCTCTGTCAATGACGCGATCACGCTTGGCCGGCGCTTCCGCAATCTCGGGCTTATGACCACGGTCGGCGTGAGTCTCCGCGGTGCAGCATCGACTCGCCCGGCGGTCGCGCCGGAGGCCTATTGCGAATCCATGTGCGTGTTCCTGCTGCTGGCCGGCAAGAAGCGTTACGTGCCGGAAGCGGCCCATGTCCGTGTCCATCAGATCTGGATGGGTGACCGGGCCGACGATGCCAAGGCGGCGAGCTACAGCGCGCAGGATCTGATGATCGTGGAGCGCGACATCGGCCGGCTTGCAAAATACACCTTCGATATGGGCGGCACCGGCGACTTGCTGTCGCTTGCGCTCAGCGTTCCGCCTTGGGAAGACCTGCACGAGCTCGACGCTGGCGAGCTCAAGCTGACCAATCTGGTTACGACCGATCTCGTGTCCGATGTGCTCCCACATATGGATATCTCAGCGCCGGCAATGGCGGAGCTTGCGCCGAAGTCCCAGGCCAGGTTCGGAGCGGAACCGGAGCAGGGGCAGCCTGCGAAGTCGACCAAGACGGCGGAAGCCCTGGTGCCGACGGGCGGCGTTGCCACGCCGCCTGCTGCAACGCAGAAGTAAGCTCTCCGCTCGGTCATTCCGGGGCGTCGCAAGGCGACGAGCCATGAATCCAGATGCTGTGGCGCAATATCCCGGCTTAGTCCTTCGGGCGCCGCAGAGTGACATCGGCTTGGGATCAGCCCTGTGCTGCGGCCGGCTGCTTGATCCCGGCCTTGGCTTTCGCCTCGATCTGGCTGATCGCATCGACCACCGCATCGAAGGTTAGAAGCGTCGAGGCATGGCGCGCCTTGTAGTCGCGGACCGGCTCGAGGAACTTGATCTCCTCCCATTTGCCTTCAGGAGGTGCGCCGTTCTCCTTCAGCATCTTGCGAACGGTTTCGCGTAACTCACGGAGTTCGCTCGCAGTCGAGCCGACCACGTGACTTGCCATGATGGATGAAGAGGCCTGGCCCAAGGCGCACGCCTTCACGTCATGCGCGAAGTCGGTCACGGTATCCCCGTTCATCTTGAGGTCGACCTTCACGGTCGAGCCGCACAGCTTGGAGTGGGCAGTGGCGGAGGCGTCGGGGTCCGACAGCCGCCCGAGGCGCGGAATATTTCCGGCCAGCTCGAT
The DNA here is from genome assembly GCF_054602315.1 of Bradyrhizobium cedriense. Taxonomy (NCBI): domain Bacteria; kingdom Pseudomonadati; phylum Pseudomonadota; class Alphaproteobacteria; order Hyphomicrobiales; family Nitrobacteraceae; genus Bradyrhizobium; species Bradyrhizobium cedriense. Next base: position 940,546 of record NZ_JBTSWB010000003.1, on the reverse strand, counting down.
GATGCGCTTGTTGTAGATGTCGTTCAGCATGTGATGGAGTCCAGCACTTCCGCACCCGATCGGCCTTGGCGGGCGGCGTTCAGGGTCCTATATAGGGTCGGAACTCGCGGAAAAACAGTCCAGCATTGCGGCGGCGGTGATCCAGAACCGTGGCTCCGACGTTATAGCTTGCGGACGTTTCGCCAGAACTGTTCTCTTCAGGCGTCCGGCGGCTTGGCCGCCCCGTCTGCCGGTGACACTCCGGCCGTTGAGGCCGTCGAACGGAGTCGATATGGACGCTGCAATCAAATCCATCCGCCCCAGCAAGCCTTCCGACCGGCAGCCCGAGAGCCGCCCGGCCGAACTTGATCCTGCCGAATTCCTCGCAGCCGCCGTTCGCGCCGACCAGCCGCGCCCGGCACGCGCCGAGGCGGAAGCCGCGGTGAAGACGCTGCTCGCCTATATCGGCGAGGACACCGAGCGCGAGGGCCTGCTCGATACGCCGCGCCGCGTGGTCGAGGCCTTCGACGAGCTCTACCAGGGTTACCACCAGTGCCCAGCCGAGGTGCTAGACCGCACATTTGGCGAAACCGCCGGCTATGACGATTTCGTCCTGGTGCGTGACATCGAATTCACCTCGCAGTGCGAGCATCACATGATGCCGTTCTACGGCAAGGCCCACATCGCCTATACGCCGGTGGAACGCGTGGTCGGCCTGTCCAAGCTTGCGCGCCTGACCGACATCTTCGCCCGCAGGCTCCAGACCCAGGAGCACCTGACGGCGCAGATCGCCGCCGCCATCGACGAGGTCCTCAAGCCGCGCGGCGTTGCCGTGCTGATCGAGGCCGAGCATACCTGCATGTCGGTGCGCGGCGTCGCCAAGCATGGCGCCTCCACCTTCACCAGCCGCTTCACCGGCATGTTCCGCGACAATCCGGCGGAGCAGGCCCGTTTCCTGTCCCTGGTGCGAGGCCTGCAGCGCTGACCTCGCAAGTGAACTCGCGAGGGTCCTGTGTCCGCTCACTCCCATGAGATCGAGGAAGGCTTGTCCTTCCACCCGCGCTTCGACGCGAGCGGCCTCGTGACGGCCGTCGTGACCGACGTCGCAACCGGCGACGTGCTCATGGTTGCGCACATGAACGAGGAGGCGCTGCGCAGGACGATTGCGACCGGCGATGCCTGGTACTTCAGTCGCTCGCGCAATGCCCTGTGGCGAAAAGGTGAGAGTTCGGGTCAGACCCAGCGCGTCATCGAGATGCGCACTGATTGCGATCAGGATGCGGTCTGGATCCGCGTCGAACAGGTAGGTGCAGCCTGCCACACCGGGCGGCGGTCGTGTTTCTACCGCAAGGTCGAGGCCGAAGGCGGCGGCGCCAGGCTCGTCTTCGCCGATGCGGAGCGGCTGTTCGATCCGAGCGCCGTCTACAAGGAGTAGCTTCCGTCATTCCGGGGCGCGCGGTAGCGCGAGCCCGGAATCCATCGTGATGCATTATCTGCAGCCCGATGGATTCCGGGCTCATTGCTTCGCGATGCCCCGGAATGACTCGGTGAAAGGGCGAAGCCCGAATTAACCCCGCATTAACCATGTCTGTCCCACGGTGAGACGCATGGGTGCCGGATTGCCGGCGCCGCTCAATGCCGCGCGGGGCGGGCACGTCATCATGTCGGTCGATAATTCCAGTGCTCCGCAGACGGTCGGACTCGATCCGTCGCGGGCGCGTGTTGCCGGCGCGATCAAGCAAGCCTCGAACATCAGCGGCGTCAGCTTTCAGTACATGCTGACCACCGCCAAGATGGAATCGGATTTCGATCCGACGGCGGGGGCCACGACCTCGTCCGCGCACGGGCTCTACCAGTTCATCGACCAGACCTGGCTCGGCACGGTCAAGGAGGCGGGCGCCCAGCTCGGCTATGGCAGCTACGCCGAGGCCATCACCAGGACGCCGTCGGGCACCTACACCGTCGATGATCCCGCGATGAAGCGGTCGATCATGAAGCTGCGCGACGACCCCGAAGCCGCATCCACTATGGCGGCTGCACTGACGCAGTCGAACGGCTTCAAGCTCACCGGTCTGCTCGGCCGCAGGCCGAGCGACAGCGAGCTCTACATGGCGCATTTCATGGGCGTCGGCGGAGCCGCGAAACTCATCGCCAACGCCGAGGACAATCCGCAAGCGGTCGGCGCGCGGCTGTTTCCCAACGCGGCGGCCGCCAATCGCTCGATCTTCTATGCCAAGGACGGCCGCGCGCGCAGCGTGTCCGAGGTCTACTCGGTCCTGGATACGCGCTATGCCAGCGCGGCAAATTCGAAAGTGACCCGCAGCGCGATGGCGATGTATGGTGGCACGCCGTCGCCCACTGAGGTTGCGAGCGCCAGCGGTGTGCAGCCGACCGCACCGGTGATCGACAATGCCGCCTATCTTCAGACCTTTCCGAATGCACGCGCCGTAACGCCCGTCAGTGCAACGTCGTCGACGACCGTCGCAGACAATGCCCCGAGCACGCCGGTGTTTCGTTCAATCTATCAGCCCGGCGATGCCACGCAGCCGGTCTCGACCACGGTGCAGAAATTGTGGGGCAACAATGCCTCGCTCACCTCGGTCGCATCGGCGACCCCAGACGTGCGTGCGCCGCAGCCGCTGGATCTCTTCAGCGATCGTAGCGGTACGTTCTCGAGCTGACATCATCCGCTCTTGGGCAAACGCAGCTCAAAGCGGCGCGCCCACAGAACGAGCCGTGATTCAGCGCTCGGCCCAGCAGCGCATCTGTCTTGAAGCAGCTTTGTTCCCTTAACAAAACGTCAATAATACCAGTCGGTTATGGTGAACGCTTTGTTAAGCGTCGTGGTTTATTTTGTGTTGCAGGTGACGAGCCGTCACCGTTTTGGTTTCGTTGTGTAAGCCGGAAGCAGGATGATTGTTCGGCAATTCATTGCTTGGATCAGGACGGCGCCTGCCGGCGAGCGGGCCGAGGCAACACGGGCGTTGGCCCGTGCCTGGCTGATCTCGGACCTTTCTGCAGACGACCGCATCGCCGCCGAAGGCGCGCTGCTGATGTTGCTCGACGATCCCTCGCCGCTGGTGCGGCAGGCGATGGCCGAGGCCTTCGCCCGCAGCGGCGAGGCGCCGGCCGCAATCGTCCGCGCGCTCTCGGCAGATCAGCCGACCGTCGCGCTGCCCCTGCTCGAACATTCTCCGCTTCTGGTCGACGCCGATCTCGTCGACATCGTCGCGACCGGCAACGAGGAAGTGCAATGCGCGGTGGCCCGCCGCATCGCATTGCCGGTATCGGTCTGCGCCGCGATCGCCGAAGTCGGCTGCGCCGCGGCCGCGCTGGAGCTGATCGAGAACCCCCATGCCGAGCTCGCGCCGTTCTCCTGGGACCGTATCGTTGAACGCCACGGCCATCTCGCCGCGATCCGCGAAGCGATGCTGGTGCTGGAGGATCTGCCGGCCGCAACGCGTGCGGCGCTGGTGGCCAAGCTCTCGGAGACGCTTGCGCAATTCGTCGTGGCGCGGAACTGGCTGAGTGCGGACCGTGCCGAGCGCATCACGATCGAGGCACGTGACCGCTCCACCATGAATATCGCAGCGCGCTCGCGCGGCGAGGACATGGAAGGCCTGGTCCGGCACCTGCGCATCACCGGCCAGCTTACCGCGGGGCTGATCCTGCGTGCACTCCTGTCGGGCAATCTCGATTTGTTCGACGCGGCCCTCGCCGAACTGGCCGATCTGCCGCTGCCACGCGTGTCCGCGCTGCTGCACGAGCGCGGCGGCAACAGCCTGCACGCGTTGCTCCGTCGCGCCGGGCTTCCGGAGACGACGTTTGCGGCGTTCCAGGTCGCGCTCGACGCCTGCCACGAGCAGGGCTTCGTCGACAGCGACGACGGCGCGGTGCGACTGCGCCGGCGCATGGTCGAACGCGTGCTCACCCATTGCGAGACCGACCGCGGCGCCACCGAGCCGCTGATGGTGCTGCTGCGCCGGTTCGCCACCGAATCCGCGCGCGAAGAGGCGCGGTTGTTCTGCGATGAGCTCGTCGCGGACGACGCGGTGGACCCGGCGTATGATGACCTGATTGCGGCCTAGCTGGATGCGCAAGCGCCGTTACGGCGAGCGCAGCGAAGCAAATCCAGAGTCCCTCCGCGGAAAGACTCTGGATTGCTTCGCCGCAAGGGCTCCTCGCAATGACGGGGAGAGAGCTCCGAAACCTACTCCGCCGGCGCGATGCTCGGGGCCAGGATCATCTCGAGATGCTCGGGGCGGTCGCGGTTGACGTGGGCGAGATAATCGTCCGCGACCTTGCGCAGGCGGCGGCTGAGCTCGGCGGAGACGCTGCTGCTGTCGAGCCTGGTGTTCTCGTGCACGATGGCGAGAATGGCGTTGATGTGGTGCGTGAAGAGCTCGGCCGGCACCTTTGCCAGATCAGGCGCGTGCTCGATGACGCGGCACAGGCTCTCGGCGATTCCAGCCGCGGAAGGAAAGCCGAAAGTCGCCGCATCGCCCTTGATATCGTGTGCGGCGTGGAACATTTCGTCGCGCAATTTCTTCGTGAAGCCGTCCTTCTGCACGGCAGCCCAGGCGGCGGACAGTCTCTCGACCTCGATCGCCATCCAGTCATCGAACTCACTGGCGAGGCTCGCGAGCGCCTGTTCGGCGCGGGCGACCGGATCGTCCATGTCCTTCTCTTCGACGCGGCGCAGGACCTTGCGCAACGGGTTGGGCTGGGTGATGACGTGATGCGTGGCGAAGGCTTTGACCTCGATGTCCTTTGCGCTGTTCCTCGCCATGATACCTGCCTCGGTTGAAGACGTTGCGCTAGATGGAGGAGCGGGCCTTGTCGAGCAGCGAGGGCTGCTGCAGCACCTCGTGCTTTTCGCCCACGCGGCGCTCGGGACCCATATAGGCGGAGTTGGTGTTGCGGCGCCGGTCCGGTCCGAAATAGGTCTTGGTCTTGATGAAGGGGCGGGGATTGGCGACCACGTTGAGAATGCGCTGGTAGAGGCCTTTGGCCGAGATCGGCTTGGCGAGGAATTCTGTGACGCCGGCATCGCGCGCCACCGTGACGCGGCGCTTCTCGGAATGACCGGTCAGCATGATGATCGGTGCGTAAGGATTGCCCTTGGATTCCGGCTGCCGGATCATCTGCGCGAGCTCGAGCCCGTCGAAGATCGGCATGGCCCAGTCGGTGATGACGATGTCGGGCACGTAGTGGCTGTACATTTCGAGCGCGGTTGCGCCGTCCTCGGCTTCATAGACCTCGCGCGCGCCGAACGAATGCAGCAGCGTCCGCAGGATGCGGCGCATGTGCGGATTGTCGTCGCAGACGAGGAAGCGCAGCTTGTTGAAGTCGATACGGAACATGACGCCCGGGCCAAAAGCGGGTCAACCTTCGTTAACCATATCGTGCCGGGGGTTAACGAAGGGTTGCGACCGGGGCTCTGGAGGCGTTGCGGGGCAGGCGGTTCAGTAGCCGAACTGTTCGCGCAGGATACGCTCTTCCAGGCTGTGGCCGGGGTCGAACAGCATCCGCATTGAAATGGTCCTGTCGGAGAGCACCTCGACGCGGCGGACGTCGCGCACTTCGTCGTGATCGGCGACCGCCGCCACCGGGCGCTTGTCGCCCTCCAGCACCTCGATCACGACATAGGCCGTGTTGGGCAGCAGCGCGCCGCGCCAGCGGCGCGGGCGGAAGGCGCTGATCGGCGTCAGCGCCAGCAGCGCGGCGTTGATCGGCAGGATCGGCCCCTGCGCGGACAGGTTATAGGCGGTCGAGCCGGCCGGCGTCGCCACCATGATGCCGTCCGCGATCAGCTCGGACATGCGCTCGCGCTCGTCGATCAGGATCCGCAGGCGCGCGGCCTGGTAGGTCTGCCGGAACAGGGCAACCTCGTTGATGGCGTGGTGCAGATGGACGCGGTCATTGACGTCGGTCGCGCGCATCAGGAGCGGATTGATCTCGGATTCGTGGGCCGCCTCGAGCCGCGCGCGCAAATCGTGGGTCGAGTATTCGTTCATCAGGAAGCCGACCGTGCCGCGATGCATGCCGTAGATCGGCTTTCCCGTCCGCATGTTCTGATGCAGCGTCTGGAGCATGAGCCCGTCGCCGCCGAGCGCAACGACGACGTCGGCTTCTCCGAGGTCGCAATTGCCGTAGTCCCTGGTGAGCTGGCTGAAGGCGGCCTGCGCCTCGCTGCTCGGGCTGGCGACGAAGGCGATCCGGTCGTATCGCGAGGGCTTTGTCATGGCTTCCCGGGCAGGTGCCGCTGGCTCGAGTAAGTTCCGCCGGGCTCGTCTATACGAGGTGGGCCTGCATTGTCGAGGAGGACCGCCTTCCAAAGCTAACGGAGACCGTCCATCCGGATTTGAGGACACAACCGTGCGATTCGGACTGGGACGGCGTCCTCAGGCCCCACCAGACCAATGATCCCCCAAACCGTCGCAATTCCGCGCTAATCCTTCCGTCCGCACCGGCTGTCACAGCCGGGCAGGGAGAACGACCATGGTCACGAATTTACAGACGCTGCGCCGCGCGAGCCTGGTGCTGGCGGTGTCGGCTTTTGCGCTTTCGGGCGTTGCACGCGCGGATGATCCGCCGCAACCTCGCGCCGAGGCGGCATCGCCGGCCGGACAGAAGGGTGGCCGCAGCAGCAACGCGCAAAGCGTGACACAGGCTTCCCAATCGGCGGCCGATGCACGTCGTCTCCCTCCGGACTCGACCACGAAGCAGACGCTCGATCTGCCCGGCCGAACCCTCAATTTCGCTGCGACTGCCGGTTCGATCCGGGTGTTCGACGGCAAGGGTGAGCCGCTGGCCGACATCGCCGTCACCTCCTATGAGCTCGACGGTGCCGACCGCGCGACGCGTCCCGTGACGTTTCTGTTCAATGGCGGGCCCGGCGCGTCCTCGGCGTGGCTCCAGTTCGGCGCGGCCGGTCCGTGGCGGCTGCCGCTCGACGGCGAGGCCCTGTCGCCCTCGGCCTCGCCCGAGGTGAGGCCCAACGCGGAGACCTGGCTCGACTTCACCGACCTGGTCTTCATCGATCCCGTCAGCACCGGCTACAGCCGCTTCGTCGCCAGCGGCGAAGATGCGCGCAAGTCCTTCTACTCCGTCGACGGTGACGCCAATTCGATCGCGCTCGTGATCCGCCGCTGGCTCGAGAAGCACGACCGGTTGGTCTCGCCGAAATACGTCGCGGGCGAGAGTTATGGCGGCATTCGCGGACCCAAGGTAGTGCGACAGTTGCAACTTCAGCACGGCGTGGGTGTCAGGGGATTGATCCTGGTATCGCCGCTGCTCGATTTCCGTGAATTCACCGGCACGAGCCTCCTGCAATATGTCGCGACGCTGCCGAGCTATGTCGCGGTCGCCCGCGAAGCCAAAGGCCCGGTCAAGCGTGCCGACCTCGCCGACGTCGAGGCTTACGCGCGCGGCGAATTCCTGACCGATCTCGCCAAGGGCGAGGCGGACAGGGAAGCCACCAACAGGCTCGCCGACAAGGTCGCCGAACTCACCGGCATCGACCAGGCGGTGAGCCGCAGGCTCGCCGGCCGCTTCGACGTCGGCGAATTCCGCCGCGAATTCGATCGCAAGAGCGGCAAGGTGACGGGACGCTACGACGCCTCCGTGCGGGGCTTCGATCCGTATCCTGATTCCACCAGCTCACGCTTCGGCGATCCCTCGGGCGATGCGCTTCAGGCGCCGCTGACGAGCGCCGCCGTCGACGTCCTGACGCGCAAGCTCAACTGGCGGCCCGGCGGCTCCTATGAAGTCCTGAACGGCGCGGTCGAAGGCCAGTGGGATTTCGGACGTGGCATCAACCCGCCGCAATCGGTCTCGGAGCTGCGCCAGATCATCGCCACCGATGCGAAGTTGAACGTGCTGGTCGCGCACGGCCTGTTCGATCTCGCCACGCCCTATTTTGCAACGAAGCGGGTGCTCGACCAGTTGCCGGCCTTCGTGACGCGGCGCGCGAAGTTCGTCGTCTACCCTGGCGGCCACATGTTCTATTCGCGCGATGGTTCGCGGCAGGCATTTCGGAGCGAGGTCGAGGCGCTCATTCGGGAGTAGGGCGCCGCTTGCGCGGCTTGTATCGTCGTGCGATCTCACGTGCCACGGCGCTTGCAGGCTTGACGTTGGCCCCGGCGATCCAGATGTCGCTGACCTTGCCGCGCGCGTTGCGGACGCGGCGCACCGGCTCGCCGTGGCTGGAATAGCCGGCGGCCCAGGCGAGCTTGCCGCTGTCGCGGCCGGTGACTTCGATCTCGGCGGCATCCATGAACGGATTGTTGAACTGCGGGTTGGCGACGAGCACACGGTTGCCCGCGGGGACGAGATCGGTTGCCCCCCAGATCGTCCACCAGCGGCCGGTCCAGTCGCGCACGCGCCGGTCGGGCCCGCCGCGAGTCTCGAACACCCGCAGGATCTGCATCGCGCCGTCCATCCAGACCGGTGCCGCGCCATCGATGGAGTTGCTGAGGATGCTGATCGCGAGCTCGCAAGCGGGAATGCAGCAGGTCCGGGAGATGTAGCCCTGGAAACCGCCGCCATGGCCGAACCAGTCCCAACCGTCGGTCTTGCCGGCATTGACGCCGAGGCCGTAATAGCCCTCGAAGCTCTGCGGGATGCGCCAATGGTGCCGCGTCATCTCGCGGCGGCTCGTGAGCGAGATCACGCTCTTCTTCGCGTTGGGGGCCAACTGCGCGAAGAAGCGGGCGGTATCGGCGGCGGTGGCGACGAAGCCTGCGGCTGATGCCATAGCATGTGCGGGATTGTCGCCGGGTATCACGCAGCGCTCGCCAAACGGCACCTTTCGCGTATGGCCTTTCGCGAGCACGGCGCCCTTCGGAAGCGGTGCGTCGGGCTCGGTCTCCCGCAAGCCGGCCGGTTCAATGATCTCACGCTTGATCCAGACCGGGTAGGGCTCCTTGGTCACGGCTTCAATCACGAGACCGATCAGCCCGAACCCGTGATTGGAGTATTTGAAGCGGGTGCCGGGCTCGATCGCTGTGGTCAGCTTCAATTCCGCAAGCAGCTCCTTGGCGCCGAGATAGGGGCGGCTGTCGATGAACTGGCCGGAATCGGCGCCGTCGCGCGTCAACCCCGCGCTGTGCGAGAGCACTTGCGCGATGGTCGTCTCGGCGACGCGCGGATGCAGGCCGTCGACATATTGGCCGACCGTGTCGTCGAGGCGGATCTTGCGCTGCTCGCGCAGCTTCATGATGCCGGCCGAGGTAAAGCTCTTGGAGTGCGAGGCGATGCGGAAGCGGTGGCGCGGCGTGAGCTTCTCGCCGGTATCGAGATTGGCGAGGCCGAACGCATGCTCGGCAATGATCTCGCCGCGGTGAGCAAATGCGACGATGACGCCCGGCTGCTGCAACGTCGTCTGTTGGAATTCGATCCATGAGCCGACGTAGTCGATCGCGGACCGCAGCCACTTGTCCATTGCGCACCGATTTGCGAGGGAAAAAGGTACGCGAAGCTAGCCGAGAAAGCGGATCGGGCACAACCCGGAAGGTTGTGCCCGTTCTCGTCGTTCAAAACCGCCAGGTCTCGATAGGCCGCTTCTTAGTAGACGAGCGTCGCGCCGGTCGGCTTGTCGAGCGCGGCGGCGAGCGAGCGATACTCCGAGCTATCGGTGCCGGCGAGCGAGGCGATCTTATTGAGGTGGTATTGCGCCTGTTCGCGGTTGCCCTGCTCGAGCTGCCAGAGACCGTAGTATTGCCACGTGCGGACGTGGTTCGGATCGTCCTTCAGCGCCAGCTCGTAATAGGCCTTCGACGATTGGTAGTCGCCGAGCTTGCGATAGGAGTAGCCGATCAGATTGGCGACATCGGCGACGTCATCGCGCTTGAGCGACTTCAGCTGGTCGATCGCGCCGGTGTAGTCGTGGCGGTCGTAGATCGCGGTGTAGGCGGTGCGATAGGCTGCCAGGAACTTGGGATCGCTGACGGAGGAGCTCTTCTTTTTCCCCTTCTTCGTCGAAGTGTCCGACTTCGGTGGCGACGAAGGTTCATCGCTGCCGGCGGCATAGGCGGTGGTCAGCATCGGCCCGGTCGCCAGCGCCATCGAGACCAGTCCCGACACCAGAAGCATTGAGAGTCTGCGCATTGATGTTCTCCCGTATGGAACGAGGCGATCCTACACGATTGCCTGAAGACCGGAACACCCGTGGGGCAAAAACATTCCCGCTTCGCACGATCTATCGTCCGACCCGCAGATGACAAACTCGTCATCGAGATGAACGGAAGCCTGCAACCGCCTTCAGAACCGGTTCAGTGGGTGCCTCCTAGGCTCACACCACGATCGAAGGGGTGACGAGAGGGCGCCGCCTCAAGATCCTTCCAAGAGGAGACCACCATGTTGAAGACCATTTCCGCAGCCCTGCTGGCAGCTTCCGTGATCGCCGCCCCGGCGTTCGCTGCCGAGGCAAACAAGACCACCACGACTTCGCCTGTCATCAAGGCGGAGCAGGGCCAGACCAAGGCGGGGAACACCGCCGTGAAGCCGGAGGCGGGCGTCAAAGCCGACACGAAGGCTGCCGACGTCAAGGCGGATGCCAAGACGGATGGCAAGACGGATGGCAAGACGGATGGCAAATCGAACGCGATGAACGCCAACGCCGCCGTCACGTCGGACGAGCACAAGACCGTGCGCAAGGATCGCCATCAGCACGAGCAGGTCACGGCCAAGGAGTCGCAGAAGGCGCAGCCGGACGTGACCAAGCCGGCGACGTCAGACAAGCGCAACTGAGGCTGATCCCGCGCGGCGGCATCCCTGGCATTGCCCCGTCGCCGCGTGCGGACTTCAGGCAGGTCCGTTGCCATGTCACGCGCGAAAGCTCGAGGTGTTGGCGGCGGACCGGTGCGCTGTTTGCGCCTCTGCAAGCGAATTCCCTTCGTGCAGGCTTGGGGCTAGAACGTCCCCTGACCTGATCGAGCGGAGAGCGGGCCTGTGGGGCGATTGGCAACATGTGCGGTGATATTGGCTTTGCCACTGGCACTCACGGCGTGTTTCGGCAGCGACGGTGACCGTCCGACCCTGCTGGGTGGGACGCAGGCCGGCGGGCCGCAGCCGTTTCCCGACAATTTCCGGAGTGACACGCTGGCCCTGATGCGCACCTATCTGAACAATCCGGTCGGCGTGCGCGAGGCCAGCATGGCCGAGCCGGTCCAGCGCGAGGTCGGCGGCCGGCAGTTCTACGTGAGCTGCCTGCACTTCATCCCGCGCGAGACCGATGGGAGCTACAAGGCCATGCGCGAGCGCGCCGTGATCTTCGTCAATGGCCGCGCGGACCGCGTGGTCGACCGGACCACGGATCTGTGCGCCGGCGCGGTTTACGCACCCTTTCCGGAACTGGAAAAGATGACGCGGTAGCGCAAAGCCGACCTTCATCGCCGGGTGCTAGGAAAGAGGCGCCGGAGCCGCTGGATCACGTTTCGGCGAGTTTTGAACGGGGTGGTTTCGTGTTGCGACAAATCTTACGGCAGCCCCTGCGCGGACACAAAAACAGGGCGCACAGGGCGACGTGGCGGAACAAAATCGCGTTGTTGCCAACCCGTCACAGTCACGAACGATCAACGTTCCGGCATTGCCGCGAAGCAACCCAATTCACGCCACGTTGTTTCCTGAGTGTCGAAGATGAAAGAACGGGGATGATCATGAAGTCAATTTTGCTGGGCGCAGTCGCTCTGCTGGCATTGGCCGCGCCGGCCGCCGCCGCCGACATGCAGCCGCGGCCCTACACCAAGGCTCCGGCCTATACGCCGCCGCAGGTGATCTACAACTGGACCGGTTTCTACATCGGCGGCCATGTCGGCGGCGCGTTTGCCGGCGACAGCAGCTTCCAGTCGAGCGACGCCCGCTTCATGGGCGGCGTGCAGGGCGGCTTCGACTACCAGTTCGCACCCAACTGGGTGGTAGGTATCGAGGCTCAGTATTCCTGGCTGCCGACCAACAACAACGGCGTCACCTTCCCGCTGGGCACGCAGGTCACCTCCAACACCGACCAGATCGGGTCGGTGACCGGTCGGATCGGCTACACTTGGGGGCCGACGCTGCTTTACGCCAAGGGCGGTTACGCCTGGCGTAACAACAATCTCGGCGTCAACATTGCTGGCGTGCCGCAGGGTTTCACCACCACCGGCAACAGCAAGGACGGCTACACCGTCGGCGCAGGTCTCGAATACATGTTCGCGCCGAGCTGGTCGGCCAAGGCCGAGTACCAGTACTACAATTTCGGCAGCACCACCTTCACTTCCGGCCCGGCCGACGTCGTCGGCGTCCGGGGTCGGGAGGACGAGCATACCGTCAAGGTCGGCGTGAACTACCGCTTCGGCTGGGGCGGCCCGGCGGCCTCACGCTACTGAGCCAGCCGCAACGATTTTCTCAAAGGCCGGCCCCGCCGGCCTTTCGTTTGTCGGCCGTCCGGCCGGGCCCCGTTTGCGGTGCGTGAACCATCTGGCGCGTCATTTGCTTGCAAACGGTTGTTGGCGCGCCTTCTCACGCGCGTCATGGGGCTGGGGTAAAGCAAAAATAATTTTTGCGATTTACGGAACTCGCGCTCCGGAACGCGTTATATGAGAATTACCGGGCTGGTGGGACAACGGACATGCGCATCTTGGTGTCGGCAGTGGTGCTCTCGTGCTTCTTCGGCCTGCCGTGCTCTGCACAGACGATCCTGAGATCTGAGCCCCTGATGCTGGCACCTTATGAGGTCGCCTTCGTCAAGGACGCGTCCTGTCCCTCGGGCAAGGTGATGAAGGTCACCGGCGCCATCCGCGGGCTGCATCGCCGCAAGGCCTGCGTGGCGATGCCGGGCGAGCAGGCCTCGCTTGCAGCCGCCACGCCCTGAGTTCCGCGCCGGAGCTCAAGAATTCAGCTCAAGCTCCATCCGTGACTGCTGATCGGCCTCGGCTTTGTTCTTGACGGGGTCCTCGCCCTGAGCCGCCTGGCAAGGCGCAATCTCGTAGCCGTTGTCGAGCACCCGGCGCGGTCCCGGCCGCCCGTCGTCCGCAACCACATCCACGACGAGACCACTTCGCTGCGCGAGCTTCCAGACGTCCGACTCGCTCGGATAGGCCTTGCTGATCTGGGCGTCGTTGCAGAACAGGGCGTAGGGCATTCTTCCCGCTCCAGGAAAGCCAGTTAACGAGCTTGCGGGGCAGGCGGTTCCGACCTCCAGATGATCACGGCGCCGTGATCAAAGCGTCGGTCCCTGAGTCCTTAACGAGTCCTGAATCCGTAAAAAAAGAATCCCTGGGACTCTCTGACCGGAATCAGCAGATGTTTTGCGCCATGACGAGCGACCTGAATACCTCCTGCGGGCACATGCTCCTGCCGCTCACGCTGGCGCTGTTCGGGGCCTGCGCGGCCAATCTCTGGCTGGTGTGGTCCTGGCTGTAGGCCGTTGAACAGGCGGCCTTATTTCTTGGCCGACGGGTCGGAAGCATCGCGGAGGGCAGCACGCAATCTGGTCAGGGTCGCCGCACAATATTCCTCACGCTCGCGTTCGAAGCGCTCCTGATGCCTGCGGAAATCGGCGATGCGGGCCTGCATCTCGGTGCGGAAATCGCCTCTTGCGCGCGGTGGCGAGAGAGGTGCGGGAGGAGGCGGAAGGGGGGCTTGCGGCAGTTCGTTCTCGACCGCAACTGCCTCCAGGGCGACGATCTCCACCGCGCCTCCCAGGCGAGACGCGGGCGCATCCGGCTGGAGGGCATCATCCTTCCTGCCGGTCACCGATTGGACGAAGGCCATTGTCTGCGCGATCAGAGCGTCGCGCTGCCTGATCCATTTCATGATCCACCTCAGCCGCGCTCATTCCAGCAAAGCGGCCGGGTCGAATCAAGAAGCTTAGCAAGGGGATTGCATATTTTTCCCGGTCGCCCGACACTCGCCGGATGATTGCCGGATCAGAACGGTCGGACGAAGTGGAGGGGCTGAGGCTCCTCCGGGCATTCCTGTCGCTGCCGCCCGACAAGCGGGCGCAGGTGATCGCGTTCGTGGAAGAATTGGTGCGGACTCATGCCCGGCCCGGGGAGGGTCCGGAGGCGTCGCCAAGGTGAGCGCTACCGCTCGCGGGGATTGACATTCGGCTCAAACGGCGCGCCGACCACCCGAACCGCCTGCGCGATCTCGCCCATCGCCACCCGCTCCGTGGCCGGCTTCTCCGGCGGTCCGGCTACGGGACCAGAAACAGGTTCGAACAGCGTCAACGTGCCGGCCACGGCGCCGCAGCACAGCGTCACCGTCGTCAGCAGAAACATGTTTCGGTTTTCTTCCTTGATCCGCATGGTTCGAGAACGAACGACGCCCGTCTTTTGTTCCGATCCGGCCCCATCTCCAGGCGCCCCGACACCGCTGATCGGATCAGAAGACGCGTGCTGATGACGACCACGAGGCGTCGCCCATACACCTCGCTTGAGGCTCGTCCGATGATTTCACGCCGTCCTCCGGTGCTCGCCCACGAACGTTTCCTCGCTGATCGCGAGAATTTCGCGGGCCTCGATCTCGCCGCCCGTTTCGAGCGCATCGCGCGCACGAACTTGTGGGGCGCGGCAACCTCCGTGTCGGGCCTCGGCTCGGAGGACCCCGCGACCGCCGCAATCCGGGAAGCGCTACCTGCGCTGCTGCAACGGCTCGGCGTGCGCTCGCTGCTCGATGCGCCCTGCGGCGATGCCGGATGGATTACCCGGCTCGAACTCGATGTCGATTACACCGGCGTCGACATCGTGCCGTCGCTGATCGAAGCCAACCGCCGGCGCATGGCAGGCGGCAGCGCGTCGGTCCGATTTCTCGTCGCCGACATCACGCGCGATGCACTGCCGCGTGCCGACATCATCCTCTGCCGAGACTGTCTGGTGCATCTGAGCTTTGCGAACATCGATCGCGCACTCACGCAATTTCGGATGAGCCGCGCGCGCTTCCTGCTCGTCACCACCTTTCCGAAATGGGAGGACAATCGGGATTGCGAGGACGGCGACTGGCGCGCGCTGAACATGGAGGAGCCACCGTTCGACTGGCCGGCACCGCACGCGCTGGTCAACGAGTGCTGCGAGGAGGGCGGTGGCGGCTGGCGCGACAAAAGCCTCGGGCTCTGGCAGCTGGATCAATTGCCGAATGCTGCGCCCGATCGCGCCCTGCAATAGCAGCGCGCCGGCGAACTGAACTGCGTCAAGAACTGGTGCCGGCTGAGGGGATTGAACCCCCGACCTTCGGTTTACAAAACCGCTGCTCTACCGCTGAGCTAAGCCGGCAACGATGGACTGCGGTGCAAGGCCCGGCCTGCACCGGGGCTGTCCGCCCGTGCGCGCGGCAATACCAGACTTGGCTGGAAAGTGCCAGAACCCGCAAATCCTGGTCGCAGACATGAAATCAGGCGGCCCGAAGACCGCCTGATGTGAACCGCCTGACGTGCCGCGCCCGGCTCAAGCCGCCTTACTGGCAGATGTGCCGGCGGCCGTCTTCGCCCTTGAACCAGGTGCCGGGCGTACAGACGAAGCCGTTGCGCTGGGCGTAGGTGCGGGTGTCCCAGCCACGATTGTCCCAGCCGCGATCCCACGAATTGTCATAGGCGTAGGAGTTGTCCCAGGCGCGGAATGGGGCGGTGGCAATCGCGCCGGCGGTGCCGATCGCGGCCCCGGCGACGCCGGCTGCGACGTCGGTCGGCCAGAAGCCGGTGCGGCTCCTGTTCCAGTCGTTGTTCCAGTCGCCATTGGTCTGACGATAGGTCGCGCGGCGATGACGATATCCGCTATCGGTATATGGGTTTCCGGGGCCGAGATTCTGGCAGTTGGCGTTGGGGAATTGCGCCGAACAGCGGCCGGGATTGGTGATGACGGCCTGCGCCATGGCGGAGCCCGCCAGCATGGTCGCTGCAATCGCCGTAGCCCCGAGAAGCTTGATGTTCATGGTTCTTCGCTCCCATTTTGTTGACGGGGGCTAAACGCGGACGACACCGGACGTTCCGATGCAACCGGGGGATTTTCGCCGCTGGACATTCAAACGGATGTGAGCACAAGGCGTTGTTCCGGCGGCGGCGTTCCGCGCCGTTAACGCTTCACTAGTTCGCTGCGCAGCATTTGAGTGGCGCGCAATCCTTGCACGTTAGGCTTACCGGAATTTGGTGAGCAGGCCTTAACCCTCTCTGAGTCGCGATCGGTTAGGTTGTCGCCGGACAATCGGGGTCTCCTCATGCGCGCCGTGGCGCTCGCCGCCTTTTTGATCGGACTGCCTGCGACGGCGTTTGCCGGCGAGGGTTTCGATATCGTCGTTCCGGGCCGACCCGGCGTGCCGATCATCATCAACAACATCGACGCGTCCTATAGCGTCGTCGAAGGTGTCTGGGGTCTGGGCAAGAACCAGCAGGTGCAGCCAACGATCTATGGCGGACGCTATATCGCCGATCGGCAGCCCGACCATGTCGGCCACTACTATCCGACGCTCGGCCTGCGGCCCGGCTACGGTCGGCTCGAGGTTGAGCCGCCCGCGAACCGCAAATTGCCGAAGCCCGCGGAGAGCTATCACCAGAGTTGGGGCGCGTCGTCCGCGCCGCTGCCGCCGCAGATGGACGCGCCCGTCGATCCGCCGCCGGTGATCTACGCTCCCGAGTTCAACGATCGTCCTCGGCCCCCTCGGCCGAGGCCGCATACGGAGTTGCCCGGCAAGCCGCCGGGTTGAGAAACGCGAAAATCCAAAAAAACGGAAATCAACAGGAGAGAGTAATGCGTCAGATGATTTCAGGACTGGTCGTGGCTGCTGCCGCGATGTTCGCCGCCACCGCGCCCGCCGCGGCCTGCGGCTTCACCGCGTGCGCGCCTGTCGCACCCGTCTATTCCGGCTGCAACACCGGTTGCGGCGGTTATGGCTACGGTTACGGCTATGGCGCCTACGAGCGTCTCGCCGAACCGACCACGCAGTATTATTACGTCAACCAGGGGCCGACCTACACCGGCCCGGGCGCCTTCGCGCCGTATCCGACCTACCGTGAGGACGCGGTCGTTGCGCCCGCCAATTACGGCTACGGCTACGGCCGTGGCTATGGCTATGGAAACGGCTATGGCTATCGTGCCGCGGCGGTTGTCGCCCCGGGCGCCTATCCCTACCGTCGGCCGTACTATCGCCCGTACCGCTATGGCTATGGCCCGCGCGCCGGCTATCTGCCGCGCACGCACTACGGCTACGGCCCGCGCTATGGCTATGCCCACCGCGCCGCGCCGTACTACGGCGGCCATCGCGCGATGCGCCGCTACCACTGATCTCTGATCGGTTGAGCCGACCAGGCGCCCGTTCGCGTGATGCGGACGGGCGCTTTGCTTTGTGACCTTGGCTCAGCGTTTCATCAGTCCGAGCCGGCTGGCGCCGACATAGAGCGAAAGCACGGCGGCATTCGACACGTTGAGGCTCTTGATCTCGCCGGGCATATCGAGCCGCGCCACGACGCTGCAGGTCTCGCGCGTTAGTTGGCGCAGGCCCTTGCCTTCGGCGCCGAGCACCATCGCAAGCGGCTCGCGCAAGGCGACCTCGGACAAGTCGCTGCTGCCTTCGCTGTCGAGACCGACGGTCTGGAAGCCGCGCTCGTTCAGCGCCGTGAGCGCGCGGGCAAGGTTCTGCACGGTGATCATCGGCACCAGTTCGAGCGCACCGGAGGCGGCCTTGGCCAGCACGCCGGTTGCTTCTGGGCTGTGGCGCGCGGTGGTCACGACCGCCTTCACCGCGAAGGCGGCGGCGGAACGCAGGATGGCGCCGACATTGTGCGGATCGGTGATCTGGTCGAGCACCAGCACCATGCCCTCCTGGGTCAAAGTCTCGATGTCGGGCGAGGGCAGGGGATCGGCCTCGGCGAGCAGGCCCTGGTGCACGGCGTCGGGCGACAGCAACCGGTCGATTTCCTGGGGCCGGACAATCTCCGGCGTCACGCGGGTCTGGATGTTCTCCTCGGCGAGGCGCCTTGCGGCGTTCTCGGTCAGCGTGAGCTTGCGGATCCGGCGCTGCGCGTTGGCGAGCGCCATGGTCACGGTGTGCCAGCCGTAGAGGATGACCGGACCGTCGGGCGACGAATCGCGCTCGCGCCAGGCCGGGCGGCCGCCCGATTTCCCCGGCCTGTTGAAAGGCTTAGCCCCGCCGCGGGGGCCCCTCGGGGCGAATTTCTTGTCCTTCATGAGCTTGCTTGTGTCACGGGTGCCCAAATATGGCAATTTGGGTTCGCCTGGAGGCGATTTTAGCCGCCCACCTCGGTTGACTTTGCCCCACCGCATCGCCCATAACCGCGCCCGGTCGCGCCCCGATCCGGGCTGTTGCGGCCTTCACGTTTCACGGCCGTTCTCGGTCGCCGGCATGGCCCGGCCCGATTGTGCTGCCGTCGAGCGGGGGAGTGTCCCGAGTGGCAAAGGGAGCTGACTGTAAATCAGCCGCCTCATGGCTTCGCAGGTTCGAGTCCTGCCTCCCCCACCATCCTGCTTCGCGCTGACGCGCTTCGCAGGATTTGCAGCCTTAACCTGCGCGAGCAGGATGCCTCCGAAGCATTGGCGAAAGAGGGCGAAATTCACGCATTGTGTCTGTCTTTTGGAAAGTGAAGCGATCGCAGGCCAGCGCTATATCGGCCTGACCACGGATATCAAGCAGCGCCTCCAGGATCACAACGCCGGAAAATTGTTGCACACCTCCAAGTACGGGCCGTGGCGCATGGTGACATACGTGGCCTTTTCGGACCTCGAGAAAGCGCGAGCTTTCGAATGTTACCTGAAGTCTGGGTCAGGCTACGCGTTCGCGAAGAAGCGACTTTGGTGATGATAGCGACAGACTGTCATCTCACAGCCAACCCCTACCTCCCATGTTCCTCGCGCTCGTGGATTACGTTGGCGCGGCCGACCAGGAGGTCGTCGACCATGCCGATGCGCTTGGCGTCCTTGCCCGCATAGGGCATTGCGTGCAGTACGTAGCGCATCGCATTGAGTCGCGCGCGCTTCTTGTCGTCGGACTTGATGACGATCCAGGGACAGTCGGCGGTGTCGGTGTGGAAGAACATGCCTTCCTTGGCCCGTGTGTAGTCGTCCCATTTGTCGAGCGAAGCGAGGTCGATCGGCGACAGCTTCCACTGCTTGAGCGGATGACCTTCGCGCTCCTTGAAGCGTCGGTGCTGCTCCTCGCGGCTGACCGAGAACCAGAACTTGATCAGGTGCAGGCCGCTACGGACGAGGTTGCGCTCGAACTCCGGCGCTTGGCGAAGGAATTCCTCGTATTCCGACGGCGAGCAGAAGCTCATGACGCGTTCCACGCCGGCGCGGTTGTACCAGCTGCGGTCGAACAGCACGATCTCGCCTGCGGTTGGCAGGTGCTGTACATAGCGCTGGAAATACCACTGGCCGCGCTCGACCTCGCTCGGCTTCTCCAGTGCCACGACGCGGGCGCCGCGCGGATTGAGATGCTCCATGAACCGCTTGATGGCGCCGCCCTTGCCGGCGGCATCGCGGCCCTCGAACAGGAGCACGAGCCGCTGCCTCGTCTCTTTCATCCAGTTCTGCAACTTCAGCAGTTCGGTCTGGAGCACGAATTTCTGCTCCTCATAGTCGCGGCGATACATTCGCAATTTGTATGGGTAGCCGCCGAACCGCCAGTCGTCGGCCAGTTCGTCGCTGGTGGTGCGCCTGGCACGCTTGGCTTCTCTGCCGACGAGCAGCGCCTGCAACTCTCTGGCATCGTCGGGCGCTGCGCCCGTGAGCATCGCCTGCACCGGCTCGCTGTCCGGGGCGAGTGCCGGCGTTCCCTTCAAGACGCTGTCGAGAGCGGCCATCTCGCTTTGCAGCGCGCCCGTGCGCGATTGTTCCGCGAGCGAGCGCTCCACCGGCGTCAGCTGGATCGCGCGTGCCCGCGCCGCCGCTGCCTTGACCTCTCTGATCGGCTTGGCGCCGCTCTTGCGGGAGCGAACCTGCCTGGACTTTCGGGAGAGAGGTGCCATCGGCCTGCCTTGTCGGGTGATCCACGGGATTCGGCTTCTACCCGGGATTCCGGTCGATCCGGCTTGACGTGGATCAAGGGACGGCAAGCGGTGCGTCAGGAGAGTAAATCTTTCACCATCGGCACCACCTTGCGTCCATAAAGCTCGATGCTTCGCATCAGCTTCTCATGCGGCAGCGGACCGGCCGAGTACTTCAGCTGAAACCGCGAAATGCCGAGCGACTTTGCGGTCGCGGCGATCTTGCGCGCGACGGTTTCCGGCGAGCCGACATAGAGCGAGCCGTGCTCGGCCTCGCTGACGAACTCGTCACGTCCCATCGGAGGCCAGCCGCGCTCCTTGCCGATGCGGTCGCGCATGGCCTTGTAGTCGGGCCACAACTCTTCACGCGCCTGTTCGTCGGTCTCGGCGACATAGCCGGGCGAATGCACGCCGATCGGCCGTGCCGGGCGGCCGAACTCCTTGAAGGCGCGGTGATAGAGATCGACGTAGGGCGCGAACCGCTTCGGATCGCCGCCGATGATCGCCAGCATCAAAGGCAGATCGTAATGCGCGGCGCGAACCACCGATTGCGGACTGCCGCCGACGCCGATCCAGGTCTTGAGCCGGCCGTTCTCGACCGGCGGATAGACCAGCTGGGCCTTCAGCGGCGGACGCAGTTTCCCTTCCCATGTCACGGGCTCCTGCGAGAGCAGCGCCGCGAACAGGTCGAGCTTCTCCTCGAACAGCTCCTCGTATTTGCGCAAGTCGAAGCCGAACAGCGGAAAGGATTCCGTGAACGAGCCGCGGCCGAGGATCACCTCGGCGCGTCCGCCCGAGAGTGCATCGAGCGTGGCAAAGCGCTGGAATACGCGGATCGGATCGTCCGAGCTCAGCACCGTCACGGCCGAGCCCAGATGGATGCGTTTTGTGCGCGAAGCGATCGCCGCCAGCACCGTCTCGGGCGAGGAGATCGCAAAGTCAGAGCGGTGGTGTTCGCCAAGGCCGATGAAGTCGAGGCCGAGCTCGTCGGCGAGGACGGCTTCGTCCACGACGTTGCGGATCACCTGCGCATGCGGGAGCATGTCGCCGGCAGCATTCCTTGTGACGTCGCCAAAGGTATCCAGTCCGAATTGAAGCGGTGCGGTCATCGATCAGGTCTCTGCGGGATGATCGACCAGATTTAATGGACCGCTGCCGCGCCGCAAGCCGGCTTTCGGAAATGCTCGGTTTCCGTTTGTGAGTCCTACGGTGCGATCCGCACGACCATCTTGCCGAGCGCGGCGCGCGTCTGCATCGTCCTGAACGCCTCGCGAAAATCCTCCAGCGCGAAGACGCGCCCGACTGCGGGCTTCAGCTTGCCGTCGGCGAGCCAGCCGATCAGCTGCGACATCAGGCGCGTCTGCACGTCCGGCTCGCGCACGGGAATCTGCGCGAGGTCGACGCCGAGCAGGGCGGCGCCCTTGAGCAGCGGCAGGTTGAACGGCAGCGCGGGGATGGCGCCTGCGGCAAAGCCGACCACGAGATGACGTCCGCGCCAGGCGATGGAGCGAAAAGCCTGCACCGAGATCTCGCCGCCAACGGGGTCGAAGATCACGTCGGCGCCGCGTCCGCCCGTCAACTCCTTGAGCGTGTCGCGCCAGCCGGGCTGCGTATAGTCGATCACGGCGTCGGCACCGTGTTGCTGCGCGAACTCGCGCTTGTCCGGTGTCGAGGCCGCCGCGATCACGCGGGCGCCCAGCAGCTTGCCGATCTGCACGGCCGCGGTCCCGGTGCCGCCGGCGGCGCCCAGCACGAGCAGCTGCTCGCCTTCGCACAACATGGCACGGGCGCTCAGCGCGTAGAGCGCAGTCAGGTAATTGGCGCGAAACGAGGCCGCGAGCTCGGCCGAAACGCCATCCGGCAGGGGATGGAGCGCGGCGGGATCGACGACGATCTCTTCGGCGAGCGCGCCCGACCGCGTCATGCCCATCACGCGCATGCCGGGCCGATAGCTGCCCGCCGCGCCGGAAGCGTCCTCCACGATTCCCGCGAACTCCGTTCCGGGAATGAAGGGAAGGGGATCCTTGGTCTGGTAGAGCCCTTGAATCTTCAAGCCGTCGACGAAACCGATCCCGGCCGCCTCCACCCGGATGCGCAGCTGTCCGGTCTCGATGGGCGGCGACGGAATGTCCTTCAACTCGATCTGATCGATAGGCGCGTATTGCTCGACGACGACGGCTTTCATGTCGGACCCTCTGTAGTTCCAGTTATATTGGCAGGTCTCGACACCAGCCTCTTGCGTCTATCGCCACATCCCGCGCATCTTCGCCCCGATGTCGATCTTCGGTCCCTGCGCCGCAGCGCGGGCCGTACCTGCGCCTGCCTTCGGCCAGGCGGTGCGTTCGAACAGATAGACCAGGGATTCCGGGATGAAGCGGGTGCGCGAGGCGTAGACGTGGCGGTCGCCCTTGGCCGCCTGGCCGTGCACGAAGAAGCGCTGCGGCACGGCGAGATGGAGATCGTCCTTGGCGCGCGTCATCGCGACATAGAGCAGGCGGCGCTCCTCCTCGATCTCGGCGCTGGTGCCGGCGCCGAGGTCGGAGGGCATGCAGCCATCGACGACGTTGAGCACGAACACCGATTTCCACTCCTGGCCCTTGGCGGAGTGGATGGTGGAGAGGATCAGATAGTCTTCGTCGCGCAAAGGCGGTCCGGACTTGTCGCTGGTCGCATCCGGCGGATCGAGCGTGAGCTCGGTCAGGAATTTCTCGCGCGAGACATAGCCGCTCGCGATCTGTTCGAGCTGCATCAGATCGGCGCGCCGCGTTTCCGAATCCTCGTGGATGCGATCCAGATGCGGCTCGTACCAGAGCCGCACGCGTTCGAGATCGACAGGCCATTCCGAATAGCGCAGATTCTCGACCGTGCGGACGAAGTCGGGCCAGTCGGATCCGGTGCGCGGCGGTACCGGCATCTGGCCGAGCGCGGCAAGCGGATCGGTGCTCTCGGCCATCTGGTCGAGCACGCGCTGCGCGGTCGCGGGCCCGATGCCCGGCAACAGGTGCAGGATGCGAAAGCCGGCGACGCGGTCGCGCGGATTTTCGGCGAAGCGCAGCAGCGCCAGCACGTCCTTGACGTGCGCTGCGTCGAGGAATTTCAGTCCGCCGAATTTGACGAAGGGGATGTTGCGACGCGTGAGCTCGATCTCCAGCGGACCCGAATGCGAGGACGTCCGGAACAGCACCGCCTGGTGCTTGAGCAGCGCGCCTTGCTCGCGGTTCGCCAGCACCGCCTCGACGATGTAGCGCGCCTGATCGGCCTCGTCGTGCACGGTGACGAGTTGCGGCTTCCGCCCGGAGGTGCGGTCGGTCCAGAGATTTTTCGTGAAGCGCTCGCGCGCGAGACCAATGACCCCGTTCGCCGCCGCCAGCACCGCTTGCGTCGAGCGGTAGTTGCGGTCGAGGGTGATCATCTCGGCGCGCGGCGAGAAGCTTTGCGGAAACTCCAGGATGTTGCGCACGGTGGCGGCGCGGAACGAATAGATCGATTGTGCGTCGTCGCCGACCACGGTGAGGCCGCGCCCGTCGGGCTTGAGTGCCAGCAGGATCGACGATTGCAGGCGGTTGGTGTCCTGGTATTCGTCGACCAGCACGTGATCGAAGCGGCCGCCGATCTCCTCGGCGATCGGCGCATCGCTCATCATCTGCGACCAGTAGAGCAGCAGGTCGTCGTAATCGAGCACGTGCTGGGCCTGCTTGGCCTCGACGTAAGCCGCGAACAGGCCCTTCAGCTCGGCCGCCCATCCCGCGCACCAGGGATAGTGTTGGCCAAGCACTTTCTCGATCTCCATCTCGGCATTGACGCAGCGAGAGTAGATCGACAGGCAGGTGCCTTTGGCGGGAAAGCGACTCTCGGTCTTCGACAGGCCGCGCTCATGCCGGACCAGATTCATCAGGTCGGCGGAATCTTCGCGATCGTGGATGGTGAAGGCGGGATCCAGGCCGATCCGCTCGGCATACTCGCGCAGGAGGCGCGCGCCGATGCCGTGGAAGGTGCCGGCCCAGCTGAGCGCGTCGCGCATGATCGCGGCGTTGTTCTCGCCCAGAACCTTTCGGGCGATACGCTCGACCCGGCCGGCCATCTCCGCCGCCGCGCGGCGGGAGAACGTCATCAGCAGGATGCGGCGCGGATCGGCGCCTGCGACGATCAGATGCGCGACGCGGTGGGCGAGCGTGTTGGTCTTGCCCGAGCCGGCTCCGGCGATGACGAGCAGGGGGGCACCCACGGTCGCACCGTCCGCGACGCCATGCTCGACGGCGCGGCGCTGCTCCGCATTGAGCGTGTCCAGATATGTCGCCACGAATCGCCCCGGTGAAAGGACGAGGGTCGGCGATCCCGGCGCGAATCGCAATGCGGCTGGACTGAATCGGGATTAGGATTTAGGGGGAGACGGTCCCTGGTTCCAGCACCCCATGTCCGACATGACCGAGCTCAAGCCCCACCAGTTCGAGATGCGGCGGCTGGAGTCGCTCAGCAACACCATCTTCGGCGTCGCCATGACGTTGCTGGCCTACGACCTGCCCAAGGCGGCCGTGTTCGCCGGCGCCCCCGACTGGAACGATCTCGCCCGGGTCTATTCGGGCAAGCTGATAGGCTTTGCGCTCAGCTTTATCATCGCCGGCGTGTTCTGGATCAGCCATCACCGGCGGCTGGCGCGCCAGCCGGTCGGCAGCCGCGGCGCGGTGATGCTCAATTTGTTCTTCCTGCTGTCGATCGTGCTGCTGCCGGTGACCAACGGCCTCTACACCAATTATCCCATGAGCAGCGCGGTCGCCGTGCTCTACGGCGTGCATCTGAGCGCGATCGCCGGACTCAACGCCTGGCTTTGGTGGAGGATATTGGGCGGCTGGAGCCATGAGATCATGGCCTCGCTGTTTCCGCTGCTCGTGTTCATTCCGGGCACGATCGTGGCGGCCTTCGCGCCGCATGTCGCGCCCTTCCTGTGGTTCCTCGCTTTCGGCGGGCTCCTGATCCAGCGCTTCTATAGCGCGCGGACCGAGCCGGGCGCGTGAGGCCGATGCTCAGCCTTGTGTCGCGCCGAACCCATCGGCCGGCACGTAAAGCTTGACCGGGCGGATTTCATAGACCGCCGTCGGATTCACCGCACGCAGCTTCCGCGCCGCCGCGATCGCCTCATCCTCGGTTTCGCATTGCATCAGGTGGAAGCCGAGAAGCTGTTCCTTGGTCTCGGCAAACGGCCCGTCCAGCACCATTCCCGCGCCGGGACCACGCAAGGTGCGGGCCTTACGGGTCTCATCCAGGCGGGCCGCCGGTCCAAACTGTCCGCTTTCGCGGAGGGGCGCCTGAACCTCGATGACTTTGGCCACGACTGCGGCGTCCTGCTCCGGCGTCCAGGACAGGATTTCGTCTTCCACATGGTAGGCCAGGATTGCGTAGAGCATCGTCACCTCTTTTTTTGCACAGGTCCCAAGGACGTAGCACGGCAGCCCGTCCCGACAATTCCGACGCAAATATTGCGTGCCCGGCAAGCGGCGAAACCGTTCTGAAACCCGATTGCGATCCTGCCGTGTGAACGCCGCCGGAGCGGGTCGCGACTGATGGACCATAAACAACAAGCTTTTGCTGGAGGCGGCAATGTCGGGTCACACCATCAAGATCATCTGCGACGCGCGGCGGGCGGGACAGTCAGAGCCGTCTGACTTGCACGATCAGGCCGGCCATCACCGCTATTACGGCAGCTCGGCCGAGAACGGCGGCGAGCGAATTGTCGAGAGCCGGCGCGGCAAACGGCCGCGCGCGCCCAACGTCTGCGGCTTCTGAAGCCTCTGGAAGAGCCGGTCGTTCAAATGAACGTCCTGCAGATATCGATCGCGGCGATGCCGTTCCTGCTGGCGTTGACGAGCCGGATGCGCAAGGCCATCGCGCCCTGCCTTCTGACGAGCCTCTTCACGGTGCTGCTAGGCGAGGAGCCGCACCGCGCAGTCGTCGCCTGGTGTGTCGGCATGCTGATAGCCGCCGTCGCGCTGCGCGAACGGCTTCGCGCCGGCTGACCCGGGACACTGCAAAGAAAGACGCGGCGGGGGAGGCCCCCCGTCGCGCCCGATTTCTTGCTCGCTGGTCCAGGGCTGAGAGCGCCCCGATGCCAAGCCTCTATTCAAAGCTCAGCGGGCGATCCCAGCGAGGTGACAGCGCTTGGTAAAAGACACTGGATCACCTCCTTTCGTTGGTTTCGGGAGATTCCAATATAGGCGGCATTGCCGCCGCTGTTAAGGGGAGCGGGATCGGCCGGAACCGTGCCCTGTTCGCAAGGCCGGCTAGCTGCCGACAAGGCGCCGTCGCGGCAGTTGAGACCGCCGTCCGGGCGTGTTAGGGAGCGACTTACGCGGGTGTAGCTCAATGGTAGAGCAGCAGCCTTCCAAGCTGAATACGAGGGTTCGATTCCCTTCACCCGCTCCAATGTTTTCAAGTACTTATCGGACTTGTTAATTTCCATTCCGACAAGGCCGCGGAATCCATTCCGACAAATGTTCACTTTCTGGCCGCTTGCTTGCGCCGCTTGATGCGCTTGATCTGCGCGTCCTGCTTTGCCTCGTCGTCGTGATGGAGGTAGTGCGCCATCGCCTTGGTCGATGACCATTGCCCCTTCTTCATCAGCTGCGTTTCTGTGAGGCCGGACGTGCTCGCCTCGGTGGTCCCACCATGCCGGCCAAACGACGTGAAAGTCAGCTCAGGACGCAAACCCGCGGCCAGAATGATCTTCTTCGAAATGCGTTCGACTTGAGTCAGCATCTCGCCCTTGCCGCTCCAAGGTAAACTACTGCCATCTCGGCGCAGCATGAGGCCGCCCGTCGGTCGCAATGCTTTCACGGCGTCGAGCTCAGCCATCAGCAGGGGATAGAGCGGCTTACCCTTCCTGTCGAAGAGCGGCTCCCACGAGCCCGTGCTCGTCTTGTAGTTGATGACATAGACATGGTTCGGGCGGCTATCAGGCCGGTAGTGCTCCGCCATAAACCGGATGAAGATATGGGCCTTACGCTGCAGCCATTCCCAGCCGATTAGGACACCCGTTGCTAACGACGGATATCCCAACTCGATCGCTTTCGCGCGGAATGCCGCCAACTCGTCAAAATTGGCATGTGGCGTTTCGCGCGAGGTGGATTGCAGGCCCATCTTCTCAAATGGGTTCTTCGGCGGAAAGAGGTGAGGGTGTGCCCGTGAAATCGTATTCCATGCGCCGCGCGCGCTCTTCATCGCGTGGTTCACGGTCGTGCGGCGTTCGACCTTCTCGCCGTCGACACTCTTGTAGAGCAGTTTCTCGAACAGATCGTCCGCAAACGCCGTATCGATGCTCGAAACGCGTAGCGTGCCAAGGCGCCTTCCGTCCTTCAACAAATATTCGCAGATCATCTTGATGCCCGTCTCATGCACACGACATTGACCGGGGCTCAAAGGCTGCAAACGCTTTGCCGACTTCTGTTTCCACGTTCGACGATACTCGTGAAACATCCAATCCAGCGTTCCGATCACCACTCCAATGCCCACGGGATTCGCGTCATCGCCACCCGTCAGCCAACTGTCGAACGCGGGCAGCAAAATCCTCTCGGCGCGCTGCACGGCCAACTCGTAATCGGTGCCGAGCGGTTCGTTCTTGACTGGGCAACCTTTCTTACGTGCCCACGTCGGCACGTCAAAAAAATACGCAAGGCTCCCTTTCTGAAGGCGTTTGCGCCTTGTGTAGCGAGGCAGCGGCAGTGCCGAACGTCCCACCCTCATCACAATAAACTCCTGGACACCTCCGGATCGTCCTCAGGACCTATTGGAATCGATCTTTCTTCCCGTATCAACACAGAAATGCGTCCGTCAGGCCAGATCTCGACACGCGCGACTTTGCCACCACTGTCGAGAACACCTCTAACAGCGCGCTTAATATCTGCCTCGGTAAATTTGGCCCGGGACATGTTAGTTCTGAAGTATGGGAGCGGTGGCCCATCAAATCATGTCGATCAGTTGTGGCTCAACTGAAATGAGGGAAAGCTTGGAGCACCGTGGCGAAATTAAACGTGTCAGAAGATCGTCTTGCGGCAAGTAGGTCGTGTGAGAAGATGCAGATCATCTTCACTTGATCTGATGGGGCGGCAAATCGTGGGCGCAATTACCGAAGCCTTACCTAGTTGCCGCTGTGTGGCTGGAGCTAGTTCAAACTTCCCCATGATGGATTGGAGCGAGAGTTTAGTAATTCCAGCCAGTTAGAAGGCCGCGTGTGCACGACGTGTGCACCGGTAGATCAAGAAAAATCCATCATTAGCCAGCTTTGGCAAGCGGCCTTGGAGCGATGATGGGGCTCGGGAGGTAGTTTCGTGCGATAGGATTGACGTGCGTATGTCTTCGCCGGGGCCCTGCCGATGTGGCAGCCTCAATGAGCGTCTGATGAATTGCTCAAACCAGAGCGGGCCGACGACCACAAACTTAGAAGCGCCGAGGGAGGGCCGACGGTCAGTCAGTCGATCCGTTCTGTCCCCTCGAGAATGTCCATCTCTTCCACGGTCAAAGACGCGAGAATGGGCGAAAGTATTCGCTCAACGGTTCCATTTCGACGAGCCCGGCCCAACGCCCGAGAGTGGCAAACGCATTTGATCAATTCTACAATTTTTAGTTGAGTAGTGCCCCCGACGCAGAGAGCGTATGTCCGGCTACATCTGCTACCAAGAGCTCTCGAGCGCGAAAAGAACAACCATGAAGGCCCTGAACGAGCAGCGCGTTCACGTGGCCGCACTTCGAGCGCGGCGTTCCGGATGCTCGGCACGGCGATCCGCCAAACCAGCAGCCGCGTTCAGTTGAAGCGAGCCGGTCGCGGACTACCAACTTGTTCAGGCGATGATCGCCGACTGCCCGACCGAGATTTCAAGTCGATGATCCTCGGTACTGCGGGCAAGCGCGACCGCGCCTCCGGAGGGGATTCTGCTGGAGTCGCGCGACAACAGCGTAAGCTATCCGGCCTGTGTCTTCGCTGATGAAAGATGGAATGGCAGCGGGCCGGCAACTCAGCCTTCGAGTTTCGGTTGCCGCTGACACGGCAACCCGAACCTTTGCGCGCCGAACGGCTCTCCGCGAGGGCTTCTGCTCCGGCTGCCGGCAGCGGCGTTTGAACCCCGGCGCTGGCCGACCGGCCCTGGCAGTTGCACCCTATCGCCGGGGGCAATGGTGTCAGACCGTGCATTCGAACTTGCCTGACGGCGGTAGCTCTGCTAATAGTTAAACGGTCAGTCGGATTATTATTCGCTCGAGGGCCGGACGATGAACGTTGTGCGACGGATGGCGCAATGGAACGAGCTGATCCACCCCGATCGGGTCCATGGCTCGCTCTACACCGATCGTTCCATCTTCGAGGCGGAGCTGCAGAACATCTGGTACCGGACCTGGGTCTACGTCGGCCACGAGAGCGAGGTCCCGAAGACCAACGACTACGTAATCAAGTCGATCGGCCCGCAATCCGTGATCATGACGCGCGACGAGCAGGGCAAGGTCAACCTGCTGCTCAACCGCTGTTCCCATCGCGGCAATCAGGTCTGCTCCTATGAGCGCGGCAATGCGCGGTCCTTCACCTGTCCGTTCCACTCATGGACCTTCGCCAATGACGGCCGCCTGGTTGGCTATGCCTTCCCCGATGGCTACGAGGGACAGGACAGGGCCGAGCTCGCGCTCGGTCGGGTGACGCGCGTCGAATCCTATCGCGGGTTTGTGTTCGGCTCCTTCGCCGCCGATGGGCCAACGCTGAAGGAGCATCTCGGGGGCGCCACGGAGACCATCGACCGGCTGGCGCGCACGTCGCCGGAGGGCGAGGTCGAGATCACGGCGGGCTTCCTCAAGCATCGCGTGAAGGCGAACTGGAAGTTCATCCTTGAGAACGAGTGCGACGGCTATCATCCGGCCTTCGTTCACACCTCGATCTTCGGCGTCGCCGACAGCATGATCGGCAAGCTCTACGGCGGGACCTCGACCGCACTGACCCGCGACTACGGCAACGGCCACACGGAGATCGACCTGCGGCCGGAGTTCCGCAAGCGCGACCTGCCGATGAGCTGGTTCGGCACCAGTGAAGAGCGCTTGCCCGCCTACGCGGCGCGCATGAAGGCGGCTTATGGCGATACGTCCGCGCGCGAGATCATGATCGACGGCACGCCGCATGTGATGATCTTCCCGAACCTGTTCATTGCCGAAATCCAGATGTTCGTCATTCAGCCGCTCGGTGTCGACGACAGCGTGCAGCACGTCACTGCGCTCCAGTTCAAGGGGGCGCCCGACCTCAACCGCCGCCTGCGCCAGCAGACCATGGGCTCCGTCGGCCCGGCCGGCTTCCTGCTCGCCGACGATTCCGAGATGTACGAGCGCTGCCATCGCGGCGTGCTGGCGCGCAATCCGGAATGGGTCTTTCTCGGCCGCGGCGAAAAGCGCGAGCGCCGGGACGAGCTCGGCTTCAAGGTCGGCCACGTCACCGACGAAGTGCCGTCGCGCGGCATCTGGGCCCACTATCGCAAGCTGATGGAGGCCGCCTGATGCTGTCGCGCGAGAGCAGCGCCACGCTGATGAGCGCGGTGACCGCCTTCCTGAATCGCGAGGCGCGCCTGCAGGACGAGCATCAATACGAAGCCTGGGAAAGGCTCTGGACCGATGACGGCGTCTACTGGGTGCCGGCCAACGGCGCCAATATCGATCCGGAGCGGGAGATGTCCATCATCTACGACAACCGCTCGCGGATAGCCCTGCGCGTGCGCCAGCTCATGACAGGCAAGCATTTCACCCAGACTCCGCAATCGAACCTGCGCCGGCTCGTCTCCAACATCGAGCTGATGGACGAGCGACCGGGCGGCGACATTGCGGTGGCCAGCAACAGCCTGATCTTCGAATCGAGCTTGCGCGACGACACGCTGTGGGCCGCCCGCAACGAGTATCGACTGCGCCATGTCGATGGCGACCTGCGCATGGCTTACAAGAAGGTGGTGCTCGTCAACAACGACAAGGCGATCTACACGCTGTCATTCCTGGTCTAGGAAAGCTCTCGCGCCATGATCGACAAGGGACCCGTTCTGCTCGACATCGATGACGGCATCGCGCGCCTGCGTCTCAACCGGCCCGATGCCGCGAACGGGATGAGCGTCGAGCTTCTCGGCGCGCTCTGCGATGCCATCATGGCGTGTCACGGCCACCCCGATCTGCGCGTGGTGCTGCTGAGCGGCGAGGGCGCGAACTTCTGCGCCGGTGGCGACGTGCGTGCCTTTGCATCCAAGGGCGAGAAATTGCCGGACTATATCCGCCAGGCGACGGCCTATCTGCAGAATGCGGTCACCGGTTTGCTGCGGCTCGAAGCGCCCGTCATCGCCTCGGTGCACGGCTTTGCGGCGGGCGGCGGCGGCTTCGGCCTCGTCTGCGCCTCCGACATCGTCATCGCGGCCGAGTCGGCCAGGTTCCTTGCGGGGGCGACGCGGGTGGCGATGGCGCCGGATGCGGGCGTATCCGTCACGCTGTCCCGCCTGGTGGGCCTGCGGCGCGCGATGTCGATCCTCCTCACCAATCCCGTGATTACGGCGGCCGAGGCGCTACACATGGGAATCCTCACCAAGGTCGTTCCTGACGACGAACTCACTGAGGCCTCGCTGGCGCTGGCGCGCGAGCTCGCCGCCGGCGCGCCGAAGGCGCTTGCCGCGACCAAGCGCCTGGTCTGGGCCGGCACCGGGACGAGTATCGAGCAATGCCTATCCGAAGAGGCGCGCACGGTCTCGGAGCTGTCGGGCATGGCCGACGCGCGCGAGGGCCTTGCCGCCGTCATCGAGCGGCGCAAGCCCGTCTTCGCGGGACGCTGAGCGTGGCCGATACGCTTCCATTCGGACGTCTGGACGGCCGGCGCGCCTTCGTGTCGGGCGGCGCGCGCGGCATTGGCGCCGCGATTGCAAAGAACTTCGTCGGCGCGGGCGCCAATGTCGTGATTGCCGATCTCGACATGGCTCAGGCTTCCGAAACAGCGCGGCAGATGGGCGCCGTGGCGGTTCGTCTCGACGTCAGCGATGCGGGCGCGGTGCAGGCGGCGATGGCGCAGCACGGGCCGTTCGACATCCTGGTCAACAATGCCGGGATCGACCAGCACGCCTTTTTCACGGAAACAACGCCGCAGGACTGGGCGAAGCTGATCGCGGTCAATCTCACGTCCGTTCTGGCCTGCACCCACGCCGCACT
The DNA here is from genome assembly GCF_054602315.1 of Bradyrhizobium cedriense. Taxonomy (NCBI): domain Bacteria; kingdom Pseudomonadati; phylum Pseudomonadota; class Alphaproteobacteria; order Hyphomicrobiales; family Nitrobacteraceae; genus Bradyrhizobium; species Bradyrhizobium cedriense. The sequence continues at coordinate 908,406 of NZ_JBTSWB010000003.1, read as the reverse complement.
GCCGGCGATGCAGGCTGCAAGGTACGGCCGCATCATCAACATCACTTCCGAAGCCGCCCGGCTCGGCTCCAGGGGCGGGGCGGTTTACTCCGCCGCCAAGGGCGGGGTCATCGCCTTCACCAAGAGCATGGCGCGAGAGAACGCGCGCTACGGCATCACGGCGAACGCGATTGCGCCCGGCCCGATCCGCACGCCAATGCTGGATCAGGCGGTCGCCCGCGGTGGCGACAGGATTCTTCGCGCGATGACCGACGCAACCTTGCTGGGCCGACTCGGCGAGCCCGATGAGGTGGCAGCGGCCGCGCTGTTCCTCGCTTCCGACCAGGCCGCTTACATCACGGGTGAGACGCTCGGCGTGTCCGGCGGCATGGGGATCGGCGGTTGAGATGAAGGATGCGGCCAGCGATATTGCGGTGACCCCCGTGGATCGTGCGGTCGAGCGGCTGCAGTCGATTTACCGCAAATGGACGCGCGATACGGGCGTCGAGCAGATGCGTCGCGATTGGGATGAAGCGTTCGCGGGCTGCTCCGTGCCGGTGACCTGCCGTCAGGTCTCCGCCGGCGGTGTCGAGGGCGAGTGGATCGTGCCGGCCGCCGCGCTGCAGGAGAGAGCCATCCTCTATCTGCACGGCGGTGGCTTCCGTGTCGGCTCGATCGCCTCGCACCGCGATCTGATCGCGCGCATCGTTCACGCCTGCGGCTGCCGTCTCCTGGCGATCAACTACCGCCTGGCGCCGGAGCATCGCTTTCCAGCCGCGCTGGACGATGCCTTGAGCGCCTATCGATACCTGCTCGACCAAGGCTTGCGGCCGGCCGACATCGCGCTCGCGGGAGATTCGGCCGGCGGCAATCTCGTACTGGGCGCCATGCTGGCGTTGCGTGATGGCGGCGAGCCCCTGCCGGCTGCCGCCGTGCTGATGTCGCCCTGGACCGACCTCGCCGTGACAGGTGCGAGCTACGAAAGCCGCGCGAAGGCCGACCCGATCCATCAGCGTGCGATGATCCTCGCGCTTGCGAAGAACTATCTGGGCCGGGATGGCGATCCGCGTCATCCGCTGGGCTCACCGCTCTACGCCGATCTGTCCGGCTTGCCGCCGCTTCTGATCCAGGTCGGCGACCGCGAGACGGTGCGCGACGATTCGACCGAGCTCGCTGCAAGAGCCAGGGCTGCCGCCGTCAACGTCGAGCTGCAGATCTTCGATGGCATGATCCACGTGTTCCAGATGTTCCCGGAAATCCCGCAGGCTGGAGAAGCGATCGCCGCGCTTGCAAATTTCCTGCGCGGACATCTGCACATTGAAGATGGGAGGGCGGCACAATGAACGTCATGACTTCAGGTTCCCGCCAGCCGGTTGACGCCGAATTCCAATTTTCGGAGCAGCCCAATCTGCCCGAAGAGCTTCGCATGCTGCGCGAGCAGGTACGCCGCTTCGTCGAGAAGGAGGTCGTGCCGCAGGGCGACGCCTGGGAGCGCGACGGCAAGATCCCGCGCGAGATCTTTCGCCGCATGGGGGCGCTCGGATTCCTCGGCATGCGCCACGCGCCGGAGTATGGCGGCACCGACATGGGCCCGCTGGCCTCGATGGTGTTCGCCGAGGAATTGGGGCGCTCGAGTTTCGGCGGTTTCACGTCGTCGATCCTGGTGCACACCGACATGTCGGCGGTGCACATCTCGCTGCGCGGCACGCCGGAGCAGAAGCAGAAATACCTCCCGGCAATCATCCGCGGCGAGACCATCTGCTCGATCGCAGTGACCGAGCCGGACGCCGGCTCCGACGTCGCCGGCCTGAAGACCCGCGCGACCCGCGATGGCGACGGCTGGGTGATCAACGGCTCCAAGATGTTCATCACCAACGCGGTCTACGGCGACATCCTGATCGTCGCGGCCCGTACCGATCCGCATGCCAAAGGCAGCCGCGGTCTTTCGCTATTCATCGTCGATCGCAATTTGCCCGGCATCGCCGTGACCGAGCTCGACAAGCATGGCTGGCTCTGCTCGGACACCGCCGAGATCGCCTTCCAGGACGTCCGTGTACCGGCGAATGCCCTGCTCGGGGAGGAGAACAAGGGCTTCTACGGCATCATGGAGACGTTCCAGAACGAGCGCATCTGCATCGGCGGCATCTGTGCCGGCGAATCCGCCAAGGCGATCGAGCTGACGGCAAGCTACGTGAAGACGCGGCAGGCGTTCGGCGGACCGCTCTGGAATCAGCAGGCCGTGCGGCTGAAGCTCGCGCAGCTCGCGGCCAAGGCCGCCGCCGCGCGCCAGCTTGCCTATCACGCCGCCGAGCTCGCCGCGGCCGGGCAGCCGTGCTTGCGCGAGGTGTCGATGGTTAAGGCGCTGTCGCCCGAGGTGCTGCACGAAGTCGTGCACGGCTGTCTGCAGTTGCACGGCGGCAGTGGCTTTATGCGCGGCACGCCGATCGAGCGTATGGTTCGGGACGCGCGGGTCCTGACCATCGGCGGCGGCGCCACCGAAGTCATGCTGGAAGAAGTCGCGAAACGGATATAGCCGGACCCTTGCTGACGGGGAGCACGAGAATGCAGAACACGCGTTCCGACACCGCGCGGGCGCTCTACGCGGCGCTGGCGGCCGGAAACAGGGAGCAGCTCGAGATGCTGCTCCATCCGGATTTCGTCGGCGAGATCGCCGAGGGAATGCCCTTCGGCATTGGCGGCCGGCACGAGGGCTCCTCTGCGATGCGCCGCAATGGGTGGGGCGCGATCGCCCGGCATTTTGCGGCACGTGCGGAGCCGGAGCGCTTTCTCGAGGTCGGAAAGGCGTGCCTGCTCGTGACCGGCCGGTATCGTGGCGAGGGCAGGCATGGAGGAGCCTCTCTCGACGCCTCCTTCGCGCACCTCATCACGTTCGAGGGCGAGCGCATCACGCGTCTCGAGCAATATACCGATACGGCTCGCTGGCATGATGCCGCGAGCCCGTTCAAGACCGTCCTCCTCGATATCGCGGATGGTGTTGCAACGCTTAGGCTCAATCGTCCCGACAAGGGCAATGCCATCAACGAAGAGATGGCCGCGGATCTTGAGGAAGTTTCAGTACGAATTGCCGAAGCCCCGGGCTTGCGCGCCGTGCTGATTGCAGGAAACGGTTCGAACTTCACCGTGGGAGGCGATGTCACTCTCTTCGCCGGCACGCCGTCCGCCGAGTTGCCGGGCAAGCTTCGTCGCATGATCGATGGCTACCATCGCGCCATCGATCGCTTGACTAGCATCGATGCACCGGTCGTGGCGGCGGTGCGCGGCGCGGCGGCCGGAGGCGGATTGGGCCTCCTCTACATTGCGGACATCGTGGTCGCATCCACCGACGCGCGGTTTGCGCTCGGATATGGCGCGCTGGGCCTGACCTCCGACGGCGGTAACACCTGGTTCCTGCCACGGATGGTCGGCATGCGGCGGGTGCAGGAACTGTTCCTGCTCAATCGCCGCCTGTCGGCGCAGGAGGCCCTAGAATTCGGCTTGGTCTCCCGCCTGGTGCCGGACGATGCGGTGGAAGCGGAAGCACTTGCCATCGCCCGCGAGCTGGCGGTGGGGCCGACGCGGGCCTTTGGCGCCATGCGGCGCATGCTACGGCAGTCCTTTGAAACGAGCCTCGGCAATCAACTCGAAGCCGAAATGCAATCCATCGTCGGCGCGAGCCAGTCCGACGATGCGCGCGAGGGCATCGCCGCCTTCGCGGCCAGGCGTCGGCCCGTCTTCAAAGGCGGATGACCGGGCGCTGCACGGCCATCCGCCGGTGGTGATCACTTCACCGGCTTAAAGCTGACCGTAGCCGTGTCGGCCTGCATGATCTGCAGCTTCTGGTTTGAGAAGCGGACGCCGGGTCCGAAGCTGATCGGAGCCATCACGCCGGTCTCGACATTCTTGGTCTTCTCCAGCTCGCTGATCGTACAGGCCCAGGTCGGCTGCTTGCCGCAACGCTCGACCGCCGCGATCAGGACCTTGGCCGCGGCATAGCCGCTCATCGTGTAGCGATTGATCCCCTTGAACTCGGCTTCCGACACGAGCGGCTTTGCCTTCTCGAGGAACGCCTTGCCGGCTTCGCCGGCAAAAGGCTCGACATAGTCCACCGCGAAGATGCCATCGCCGGCCGGTCCCATCAGCTTGAGCACCGGCTCGACGCGGCCGGGCCAGAAGATGCCGGTCACCGGCTTGACGTTGAGCTTCTCGAGCTCCTTCATCATCGCGATATTCTCCGCGATTATGCCGCCGGCCAAGAATACTTCGGCGCCGGAATCCTTCAGTTGGAGCATGTCGGACGAGAAATCCTGCTGGCCCTTCTTGTAATTGCCGCTGTAGACGACGTTCAGCTTCTTCGACTTGACCACGGAATCGAAGCCATCGCGCACCGTGATGCCGTAGTCGTCGTCCTGCGTGATGAGGCCCCATTTCTTGCCAGGGTTCTTTTCCGCGAGGTAGTTGACGAGATGAATGATTCCTTCTTCGTAGGATTGACCGACCACGAACACGTTCTTGCGCGGCGGCTCCCACAGCAGCTTGACCGGCGCGACGTCAATCACCGTCGGGATGCCTGCCTTCTCGAGCACGGGCATCACGGCGATCGACTGGCCGGAGCCGGACATGCCGAGCATGGCAAAGACCTTGTCGACCTCGATCAGCTTCTTGGCGCCCTGGATGGTGCGCGCAGTGACGTAGCCGTCATCCTCCAGCACGTACTTGATCTTGCGGCCGTTGATGCCACCGGCGTTGTTGGCTTCCGCGATCGCGATCTTGTGGCCGATCGAAGCGGCGACGCCGAGGAGCGCCGGCGGACCGGTGAGCGGTTCGACGTCGCCGATCAGGATCTCCGTGTCGGTGATACCAGGGTCGGCAGCCAACGCGCTGCCGCCGGCGAGCAGGGCCGCTGCGAGCAGCAGGGACGCAGTCATTGGATGATTTCTCATGTCTCTGTCCTCCCTCAAAAATTGATCTTTGTATTCAGTATCGCAGTGGCCAGTTCACCCAGGCGCGGCGGATGTCGTGCCAGGCACCGACCAGGCCGCGCGGCTGAAAGCGAAGGAACAGGATGATGACGAGGCCGTAGAGCATGCTCTTCAGCTCCTGCGCCCCGGTCGTGAACACCGCGTCGAGCTGCGCGCTGAAGACGCTGAAGACGAGGCGCGTCGCCTCGGGAAGCAGCACGATCAGAACGGTCCCGAGCACGGCGCCGAGCGCCGAGCCGAGGCCGCCGACGATCAGGATCGCGAGCGCCTCGATCGATAGCAGGAACGGAAAGCCTTCGACGCTGACGAAGGAGAGGTAGATGCCGTAAAGGGCGCCGGCGAGGCCGGTAATGAAGGCCGACGTGACGAAGGCGAGCAGCTTGTAGGCATGCAGGTTGATGCCCATGACGCGGGCCGCGGTGTCGTTGTCGCGGATCGCGACAAAAGCCCGACCGACCCGGCTGCGGCGAATGTTGAGCGTGGCGAACAGGGTCAGCGTGGCAATCCCGAGGCAAAGGTAGGTGAAGGCCGCGTCGCCGTCAAAGCTGATGCCGAGAATCTCCGGCCGCTGCACGGAGATGCCGCGGGCGCCGTTGGTGAGCCAGCGCATCTCCAGGATCACCGTGTTGATGATGAACGAAAAGGCAAGCGTCGTGATCGCGAGGTAGAGGCCCTTCAGGCGCAGCGACGGCGCACCGACGATCAGGCTGGCCAGCGCCGGGACGAGCCCCGCGCCGAGGAAGCCGACCAGGGGCGGCATGTGATATTTCGACACCAGGATGGCGTAAGCATAGGCGCCGGTGACGAGGAAGCCGACGTGGCCAAGCGAGATCAATCCGGTGTAGCCGGTCATGATGTTGAGGCCGAGCGCGCCGGTCACGGTGATCAGGATGATCATCAGGAACGACAGCGCGTAGGCGTTCAGCACGTGGGGCGCGGCGATCAGCGCCAGCATCAGCACCGCCGACCACAGCCAGACCGGGGGTGAATCGATCAGGGCGACGAGTTCGCCATAGGTCTGCTTGTAGTCGCCGGTGCGCATCGTCCTAGACCCTCTCGATGTCGCGTTCGCCGAACATGCCGAACGGGCGGATCATCAGCACGACGATGATCATCGCGAAGCCCGCGATCTCCTTCATGCCGGAGCCGAGATAGCCGCCGGCGAGATTTTCGGTGATGCCGATCAAAAGGCCGCCGAGGCCGGAGCCGAGCACGGCATCGAGCCCGCCCAAAATGGTGGCTGGAAAGGCCTTGAGCCCGAGCTGGAACATGGCCGGCGACAGATCGTAGGAAAGCGCGAAGAACACCCCGCCGATCCCGGCGATGACCGAAGAGGCCGCCCAGGCCAGTGCATGGACGCGGGTGGCGCTGATGCCCATCAGCAACGCGGTCCGGTCGTCGGCCGCAACCGCTCGCATCGCGACCCCCATCTTGCTGTAGCGGAAGAACGCCCAGATCGCCGCGAGCAGCGCCAGCAGCGTCGCGATGACGGCGATCTGGCCGGTGCGGACGCCAATTCCACCCAGGCGGACGATGTCGCGCCCCATGCCGACGTCGAGGCCATGCGGATAGGCGTCCCAGACGAAGTTGATCGTCGAGCGCAGGATCACCGCGAGCCCAATGGTCACCATCACGGTCGCGAACACCGGCTCGCCCAGCATCGGCCGCATCACGACGCGCTCGATGATCAGGCCGAGCAGGACCGCGGCGAGGATGGCGCCGAACGCGACCATGACGACGTTTCCGCTGACGGTGGTCGAGATGGTCCAGGCGATATAGGCCGTGATCATGGTCATCTCGCCCTGCGCGAAATTGACCAGCCCGGTCGATTTGTAGATGACCGCAAAGCCCATCGCGATCAGGCCGTATATCGCGCCGATCGCAAGGCCCGAGATCAGGAGCTGCAGGAGATACTGCATTCAGTCCTCCGCGGGATAGATGATGGCGAGCTCGCGCGCGAACTTCTTCTCGATCATGGCGCGGCGTACCTTCTGCGTGGCGGTCAGCTCGCCGTCATCGTGGTCGAGCTCCTTCTCCAGGATCGCGAACCGTCTGACGTTCTCGACCCGGGCAAAGCGTTTGTTGGTCTCACCAACGATGCGCTCGACCAGCTCGTGCACCTCGGGAAGCTGCGACAGCGACTTGTAATTGGTGTAGGTCAGCGCCCGGTCGCGCGCCCAGCGGCCCACATTGTCGTAGTCGACCTGGATGATGGCGCCGAGATACTTCTTGGCCTCGCCGACCACGATCGCTTCCTTGACGAACTCGGAATCCTTCAGCGCGTTCTCGATCTCGGAGGGCGCGATGTTCTTGCCGCCGGCGGTGATGATGATGGCCTTCTTGCGGTCGACCACGGCGATCTCGCCATCGTCGAGCACCTCGACGATGTCGCCGCTGCGCAGCCAGCCGCCGGCCTCGAGGGAGGCCGTCGAGGCCTTTTCGTCGAGGAAGTAGCCCTTGAAGACACCGGGACTGCGCAGCAGGATCTCGCCGTCGTCGTCGAGTTTCCATTCCGTCCCGGGAAGGGGCAGGCCGCAGCCGCCGATCCGGTGGTGGCCTGCCGACTGGACGAAGGCGACGCCGCCGCTTTCGGTGAGCCCATAGCCCTGCGAGACCGGGCGGCCGATGATGTCGAAGAAGCGCAGGGTCTCGGGTGAGATCGACGCGCCTGCGCAGAGCCGATGGCGGCTATAGGCGAAGCCGAGGTGACGCTGCAGATTCCGGAACATCAGGAGATAGAGGAGGCCGTAAGCGGCACGATCGATGAGACTTTCCTTGCCCGCCTGCCGGCGGTCGGAAAGTGTGCGGCCCCAGGCGAGGCAGGCCCTGGTCAGGCCTTGCCGCAGCCTGCCGCTTTCGCCGAGCCGGAACAGAAAGCCGTGCTGCAGCTTCTCGTAGATGCGTGGCACGCCGACGAAGAAGGTCGGCGCGATCTCGCGGATATTGGTGGCGACGGTGTCGATCGATTCGGCAAAGCTCACCGTGCCCCCGAGCACCAGATGCGTCACCATACCGTAGCAACGCTCCGCGACGTGGCACAGCGGCAGGTAGCTGACGGCCTCGAACGGCTTGTCGGCGATGCCGACGGCTTCTGCGTAGGTGAAGGCGGCGTAGACGAGATTGCGATGCGTCAGCATCGCGCCCTTGGGCGGGCCCGTCGTGCCGGAGGTGTAGACCAGGATGCAGACGTCGTCGGGCGCGCCTTGCGAGATTAGGCGGTCGAGCGTCGCGTTCGCGTCCGGAGTCTCACGCGCATGGGCAAGGCCGCGCTGGCACAGCGCGTCGAACGACATCAGCGCCGGCTGGCGGTAGTGCCGCAGGCCCTTCATGTCGATGCAGACGATGGCCTCGACACCGGGAAGCCCGCCATTGTTGGCCATGGCGTCCAGCACCTTGTCGGTCTGCTCCTGGTCGCCGGTGACGACGACACGCGCGCCGGAATGCTTGACGATGTATTGCAGCTCGACCCAGGGGTTGGTTGGATAGATGCCGACGGTCACGGCCCCGATCATCTGCGCGCCGAGATCGGCGTAAAACCATTCCGGCGTATTCTCGCCGGCGATGGCGACGCGGTCTCCCGCCTTGATGCCGAGCGACAGCAGGCCCAGCGCCACCGCACGCGCCGTCTCGTGATAGTGGCGCCAGGAGTGGGGATTCCAGATGCCGTAGTCCTTTTCGCGCAAGGCCCGCGCTTCGCCATGCATGGCGGCACGCTGGCGCAAGAGTTGCGGAATGGTGATGGCGCCGTCCCGGAGCGAGGCGCGGAAGGGCGCCGCGTCGCTCGCTGGCGCGCTGCGGGGAGCTGTGGCCTGGAGCGGCGGAAGTGTGGAGCGGAGGCTGTCGAGCGTCGACATCACGATCCCGCCTGTGCAATGGCGCCGCCGGGGCGCTTGCCGCCGAGATAGGCTTCGGCGACGGCCGGGTGGTGCCTGATCTCGTGGGGCGTGCCTTCGGCAATCTTGCGGCCAAAATTGAGCACGTGGACGCGATCGGAGATGTCCATGACGATCCGCATCTCATGCTCGATCATCAATACGGTGATGCCGAGCTCGTCTCTGATGTCGAGGACGAAACGGGCGATGTCCTCCGTCTCCTCCTGGTTCATGCCCGAGACCATCTCGTCGAGCAGCAGTATCTTGGGCTCCGAGGCGAGCGCGCGTGCAAGCTCGACGCGCTTCTGCTGGCCATAGGACAGTGTCCCGACGACGGCGTCCCTGACATGCTCGATCTCGAGGAACTCGATGATGTGCTCGACCCGTTGCCGCGCCGCAATCTCCTCGCGGCGGGTGCGGCCGAAGAAGACCACGGCATCGATCACGTTGGAACGCAGGTGGGTGTGGCGGCCGGTCAGGATGTTCTCGACCACCGTGCCGTGTTTGAACAGAGCGAGGTTCTGGAAGGTGCGGCCGATCCCGGCGGCGGCAAACCTCCAGGGCGAGATGGTCGAAACATCGACGCCTTCGAATACGATGCGCCCGCCGCTCGGCCGCAGCACGCCGGAGATCATGTTGAACAGGGTGGTCTTGCCGGCGCCGTTCGGGCCGATCACGCTGCAGATCTCACCGGGCGCGACCGTGAGGCTGACGTCGGCAATGGCCTGGAGGCCGCCGAAACGCTTGCTGAGGTTTTCGACGGTGAGGAGCGCGGTCACGATAGCCACCGCTTGCGCCGCTTGTAGTGCTTGACCTCGCGCAGGCTCTTGCGGCCGGCCGAGGAGACGCCGAGGTAGAATTCCTGGACATCCTCGTTGGCTGTGAGCTTGCTGGCAGTGCCGTCGAGCACGACGCGCCCCGTTTCGAGGATGTAGCCGCAGTCGGCAAGGTCGAGCGCTCGCTGCGCGTTCTGCTCGACCAGAAGCACCGTCATCTTCAATTCGTCGCGCAGGCGGGCGATCACCTCGTAGATGCGGTCGATGATCAAAGGTGCGAGCCCCAGCGACGGCTCGTCGAGCGCGAGCAGGACCGGATCGGTCATGAGCGCGCGGCCGATCGCCAGCATCTGCTGTTCCCCGCCGGACATGTAGCCGGCGATCTGGTCGCGCCGTTCGTGGAGTCGCGGGAACAGCGAGAATACCTTGTCGCGACGCTCGCGCGCTTCCGCAGCGGTCCTCGTGTAGCCTCCCATCTGGAGATTTTCGTCGATCGTCAACGCAGCGAAGACGCGACGGCCCTCGGGTACCTGCACGATTCCGCGGCGTACGAGCTCGTCGGGGGCGAGCTGATGCACGTCCTCGCCGTGGAAGCGGATGCTGCCGTTCTCGATCACGCCTTCCTCGGTGTAGAGGATGCCGGACATCGCCTTCAGCAGCGTCGACTTGCCGGCGCCGTTGGAGCCGAGCAGGGCGACGATGCGACCCTCGGGCACCGCAATCGAGACGTCGCGAATGGCCTCGATCGCGTTGTCGTAGACGATGCGGATGTTGCGGAATTCGAGCAGGCCATCCGGCGCGGGCATCGCTTGCGTCGCAGGGCAGGAGGTCGGTGTCCGGATCGTGGTCGGCATCGATCAGATCCGGCTCGCCTGGGCCGCAGGCGGCCGCGTGGCGAGGATGGCGTCGGTGACGATCTTCGCCGTCTCGGCGCAGGCCTGCGTGCCGCCATTGCCGTATTGCTTGACCGCATCGCCGACGCACCACAGGCCCTCGATGCCGGTCTCGCGCGGCAGGTCGTAGCCGGCGCAGCTCCGTTGCGCCGGCCAGTCGCCGCGCATCACGCGGATGGAGAGGATCTTGGCCTGATCGAAATTGCTGAACTGCTCGCGCAGATCGGCCAGTGCGAGCGCAATTTCGGCATCGGAGTCGAACACGCCGAGCGCGGGAACCGGCACGGCATAGGCAACATACAGATGCCAGCCGGGCGGCGCGAGCTCGGGGCAGGTGGCGGAGAGGTTCGCCATGTTGCACAGCCGGCGCGTCTTGCCGAACGTCACGATACCGGGATGGTTCAGCAGCGGCTCGCGGCTCGCGACATTGATGACGATGTTGGCGGCCGGGCGAAGATCGTTCCTGACTCTCGTGACATAATCAGCGGGGAAGGCGGTTTCGCCGGCAAGCGCGACGGTTGTCTTCGGGCCGGCATTGCTGATGACGAGATCGGTGTCGATCCGCGTCGGCTTGCCGTCCCGGAGCAGAGTCACGCCGCTCACCTGTCCGTTCGTCGTGTGGATTTGGGTGGCCGGTGTGCCAAGCCAGACCTCGCCATTGCGCCCGACCGCCGTCGCAAGGCTGTTCCAGACGCCGACTGTCCCTTCCGGGCAGAAGCCGAACTTCTTGAAGGCGCCCTTGCTGGTGAAATAGGTGAGGAAGGCGCGAGCCGGCAGCTCGGCCGCATTGCAGGCGAAGATCGCCGCACAGAGATTGCGGAAGAGCGCATGTACGGTGGCGTTGCTGGTGTAGCCCTTCAGCCAGTCTTCGGTCGATTGCCGGCCGTCGGGCAGATTGCCGGAGCGGGCGTCGGCGAATTTCTCGAGGATGCGGGAGGCCTGCTTGGTCAGTTGCCCGAGCAGGAGCGACCAGCCGCCGCGGCCGACGTCGATCAGCTTGCCGTCGATGAAGAAGGAGCTTGCCGGCTCCGGCGCGCGAATGTCGAGCGGGACGCCGACGGTGCGAAACGTCTCCTCGAACACGCCGCCGAACTCGATCGCGATCGCGCCGATATTGACCTTGAAGCCGTCGATTTCCTCGGTGGAGGCGCGGCCGCCCAGCTTGTCGTGATCGTCGACCAGGACGGTGTAGAGCCCGGCATGCGCCAGCCGCGCCGCAGCGCACAGGCCGCCAGCGCCGGCACCGATCACGACAGCATCGACCTTCCGACTGTCCACGCACAACCTCCCTGATGCCGCCGGGTTGGTCCCGCGTGCCTGAATTGCTTGCCTGACGAGATCGGACGATATTATAATCCGACCGGCCGTTCAAATTATTTTTTGATCTGGATCAAATTTTTGGACGCCGTGGCTACGGTTCTGGTGGACTTGTGTCCGCGGGTTGAGCGCGATGGCCGAAGCGGTTGTATAGAGGAGCGGGTCGCCGGATTCGGCGGCGTTCGTTTGAGCGAGAGAGGCCGATGGCGCGGACGCGCTCCGAGAACTACGACGACATCCACCGCGGAATTATCGTGGCGGCCCGCGGCCTGTTCGCCGAATACGGCTATATGCGCGCCTCGATCGCCGATCTTGCCGAGGCGTGCAAGCTGTCCCGCGGGGCGCTGTATCACTACTTCGAGTCCAAGGAGGCGATCCTGTTCGCAATCCTGGACGAGCACGTGCGCCAGATGATCGCGGACGTCGAGAACGCGATCGCGAAACATGCCGAAACGCCTGATCAGTTTCGCGCGGCGATCCGTGCCATCGTCGATCTCAACGCGCGTTCGCCGCAAGAACAGCGCCTGATCCTCAACGATCTCACGTTCCTCGCCGAAGACGACCAACAGACGATCAAATCTCTGGAGCGCCGGATTGTCGATCTGGTTTCCGGCCTGCTGCTCCAGCTCGATAATCAGGGCAAGATCGTCAAGCGGACGCGGAAGGTCTACGCCATGATGCTCTTTGGCACACTGAACTTCAGCCACACTTGGTACGATCCCAAGGGAGGGATCGGGCCGGCAGAGTTCGCGGACATGATCGTGGATCAATTCCTGTATGGGATCGCAAGTCCCGTTGTGTCACGGCATCCCGCGATATCCGCGCGCTCTGCCAAGTCCTAGCTGACCCGCCAACGCCACAATGGTCAAGGCTGAGCAAGCGAGGTGATCTTCAGGTACTTCACCTTTCTCTGCTTCTCCAGCTGAGATATCGATTGTTGGAGCTAGCTCAACTTGCGCACGATGGATTGGAGCGAGAGTTCAGTCTTTTTAATTAGGGCCCCGCACCACATCCTTGTTGAGCTTCGCTCCCTAGGTAATGGACAAAGGTTTCGCTACTTGGCTGCAATTGGATATCGACTGCTGGAGCTAGCCCAAGCTTGCCCATGATGGACTGGAGCGCGAGTTCAAGGTTGTCAATTTCTTAGAAGGCGGTGTGTGCACAACGTGTGCAATGGAGATCAAGAAAAATCTCATGATGGCCAATGTCACACGGCTTCCCGACGGGCGTCATTGGTCGGCGGACGCCCGTATGCCGATTTAGGAGTTTTGGCCAGACCACGGAAACGACGCTTCCCGGCTTGCCTGCAAGACGAAAGGAGCGGCAGGCAGCGAGCCAAACAGGGACAATCTGATTCAAGCGAACATTTGTTAGCGCCATGTCTGCGCGCCTGATCTGACGATACTTAGTCGTCATTCGGCAAGAGCGGAAAGTCTGCGCGACGTTCAATGGAGGCAGGCGACAAGCCCGTACGCGAAATGCTGCGCAGTGACGTGCGAAAAGCACTTGGGACGATGCATCGGGCAGGTAGATAGGTGAGTTCGCAAGAGGCCGTCCCAGTGCTGGGTCGCGCCACAAGCTCTATCTTGAGCGCGGCAAACCAATTGGGGCCAGGCGCGCCCTTGCCATAAAATCCGATATAGCAGCAGACCGCAGTCGTGCTTCCCCCACGAGCGAGCGTAAATCTATTTTCTGCCGTCGGCGGAAGCAAAAAATTCTAGCGCAAGTTCAAAAACGCAGCGGACTTAGCAGATGCATAAATCTTGGCAGTAAGGGGCGGTGAGATGACGAATGATATGAGCCGGCGGGGATTTTGCATCGGAACCCCCTGATTGGGCTTCAGCCATTTCCTCACGTGCGCTGGCCCGAGCCGTTGACGGCACGGTCAAGCTCGCCTCTTTGCGCCGATGAGCGTTCCCAACGCGCGATACGGCGCGTTTTCGCTACGCGGCGCTGAGATGGCGGCGAAAGAAATCAATGTGGCGGGCGGCGCGTCCACTCACCAGCTGCGCTTGGAACCCCACATGCAAAGGCTCGACGGCTCGAAACCGAACTGGCGCGGCCGGTGCGTGTCCTCGTCCTCGATCTCGTCCACGCCGATCGAATATTCGAACACCATGCCATCCGGGCCACGGAAATAGAGGAAGCGCGCGCCTGATGTCGGATGACGGCCGGGGCCGAACACGATCGGCACACGCTGCTCCGACAAATGATAGTAGGAGCGCAGCACGTCGTCATTGCTCTCGACCTGATGATTGACGTGGTGCACGCCAGCTTTCGGTCCCGGTGCCAGGGCGATCGTGTGATGGATGGCGTTGACCCGCATAAGCGCGACGTCGCCGATGCGGTCACTGACGCGTGCGTTGCAGACCTGGGTCCAGAACCGCTCGTCCCGCGCGGGATCTGTCGTGAACAGGCCGACATGGCTGAAGCCGGTGATGCCGGCGTCGCGGGACGCGAAATAGCGCTTGCCGCTGCGGTCCGGCCGTACCACCAGCTCGATGTGGTTGCCGCTCGGGTCCTTGAAGCCGATGAATGCCTTGACCTTGCGCGACGCGCATTCGCCCGCCGTTCCCGCATGCACGGGGTGGCCCAACTGGTCCAGCGTCGCCGCCGCCGCATCGAGCTGGGCCTCGTCATCGACTTCGAACCCGACGGTCTGCTCGGCGGGATCGCCCTCGAAATAGCACAGCGTATGAGCACGGTCGTCGGAGCGAAGGTAGAGCGCCTTCCCCGATTGTTCACCGACCTGCAGGCCAAGACACTTGGTCGCGAAACTTTCGGCGTCCTCGAGGTTCGACGTCCCGAAGCGGACGTATGAGAGATCCTTGAGCTCGATCATGTGTTTTTCCTCGGTGGACGTCAGTTCAACCGGCTGGCGCCGGCTGCATTTCCGCGATGTCGATGCACCGGCTGCCCCATTCGCAGAGCGAGGACGCTTCAGGCGTAAACTGCCGCGGACGATGATCGGGCTGCAAATCCTCGAGGCCGTAGCCATAGCAGAAAATGTAGCCTTCCGGCCCGGCAAACCGGACGAACATCTGCCGCGAGGCCGGCTCGCGTCCCGGGCCGTGCACGATCCTGATCTGCCGCTCCTCGACGAAGTAGTTGTTTTGCATAAGGGCATCCATGCTCTCGACCCCGTAGCAGACGTAGACGAGCCCGGCTCGGTCCGATGGGTAGAGCGCCACGCGATGATGCATTTGATCGATCCCGAGGTAGGCGATCTCGCCGACCCTGTCGGTAATCCTGGCACCGAGAATGGCGGTCCACAAATCGAGATCGTCCTGCATCGCGCGGCTGCGCAGACCGACCCCCTGCAAACCCGTGACGCCGGCGTCGCGGCTCGGAAAATAGCGGCGGCCGCTCAGAGCGGGCCGCAGCACCAGATCAATCTCGTTGCCGCTGGCGTCCTCGACAATCAGTGCGCGGCGGACGAAGCGCTGGGCGCACTCATCCTTCGATGCCTCGCGCGTGGACAAGCCGCGGCTCGCCAGCGCCTGCGCGATGCGCTCGAGCTCGCGATCGTCCGCGATCTCGATGCCGATGCTCGGCTTCTCGGCGCCGCCGGCCAGACAAAGCGTATAGTAACGCTGGTCGGAGCGATAGAGGAAGGGCTCCAGATCGCTCTTGACGTGCTGCAGACCAAGAATCTTGGTGGCGAAGGCCGCCGCCGGCTCCGGGGCTTGCATCGCGAGCCGGACGTAGCAGAGCTGGATCGCTGGGCCGCGTGGTGATGCAGGCGGCTGCTTCGTCGCTGTCATTTCTGCTTCCCCGATCGCTTGGACTTCAAGGCCGCGATGTGCTGGCCGACGATCATGCGCCAGGCGCCCATCAGTCGCGTGAACTGCTCGGGATCGTTCTCGATCAGCGTTCGCACCGCAAATCCGCGGACCACGCTCAACGTCAGCGCGAGAATGTCGCTGGCCGACTGTTTGGGCAGACCCGATGCAATCAGCGTATCCAGCCAGGCGGCCTCGATCGAGAAGCGGATCTGGCGCGTGAACTGCGAGGTCTCGTGCCTGAGCCGGCGCGTGCTCTCGTCGCTCATGGCGAGCGCGAGCCCGATGAAGAAGTGATCCCCGAAGAAATAGTCCTTGGCGTCGTCCATGATTTCGCTGATCAGATCGCCGCTGCTGCGGGCCAACCGGGCGCGGCGCGTGCTTTGCGCGAAGGTCATTTCATTGACGTAGGTCATGAGCTCCACCACGAGAGCGTGCTTGCTCGGAAAATGGTGGAGCAGGGCCCCGCGGGAGACCCCGGCCAGCTTGGCGACTTCGATGGTCCGCAAGCCGCCGAATCCGTCCTTCCGGATCAGCTTTGCTGCGGCCTCGAGCAGGAGCTTGCGCGTGGTCTCGCTGCGCTCAGCCTGGGTCCGACGCGGGGCATAGGTCGGTTCGGCCGAGCTGTCGCGGCGCGAGCGGAGCTTCTGGCGCGGGGCGGGCGCCTTCAGTATTCGGGCGCCGGACTGGTCGGCCGGTTTGGGATCCTTGGTATTCGACATGGGCACTCTCTTCGGGATCGGAGACGTCTTCGCCAGCGAGCCGGCGACCACTTCCGTCACAGCATCGTGCTGCCGCCATTCACGCTGATAACTTGGCCGGTGACGAACGACGCCTCC
The DNA here is from genome assembly GCF_054602315.1 of Bradyrhizobium cedriense. Classification (NCBI taxonomy): domain Bacteria; kingdom Pseudomonadati; phylum Pseudomonadota; class Alphaproteobacteria; order Hyphomicrobiales; family Nitrobacteraceae; genus Bradyrhizobium; species Bradyrhizobium cedriense. Next base: position 891,969 of record NZ_JBTSWB010000003.1, on the reverse strand, counting down.
TTCGAGGCGAGGTAGCATACCATCGACGCGATCTCGTCCATATCGCCGGCCCGGCCCATCGGGACGACATCGACAAATCGTTGCAGCGCCTGCGCCGACATCAGCGTGGCCTTCTGCACTTGCGGCGTATTGACGATGCAGGGTGCGACTACGTTGAAGGTGATGCCGTCCTTGGCGAACTCGCGGGCGAGGCCCGTCGCGATAGCATGCACGCCTCCCTTGGCGGCATTGTAGGCGGCGTGGTCCCACAGGCCGTTGCGGACCGAGTCGGCGCCGATATTGACCACCCGGCCGTACCCCTTCTCCTTCATGACGGGAACGGCGTGCCACGTGCACCACACCGTCGTCCACAGATTGCGGTCGATGGTCCTGCGTAGGGTGTCCGGCGTATGTTCGAGGAAAGGCTTGATGATGCCGCCGCCGGCATTGTTCACGAGCACGTCAAGCGTTCCATGGGTGTCGACTGCCGTGCGGATGAGGGCGCCGGCGATCTCCTCCTTCGAGAGGTCGCCGGCCTTGATCGTCGGCTTCTCATGCCCGCTTGCTGCGATATCCCGCGCCACTGCGTCGAGCTGCTTGTCGTCGACGTCCGACAGGACAAGGCGAGCGCCGCCTTCGGCAAAATGCCTAGCGATGACGGCGCCAATTCCGCTGGCGGCGCCGGTGACGACGACCACCTGGTTGGTAAAACGAGCGTTCATCCACTGTCCGTCAGGTCAGAGCACGATGCTGATGCGGCCTGAGGGGCGCAGCCCCTCGCTGCCGAGCAGGCAGCGCTTCTCCCGGATCTTGAGGCCCTCGCCATCGGTCGCAAGCTTGTAGTTGCTGGTCCCGAAATAGAGATCAGTGGTGCCGTCCTTGGTTCGCAGCGTCTGGAACACGCAGCTCACGTCGATCTCGCGCTCGGTCCGGCCACGGATGCGGACGTTGCCGACGATCCGGCTTGTCCTTGAATGCGGGAATTCGGCGTGAGCGGTTCGCTTCATCAGCCGCTTGACCCGCTCGCCAAGCCGGACGCGGTCGTCGGCGATATAGAACAGGCTGGTGTCCGGCGATGCGTCGGGCGCGAGGTCGGTGCAGGGCACCTCGTATTTGGCGTCCTCCGTGAACAGCGTCAGCCATTCAGGCAGTCGCCATTGATCGAGCAGGTCGGCTTCGGCGAACAGAAAGTCCTCGACGTCCGAACGGTTGACCGCGTTCATGCTCCGCCTCCTCAAGCCGCAACGTCTTTGATGTTCGGGACCGGCCCCGGAAACATCAGGCGATTCCACTGCGTCCAGAACGCGCGCATCTGCAGCTCGTCGTTGTGCGATGGGTTCTCCTTGCCCATGCCCTTCGAGATGTCGTTCCACAACGCTTCTTTCGAATTCTTGAAACCGCGCTGGCAATGCTCGAGGGCTTCAGCGTCGTCCGGCGTCGCGAAACCGCCGGGTCCCAGGAATTCGAGGAAATTGTTGAGGCGGTATTTGCGCGCCCATGTGGTCTCGTCGTTCGGCGCGAGCGCCCAAGCGTTGATCACCATGTAGTCCGGGGCCATTGGGAAATAGGTCCTCACCGTGAGGGCCATGATGTCGTTGACGACGAGGTTGGGGAAAATGAACAGGTTGCGGTTTTTCAGCGCGATGCGGTCGGCGCGGTTCTTGCCGTGCTGCGCCACCAGCTTGTCGTACAGCCGGGCAATTTCCGTCTTGCCGGCCTCGCCCCATCCGGGAATCCATTGTGCGACGGGACGGCCCCACGGCGCGCCATACTCCAGCACCGCATGTCCGCCGCCGAGATCGTATCCAAAGCCGCCGCCGGTGCCCGAGCTCATATTGTCAGTAGTGTTCATCAGGATATCGAAATAGCTCGCATGCGTCGTGACCGCGTGGTAGCCGTCGATACTGTTCTCGGTCAGCAGCTTCCAGTTGGCGCGGATCGAGTATTCCTGGCTGCCGGCCACGATCGACATGCCCGCGTCGGTCTGATCGCAGATGACGTCGAGATACTCCTTGGCGTTACCGAGATATTGCTCGAGCGACACGATATTCGGGTCGAAGGACACGAAGTTGAAGTCGCGATAGCTCTCGTAGCGCGGCACCGGCTGCATGTTCGAGGTGCTGCGAGACTTGAAGTCGTCGGGATAGGATTCCTCCCCTGGCTGGCCCCGCAACTTGCCGTCAGCGCTGAAAGTCCAGCCGTGGTAGAAGCACTGGAACGATTTGGCGTTGCCCTTCCGCTCGCGGCAGACCTGGGCGCCGCGATGCGGGCAGGTGTTCATCAGGGCGCGAAGCCGGCCCTTCACGTCGCGCGTGAACAGGATGTTGCGGCCCGCTACGGTGCGGGTGATGAAGTCGCCAGGCTTCGGCAATTCTGAGGAGTGGCCGAGATAAAGCCAACATCGGTCGAAGATCCTCGCCTTCTCCGCCTCGAATATGTCGTGATCGACGAAGTTGCGGCGGGCGACCTTGAAGATTCGCTGGGCGGGATCCACTAGCAAGGCCGGCTCGGCACTGTTCGCATCCATGGCGTTTCCCTTCGATGTCACGGGCCGCCTTGGAGGCGGTCCCGACGCTTTAAACGCGTCTTGACTCAAGATTAGAAACAATCAATCCTGTTTGTAAAGTAAAAACACGATCGCTCTGAGCGCGGGCAGCCGCGGACACATCGGTGCGGCGAAGCAGCAGGGAGAAACGCGGTGGGCGCCGTGATCGATGTTCACACCCACGTCGTGCCTTCGCGTCTTCTGGCGGATTCCGCCCGCGACGCGCGCTGGCCGAGTATTCAACTCACCGGCGGCGACCAGGCCGCTGTGATGATCGCCGGCAAGGTCTTTCGCAAAATCGATTCGCGCTCCTGGGACATCGAGCGGCGGCTGTCGGACATGGTCGACGAAGGCATCGACATGCAGGTGCTCTCGCCGATGCCGGAGTTGCTGTCGCATTGGCTGCCGCCGCACGACGCGGAATACCTCGCCGACATCATGAACGCGCAGATCGCCGGAATGATCTCGCGCGCACCGCGCAATTTCGCCGGCATCGGAATGGTCTGTGCGCAGGACGTTCCACGCGCCGTTCGCCAGCTTACCACACTCAAGGCGCTAGGGTTTGCCGGTTTCGAAATTGGAACGCACATCGACGGCGTCGCGCTGGGAAGTAGAACGCTGTTGCCACTCTACGAGGCCGCGGAAGCGATGGATCTCACGATCTTCGTCCATCCGCTGCATCCCGCCGGCGTCGAGAGGATAGGGGCCGGTCCGGAGTTCGGTGCGGTTGCGATATTCCCGCTCGAAACCGCGCTTGCCTCGGTGTCGTTGCTGGCGGCAGGCATTCTAGAGCGGTTTCCACGCCTGAGGGTCTTACTCAGTCACGGCGGCGGGGCGCTGTCCTGGATCCTGCCGCGCCTCGATGTCGGCTGGTCGCTGGGTCTCAAGGGCCAGATGCAGCAGGAGCCCTCGAAGATCGCCAGAAAATTCTGGTACGACACCATTCTCTACGACGCCGAGTCGTTGTCGTTCCTGGCCGAATCCGTCGGAAGCGATCGCATCGTGGTCGGGTCCGATTACCCATTCACGATCATGCAGCGACAGCCCGGCGCGTTCGCCCATCGCGTGCTGGACCCGGCCGTCCTGACGGAAAATGCCTTCGGCGTTCTCGGCAAGGTCTACGACGTGAAGGGACTTTCGGGCGCGGCCGACGCAAAGTCCGGATCGCTACGGGCGCACTCCCATGACTGAGTGCAGATCGCTCCCTCAGATGTGTCTGCTCGGCCCGGTGCCGCCCCGGACGCCGGGCCGGAGCGATGCCCAAGTGCCGTCGGATCTGAGCCGGGGCGCGAGCCGGTACGGCCGGATCCCCTTCGTCTATTTCTATCATGAGGACGCGCAGGACGATCCAGCGTTCGGCCTACTGGACATCGAAATCGCGATCCAGCGCCGCGCGCCCGGGACGTTCCAATTCGAGATGTATTGCATCGGCGACGGCTATCAGAGCGGGCAAGGATCGAGTGATCCGCAGCCGCTCGCGATCGAACTCCGCGCCGGCGATCGCACCCTCGCCAGGGTCGAATGGTCGTACCCGGCCGTTCTCAATGGCCACATGGACGCGCTCAGCTTTTCGGCGGCCGTCGAGATGAGCGACGCGGACTTTGAAGAGATCGATAACGTGGTGCTTCCGTCCGTCCGTGCCGAGGTGACGATATTCCTCGAATAGCACAGTCGGGCTGATGACAAAACAAAAGAGAGCGCGTCCAGGGCTCGCAAGATTGTGGGGAGAGCATGACATTCAAGTTCACGCGCCGTCGCGCGCTCGCGCTCACCGGGTCCGCTATTGCCGCGCCCTTCCTGTGGCGGCAGGCGCGAGCCGCCTACGACGAGGGCGTCACCGACACCGAGATCAAGCTTGGAACGACGGCGGCGTATAGCGGCCCGGTTTCGGCGATCGCCTCTTATGGCGAGGCACAAGTGGCCTTTTTCAAGATGATCAATGATCGCGGCGGCATCAACGGTCGCAAGATCAATTTGATCTCGCTCGACAACGCATTCTCTCCGCCGAAAACGATCGAGCAAACGCGAAGACTGGTCGAGTCTGACGGCGTCTTCGCGATTGCGGGAGCTTTGGGCACACCGACCAACGCTGCCGTTCAGAAGTACCTCAATTCCAAGAAGGTCCCGAACCTGTTCCTCACATCGGGATCGGAGCGGTTCAATGACCCCGCGAACTTCCCGTGGATCGTTCCGCTGTATCCCTCCTATGTCGCGCAGGGAATGATCTACGGGCGCTTCCTGCTGCAGAACAAGCCGACCGCGAAGATCGGCGTGCTGTTCGAAAACGACGATCTTGGACGGGACTATCTGCGCGGCCTGAAGCAGGGCCTCGGCGGCAAGGCCGACACGATGATCGTCGCTGAGAAATCCCACGAGATCACCGACCCGACCATCGACAGCGCGGTCATCTCGATCCAGGCAGCCGGGGCGGATACGTTCATCCAGTTCACCAACCAGCGCTATGCCGCGCAGGGGATCCGCAAAGTTGCGGTCTCGAACTGGAAGCCGCTCCAGATCATCGCCTCCAACGCGGCCAGTATCGCGCAGACCCTGGTTCCCGCGGGTCTCGAGAACTGCAAGGGCATCTACTCCGCGCGGTGGGAGAAGGCGCCGAGCGACGCGGCCTTCGCGAACGATCCGGGCGTCGAGGAGTTCAAGAAGTTCGTCAGCGAATACATGCCGCGCTATAATCTGGAGGATCTCAACGCGGTCCCCGGCTACAATTGCGCCTGTGCGATCGCCGAGGTGCTGAAGCGCTGCGGCAACGAGCTGACACGGGAGAATCTCCTGAAGCAGGCGACCTCGCTGAAGGACCTGTCGCTGCCTCTGCTGCTGAACGGAATCAAGCTCTCGAACTCGTCGACGGACTACGCCGCCTTTCACGCCATGGAACTGATCCAATTCGACGGCGAGAAATTCGTCGGCCAAGGCGACGTCATCCAGATCTAGGCCAACCTGCAAACGCGGCGAGCTGACAATGGACCTTGGAATTCGTGGACGCACCGCGCTGATCTGCGCGGCGAGCAAAGGGCTGGGACGGGCGTGCGCCGAGGCGCTCGCCGCAGAGGGGGTCAATCTGGTGCTGACGGCGCGCGGCTCCGACCTGCTGGAGCAGGTTGCGGCCGACATCCGTCAGAAGTTCTCCGTGACGGTCGCCACTGCGGCCGGAGACATCACCACGGAGGCCGGACGCGCGGCGGCGCTGGCGGCCTGTCCCGCGCCGGATATCCTGGTCAACAATGCCGGCGGTCCGCCGGTGGGTGACTGGCGCAGCTTCGAGCGCGAGCAATGGCTGGCGGCGGCCGACAGCAACATGGTCGCGGCGATCATGCTGATGCGCGCCGTGATCGACGGTATGGCCGAACGCAAGTTTGGCAGGATCATCAACATCACCTCGGCCATGGTAAAGCAGCCGCACGCAGCTCTGAGTCTGTCCGTCGCGGCGCGGATCGGGCTGACCGGGTTCACGAAGGCGATCGCAGCCCAGTACGTCGGCGCGAACGTGACGATCAATAGTCTCCTGCCCGAGCAGTTCGAAACCGACCGGCTCCGCTCCAACATCCAGAAGCTGACCGCAAAAAGCGGCCGGACCCTGGACGAAGAGGTCGCCGCGTCCGCCGCCAGCAGCCCGGCGAAGCGCATGGGGCGTGTCGAGGAGTTTGGCGCCGTCTGTGCATTCTATTGCAGCACCCATGCGGGCTACCTGACTGGCCAGAACGTCATGCTGGACGGTGGGCGCTATCCCGCCGTTTTCTAGGATCGCGATGAGCACGACGCCGGACGATCACGCGCCGCACGGATCCCTCCGCTTGCAAAGTTCAAAGAAAGTCCTGGAAATTGCCGGACGGGACGGGAATGTCGGCCAGCGCGAGGTAGATCGATGGCCGAGACGCGGGTTGCGCCGATCCAGACGACGTGCTCTCCATATCGCTCATTTGGCCTCGCAGCCGGTCATCTGGCGCGCGATCGTCACGAACGGTCGACGACCAGATTGTGCGGTTCGCTCCGCCAGACCAGGGAAAACGGAACGGTCAGCGCTGGCGACGCGACGGGGCGTGCGGCAACGCCGTTCGGAACGAGGCCCGCCAAGCATACAGGCCATCACGAACTAGACCCAGCCGGGCCAGACTTGGCCGATAGCCTGGCCATATCCTAGTGAAGGCTCGTTACCCATCAGAAATTTCGCAGTGGCCGCGGTCGAGCACGAGGGTTTGCCGCTCGACCGCCCATGCGCGAAAGCGTATCCCCTCGGGTCTCCTGAACAGCTCAACCCGAATGGTGTCGCCGGGGAATGCCGGCGAGACGAAACGCACGGCCATCGTTCGCAGGCGGTGAGGCGCGTGCGGCAGGACGAGCTTGAGGATCGCGCGGCAGGCGATGCCCAGCGTGTTGAGGCCGTGGGCGATGGGACGGTCGAAGCCGGCGCTGCGCGCGAGTCTGGGATCGGCGTGAATCGGCATGTAGTCGTGGCTGGCGAGCCGGTACAGCAGCGCGGCCTGTCCCAACGTGGAATAGTCGATCGCGTGATCCGGGGGATCCCGAGAGGAAAATGCGGACAAGGGGGCCGGTACGTCTCCGAAATTGCCGCAGCCACCGTCGTCCCGCAAGAAATTGGCGGCCGTCAGGCTCGCCAAGGGCGTTTCGGTCGCGGCGTCCTCGATCTCCGTATCGAAATATAGCACCGCGCCACGGCCGGCACCCTTGTCGGCCACCGCTCTCACCCGATGCGAGGCCCTTATCGTTGCGCCAAGGGGAAGAGAGCGATGAAGTTCGAACCGTTGCTCGCCGTGGAGTACGCGGGGCCAGCTGATCTCCATTGCCGGTTCGGCGATCCAGAGGGGCGGCCAACCGAGGGTGACGCACATGCTCGGCACAGGTCGTTGATCGCGGCCTTCGTAGATGTAAGGCAGTTCCTCTTCGTCCGTCGGGTCCATTCCCATTCCCAGGCTCAGCGCATAAAGCGCGGCGGACCGCCAGTCGTAGGTTTGGAAGATAGGCGGGAAATGGCGCGCCGTGACGTTCTCGAGGTTCATCCTGTCGTCCTCTGCAAGGCCGGTGAAGCTAGGTGAGATTATTGGTTTATATGCGTACCGATTTGCACTCTCCAGACTGTGTTGTACTGCGACAAATCCTCAATGCATCGCAAAAACCCCCAAGAATGCGACAAAACATCGTTTGCGCGGAACGCAGAGATATAATAAAGAGGTGTACCAGTTTTGGGGCGACCCCTTCAGCTGGGAAATATAACGACGGTGCCGGTCCGTTTCGACAAGGCGCAAAGGGAGGCCAAATTGCGAGAGGAAGAAGGCGCGCCTTCGGCGCGGTCATTGAGCATGTGCGACGGTGCCGCCCAGCGTTCTGAGGCTTCACTTTGATCGCGCTTCTCATCGCCAATTCCTTGGCGCTCGCCTCTCTCCTGATCATGCTCGCGAGCGGTCTGGCATTGATCTACGGGTTGCGTGACGTCATCAATTTCGGACATGGCGCGCTCTATATGTTGGGTGCGTACCTTGGCTACACCGTCGCCAAGGTGACGGGGTTCTGGCTCGCGCTGCTGATCGTTCCGATCCTGCTGGCCCTCGTCGGGATCGTTCTCGAATTTCTGGTATTGCGGCCGCTCAAGAGCCGTTCACACATCGAAGTCGCGCTCGTGACGCTCGGTCTCGGTATCATTCTCGGTCAGATCATTATCTTCATCTATGGCGGCGAGGCGCGCAGCATTGATGCGCCGGCGATCCTGTCGGGATCAGTCACAGTGTTGGGCCTGTCCTATCCCGTGTACCGCGTGTTCCTGATCCTGATGGGGCTAGGGTCCTGCGTGTCGCTGGCTGTCTGGCTGAGATTCACGTCGTCGGGTCTGTTTGTCCGGGCCGTCAGCCAGGATCCTGGCGTCGCTCGCATGATGGGGATCAATTCCGATCAGCTGAGCTTGCTGGTCACCAGCCTCAGTGCGGCCTTCGCTGGAATCGCTGGCGTGTTGGCCGGTCCGTATCTGTCGATCGATCCGGGCATGGACATCGTCATGATCGTCGATTGCCTCATCATCGTGGTGATTGGTGGCACCGGCAGCATCGCGGGAGCGATCATTGCCGCTCTGCTGTTCGGCTTCGTCCAGGTTGCGGGCTCGGTATTTCTGCCGAATGTGGCAGCGCTGGTGCCCTATGTGCTGCTCATGATCGTGCTGCTGATCGCGCCCGGCGGGATCGGTCGGGGAAGGGTGTTGAATTGACCAGCGGAACCCCTGTTCAGAAGAATCTGCGTGAGGTCACGATGTTGGGGCACGCGAGTTCGTCCTTTCGTGTGCCAGCTGCGATCGTTGCAGGCGCGATCCTGTTCGGCCTGGGAGGCGTGTTGCCGGGATATCTCGCGAGCGATTTCACGCTCAAGCTGGCCAATGAAGGCCTGCTTTTGGGCTTGCTCGCATTGAGTGTCGCCTTCCTGATGAGCGAGGCCGGTCTCGTAGCGCTCGGTGCGGCCAGCATTTACGGCGGCAGCGGATATCTGTTCGCGATCGCGATGAGCGAATGGGGCATGAGCCCGGGCGCTGCGATCGTCTTCGCTTTTCTAGCGGTGGTCGCATATGCGGCTGTGCTTGGCGCATTGATCGTCCGCACCAATCCGCTCGCCTTCATGATGTTGACGCTGGCTGCCGGCGAAATGATCAGGCATGTCGTGATGCTGGAAGCCGTGCACGATTATACCGGCGGCGCCGACGGCCTCGTCGTCAGCTTCAAGGGGACGATTTTGGGCATGCAAGCGGCCGACTTCGCCAATCCGCAGCATTTCTGGCCGATCGGCTGGACCGCAGTGTGGTTGATAGGAGTGACGCTCTGGAGCGTCTCGCGGTCGAGGCTCGGCGCGACGCTGCGCGCGGTCCGTCAGAACGAGGAGCGCATGCGCTTCTCCGGGTTCAACACCTATGTCCCGCGAGTCGTTGCCTACATCCTGGTCAACACCGTCGCTGCGGTTTCCGGCCTGCTTCACGTCCTGAACGCCGGCTTCGTGTCGCCGGAAAGCCTTGGTCTCGGGGTGAGCACGAATGCGCTGGTCGCCGCGCTCATGGGCGGCACCGCCGGATCGGTCGGGCCCTTGGCCGGCGGCTTGATTTTTGCGTTCGCGCAGGATGAGTTCGGAGCGCGGGGCGCAACGCAGTTGCTGACCGGTGTAGCGATCGTGCTCTTCATCGTGGTGTTTCCGCGCGGAGTCGTCGGAGGTCTCGTTGCGGCCGTGCGACGCGTCTTGCCGGGTATCGATCGTCCGCGAGGGAAGACCTGAACATGCTGAAGATCGAGGGACTATCGGTCAACTATGGCTCGCTTCGAGCGCTTGCAGACGTCGATCTCGACGTGCATGATCAAGGCGTCCTGCATGGGATCATCGGCCCGAACGGAGCGGGCAAGTCCACCTTGCTCGACGCGGCCTGCGGCCGGCGGCGTCCCACCGCCGGCTTGGTTCGCTATCGGGGAGAGGACATTACAAAGCGGTCGGTGGCCTGGCGGCGACGCAATGGCATGTCGCGCTCGTTCCAGCGCACGAGCATCTTTCCCGACCTGACCGTCCGAGAGCAGCTTGAGCTGGTCGCCGCGCATCTCGGTGACGACCGGCTGGACGACATCATCCGCCTCATGGATCTAGGGTCCTATCTCGATCAGCAGGCCGGCCGGATCGCATACGGCGTGCAGCGCAGGGTCGACGTCGCCTTGGCGCTCCTCGGTCGGCCCAACATCCTTCTCATGGACGAGCCGGGCGCGGGCTTGTCGGCGGTCGAAACCTTACGGCTGTTCGAACATCTTCGCGCGCTCGTCAGCGAACAGAAGATTGTTGCCGTGGTCGTCGAGCATGATGTCGAAGCCGTGTTCGCCTGCTGTGGCATGGTTACGGTACTCGACCTCGGACGGCATTTGGCCACCGGGACGCCCGTCGAGATCCGCAAGGATAGCCGAGTGATCGCTGCATATCTTGGGAGCGCGGCATGAGCCTGCTCCGGATCGAAGCGTTGTTCGCCGGCTACGGTGCATCGACGGTGCTGCACGGCGCCGACCTGACGATCGAAGCCGGGGAGTCGGTGGCGGTTGTGGGCCGCAACGGCGCCGGAAAATCGACTCTGTTGCTCTCCCTGTTTCGGGAAACGAACGTCACCGGCGGCGCGATTTGGGTCGGCGACTCCCGCATTGAGCGGATGCCAGGATATGCGGCCGCCAAGCTGGGCATCTCGATCGCGCCCCAAGGACGCCGGCTCCTGCCGAATCTGACCGTCAGGGAAAACCTGCTTCTCGGCAAGGCGACCGGCCGGGCCGGGCCATGGGACCTGCGCAGCATCTTCAAGCTGTTTCCGGTTCTGGAGGAACGGGCCGGCCAGATGGGAACGATGCTCAGCGGCGGTCAGCAGCAGATGCTGGCGATCGGCCGCGCACTGATGGCCAACCCGAACTTGCTTCTGCTCGACGAGCCCTCGGAGGGGCTTTCACCGGTGCTCGTCGACGGCTTGGTCGATACCTTGATCGACATCCGCAAGGCCGGCACGGGCGTTCTTGTGGTCGAACAGCATTTGAGTCTCGTGAAACGAGCAGCCGAGCGCTTCGTGATCCTCTCCAAGGGAGAGGTTGTCGGGGCGGGACCGATCGAGCTGATAGGCGCCGCCGAAAACCAGGCGCTCATGGCCTTGTAAGGCGAGCAATCAATCATCAGAAGAGGAGGGAAGCATATGAGAAGTTTCGGTCAATCTGTCCTTCGGTCGATCCAACTGGCGACGCTCGGTGCCACCTTGGGTCTGGTCGCCGGGGCAGCATCGGCGCAAGAGTCCGTGAAGGTCGGCGTCCTCTTGATCGACAGCGGTCCACTAGCTGGCCTTAAGGAAAGCCAGACCAACGCCGTCAACCTCGCGATCGAGCATGTCAACGCGGCGGGCGGCGTCATGGGAAAGAAGCTCGAGGCTGATTTCATCACCTATCCCGGCACGCCCGATACAGCGGTCGACGGCGCGACGAGAGCGATCCAGAAGAACGGAGCCGTCTTCATCACCGGCATGGACACCTCGGCCGTTTCGCCGGCGCTTGCTGCCAAGCTGCCGGCGCTGAAAGCATTGATGCTGGAGGTGTTCGCCCAGGCGGATGGCCTCACGGGGAAGGGCTGCTCGACGAACCTGTTCCGCGTCAATGTGAGCGACTCCATCATCATGGGAGCGGTCAAGGACTTCCTGAAGACGCAGGGCGTCAAGAAATGGGACATTCTTGCGGTTGACTACGCAGCCGGACGCGACGCCGCGGACAAGTTCAAGACGCTGGTCGCCGGCCTCGGCGGTTCGGTCGGAAAAGTCCTGTTCGCGCCGTCCGGAACGGCCGACTTCGGCGCGAGGATCTCGGAGTTGGGCAACGATCCAGCGGAAGGGCTCTTCGTCACCATATTCGGAAGCGATGCGATCAACCTTGCGAAGCAGCAGCAACAGTTCGGCCTGTTCAAGAAGTACAAGATGGTGCTCGGCAACTCGTTCGTGATTCCGCAGGTGCTTCCTGCGATGGGTGAATCCGTGCTGGGCGTCTATCAGCCGCTTGGCTTCGTGCCGGGTTTTCCGGGCGCGAAGGCAGAAGCGTTCGTCAAGGCCTGGAAGGAGAAGTACAACGGCCAATTGCCTCCCTATACCGCTGCGGACCAATACGCTGCGATCGAGCTGATGGCTGCTGCCCTCAACAAGTCGAAGTCAACCGATGTCAATGCCTTGCGCTCCGCGCTCGAAGGCCTGAAGGCCACGACAGTTCTGGGTGATGTCGAAATCCGGGCAGGAGACCATCAAACCATACGTCCGATGGCCATCAACCAGATCGTCACCGGTTCTGAAGGCAAGCCCACCTATGAGATCAAGAAGATCGAGGCCGGCTCCGATATCATCCCGGCGGTCGATCCCGCCTGCAAGATGTGACCGACGACAGAAAGCCCGCGGTGTGCAGCCGCGGGCTTTCACCAATGGTTTCAAGTCTGGAGCGAGATCTTTCCAAACTGAGAACCGGCCGCCAGGCGAGCACAGGCGGAGCGGATGTCAGCCATCTCGAACGTCTCATCGGTGACAGGCTTGATCAGCCCGCGGTTGAAGACGTCGAGCAGCTGACGAAACTCGCCGACGCTGCCGCCCGTCGAGCCGTACACCTCAAGCTGCCGAATGAAGAGGCGCTGCAGATCTGCGGAGGGATTTGAGCCGCTCGTCGCTCCGCAGGTGACGATCCTGCCTCCCCGACGAAGCGACTTCAGAGACTCGCCCCAGCTCGACTGCCCGACGGAGTCGATCACCATGTCGACGCCGCCGCCGCTTAGTTCCAGTATTGAGCTGGAAACCGGGTCCCTGGTGTAGTTGACCCCGCCCGACGCACCCAGGGACATCGCACGTGCGATTTTCGCATCGCCCGAGGATGTAACGTAGACGCGAGCTCCCACGAGAAGGGCGAGTTGAAGGCACGCGACAGCGACCCCTCCGCCGATGCCGACAATGAGAACGCTTTCGCCCGGCTGAAGTGCGCGCTTGCCGAAGATCATTCGCCACGCCGTCAGATGCCCGACCATCAGCGACCCGGCCGAGGCCAGGTCCGCCTCGTCCGGCAGCTCAAAAAAGCAGCGATTGGGCATGGCAACATATTGGGCGAAGCCGCCGTGGCGATGCTCTCCCATCAACCGCGCGCTGACGCAGAGCGGCTGGTCGCCGGCCTCGCAATAGCGGCACTTGCCGCAGAATGCGACGGAGTAGAGGATCGCCTTTGCGCCCCGGCGCAATCCGCTGCTGGGCTCGGTCTCGACGATTTCGCCTGCGGCCTCGACGCCGAGGACCTGCGGGAGCGTATGCGTAATGCCAGCGCCGTTGTCGCGCATGTAGAGATCCACGCGATTGAGCGACGATGCGGCAACCTTCAGGATCGACTCGCCCGGCCTCGGAGCGGGGTCAGGAAACTCACGCCAGCTCAGACCATCTGCTCCGCGTCGCTCTAGAACTGCTGCCTTCATTCGCGTCTTCCCTGTCCAGCTTTCGAGATCTTCTTCGCATTAGGATGCTAGTGTACCAGAAATGAAAGCACGAAAGTTGCGGCGCCGCCATAACAACCGCCTTCCACCGGAATAATCGAGCTTGCTAGCCGAAGAAAAAATAGTACACTAGCACATCAAATAAGCCCGTAGTCGCGGGGCCTTGGTTGGCTAAGGGAGGATAGCATGGGGTTCGATGCAGCGAAGCACGCGCAGTCGATGCGATCGCAGGGCTTCTGGATTGACAAGAATTTCGACGAGTTTCTCCAGGCCAGCGTGACCTCGACGCCGGACAAGCTTGCGCTGCTGGCCTACCGGGCGGATCGTCCCAATGAGCCGGTCCGGCTCTCTTATCGTGAGTTGGCGGACCGGATCGCGTGCGCGGCATCTTCGCTGAAGCGGCTTGGGATCGGACGGGGCGACGTGGTCTCGGTGCAACTGCCAAACTGGTGGGAGTCCGCCGTCATCGCGCTGGCTGCGTTTCGGGTCGGCGCTGTCGTCAACCCCCTGATGCCGATCTTTCGCGAGCATGAACTCAACTACATGCTGGGATTTGCCGAGACCAAGCTGCTGGTCGTCCCCAAGTCGTTCCGGGGCTTCGATCATGAGGAAATGGCGCAGGCCCTGAAGGCGGCGCAGCCGAAGCTCGAGCATGTGATCGTCGTCGACGGAATGGGAGCCAATAGCTTCCGTCAAGCGCTGCTCGCAACGGATGAGCGCCTCGAAGCGCCTCCTCCAAGTGAAGTCGGCGCGCTTCCGCCCGATCAGATGGCGGTCCTGATGTTCACGTCGGGAACGACAGGATCTCCCAAAGGCGTTATGCACTGCTTGAACACGCTCCTGGCATGCAACATCGCCCTCGCGGGACGTTTTGGTCTTGGCAGCGACGATACGATGCTCGTGTGCTCGCCCCTCGGGCACATGACGGGTTTTGCGGCGGGGATGTTGCTTGGTCTGAAGATCGGTGCGTCCGTGATCTTCCAGGATGTCTGGGAACCGTCACGCGGTGTGTCGATCATGTCGGAGAACGGCGTTACCTATTCGGCGGGTGCCGCCACGTTCTTGGCCGACATGTGTGAGGCGGTCGCGGCGGGGGCGCCAAAACCGGAGAAGCTGCGCAAATTCCTTTGTGCCGGCGCGCCCATTCCTCCTGCCTTGATCGATCGCGTCTATCGCGAGCTCAGTCTGAAGGTCTGTTCGCTCTGGGGGATGACGGAATCACTGTCAAGCACGCTGACAGAGCCGGAGCGGGCACTCGAGAAATCCTCCAAGACCGATGGTCGTCCCTTGGATGGTGTCGAGGTGAAAGTCCTGCGGCCGGATGGCTCTTCCGCTCCGGTCGGAGAGACGGGGGCGCTCAAGGTCCGCGGTGCCCAGATGTGCCTCGGCTACTACAAGCGCGAGGATCTCAATCCCTTCGATGCGGAAGGCTGGTTCGACACCGGTGATTTGGCTTTCATGGACGAGGAAGGCTACATCCGCATCAACGGCCGCTCCAAGGATATCATTATCCGTGGTGGCGAGAACGTGCCAGTCCTCGAAATCGAGAACCTTTTGTTCAAACATCCATCGGTTTTATCTGCCTCGATCGTCGGATATCCGGACGAGCGGCTGGGAGAAAAGGCCTGTGCGTTCGTTGTCCTGCGGCCGGGGCAGACTCTCGATCTTCCCGGTCTTCAAGCCTACATGGCCGGAAACAAGGTCGCGAAACAGTACTGGCCCGAGCGCATCATTTTCATCGACGATCTGCCGCGCACGCCCGCCGGCAAGGTTCAGAAGTTCCTGCTGAAGGAAAAAGCGAAGGAGTTCGTCGACGACGCTCAGAAGGCGAGTGCATGAGCGGGCGCTTCTCGGGCCGCGTCTGCGTCGTGACCGGGGCGGCACGGGGCATCGGGTTGGCCATTGCCGAGCGCCTTGGAAGCGAGGGAGCGCACCTCGCCTGCGTTGATGTCAGCGCGCGCAGGTTGGGACCCGCGGTCGAGGAGCTGCAGTCCAAGGGCTTCCAGGCCCGGGCCTACACGGCCGATGTCGGAAAGCGCACCGAGGTTCATTCCGCGTTCGAGGCTATCCAGCGGGGTTTTGCATTGCCGATTGCGTCGCTGATCAACAACGCTGTATTCGCCAGGTTTCAGCCGCTCGATCAAATCGATGCCGAGACGGCCGAGAAGATGATCGGGGTCGGCCTACTTGGCCTGATCTGGACCACGCAGGCAGCTGTCCCACAAATGGTGCAGCGGGGCGGAGGATCGATCGTCAATCTGAGCTCGATCGCAGCCGAACATCCGACCAAGGATGCCATCGCCTATGCCGCGGTGAAAGCCGGGGTGGTCGGGCTGACGCGAGCGTCGGCTGTCGAGCTCTGCGCGCACAACATCCGCGTCAATGCGATCGCGCCCGGAATGATCGGGACCCCTGCCTCGATCGCTCAATACGACGACGCCACGATCGCCAAACGGCGTGGCGAGATGCCGAGGGGCCGCTTCGGCGAGCCGGAGGAGATCGCGGCTCTGGCCGCTTTTCTTGCCAGCGACGAGGCGAGTTACGTCCAAGGAGCGTCGGTCACGGCCGACGGCGGATGGACTGTTCCCAGCAGATAGGAGCGCCACGATGAAGCGGCTGGAGGGCAAACGTGCGGTGGTAACCGGGGGCGGCAGCGGTATCGGGCGCGCCAGCGCCATTCGTTTCGCGAACGAGGGCGCCTCGGTTCTGGTCGTCGGGCGGGCCAACAATGCGGAAGAGACCGCGGCCTTCATCAATGCAAATGGCGGAAAGGCAGCGGCGATGATCACAGACGCTTCGGTCGAGGCGAATGTCGAAGCCATCGTGTCGCGGTGCGTTTCTGATCTCGGCGGACTTGAGGTCTTCTTCGCCAATATCGGCGTGACCGGAACAAACACGCCGCTGCTCGAGCAGACCACGGAGGAATGGAGCGAAGTCTACCGGATCAACACCATCAGTTGTTTCCTGGCGATCAAGTACGCGGGCAGGCACATGGCGGCGCAGGGCTATGGATCGATCATCCTGACGTCGTCGGCGGCATCTCTGCGGGCAAATGCCGGCGCGATCTCCTACAGCGCAAGCAAGGCGGCCGTGAACAATCTCGCGCAGACCGCCGCCAATGCCCTTGCCGGGACGGGCGTGCGCGTGAATGCCGTACTGCCCGGACTCGTGGAGACCAAACTGACCAGCAAGGTCTTCGAAGATGCGCGGTCGCGCGGCATCGAGGGCAAGCTCGGCCATGTCACGCCGCTGAAGCGCCCCGGGCGCGCGGACGAGATCGCGGCCGCGGCCGCGTTCCTGGCGAGCGACGACTCATCCTATGTCGACGGCCAGTTGCTGTCGGTCGACGGCGGCGTCAGCAGCACACATCCATACGGGCGGATCGCACTCCCGAACAAATAACAAAAAGGAAGGAAGCAGGGCCGTGGATTTCGAATTGCCGCAGGAGATTGCCGACAAGCTCGCGGAGCTTGATGCGTTCATCGAGGCCGAGATCAAGCCCCTTGAGCGCGACAACATGCAGTTCTTCGACCATCGCCGCGAGAATGCGCGGACCGATTGGGACCACGATGGCCGCCCCCGCGCCGAGTGGCGCGCGCTGATCAGCGAGATGGAACGCAGAGCAGACAAGGCAGGGCATCTGCGCTACGGGCTGCCCAAATCCTGCGGCGGGCAGGCCGCTTCCAACCTGGCGATCGCCGCCATTCGCGAGCACCTCGCGGCGCGCGGGCTCGGACTGCACAACGATCTGCAGGATGAATCCTCGATCGTAGGCAACTTTCCGATCATCCCCGCGCTCGCCGATTACGGCAGCGAGGAGCAGAAGACCTATATCGAAGGGATCATCACCGGCAAGAAGCATCTGTCCTTCGGCCTGACCGAGCCCGGACACGGCAGCGACGCAACCTGGCTGGAAACCAATGCTGTGAAAGACGGTGCGCACTGGGTCATCAACGGGCGCAAGCGGTGGAATAGCCAAGTTGCAAGAGCCCATGCCAATCTGATCTTCGCGCGAACCTCGGGAAAGCCGGGCGATGCCAAGGGTATCACCGCGTTCGTCGTCCCGACCGACGCGCCTGGCCACAATGTCCTGTACAACCATTGGACGTTCAATATGCCGAGCGACCACGCGGAGACCGAGCTGAAGGACGTACGCGTGCCCGACAGCGCAATCCTTCACAAGGAGGGCGAAGGGCTCGTCGTCGCTCAGCGCTTCGTGCACGAGAACAGGATTCGGCAGGCGGCCGCGAGCGTTGGCGCTGCGCGCTACTGCATCCAGGAAGCGGTCAAATACGCCAACAAGAGAAAGGCCTTCGGTGAGCCCCTCGCCAAGAAGCAGGCGGTTCAATTCCCTCTCGTTGAGCTGTGGGCGGAGTACCAGATGTTGCGGAACTTCATCTTCCGCACGGCTTGGCAGATGGACAGGCAGAATCCGCTGCAGATTAGCGACATGGTTTCGATCTGCAATTTCCGCGCAAATCGCCTCTGCTGCGAGGCGGCGGACCGTGCCATGCAGGTCCATGGCGGTATGGGGTACAGCCGAGCCCTGCCGTTCGAGCACATCTATCGTCACCATCGTCGCTACCGGATCACGGAGGGGACCGAAGAGGTCCAGATGCGGCGCGTGGCCCAATACTTATTCGGCTTCAGCGGCAAGCGCGCGAGCTGACCGGCATGAGCGCGACAGCGGCAGATCGCAATGTCGATTTCGATATCGCTCGACTGGACGATTACCTGAAGTCCTGGCTCGGCGGCGCCGCTCGCACGGAAGTCGAGCGGACCCGCGGCGGTATGTCGAACCCGACTTATTTCGTGACGCGGGGCGACTGGCGCGGGGTGTTGAGGAAGCAGCCGGGGAGTGTCCTCATGCCGTCGGCGCACGCGATCGATCGTGAATATCGGGTGCTGACCGCATTGCAGGGCAGTGACGTGAAGACGCCCAAGCCCTACCGTTACTGCGAGGACCGGGAGGTCCTCGGCACGCCGTTCTATCTGATGGAGTGGTTGGATGGGCGCGTCTTTCAGGAATTTGCCCTGAACGGCCTGACTCCGGCCGAACGTACCGAATGTTATCGCTCCATGTGCGCGACGCTGGCCGCGATCCATCGTCTCGATTATCAGAAGCTCGGGCTTGGCGATTTCGGACGGCCAGGAAACTACTTTGCTCGCCAGTTCACGCGTTGGTCGTCGCAATGGCAGCAGTTCCGGCGCGGTGACGACGATAATCCGGACCTGGACAAGATCGTCAGGTGGCTGGGAGAGCGCGTTCCGGAGAGCCAGACACTTGCGCTATGCCACGGCGACTTCCGCATCGCCAATGTGATGTTCGACGCAAAGGAGCCGCGCGTCATCGGCGTCCTTGACTGGGAGCTGTCGACGCTGGGTCATCCCCTGGTCGATCTGGCATTCAACAGTCAGGCCTATCAGATGGCGCCCGACGAGAACGGCGGCCTGCTCGGCCTTGCACTCGATGAGCTCGGGATTCCCCCCGAGCAGGACTATCTCGAGCGCTACTATAAATTGTCGGGGGCGCAGGAGCGGCTGGGGCGGTTTCATCAGGTGTTCGCTATGTTCCGCGGAGCCGTCGGCAGCGCGGGCGTCGCCGTACGCGGTGATCAGGGCAACAACGTCTTGCCTGACGCGGCACGGATTGGACGCAGGCTTGCGCGTGCCTATGCCAAGCGAGGGCTCGACTTGATCGAGGAGGGTGGCGACCGTGAGTGAGCAAGGCGCCATGAGCGTTGAGGAAGCAATCCGGACGCGACGGTCGGTCCGGGGATTTCTCCAGCGCGAGGTTCCCGATGATGTCCTGCGCAAGGTCTTTGCGTTGGCGCAGTGGACGCCGTCGAACTGCAATGTCCAACCCTGGACGCCCCATGTCGTCTCGGGGCAAACGTTGAAGCGGCTTCGTGAGGCGCTGACGTCGGCGGGGATGCGCGACGAGCCGATCAAGCCGGACTGGCCGGCCGACGGCGTGTTCACCGGCATCTATCGCGAGCGTCAGGTCGATGCGGCGAGGACGTTGTATGGAGCCATGGGCGTCGAGCGTCACGACGCGGTCGGCCGGAAGATGGCCTATATCCGAAACCACGCCTTCTTTGACGCGCCCCATGCGGCGTTCATCTTCATGTCCGAGCCGTTCGATACGCGTGAGGCGACCGATATCGGCATGTATGCGCAGACCGTGATGCTTCTGCTGACGGCGTATGGAATTGCGTCCTGTGCGCAAGGGGCTCTCGGCCTGTTTCCGGATGTGGTTCGCGACCATCTCGGTGTGCCCTCGAACTTCAAATTGCTCTTTGGAATATCGTTCGGATACGAAGATCCGGACGTGAAAGCGAACACGGCTCGTGTCGGCCGGGCAGAGATCGATGACGTCGTCCAATTCCATCGCTGATGCGGCAAACCCGATTGGGATCGTCGGAGCCGGCCTCATGGGGTGCGGCATCGCTCAGGCCATCGCGGCTGCCGGGCGGCAGGTCGTCCTTTGCGCGAGGAATGCGGATCGGGTGTCGGACACGACAGCGCGCATCCGAACATCGGTCGCGCGTCAGGTCAGCCGGGGCCGGATGTCGGAGGACAAAAGCCGTCGGATTCTGGACCTGATCGCAATCAGGCCCTTCACCCCGCAAGAGCTGGGCCGATGCGGCCTTGTCATCGAGAGCGTGGCAGAAGACCGGTCCGCGAAAGCAGACGTGCTGGGGATGATCGAACAAGCGGTCACCCCGGACACGGTCGTGGCGACGAATACGTCGGGGCTCGCGGTGTCGGGTCTTGCGACGGCGCTGCGCCGTCCGGAGCGGTTCCTGGGACTGCACTTCTTTTCTCCGGCCGAGCGGATGCCCCTGGTCGAGGTTGTCCGGGGAGAGCGAACATGGGTGCCCGCCTTGCGGAACGGTCTTGCCTTCGTGAAAGCGATCGGCAAGGTGCCGATCGTCGTCCGCGATGGTCCATCCTTTTTCGCGACACGCGTCTTCGCCGCTTATCTGGACGAGGCGGTCTGCATGCTGCGGGAAGGCGTCGAAGCCGAGCGCATTGAAGCGGCTGCGATCGCCGTCGGTCGCGCGATAGGCCCGCTGGCAACTCTGGATGAGACCGGGATCGCGCTGAATTTGCAGCAGGCAAGGCAAGCTCGCGCCGACGGCCAGCAAGCCCGCTTCTGTCGGCCTTTGGCCGAACCGGTGCTCAAAGTTCTGGTCGAGAGCGGGCGATGCGGTCGCGGTCGTGGCGGCGGTTTCTACGATTGGCCGGCAAGCGGCGAACGCAAGCTATGGGCCGGTCTGGCTTCGCTCTATCCGCGAGCAGACGGCCAGCCCGGCGCGCGAACTGTAGAACTGCGTCTGCTCGCGGCGGAAGCGCGCGAGGCCATGCGCTGCCTCGAGGAAGGGACCATCTCTAGCGCGGATGACGCCGATACGGCCTCTGTTCTCGGTCTCGGATTTCCAAAATCCTCGGGAGGGATTGCGAGCTGGATCGAGACATTCGGCATCAACGAATTCGTCGAACTATGCTGTCGGTTCGCGGTTGCCCATGGCGAGCGGTTTGCGCCAAGCCCGTGGCTGCGCGAACTCGCGCGCGGCGGCACGGGGTTGTCGAAATATCGAAAGACGGAGAGTGAATCGTGACGGGCCCGCTCGATGGTTTTCGTGTCGTTGAAATGGGAGGCATCGGCCCCGCGCCGTTCGCTTGCGCGCTGCTGGGAGATCTTGGAGCCGATGTGTTGCGGATCGATCGCATTCTCAAGCCGGGAAGCGAGCCGGAATTGCCGCCGCAGTTCGATTTCTACAATCGAAGCAAGCGCTCGATCGCATTGGACGTGAAGAAGCCGGAGGCGATCGCGACGATCGTAAAGCTGCTGAGGCAGGCGGACGTCCTCGTGGAGGGATTTCGTCCGGGCGTGATGGAACGGTTGGGGCTGGGGCCCGACGCCTGCCACGCTGCCAATCCTTCATTGGTCTACGCACGCATGACGGGTTGGGGACAATCCGGACCGCTGGCGAAGGAGGCTGGTCACGATATCAATTACCTGGCGCTGACGGGCGCGCTGCACTGCCTCGGCGACGATGATCGGCCGCCGCCGCCGCCGCTCAACCTGGTGGCCGATCTGGGCGGAGGCGCTCTCTATCTGGTCGTCGGCGTGCTGGCGGCGGCATGGGAAGCGAAGCGATCGGGGCGAGGACAAACGATCGACGTCGCCATGATCGATGGGGTCACCCATCTCATGTCGGCATTCCAGGCGTTTCGCCAACAGGGCACATGGTCGCAGAAACGTGCCGACAACATCGTAGATGGCGGGGCGCCGTTCTACCGCACCTATGAGACCAAAGACGGAAAGTACGTCGCAGTCGGCGCTATCGAACCGCATTTCTACGCCAATCTCGTCGAGGTCATGGGTCTGGATCCGACGCAGATGCCAGCCCAGAACGATCGGTCGGCGTGGCCCATGATGCGCAGCGTGTTTGCGCGCGTCTTCGCGTCGCGGACGAGGGATGAATGGGTCGCGGCAGCCACAGGACGTGACGCCTGCCTTTCTCCGGTACTGGCCATGGACGAAGCGCCGTCACACCCGCAGATGATGACGCGCGACGTCTATGCCATGTTCGACGGTGTCCGCCATCCGAGTCCGGCGCCCCGGTTTTCGCGCACCGTATCCGAACTCGCGCGACCGGCACCGCGCCCCGGCGCGGATGACCGCGCGGCCCTGGTGGACTGGGGGATTTCGCCAGGGGATCGTCAGGCTTTGGTGGCCGCCGGCGCGATGGCTGATCCCTGAAACGATGTGGATTGTCGGAATGAAAGGTTCCGCTGGCAGGCCGGTATGCCTGCTCTCCCGTGACTTGGCCGCCGCTTGATTGCGGCGGCCGATTTTCGGAGCAAAACCTGCCGATGCGCTTCGAGCGGAGAACGAAGATGGCTGAAAAGCACCTTGGTGCGACCCGCCTCATTCTCGTCAGGCACGGCGAGCCGGACGAGGGGAATCCGCTGGATCCCGGCGATCCTCCCTTGACCGGCGAGGGGGCTTTGCAGGCGCGCCGTGTCGCCGAATTGCTCGCCGGCGATGGTATCGATCGGATCGTGTCGAGCCCGCAGCGGCGGGCGCGTCTGACGGCGGAGCCGCTGGCGGCCCTGATCGATCTGCCGGTCGAAATTGTTGATGGGCTTGCCGAGGTCGACTTGCACACCGACCGCTACCGCTCGCCCGAAACCATCAAGCGCGAGTATCCGGATCGATGGACGGAGTTCCTGGCGTCGCCCGCCGCGTTCTTCGGGAAGGATGAGGCCGAATTCAATGCCACGGTACTTCGCGCATGCGAGCAACTGCTGGCTTCGCGAGCGCGCGTCATCGCGGTCTTCAGCCACGGTACGCCGGTCAAGGTTCTGGTGCAGCACGCCCTCAGGCTTGAGAGTCGGAGCAAGTTGCGGATCGGTCATTGTTCCCTAACGCGCATATCCGGTACGACGCTTGCCGATCTGGCGGTTGAATGCATCAACGACGAATATCGCTAGTGTGGCATCCGCTGACCACGAGCCGTGCGGCGGAGCAATGTCGCCTGTGTTGAAGCTGTCCCCTCGGAGCCGTCTTTCATGACAATTCGCATGCTCGCAATTACCTGTCTTGCCTTGGCCGTGAGTTCCACGACAATGACTGCGCAAAGCGCCTCCGCGGAGACGTATCCTTCGCGGCGCGTGACCTTGACGGTGCCGTTTCCGGCCGGCAGCGCGACCGACGGCGTAACCAGGCACCTCGCCGAGAGCATCCAGAACCAGGCCGGCGTGACGGTCCTGGTGGAGAACAAGCCCGGCGCCGACGGCAATCTCGCGGCGCTGTCGGTGCTGAAGGCGGACGCGGACGGCTACAGCGTGTTTGTCACCACGAACTCGACCCATGCAGCCAACGTCAATCTGTTCAATGCGATGCCGTTCGACCCCAAGGCGGATTTTGCGCCGGTTGCGGGCGTCATGAGCATTCCATTGCTGCTCACCGTCAAGAACGACTTCCCGGCGCGAACCGTCGCAGAATTCGTCGCACTCGCAAAGACGCGCGCGCAGCCCTTGTCCTTCGGCAGCGGAAACACATCGAGCAGGGGCGCCGCCGAACTATTTCGCTATGACGCCGGCATCCAGATGCAGCACGTGCCCTATCGCGGCATGCCGCAAGCGCTGACGGATTTGCTGAGCGGTCAGATCGATTGTGTTTTCGCCGACCCAGCGAGTGCCCAAGGGCTGATTCAGGATCACCAGCTTCGGGTGCTCGCCGTCACCAGCGGGGAGAGGATTGCGAGCCTCCCGGATGCGCCCACGATGAAGGAGATCGGGCTGCAGAGATCGGAGCTGACCGCCTGGGTCGGCGTGTTCGTGCGGTCGGGGACGCCGCCTGATGTCGTCGATCGACTCAACCGTCTTGTGGTCGCGTTTCTGGAGAGCGCGGAGACACGCGCCTATCTGGAATCGGTTGGCGCCAAGCCGTTCCTGACGACGCCGGCAGAACTCGGCGCGTTCGCCGACGCGGACACCAGGCGATGGGCGCAGATCGTGGAAATCGCGAAGATCGAAAAGAAGTAATTTGGCGAGCGGTCGCGCGTGGAGCGGCCTCACATCGTCAAGCGAGCCGTGCCGCGATCGAGCACAACGAGGTTGCGCTCAACCGCAATCGAGCGAAAGCGGATTTCGTCGCCGGAGGGGAAAAACTCGGTGCGGATTGTCTCGCCCGGGAATACGGGGCGGCTGAAGCGAGCTGAAAGCGATTGGAGCCGCTCCGGAGCGTTGCCGGCAAAAGCGGACAGGATGGCACGGGTCGCGACCCCGAATGTGCAGAGGCCGTGCAGGATGGGCCGTTCGAACCCCGCCTTGCGGGCAGCCTCCGGATCGGCGTGAATGGGGTTGTAGTCGCCACTGAGCCGGTAGATCAGCGCCGACTGCGGCAGCGTCGGAATTTCCAGTGTGAGCGCCGGCGGACTGCCCGGCAGCGGCCCGGCGGACTGGCCCGGGTCGCCAAAGCCGCCGCAGCCGCCATCGCCGCGAAGGAACAGCACCGAGCGGACGGTTGCGAGGCGTGTTCCCGTCGCTGCGTCGCTCAGGGTTTTCACGAGGTGAAGAATGGCTCCTTTGTCCACGCCCTTGTCCTCGACCGCCGCAATTTGATAGTCGCCCTTGACGGAGCCTTCGGGCGGAATCGGGTGGTGAATCTCGAAAGTCTGCTCTCCGTGCAACAGCCTGATCCAGTCGATGGCCAGTTCGGGCGCTGCGACCCAACGGCCAGGATGCGCAAGAACGCAGCAGATCGACGGGACGGCCACGAGCCTGTCTTCCAGCAGGAAACGCAATTGGTCGGGATCGAGCGCATCGGAGCCGAAGCCGAGACCGAGTGCGTACAGGATCGTGTCGCGGCGGCTGAAGTCTTGGGAGACGGAGTTGAAGCGGAAATTGCGGACGGCTTCCAAGTTCACGTGATGCTCCAGATTGCGCAGGTTGGCAGTTGCTTCCAAGAAAGGCTCCTTATAGTACGATAGTGTACTAAATAAAGTGGCTGATGTAAGTGCGCTGCGGGTGGGAGCAATGTCATGCGAGGTCTCGATCAACGGTCGGTGCCGGGCGCACTGTCATGGGACGCGGCCGTCGGAACGAAAGCCCGAACCTTCGGACGAAATCGCCTAGCTGCTGTCTGCATCGCGATGGCTACGATCGTTTCCTGCGGGTGGGTCTTGGCTGCTGACAAGAGATACGGACCCGGCGTCAGCGACACCGAGATCAAGATCGGAAACACTTCGCCCTATAGTGGACCGGCGTCTGCCTTCAGCATGGTCGCCAAGACGGAGGCGGCCTATTTCAGGAAAATCAACGAGGAGGGTGGTATCAACGGCCGCAAGATCACGTTTCTGTCGTATGACGACGGCTACTCGCCGCCTAAGACCGTCGAGCAGACGCGCCGGCTGGTCGAGAGCGACGAGGTGCTGTTGGTGTTCAACGCCATGGGAACGGCAACGAACTCCGCCGTTCAGAAGTACCTTAACGCGAAGAAAGTGCCGCAACTGTTCGTGTCGAGCGGAGCTGCGAAGTGGAACGATCCCAGGAATTTCCCGTGGACGATCGGATTCACGCCCAGCTACGAGACCGAGGCGGAATTCTACGCGAAGTATCTTCTGGAACATCGGCCCGAGGCAAGGATCGCGATCCTGTTTCAGAACGATGATCTCGGCAGGGACTACGTTCGGGGACTGAAGCGAGGGCTAGGCCTGAAAGCGCAATCGATGATCGTCACTGAAGAGCCGTTCGACGTATCGGAGCCGACCATTGACTCTCATCTCGTCAAGCTGAAGGCGACTGGCGCCGACGTGCTGCTCGACGTCGCAACGCCGAAGTTCGCCGCCCAAGTCCTCAAGCGGATGGCGGAGATCGGTTGGCAACCGTTGCACATTCTGAGCTACGTATCGGCCTCAATCGGGAGCGTGATCAAGCCAGCGGGCATCGAGACCGCTCAGGGCGCGATTTCCGCGGCTTATTTCAAGGATCCGAACGACCCAGCGTGGAAAGCCGACGCCGGGTTTGTCGCATTCAGTGAATTCGTGGACCAGTATCTTCCTGCCGCGGACCGCAGCGATACGTTGATCGTCAACGGCTACAATACGGCACAGGCACTGGTTCATGTGCTGAAGCAGTGCGGCGATGATCTCTCGCGAGAGAACGTCATGAGAGTTGCGGCAAATCTCAAGGATGTCGAGCTTGGGATGCTGTTGCCCGGAATTCGCCTGCATACGTCGCCGGACGACTTCGCTCCCATCAAGAACTGGCGGTTGATGCGGTTCGAAGAATCGACATGGCATCTTCTCGATGCCGACAGTAATAAGCCACGCTAGGCCGGCGCTGGACTCGGGGGGAGACTAGGAGGCGCGCCGCCGCCGTCGCGGCTTCGGCTTGGTGACCGGCTCCTCCTTTGCTCCGTTGGACGCGTTGACGTCAGACAAGGCGAGCAGGTTGTGCTTCATGGCCAGTAGGGCGTGGGAGGCGGCTTCCAGAGCCTTGCGGTCGATGCCTTTGGCGATGCTGGCGTTGAACTTGTCGGTCTCCTTGCGGATTCGTTCGAGGAAGCCCTTGGCTTGCTTGGTCACGAAGACGCGCTTGACACGCCGGTCGACCGGATCGGGGTGACGGACCACAAATCCCGACGATTCCAAGCGGTCGATCAGGGCACCCACCGCAACCTTGCCGACATCGAGCTCGTTGGCCAACTGGACCTGGGGCAGGCCGTCCTTGCGGGAAATGAACGCCAGCACCCACCATTGCGAACGGGTAATTCCGAGCGGCGCAAGGGCGCGATCGAACATCATCCTCCTCAGTCGCGACACGTCATGAATGAGGTATCCGAGTCGCAGATCCCAAGCCGGCTGATCAACCATCCAGTGTCCCCTGGAGCAGGCCCGAGGGGACCGCTGAGCTCATACCATACACTAGCGTATTTTAATGGGCGATCAAGAAACGGCCCTCAGCCCTCCAGGGCCAGGCTGGAGGGTATAGCGATGCGCGCGCTTCCCTTTAGTTAAGCTCTTTGGGCGAATAGCCGAGGATATGGCGGGCGATGATTAGCCGCTGGATTTCCCCGGTCCCCTCGTAGATGTCGAAGATCCGCGCATCGCGGAACAGCTTTTCCAGGGGACCGGCGGCGGACAGGCCCGCGGCGCCGAGGACGTCGATGCAGGCCTGGGTGACGCGGCGTGCCAGCATCCCGCCCATGGCTTTGGCCATGGACGAGTCGACCTTGCCCGGCCCCTCTCGCTGCTCGATCCACTTGGCACGGACCACGGTGAGCCAGGTCGCTTCCCATTCGGCTTCCAGAGACAGGAGGCGGGCGGCCGCCATCGGTTGCGTCGCCAGCCGCGCATTGTAGTCGGGCTTGACGCCGGCGTTGCCAAGCTGGATCCAGGTGTAGTCGAGCGCCGCCCGCGAAACGCCCAGAGCGTAAGCCGCGACGACCGGACGGGATTCGCTGAACGATTGGAGCGTCTTCTTCAGGTCGCCATCGACATGATTGAAGGCCGGAACCGGGCAATCAACAAAGGAAAGCGCCGCGGTATCTTCCCAACGGATGCCCATCTTCCGGATCTGAGGGCCGACATTGAATCCCGGTGTGCCCTTTTCGACGATGAAGGTGGACAGGCGCTGCGGCTGATCTGGATGCAGCACGCGCGCGAGGACGAGGACCGCGTCGCATCCTTCAGCGTAGGTAATGAAAATCTTCTCGCCGTTGATGACCCAGTTGCGGCTGACCGGATCGAATCGCGCCGTGGTCCTCACCGAAGCCGGATCGGAACCGCCAACCGGTTCGGTCAACCCGATCGCGATGGTCCAGTCGTGCCAACGGTCATATTGCTCGGCCGTTCCGGCGATCTTCAGCACGGTGTTGCCGAGCGAATATCTATGCTCGCGGAGTGGAACGCCACCGTACCAATCTTCGAGGTACAGGAGCGCGTTGATGATCTTGTGGCCGCTGGTCTCATGGACAAAGGCCTCGAGCAGAGCTCGCACGTCGGGGCATTCGTCCGCTTCTGGGTATGCGTGCGGCAGAAGGCTGTCCTCGGCGTTCTCGAAATCGCGGGCATACTTGGCCGCCAACTTTGCCTGACGACGTGCCTCTTCGATCAATTGGCGGTCGCGCTCAGTGAACTCAAAGCTGATCATGAGGGGTCTCTCCGAATTCCGCCAGTCATGCGCCGACCAGGCCATCGAGAACCGACAGGGAGCGGGCGTTGCGGTACCACATCTCCAGCGGAAGGTCGCGGACGAAGCCGTGGCCACCGAACAGCTGCACGCCCTCATCGGCGATGCGCATGGCGGCATCGCTCGCATAGAGCTGCGCCAGGCGTGCGCTGCGCGGCGCCTCGGGGCTTCTATCCAGTTCGGCTGCCGCCTTCAGTCCCATCCAGCGCATCGCATCGATCGCGACATGCATGTCCGCCAGCTTGAATGCGATGGCCTGCTTGCGGGCGATGGCCTCGCCGTGGACGATGCGGGTCTTGGTGTAGGGAAGAGCGAAGTCGAACACGGCGCGTGACAGTCCTGAAAGCATCGCGCAGAGGGCGATCCGGGACGCGTCGCGGATACGCTGGACATTGGCGCCGGCAGTCCCGCCGAGACGCATGGATGCGGGAACCGTAACGCCGTTGAATGCGACCGATGCCCAATCGAGGCCGCGCAGCCCAAGCGTGCCATCGATTTTCGAGACGCGCACGCCGTCCGTATCGAGCGGGACAATGAGCGCCTCGTCGCGGCCATCGCACTTGACCAGCGTTAGCAGGTGAGTGCTGGGCTTTGCGAGCAGCACCATTGTCGCACCGCCTCGCAGCCGAAATCCATCGGCTGTTCGCGTGACGCTGGCCCTCGCCGCCGTGTCGTCGGGCAAGGGGCCGTCGAGCTCGACCACCGCAGCAAATCGCGGAATGTCCGAGACGAACGACGGGAGCAATTCTTCGCGCTGCCGATCGGACCCTTGCTCGGCGACGGCCTTGGCGAAGCCGACGGACGCGGCGATGGCGGTCGCCACGGTTGCGTCTCCGGCCGCGAGTTCTTCGAGGACGAGCGCGTTCAAGACGGTCGGCTGCTCCATTGTCCGAAAAGCGGGGTCGGCAACCGCCTGTACGATGCCCAGCGCCCAGGCCTCATTGAGTGTGGAGGAAGGAATTTGCGCGGCTTCATCCGCGGCGCGGGCAGCTGGCGCGAGCGTGGATCGCGCCAGGCCGGAGGCGGCCGAGCGGGCGATCTCCTGTTCCTCGCTCAGTTCAAACGAAATCACCTGGAACTCCTCATGAGCCTGTTGATGCTATCGGCGTCGCGAGTGCGTGGTGAGCGCTCTCGTTGATGCTGATGATGCCGATGCCTCCGTCGCTGCGCAGGCGGAGGCGGGTGACCGAGCCGTAACCTGGAAGGAAATGCACGAAGCCGTTCAATGCGAGTGCCTGCGAGAGCACGACGTTGATGGGCATGCCGTGAGTGAAGATCGCAACCTTCTGTGTTGCGTGGCCTTCGGCGGCGATGGTATTGAGGGCACCGAGGACTTCGGCCTGGAAACGATTGGGATCTCCTCCGAGGTAGCGGATCGGGTCTGTCAGGAAGCGCTTCCATTCTTCCTGCCCCAGACCGCGCAGCGTTTCAGTGGAGCGATATCGCGCACCGAACCGGTCAGCCTCGGCCCAGCCGTCGACGACGTCGATTCGCCTGCCGATGCGTTGCGCCAGGGGCTCCGCCGTTTGCCGAGCGCGCCGCAACGGGCTCGCGACGATGCGGTCGATGGTTTCTAAACTGAGAAGGTCGGCGATGGCGCCCGCTTGCCGCCGTCCGTCGTTGTTCAAGGGCGGATCGCCGGGGTTCGCGGAATCGTTCTCGTCCGGCCGGCCGTGGCGCACAAGAATGATTTTCATGGTCCGTCCCAGATGCGCTTCTCCGGCAGCAACCCGCGAGCGGCAGGTTGGACCGTCATTGTTTTGGAATATGGTATAGTAGTGAACTAATGTGTCAAGCGAGTGGAGGGTACGCCGCTGCTTCCGATGTCTCGTCGCTCATCTTGATGTTTTCAAGCGAGATTGCAGGAGACTGAGCCCGCTACGGATCGCCGTGCGGCCATCGCATGCATGCGCTTCCTGATGCGTGATTTACAGATCAAGTACGCCAGCGTATCAATGGACGGCGCGGATCATTGAGGACATGTCCATGTCGAAGCCTCTCGCAGGGATCAAGGTGCTGGATTTCTCCAAGGTGCTGGCGGGCCCGCTATGCAGCCAGTATCTCGGCGACCTTGGGGCGGATGTCATCAAGGTCGAAATGAAGGGGCAGGGCGACGAAACCCGGGGATGGCCCCCATTTCCTGCGCCAGGCTTCGGAACGGTGTTTCTCAGCGCGAACCGCAACAAGCGCAGCATCGCCATCGATCTCAAGACCGACCGCGGTCGGAAAATCGCGCATGAACTGGCGAGGAGGGCTGATGTGGCGATCGAGAGCTTCGGCTCGGGCGTTGCCGAGCGTCTCGGAATCGATGCTGCGACACTGCGTCCGCTGAATGAACGACTGATCCATTGCAGCATCTCGGGCTTCGGCCGAAGTGGTCCTTTGAAGAATGCGCCCGGCTATGATGTGATCCTTCAGGCCTTTTGCGGCATCATGGCGATGACGGGCGACGAGGGCGGAGGATATATCCGCAGCCCGATCTCGCCGATCGACCAGATGACCGGTGTGCATGCATTCAGCGGGATTCTCGGGCTGCTCTATGCACGGGAGAAGACCGGGCAAGGCGGAACGGTTCAGGTGTCGCTGTTCGAGACCGCGATGGGGCTGCTTGGCTATAACCTGCAGACCTTTTGGGAGCGCGGGGTCCAGCCGGCGAAATGCGGTTCGAGCCACGAGTCGCTGTGTCCCTATCAGGCCTTCGAAACCGGCGACGGGCCGATCATGATCGGCGTGGCGAACGACAATCTGTGGCGGAAGTTCTGCGGCGTTGTGGGGCTCACGGAGATCGTGAACGACCCGCGTTTCCGGACCAATGCCGATCGAGTTCAAAACAGGGCAGAGACGCTCCGCCTTGTGCAGAAGGCGCTGATGTCGCGCTCTGCCGCGGCGTGGAACGAGGTGCTGGCGGCGGCCGGCGTGCCCTGTTCGCCGATCAACTCGCTCGCCCAAGTGCTGAGCCATCCGCATACCGACGCCAGTGGGATCATCGTCGAATATGATCATGCCGCGGCCGGGCATCTGAAGGGCGTGGCACACCCTGTCCGCATCAACGGCCAGGCGCGGACGGCGGGAAAGCCGCCGCCTGAGCTCGGCCAGCATACGGACGAAGTGCTGTCCGAACTCGGCATGTCGTCGGAGCGGATCGAGTCGTTGCGCGGCGCCGGCATCATCGGATGAGGTATGCGCGTAGAAGGACGAGAGAGGGAGGATATCGATGAGCGAGCCAACGGCGAACAATTTCACCACGATCATGATCGAGGAGCGGCCCGGGATCGACATCGTGTCGTTGAACCGGCCCGATGCGCTGAATGCGGTGACGCCGGCGATGGCCGCGGAGCTAACCACCTACTTTTCTTCAGTGCACGACAAGCTCAGGACACGCGTGGTGATCCTTCGTGCCAACGGCCGCGCATTTTGCGCCGGCGCGGAGCTTGGTTCAGAGGCTTTCGCCAAGCCTGGAGAGGGGCGGCCGCAGCGCCAGCTGCGAATGCAGCAGCAATACTCCGGTATCATTCGGCTGATGAGGAGCTGTCCTCAGCCCATCGTCGCACTGGTTCAGGGTGCGGCGTGCGGAGCCGGCTTTTCCCTGGCGCTCGCCGCCGACGTCCGCTTCGCCTCGCCGCACGCTCGGATGAACGCCGCTTATATCCGCGTCGGCGTCGGCGGCTGCGACATGGGGTCGGGCTATCTGCTGCCGCGATTGATCGGATTGTCCGTGGCTTCGGAGCTGCTGCTGAGCGGCCGATTTATCGAGGCCGAAAGAGCCAAGGCGGTTGGATTGGTCAGCGACGTCGTGCCGGCCGATCAACTGCTGGCCACGGGCTTGGCCTATGCCGGCGACCTGCTGCGGACAGCGCCGATGGGCTTGCGCATGACAAAGCAGACGCTCAACGCGCTGATCGACGCGCCGGGCCTGGAGGCCGCGCTCGCGATGGAAGACCGTCAGCAGGTCATGCTGCTCGAAACGGCCGACCACCGCGAAGCCGTGGCGGCGTTCCGGGAAAAGCGGGAGCCGAGCTATAGCGATCTCTAGGACGGGACGCGAGCTTCGTGCTTCGCGCCCGCTGGCGACGCTTGAGGCGTTGGATCAGCGGTCCTTGATCGATCGTTAGGACGCAGGGGATTCGCGCTGGCCGAAAGCACACGGGCCGCCCAGATAGGCGGGATAACCGAGCTCGCGTACGACGGCGTAGTCCGCCATGCGAAGCTGCTCTGCGGTCAAATTGAATGTCAGCGGGAGGACCGCCTGGCTCAGGCGCTGCATCAGTGCCAGCGCGGGCTGGCGCCGAGGATCCGGATCTGATTGGTTCAGCCAATAGCCAGCGCCCGCGTTGCGGCGAAGCGCCGGAACACTTGGCAAACCGGGCCGCGTGAAACCGAGCGTCGCGAGGAGTTCGTCGCTGGGGCTTGCCTCCTCAAGTACCGATTTCGTCGTGGTGACGAAATCTGCGATGAAGGCAGGTCGTTCGCCGGACTTTGCCATCCGATCATGATCGGTTCGACCGAGGAAAAGGGTCTGGATCATGTTGCGAGCTTCGGCTCGTTGGATCAGATGGGAGAAGATCGCCATTTCGCTGCGAATGGCGCCATCAAAACATTGCGTCAGGCCGAACTCGACGCAATCGAGGATCGCAAGGGGCGCTGGATAGTGCCCGAGCGTTTCCGCAAGCACGCGCTCGCGGACGGGGCCGAGAAGCTTGCTCACCTCGAGCGACGACGGATCCTTCCAATCCGCGCGATCCCACGGTTGCTGAGCGGTCGGCGTCGAGAGCAGCCACGATTCCGCGGCCGCCACTTCTTCGCCAGGGGCGACGAGCGCGTCGACCAGCCCACCTTCCAGAGCTGCCGTGCCTGAGAGCCTTGCGCCCTCCAGAAGCACCGGGAGAGCGCGTTCGACGCCGATCAGCCGTGGCAGGCGCTGAGTACCGCCTCCGCCCGGCAACAGGCCGACCAGGGATTCAGGCAGGCCGAGCGCGGCCCGCGGATCGTTGGTCAGCACGCGGTAGTGCGTTCCGAGCGCGAGCTCGCAGCCACCGCCGAGGGCGAGCCCCGCGATTGCGGACGCGACGGGCTTGCCACAGCTTTCCAAGGCGCGAATGGCCAGGCTCAGGCGGAAGAAATGATCGTAAGCGGCATTGAACCGAGCGTGAGCAGGCTTCGCCATGATCATGTCGTAGGCGACGCCGAGTTCGGTGAGATCGGCGCCGGCGCAGAATGCGCTGCTCTTGCCGGATCGAACGACGACGCCTCGTACGTCGCTCTGCGCGAGCCAGCGGGCGAATGCGCCGAGCTCGACGATGGCGGCTTCCGAAAACACGTTCATCGTGCGGCCGGGCGCGTCGAATATGAAGTGAGCGAGGCCGTTGTCTTTCAATTCGAGCCGGAACTGCTCGAGCTTGGGCGGAGCCAGCGTCATGGAGTATTCCCTTGTCTTCTTGAGGGGAGCGAGGCGTACGGGGCGATCAGAATCCGACCCGGTCGCCACCCTTGAGCGAGAGGATTTCCCGAGCCTCGTCGGCGGTCGCCGCTTCCAGGCCAAGGCCTTCGATGATCTTGCGAACCTGGCGCACCTGCGCCGCATTCGAGGTCGCGAGCTGACCGGCGCCGACCCACAAGCTGTCTTCGAGGCCGACACGGACGTGCCCGCCCATGGACGCAGCCATGGCCGCGACGGGCATCTGATTGCGACCTGCGCCAAGCACGGACCAGCGGTAGGAGTTTCCAAACAGGCGATCGGCCGTACGTTTCATGTGCATGACATCATCGGGGTGCGCGCCGATGCCGCCGAGCAGGCCGAAGCAGGTCTGGATAAAGAGAGGCGCCTGAACCAGGCCCTCGGTGAAGAAGTAATGCAGATTGTAGAGATGGCTGGTGTCGTAACACTCGAACTCGTAGCGCGCTCCGGTCGCATTCAACGTTTCAAGCGCATAGCGGATGTCCTTGAAGCTGTTTCGGAAGACCAGATCGTGGGAGCCTTCGAGCATGGCCGGCTCCCAGTCGTGCTTGAACTCCTTGTAGCGCTTCAGCATCGGGAAGAGCCCGAAATTCATCGAGCCCATATTCAAAGAAGCAACCTCAGGCCGCCACTTGGCCGCGGGACGAACGCGTTCCTCGACCGTCATGTACGGCGAGCCGCCCGTCGTGAGGTTCACGACCACGTTCGACGACTGCTTGATGACTCGCAGAAACGGCTCGAACGCTTCGGGGCTCTGATCTGGCCGGCCGTCCTCGGGATTGCGGGCATGCAGATGGACGATGGCGGCGCCGGCGTCGGCCGCCTCGAGGGCTGAGCTCGCGATCTGTTCTGCGGTTACCGGCAGATGCGGCGACATCGACGGCGTATGGATGGAGCCGGTGATGGCGCAACTGATGATGACTTTGTTCTTCGCCATGAAGTGTATCCTCCCACTTAGAATCTGGACTCGAAGGCGGTCCAGCTGTTCGACAAAGTATCGCGATGATGTTCGGCGGCAATCCCGATGAGGGCTTCGGCCCGGCCGCGATGAGAGAGTCCGCGGAGGTCGGCCCCGCCGTTCTCGGTGACGATGATGTCGGTGTCCATGCGTCCGAGCGATACGGGGCCGGCGCCGCCATTCGGTCCAACGATACGGCTGATGGTGCCACCAGCGGCAGTCGCAGGAAGTGCGATGATGCGCAGGCCACCACCACACCAGGCGCCGCGCGCGAAGTCCGAGGCGCCGCCCGGCCCCGAAATGAGGCCTTGAGCCGTCATTTCGGCATAGACCTGGCCGAACAGGTCGACTTCGATCGCAGAATTGACCGCCACGAACCGATCGATATCGGCGACGACCCTCGGACCATGGGTGTTCGAGACGGGCGTGAACGCGAAGGAGGGGCTCGAGACGGCGGAATAGAGCCGTTGAGAGCCGATGGCGACGCCGCCGGTGACAGCACAGCCGGAGGCGAGGGCGCCTGCGTCGGCGAGATCGAGGACGGCATCTCCGATCAGTCCGGAATGGATTCTGATATCGCGGTGGCGGGTCAAAGCGCGCAGGACGGCGGTCGGGATCTTTCCGAGTCCTGTCTGTACGGTCCCGCCGTTCGGAATAAATCCAGCGACATGGCTGGCGATGGTTTGGGCAACCGGGTCAGGCGTCCCCTCGCTGAAGCCGAGCAGCCGCTGTTCTGCCTCGATCACCGCTGTCAGTTCGGAAAGGGGAATGCCGTGATGGCCATGCGTTCTCGGCATCAGCGGATTGATGTGCGCAATCCGAACGGGAATGCGAGGCCAGATGTCCGCAAGGAAATCCGCGATGGGACCGAAACTGCACATGCCGTTGTCATCGGGCGGAGCGACCATGAACAGCGCAGCGTCTATCTGCACGGTCCGCAAGCGCGCGAGGATGTCGCCATAGCAAAGAGGAAAGAACGACACCGCGCCGCCAGCAGCCCTGAGCTCGGGCGTCATGAAGAACGTCTCGACCCGGCAGC
The DNA here is from genome assembly GCF_054602315.1 of Bradyrhizobium cedriense. Lineage (NCBI taxonomy): Bacteria > Pseudomonadati > Pseudomonadota > Alphaproteobacteria > Hyphomicrobiales > Nitrobacteraceae > Bradyrhizobium > Bradyrhizobium cedriense. The sequence goes on along the minus strand of NZ_JBTSWB010000003.1, from coordinate 856,277 downwards.
GCGGATTGGCGAGATATGTCCGAGTGTTCAAGCCGGGGACAAAGATGCCGGTGAACGTCATGGCACCGAGGGTCTCGCCGGCGCACATCACCGCGTCGGCGAGAAGGAGGGATTCTCCGGAACAGGCGACCACGAGGGTACGCCCGTCCGGAGGCAGGACGGAGGCGAGCGAAGCGGGCTCAAAGCGACGAGGCGCCACGTTCGCTCTCCGGTCGATCACTTCGCGTATTTGTGGAAGTCGGGTTTGCGCTTCTCGTTGAACGCGCGGACGCCTTCCTTCGATTCCTCGGTCTCGTAGAACAGCTTCACGGAGTAAAGTGAAGCCATGCTGATGCCGCGGATGTTCTCGCTGTCGGCATTGAACGACCGTTTGGCGAGAGCGAGCGCAGTGGGTGACCGCTCCGCAAGCGTGTCCGTCCAGACCTTGACCGCTGCGTCGAGTTCGGCCGCCGGCACGACCTTGTTGACCAGGCCCATGTCATAGGCTTGCTGCGCGCTATAGCGCTCGTTCAGATACCAGATCTCACGGGCGCGCTTGTCGCCGACGTGCCGGGCAAGCAGGGCGGTGCCCCAACCCGGATCGACCGATCCGACCTTTGGTCCGACCTGGCCAAAAACGGCGGTGTCCGCCGCGATGGTGAGATCGCATAGGGTCGCGAAAACGTTGCCGCCGCCGATGGCAAAGCCGTTCACGCGAGCGATCACCGGCTTCGGCACGTCGCGGATGATCGACTGGAATTCGTCGATGGGCAGACCCACGATGCCGCGGCCGTCATACTGGCCTTCATGCGCGCTTTGATCGCCACCGGTGCAGAAGGCCTTGTCGCCTGCGCCCGTCAGAACGATGCTCGATACGCCCTTGTCGTCGCCGGCAATCTGGAACGCGCGGATGAGCTCGTCGATCGTCTTGGCGCGGAAGGCGTTGTAGAGCTTGGGGCGATTGATGATGACCCAGGCGGCGCGGTCGCGCTTTTCGTAGATGATGTCTTCGAATGTCGGCAGATTGGTCATGGTTTCCTCTCTTGCGCGCACGAAAAGGCGCGCTGCTGGGTCGAAAGTCTTGATGGGAAAGACCGCGGTCGCGGTCAGATCATGTTCATGCCGCCGGCGACCGAGATGGTCTGTCCGGTCATGAAGCCAGCGTCGTCGGAGGCGAGAAATGCGACGATACCTGCGTAATCCTCCGGCTCACCCATCCGCTTGAGCGGGATGCCGCGAACCATCGCGTCCTTCCACTTCACCGCCTGCTCGCCTTCGCCGAGAACGGCCGCCATCATCGGCGTATTGGTCGGGCCGGGGCAAACCGCGTTGAGGAGGACGCCCTTGCTGGCGAGTTCGCGTGCCACCGATTTGGTGAAGCTGATCAGGCCACCCTTGCAGGCCGAGTAGACGGCCTCGTTGCTGGTGCCGACGCGGGCCGCATCCGACGCGATGTTGATGATGCGCCCGGCCCGGCGTTCGACCATGAGCGGCGCAACCACGTGGTGGGTATTGAGCGGGCCAAGCATATTTATGCGAATGATCTTGTCCCAGAGCGCCTGGTCAGTCGCGAGGAAGGGCATCGGCTTGTCCCAGCCGGCGTTGTTGACGAGGGCCCAGATCGGACCGAGTTCGGCTTCAACCTTGCCCACGGCATCCTTGACCGCCGCGTAATCGCCGACGTCGAGCTCGTAGGTCTTGATGGTGGTGCCCGCACCCGCCAGCTTGGCGGTCTCGGCGCCGGCTTCAGGCTTGAGATCGAAAATGGCGACCTTGCATCCTTCCTGCGCCAGGCGAAGGCTAAGCGCGCGGCCTATGCCTTGTCCTCCGCCCGTGACGATCGCTACCTTGTCTTTCAATCCACGCATCGCAAGTCTCCGTGTTTCATCCCATGAGGTCCAATTCGGCGCCTTCGGCCTCTTCGGCTTCACCGCCCAGCATCTCGAGCAGCGTATCCTTGAGTGTGCGCAGCGTATCCGCCGCCTGGTTCAGTTGCTCCTCAGGTACGCGGCTTAGAATTTCAAGCTCGACCGCTTCGACGTGTTCGCGAATGGTGTTAACCATCTTTGCGCCGGCGCGGGTCAGATACACGCGTCGGGCGCGCCCATCATTTCGGTCGGCGCGACGTTCGATGAAGCCAGCAGCTTCCATGCGATCGAGCAGACCGCCGATCGCTACTTTTGTCAGATCAAGATCTGCTGCAAGGGCAGTTTGTGTCATGCCATCACGCCGCGAAAGGAAGGCGAGCACCCACCATTGAGAACGGGTGATGCCGAGTGGCTTCAGCGACCTGTCGACGACGACCCGTCGCAGACGCGAGACGTCGTGAATGAGGAAGCCGAAGCGGAGGCTTGAATTGAGATCTCTAGCCATCGAAGGTCCTTACGGATGCGACCGCCCTTGGTCGAGTTCCGGGGCGGCGCGCCATTCCGTCGTCATTCGCGCCGGGCCCTCGATTTCGGGCGGTCCTTGAACATTTCTCTCGCGATGATGGTCTTCATCACCTCGATCGAACCGCCGGCGATTTTGACGACGCGTGCGTCGGCATAAGCCCGGCAGATCGGGTATTCCCACATATAGCCCCATCCGCCGAAAAGCTGCAGGCATTTGTCGACGGCCTCGCAGTGCAGCTCCGACGTGACCATCTTGGCCATGGCGGCATCGACGGCATCCAGCTTTCCGGAGATGAACAGGTCGATGCATCTGTCGGTGAACACCCTGGCCATGGTGGCCCGGGCCTTCAGATCGGCGAGAACGAACTGGGTGTTTTGAAAATCGGCGATGGTCTGGCCGAATGCCTTGCGCTCGGTCGTGTAGTCGACCGTCCATCCGATCACGGTCTCGGTGACCGTCGCGGAGCGGATCGCCTGGGCGAGGCGTTCCTGCGCCAGCTTGGTCATCATGTGCTGAAAGCCGCGCCCCTCAGAGCCGAGCATGTTGGCGGGGGGCACCCGAACGTTGTCGAAGAATAGCTCGGACGTGTCCTGCGCCTTCATGCCAAGTTTTTCAAGGTTGCGTCCGCGCTGGAAGCCCTCGCGATTGGATTCCACGAGGAAAAGCGTAATCCCATTCGCGCCGGCGGACGTATCCGTTTTGGTCGCCAGCACGATCACGTCGCAGAGCTGGCCGTTGGAAATAAAGACTTTCTGGCCGTTGATCACATACTCGTTGCCGTCGCGTACGGCCTGGGTACGGACCGCCTTAAGATCGCTGCCAGCGTGCGGCTCGGTCATGCCCAATGAACCGATGGCTTCGCCTCGGACCATCTTGGGCAGCCAGTGGCGCTTCTGTTCGTCGGTGCCGAACGAGAGGATGTAGGTCGCGACGAGATCGGTATGGATGAGGAAGCCAGGACCGCTCGCCCCGACGCGCCACAATTCCTCGAACACGACGACGTCGAATAGGTAGTCGAGGCCGGCGCCGCCGAACTCTTCAGGCACCGTGCAGCAGAGGAGGCCGGCCGCGCCTGCCTTGAGCCAGAGGTCCCGGGGAACGATGCCGTCTTCCTCCCACTTGGCGTGGAACGGCACGATCTCCTTCTCGACGAAACGACGAACCGTCGCGCGCCAGATCTCATGTTCTTCGCGAAAAATGGAGCGCTCGATCATTGGTGCTCTGCCCGCCTGCCTGTCTCTGCCTTAGGCCCGTTGTGACTTGTCGCGCTCGGTCGACTTGACGATCGCATCACGCGCGGCCTTCCACTGCTCGTCCGTGAGCACCGACAGGTCGGCGAACGTCCCAGGTCCAGCGAGATGTTGACCGCCATCGATCGCGATTGTTTGCCCGGTCAGGTATTCGCAGGCGTCCGACATCAGAAAGATGATGAGGCTTTGCAGTTCGCGCATCTGGCCGAACCGGCGCATCGGAACGGTATCGGCACTGGTCGCGCTGGATTTGGTGTCAGGTAACGGATTGAGCTTTTCCCAGGCGCTCTCGGTTGGAAACGGTCCCGGCGCGGTGGCGTTGAGCCGGATGCCGTAAGGGCCCCATTCGACCGCAAGGGACATCGTCATTGCGTGCAGCGCGGTTTTCGCCATGGCGGAGGGGACGACGAAGGCCGATCCGGTCCAGACCCAGGTTACGAGATTGCTGACCACGGAGCCTTTGAGGCCGCCTGCGATCCATCGCTTGCCGGCCGCCAAGGTGACGTGGAAGCTGCCGTCCATGACGGTGGAGGTGACGGCGCGAAATCCGCGCGGGCTGAGTTCCTTGGTCGGTGCGATGAAATTGGCGGCAGCGTTGTTGAGGAGACCGGTGAGGGGGCCGACGCTCCAGATGGCCTCCATCATCTGGTCGACCTGGTCGGCATCGCGGATGTCGCAAACGTGCGTGTAAATCTTTGCCTTGTCCGACGACGCGATCTCGCGGGCCGCGGCTTCCAGCACCTGGGCGCGTCGCCCGCAGATGTGAACGGTGGCTCCCCGGTCCGCCAGCGCCTTGCTGATCTCCTTGCCGAGACCGCTGCCCCCGCCGGTAACCAGGATCGACTTCCCGGCCAACGCATCGGGCCGAAAGATATCCATGCTCATAATAGGGCAAAGCCTCCGTTTATGGCCTTTTTTGACGTTGGCCCGAAAAATTCGTAAACCTATTTACAAGATTGGGCATTGCTGTCAAGTTGCGCGCCTACAAACGAGGGACGGAAATTGCCCACTACGCCAAGTCAATCTCGGACTGGGCGCTTCGTTGCCGCAGTTGGAGCTTATGCCCCGCTGCTGCGGCTGGAGCGCGCCGCTGCCGGTAAAGCTCTCAAATTTTCGGGATTAGGCGGCAGGCCGTCCGGTCGGCGTGCCGTTGCCGGGTGGGACGAAGACGCGTTGACGCTCGCCGTCGAGGCGGCGCGTGGATTGCCGCGGCCTCAGGCCGTGATTTTCGCGTCGACGTCCGCGCCGTTTATCGAGCGATCGCAAGCGACATTGCTCGTCGATGCGCTCGCCCTCGATCCCAGCGTGCGCACTGCTGACGTGGCCGGCTCGCGCCGATGTGCGGTGTCGGCGCTTCGCGATGCCTTGCTGGGCCGTGGCGATACGCTTATCGCAGCCGGGGAGAAGCGGCCGGCGACCGCTGGCAGTTCGCAGCACCTATCCGACGGCGATGGCGGCGCGGCTGCGTTCGTCTCTGATCGCGGCGCCGCGCAATTGCTCGGCCACGCGAGCCTGTCTCATGACCTCGTTGACATCTACGCATCCCGGGAGCGTCCGCAATCCTATGCGTATGAGGAACGATTCGTCCGCGACGCCGCAATTGGGAAAGTGATCGCGCCGACGATCGAGGCCGCCTGCGCTGCGGCGGGGGTCGCGCCCTCGGAGATCGCGCGCGCAGCGGTGCACGAGCCGCTTGCGGGATGCTGGCGCGAGATTTCGCGGTTGACGGGGGTGACTGCTCCGAATGTCGCGGCTGATCTGGCGCAAGCCGTGGGTGATCTCGGAGCGGCGCACGCGCTGTTCGCGTTTGCCGTGGCTTGCGCGGGCGCGCGCGAGGGAGATCTCGTCCTGCTGGCCGGGTTCGGCAGTGGCTGCGATGCGATGGTGTTCCAGCTCACGGGCGAGATGCCGGGCGCGCGCGAAGCGGCGGCGCTACTGAGCAAAGGGGTGGCATTCGATGACTACATGCGCTTCCTCAGCTTGACGGGGGCCGTCCAGCTCGATTGGGGCGTACGATCCGAGTTCGAGCAGAAGGCCCAGGCGACGGTGCTGGAGCGTTACGGCCGCGACATGATCGGATTCGTCGGCGGCCGCGACGCCGAGGGCAATGTTCAGTTTCCGAAAAGCCGCTTTCCGGTACGGCCGGACGCTGCGGCTCCTGAACAGTTCGAGGACGTTCGACTGGCCGACTGTACTGCCAGGATCGTCTCGGTGACCGCTGACCGGCTCAACTTCACGCCTGATCCACCGTTCTGGTTCGGACTGGTGCAGTTCGACAACGGCGCGCGCGTGATGATGGAGTTCACGGACGGGGACAGTCTTGGATTTTCGGTCGGAGACGCGGTGCGGCCGCTGTTGCGCATCAAGTCGCGCGACGCCCGGCGCGGCTTCAGGACCTACTTCTGGAAGGCGGCTCCCGCGGACCGTCCCAGCATCGAGGGATAGACATGGCCACAGGCATTAAGGACAAGGTCGCCGTCATCGGCATGGGCTGCACGTCGTTCGGGGAGCACTGGAACAAGGGCCCCGAGGACCTGATGGTCGACGCCTTTGTCGAGGCGATTGCCGACGCCGGCATCGAGAAGAGCCAGATCGAGGCTGCCTGGATGGGCAACGCTCTCGATGACATCAACGTCGGCAACAGCGCCTTGCCGCTCGCGCACGCGCTTCGCCTGCGCGGCATACCCGTGTCGCGCGTGGAGAACATGTGTGCCACGGGCTCGGAAGCGTTGCGCGCGGCAAGCTATGCCGTTGCCGCCGGCGCGGTCGACATCGCGCTTGCGGTCGGGGTCGAGAAGCTCAAGGACACCGGTTACGGCGGACTGCCGCTCCGGACCAAGGGCCTGGCCAACGATCTGTGGATGCCCTACGGCTCGGCGCCGGGATCATTCGCGCAATTGGCCGGTGCCTATGCCGCGCGTCACGGTATCGACAAATCCGATCTAAAGCGGGCGATGGCTCACGTGAGCTGGAAGAGCCACCAGAACGCGGCGCTGAACCCGAAGGCGCATCTGCGCAAGGCGGTCGACGTGGAGACCATCCTCAAGGCGCCGATGATCGCCGATCCGCTGGGGCTGTTCGATTGCTGCGGCGTGTCGGACGGCGCAGCCTGCGCCATCGTGACGACGCCCGACATCGCGAAGGGGCTGGGCATCGCCAATCCCGTCACCGTCAAGGCAATCCAATTGTGCGCTAGCCATGGTTGGGAGCTCCAGTATGACGAATGGGACGGAAGTTACGTCGCAAACACGCGGCAGGCTGCGAAGCGCGCCTATGCAGAAGCAGGTGTCGAAGCGCCGCGGCGCGATCTATCGGTCACCGAGGTGCATGACTGCTTCTCGATCACCGAGCTCGTCACGATGGAGGATCTGAATCTCTCCGACGAGGGGCGGGCGCCTTTCGACATTCTGGATGGTCGTTTCGATCGCGCGGGTGCGCAGCCCTGTCAGATTGACGGGGGGCTCAAGTGCTTCGGTCATCCTGTCGGCGCCTCGGGGCTGCGAATGGCTTACGAAGTCTATACTCAATTGCTTGGGCGTGCCGGAGATCGGCAGCGCGGCACGGTTGATCTCGGATTGGTGCACAATCTCGGAGGGGCTCCGTTCAACAGCATCGCGGCGGTCTCGATTCTCGGGCGCCTGCATTAGGAGGAACCGCAAGTGGCGGGGAAATATTTCGAGCAGTTCGAAATCGGCCAGAAGTTCGTTCATGAGGTGCGGCGCACGGTCACCGACATGGACAACATTCTGTTCTCGACGTTGACGCACAATCCTGCGGCGATCCACATCGACCACGAGTACGCGAAAACCACCGAATTCGGGCGTCCACTGATCAATTCGATCTTCACCCTGGGGCTGATCGTCGGCCTGTCGGTGCAGGAGACTACGCTGGGAACGACCGTCGGCAATCTTGGCTGGGAGGAAGTCGCCTTTCCGAAACCTGTCTTTGCCGGCGACACCATCCGCGCGGAGACGACGGTGGTCGCCCTGCGCGACAGCAAATCGAGGCCTCAGCAGGGCATCGTGACCTTCGAGCATCGCGGCTATAACCAGCGGAACGAACTCATTGCGACCTGTAAGCGGGCCGCGCTCATGTTGCGAGTGCCCCGACAATGAGGCTGCGCTCACTATTGTTCGTACCCGGCGATTCCGAACGTAAATTTGCCCGCGGGCGGGAGTCAGGCGCTGACGCCCTGATCCTCGATCTCGAGGACTCCGTGGCGCCTGCCCAGAAGGCAGCGGCTCGAGGTCATGTGGGCCAGCTTCTCGAAGGCCAGGCGTCCCGTGACTGGGCGTTCTTCGTACGCGTCAACGCGCTCGATACCGGCTTGACGCTCGACGACATGGCCGCGGTGGTCAAACCCGGGCTGGACGGGCTGCTGATCCCAAAGGCCAACGGTGCCGCGGACATCGAGCGCATCGCTTATTACCTCGATGCCCTCGAAGTGCGGTCCGGCATGGAGCGCGGTTCGGTGCGGATTGCCGTGGTTTGTACCGAGACCCCGCGGGCAATGTTTGCGCTGGGCTCCTACGCGCCAGCACACCCGCGGCTCGCGGCGCTGACTTGGGGCGCAGAAGATCTGTCTGCGGTGATCGGTGGGACCGACAACAAGGAAAGCGACGGGAGCTGGACCTGGCCGTATCAGGTGGCAAGGACGCAATGCTTGTTCGCCGCGGCCGCAGCGGAGGTCGCGCCGATCGATACGCTGTTTGCGGACTTCAGGGATTCGGAAGGGCTCGAGCGCGATTGCCGTCGCTCGCGACGAGACGGCTTCGTCGGGCGCGTGGCGATTCACCCCGACCAGGTTCCTGTGATCAACCGGTGTTTTGCGCCGTCCGAGGCCGAGATTGCGCAGGCGCGCAAGATTGTCGCGGCGTTCGAAGCCAATCCGGGGGCCGGAACGCTCGGGATCGACGGCAAGATGTACGACATTCCCCACCTGAAGGCCGCGCGAAAGACGCTGGCTTCTCTCTAGGTTCAGCTGGTTTGCGAAGAGCATATGCCCATGACGGAAGCGAGACCCTTACCGACGGACGACGAACGAAATGCGATCCGCGAGGGCGTGCGCGCGGTCGTCACCCGGTTCGATGACGAGTACTGGCTCGCACGCGACGAAGACGGCAAGTTCCCGCATGAATTCCATCGCGCCATGGCCGAGGCCGGTTGGCTGGGCATTACGATGCCCGAGGAGTACGGCGGATCCGGGCTTGGTGTCACTGAAGCCGCCATCATGATGCATGAGGTGGCAAGCCATGGCGGGGGAATGGCGGCGGCTTCGACCGTTCATATCAACCTCTTCGGACCGCATCCGATCGTGGTGAAAGGCACGCCCGAGCAGAAGGTGCGTTGGGTGCCGCAGCTGATCGCCGGCAAGGACCAGTGCTGCTTCGGCTTTACCGAGCCGGACGCTGGGTTGAACACGACGCGGATCAAGACTTTCGCCGAGAAGGTCAAGGGCGGCTACATCGTGCGTGGCCAGAAGGTGTGGACGTCGACGGCACAGGTCGCCAACAAGATCATGCTGCTGACGCGCACCACGAAATACGAGGATTGTGCGCGGCCGACCGACGGCATCACGATCTTCTACACGGATCTGGATCGCAGCAAGATCGATGTCCAGCGCATTCCCAAGATGGCGCGTAAAGCCGTGGATTCGAATGCGATCTTCATCGACGGGTTGTTCATTCCCGAAGAGGACAGGATCGGCGAGGAAGGCAAGGGCTTCTCGTATATCCTTCATAGCCTCAACCCGGAACGCGTGCTGATCGCCTCGGAGGCGATCGGGATCGGACAGGATGCATTGCGCAGGGCGACCCGCTATGCCCAGGAGCGCGTCGTGTTCGACCGGCCGATCGGGCAGAACCAGAGCATCCAGCATCCGCTGGCCGAGAATTGGATGTATCTCGAATCCGCGTGGCTGATGGCGGTCAAGGCGGCTGAGCTTTACGACCAGGGACTGCCGTGCGGAGCCGAAGCGAATTCGGCGAAGTTCCTCGGCGCCCGCGCCGGGCACGACGCAGCCTGGCAGGCGGTCATGACCCATGGCGGCTTCGGCTATGCCAAGGAATATCACGTCGAGCGGCTCTATCGCGAGGTCTCGCTCACGCGGCTCGCGCCGATCACCGAACAGCTCATCCTCTCGTTCGTGGCCGAGAAGGTTCTTGGCCTGCCAAAAAGCTATTGAGGCGCACACTATGGGAATTGTGGACGGAAAGGTCGCACTGGTCACGGGCGCGGGCCGTGGGGTCGGACGAGGCATCGCGTTGGCGTTCGCCAAAGCGGGGGCGGCCGTGGTGGTCAACGATCTCGGGGTCAATCTTGCAGGCGAGGCCGGCGAGAGCACGCCGGCCAAGGAGGTGGCTGACGAGATCAATGCGACCGGGGGCCGGGCCGTCGCCAACACGGACAGCGTCACAAGCGCGAAGGGCGCTCAATCCATGGTGCAGATGGCGATCGACACGTTCGGCCGGATCGATGCTGTCGTGAACAATGCCGGGAATCTGCGCGATGGACTGTTTCACAAGATGACGGAGGAGGAGTTCGAATCCGTCATCAGCGTTCATCTGCGGGGCAGCTTCCACGTCAGCCGCGCCGCGGCACCGTTCTTCAAGACCCAGGCTTCAGGTGCTTACGTTCACATGACGTCGACATCCGGGCTGGTCGGCAATTTCGGGCAAGCCAACTACGCGGCGGCCAAGCTGGGCATCGTCGGCCTGTCGAAATCAATCGCTCTCGACATGCAGCGCTTCAACGTCCGTTCGAATGCCGTCGCGCCATTCGCATGGACCCGCATGATCGATTCCATTCCAACCAATACGCCGGAGCAGCAACGGCGCGTCGACGGCCTGAAGAAACTGGAGCCGGAGAAGATCGCGCCGTTCGTGGTCGCGCTCGCAAGCGATGCGGCGGCACATGTCACCGGCCAGATCTTCGGGGTCCGCAACAACGAGATCTACCTGTTCTCGCAGCCGCGCCCGGTCCGGACCGCGCACACAGCGGAAGGGTGGACACCGGAGACGGTGATCGATCGAGTGTTTCCGATGTTTGCGAACGATCTCTATCCGCTGCATCGCTCGGCCGACATCTTCACTTGGGATCCCGTCTGATGAACGTGGATGCCCGCGCGCGGGAGAAAAGCAGCGTGAAGTCCAATCGGGATGTCGCAAAGCGGTTGCGCAGCGGCCTGAAGATCCCTGTCATGGCTGCACCGATGTTCATCGCGTCAACCCCCGATCTTGTGATCGCGCAATGTCGTTCTGGCATCATCGGCTCGATCCCGGCGCTGAATGCGCGCACCAGCGCAGAGCTTGACAATGACCTGACACGGATCGAGCAGGGGCTGGAAGGATGTCAGATTCCCTATGCGGTCAATCTGGTGGCGCACAAGTCGAATGACAGGCTCGACGCCGATCTGGAACTGACGATCAAGCATCGGGTGCCGATCGTGGTTCTGGCGCTGGCGGCAAGTGCGAAGATCGTGGATGCCATTCACGGCTACGGCGGCATCGTGCTCAACGATGTGATCAATGATCGCCAGGCGCGCAAATGTGCAGATATCGGGGTTGATGGCATCATCGCCGTCGCGACCGGCGCCGGTGGTCACACCGGCAATGTGTCTCCATTTGCGCTGATGGCGGAGATCCGCGAATGGTGGCACGGGCTCTTGATCCTCTCGGGCTGCATCGCCACGGGAAGCGCCATATTGGCAGCTGAGGCGCTCGGGGCGGATCTGGCCTATGTCGGTTCGCCCTTCCTGGCCTCGACCGAGGCCAACACGGAGCCGGCTTTCAAGCAGATGATCGTGGATTGCGCGGCCAAGGATGTCGTGATCGCCAATTGCTTCACGGGGGCCAATGCGTCCTTCTTGCTGCCCTCCGTGATGGCCAACGGACTGGACCCGGCATCGTTGTGGCGCCCGGATCGCGGGGCAGTTGACATCTCGGGCGGTGGATCCGATCGGAAAGCCTGGCGCGATATCTGGAGCGCGGGGCAGGGCATTGGCGCGGTCAAACGGGTCGAACCTGCTGCCGACTTCATTGCATGGCTGGCCGACGATTACGCTCGGGCGCGGCGCGCGATTGCCGCAGTGTAGCGCTCTGCGCTGCCCCTAGGGGCCCCGGAATGGAAGTCGGCAGAGCAGGGAGCCGCTTCGCCTGATCCTTTGATTGCGGCTGGCTGGTTCGCGCCGTCAGATCGGCGGATGCTGCTGCACCTCGGCGTACTTCTCGTAGCCCTTGCCGACGCCGTACTCGATGATGCCGTATCCGACCTCGTCGCCATCGACGACTTCGATCACGTGGTCGGAAAGTGTGCGCACCAGCCGCCGCGTGTCCGGGTCAGCGAGGGTCCAGACATCGTGCTCCGAGTAGAATTTGCCCTTGTCGTCGCCGTGGAACCAGCCGCGCAAGCCGCCGTACAAGCCCCCCTTGAGGAAGTAGCGGGCCGGCAGCGTGCGGACCTTCACCTTCCGGTTGGTTCCATCCGAGAACACGGCGTCGAACACGGCGCGCTCGACCGTTTGACCGTGAGGATCGTTGGCCCAGACGACGTCGTGAGCGATTCCAGCCAATTTCCGCGTCGTCCTTGACCTCTCGCCGATGGTCGTCACCTCCTCGCCGGAAATGTAGATGAGGTCGCCGGGGGCGCGCTCCTTGAAGAACAGGTGCAGGCCGCGGTTCGCGAACTGCGCCGTCGTCCAGCAGTAGAAGAAAGGCGGATAGAACGTGACGGGCGGGCTCGTCTCGTCGGTGCGCATCTCGCCGCGAATTCCCCAGGAATGATCACGTTGGCCGAGCCAGCGCGCGGCCTCGATGTCACGGCGCTTGCCGTCGACCGCGATCCAGCCGCGGTAGGCGCCGAGCTGCTGGGCGCGCGCCATGTGCTCCGTAACCCGGCCATTACGACGGCGGAAATGCTCTTCCTCCTCGTGTGGGTTCATGGTGGCGATGAACTCGATGTCGAACGTGAGGCTGGACTCGTTCGGCTCGAGCAGCAGGCGATGACGCCGCAGCCCCTCGAGGATCTGGATGTGGAGGGGGCCGATCGAGGTGGTGAGCGGATTCGGCCGCATCCTGCGGGAGACCCTGAAGTTGTGCTGCCGGCCGTCGACGGTAACGCCAGCGAAGCCGTCCATCACATTGCGGTTCGGGTGCCAGCCGAGCCCGACGTCGAAGATGAAATCGCCGTCCGGCTTCGGATGACCGGTGTACCAGTAGCGCTCCATCCAGCTCGGATCGCTGTTCATGACGTGGTCGAACGTCGTGGGAAGCTGGTGTCCAATAAAGTCGTCTTGAGCTGATAGCATGCGGGTATTCCTCTTCAGTCTTCGCGGCCCCGCGAAATCTCGGTGAACATCGGTTTGGCACTGGTTTCGATGTCCCACTTGAGCTGGCGGTGGAGATAGTCGTCCAGGATGGTCTCCACTTGAGCCACGACGCCGGCGGGCAGGCTGTCGCGGCGTTCGGCCAGCCAGTCGATCATGTGGCAGAGCTGCTCATCACCGGCGTTGCGCCTGGCCTCCAGCGCACCTTCATCCGGCAGATCGGGGATGTTCGTGACGCCCGGCAAAGGCGCGCCGGGCAATTCGCCCGCCATGGCCTGAAGTTCCTTGCTGGCCTTGCTGAAAGCGATCAGCTGCTCCTGGAAGAAGCGGTTCGACCAGCTGGCGCGGCGCTGGATGCTGTTGAGCATGTAGATGATGCCGATAGCCTGGCCGCGCGCGAACTCCCCTTCGAGGTTGGGAAGGACTTCACGCCGCAAGGTGGCGATCATCCCGTCGATCAGCCTGGGAAGCGAGTTGTTCACGAGCTGCGCTCCATGATCTTGGCGATCTGGCGAAATACCGGGCCGATTTGCGTCGCCATCGCGGGCATCCGCATGTCGTTGAACAGGCCATCCTCGAAGCACCGTGCCGCCGCCATGTGGGTGAGGGCCAGCTTGAGCAGCGAGAACACGATATAGAAGTGAAGCGCCGCGCGGTCGATCTTGTAGCCCACTTTGTCCTGGTAGCGCGTCAGGAAGGCGTCCTCGTCGGCGAGGGCGCAGACCATGCGGGTGCCGCCGCGATATTGCGGCAAAAACGCCCAGCCAAGGTCCTCGGTCGGGTCCCCGAGATGGACCAGTTCCCAATCGAGAATGGCGGAAATCCGCTGATCCTGTTCCAGGAAGTTTCCTAGCCGATAGTCGCCATGGACAAGGGTGACGCGGGGAGCCCGCGGCTTGTTGCGACGCAGCCAAGCGAAGGTTCGATGTGCCATCGGGTGCGCGCGCAGGGACCAGCGCTGGAACCGCTCCCACCAGAAGTCCAGTTGACGATCGGCGGCGTTGTCCACGGTAATAGCGGGGTCCCACTGCTCCAGCTCTGTGCGCCTCCAATCGAAATTGTGGAGCGCGGCGAGCGAATCGATGAAGTCCGCTGCGAGGCTCTCGCGACGGGCATCATTCATGGCGCCATCGCCACCGCCCCAGGGGAGCGGCGTATCGCCGGCGACGCGCTCACAGAAGAAGAACGGAGCGCCGAGGATGGAATGATCATCGCTGGCCGCGAACGCCCGGGGCACGGGCACGCCGCTGCCCTCCAGCGCGGATAACGATTGGAATTCCGGCATCGCGCTGTAAGGCGCGAAAAGGCCGTAGGGAGGACCGATGCGCAGGATCATGTCGTCGGCGCGCGGATGCCCGCGCAGCTTGACGCCGTAGGTGATCCACGAAAAGCCGGCGGGAAATTTCTGAAGCCGCTCGATGACGATGGGACGCCCCGCGTCCTTGCTAAGAAAATCGCCGATCGCAGTCTGCAGGGCCAATGGATCCTCGAACGGCGCGAGACCACGTTGTGCTGTCTGCGCCGAGCGTCCCGCCGGACGTTGAATATCTTCCTGCTGCCGCGTCACGGCCTGGTCCATGCTCCCTCAAGGGTCCGGGATGAAAGACGACCGATGCGCCGTCTGCCGACACTTATGATAAACTAGCACACCAAATTGTCCAGCCTGACATCGGGTCGCAATGTTCGCCGGTTGCGGCTGCATTTTGCACAGTCGCCCCCACGGCTTTGCGCGGCGAAAAAAGAGCTTGGCACGATGCGCGAGAAAAAGGTAATGTAGTTTACCAAACAAGCAAGATGTCGGGTATGGGGAGGCAGCGATGAAGCTCACCGCATTTGAGTTCGCAATCAAGGACGGCGTTGCGCATATTACCTTTAATCAAGCCGAGCGCGGCAACCCGCTGGACGGACAGTTCGCCGAGGATTTGAACAGGCTTGCGACGGAATGCACGGTCAATCCGGACGTCAGGTCTGTGCTCATCGATGCCAAGGGCCGCTTTTTCAGCGTGGGGGGAGATCTCAACTCGCTGGCGCGCGACCGGCATCATCTGGCGAATTTCGTGTCGACTGCGACGGCCGACCTGCACATGGCGATTTCGCGCTTTGCGCGGATGAACGCACCTGTCGTCATGGCGGTCCATGCCCTCGCCGCGGGCGGAGCTGTGGCGCTGGTCGCAGGCGCGGATTTCGTGCTGGCATCGCCAGCGGCGAAGTTCTACGCAGCCTTCGCTGGGATCGGCATCGTAAGCGACAGCGGCGGCTCATACTATCTGCCGCGGCGCATGGGCAGCCGGCGGGCGTCGCAATTCCTGATGCTGAACGAGACGCTCTCGGCCGACGAAGCCGCCGCGGCGGGATTGATCAACCGGGTGGTTGCCGCGGAGTCGCTCAACGACGAGGCGTGGGCGCTGGCCAGGCTATTGGCGGCCGGCCCGACGCTGGCCTATGGCGAGATCAAGAACCTTCTGATCAGCAGCGAGACCGAGGGCTTGGAAGGACAGCTCGAGAACGAGGCGAGGGCCATGGCGCGCATCACTCGGACCGAGGATGCGTGGAATGCCATGCAGGCGGTTCTCGGCAAGAGGAAGCCGACTTTCGAGGCGCGTTAGGGCAATCGGCTCTTCTATCGAAGTCTGTTGAGTTGACCGGAAGGACCAGATCGAATGCTGCTCAATGAGGATCAACTGGCAATTCGCGACCTGGCACGCCGTTTCGCGCGGCAGCGGCTTGCTCCGAGCTATCAGGCCCGCGAACGAGCGGCAGTCATGGATCGCGATCTCGTCAGGGAGCTGGGTGACCTCGGCCTGCTAGGAGTTGATTTGCCCGAGGAGTTCGGCGGTCTGGCGGCACCGGGCGTTACCGCGGGCGTGATCGCCGAGGAGCTGGCCTACGGCGATTTCAACATCAGCACCGTGCAGGTCAACGTCTCGCTGCTGGGTGCCATCCTCGCCAACAGCGGTTCCCCGGATCTCGTGCAGGAATGGCTGCCACGCATGATCAGCGGCGAGAAGCTGCTCGGCATTTGCGTCACCGAGCCGGGCGGCGGGTCGGACGCGGGCAATATGAAATTGCGCTGCCGCCGCGAAGGCAATCACTACGTCCTGAACGGTGAAAAGACCTCGATCACCTTCGCCGATTGCGCCGACGCCTTCATCGTCTTCGCGCGCACCGGCACGGCCGAAAGCGGCGCCGGCGGCATCACGGCGATGGTCGTTTCGGCGGACAGCCCGGGTCTGTCGCGTACGCGGTTCAACGACGTCGGAAGCCGGATCATCGGCCGGGGGTCGGTGTTCTTCGACAATGTCCGTGTCCCCGTGGCCGACCGTCTCGGCGCGGAGAACCAGGGCTTTACTCATGTGATGCGCGGGTTCGACTATAGTCGCGCGCTGATCGCGCTGGAATGCATCGGCTGCGCGCAGGCATCCCTTGACGAAGCCTGGGAGTACACGAAGACGCGCAACGCCTTCAACGCGCCGATCGCCCAGTACCAGGGCGTGACGTTTCCGCTCGTCGAATATGAAAGCCAGTTGGCCGCGATCCGGCAATTGTCCTATCACGCGATCGCGCTGCGCGATGCCGGGCAGCCTCACACCGCGGAGGCGGCGATGGTGAAATGGATGGGTCCGAAGACCGCTTTCGACACCATCCATCAGTGCCTGCTGACCTTCGGCCACTACGGCTGGACACTGGAATCACCGCATCAGCAACGCATGCGCGACGTGATGGGGCTGGAGATCGGGGACGGCACCGCGGGCATCATGAAGCTGATTGTCGCCCGCGAACGCATCGGACGCGCCGCCGTGCAATACGCCAAGCGATAACACCGATAAAACGGGTCTTGGAGGCAGAGCCTTCCCGGGCCCGATATCCGGGAGGTAGGCGAGATGACGCGGACCGTGAACCTGCAGATGCGGCTCGTTACCCGTCCGAGGGGAGTGCCGCAGCTGGCGGATTTCGCGCTGGTGCGCGAGCCGGTCAGGCGCCCGGCGGACGGCGAGATCCTCGTGCGCAACCATTATCTGTCGGTTGATCCGGCGCAACGCGGATGGGCCAATGATGAAGGCAACTACAGCGCACCTGTGCCGCTCGATACGCCGATGCGCGCGCTCGCGGTCGGCGAGGTCGTCGAGAGCCGCAGTCCCGGCATCGGAGAGGGCGACTTCCTGTACGGATGGTTCGGGTGGCAGTCACATTGCACGACGACGCCCGATGCGATCCTGCGGCGGGTGACGCCGTCGGCGCTGCCGCTCAGCGCAAATCTCAGCCTGCTCGGCATAAACGGCCTGACGGCCTATCTCGCGTTCAACGGTCTCGGCAGGCCGCAGCCGGGCGAACATGTGCTGGTGTCGACGGCGGCCGGCAGCGTCGGCAGTTTCGTCGGGCAACTGGCCCGACTTGCCGGGTGCAGGGCAGTCGGTCTGACCAGCTCGGCGGAGAAGGCGGCGCTTGCGCGGGAGCGGTACGGCTATGCCGACATGATCGACTACCGCAGCGAGAACGATCTGACGGCGGCCATTCGCCGCGCGTGCCCTGACGGCAACGACATCTTCTTCGACAACACCGGTGGCGCAATCGCCGATGCGGCCATTCGATCGATGCGCAGGAGCGGGCGGATGATTCAGTGCGGCACGGCATCGATCGCGTCCTGGTCGCCGCCGCCGACGGGTTTGCGTCCCGAACGCGAGGTGCTGACACGTCGCCTGCATTGGGCGGGATTCATAATCTTCGATCATGTCGCGGCCTTTCCAGAGGCCGCCGACGAACTGACGCGCCTCGCCTTGAGCGGCGCCCTCGTCTACGACGAGGATGTTCTTCTTGGGCTGGAACAGGCGCCGGCAGCATTGGCGGGCCTGTATGAAGGCAGAAACCGCGGCAAGCCGATCATTCGGCTCGAAGCCGCGACGTAGCGTCGGAGAGGATCGATGAAGGTCTTAGTGCCGGTTAAGCGGGTGGTCGATTACAACGTCAAGGTCCGCGTTAAGGGCGATGGATCGGGCGTTGAACTCGCCAACGTCAAAATGTCCATGAATCCGTTCGATGAAATCGCAGTCGAGGAAGCGCTGCGGCTGAAGGAAGCCGGCAAGGCCACCGAGGTCGTGGTGGTCTCGATCGGACCGGCGCAGGCATCGGAGACGATCCGCACTGGCCTCGCCATGGGCGCCGACCGCGGCATCCTGGTGAAGGCCGAAGGCGCCGTCGAGCCGCTCGCCGTCGCCAAGATCCTGAAGAAGGTTGCCGACGAAGAGCAGCCGGGCCTGATCATCCTCGGCAAGCAGGCGATCGACGACGACTCCAATCAGACCGGCCAGATGCTGGCCGCGCTGCTCGGCTGGTCGCAGGCGACGTTCGCCTCCAAGCTCGAGGTCGAAGGCTCCGACTTCAAGGTGACCCGCGAAGTCGACGGCGGTTTGCAGACCGTGAAGCTGAAGGGACCGGCGATCGTCACCACCGATCTCCGCCTCAACGAGCCGCGCTACGCCTCGCTGCCCAACATCATGAAGGCCAAGAAGAAGCCGATCGCGGAGAAGACCGTCGCCGATTACGGCGTCGATGTCGCCGCGCGTCTCGAGGTTCTCAAGACGACGGAGCCGGCGGGCCGCAAGGCCGGCGTCAAGGTCAAGGACGTCGCCGAGCTGGTGTCGAAACTCAAGAACGAAGCCGGGGTGCTCTGATGACGACGCTTCTGATTGCCGAACACGACAATGCGTCGCTCAAGGATTCGACCAACAAGGCCCTGACCGCGGCTAGCGCGCTCGGCGCGGATGTCGAGGTGCTGGTCGCCGGCCAGAACGCCAAGGGCGCGGCGGATGCCGCCGCCAAGCTCGCCGGCGTCAAGAAGGTGCTGCTCGCCGATGGCGACCTCTACGCGCACGATCTCGCCGAGCCGCTGGCTGCGCTGATCGTCTCGCTGGCTTCCGGCTATGACGCGATCGTTGCGCCGGCGACCTCGCGCTTCAAGAACGTGATGCCTCGCGTCGCCGCTCTGCTCGACGTGATGCAGGTCTCCGAGATCATCAAGGTGGTCGCGCCCGATACCTTCGAGCGTCCGATCTATGCCGGCAACGCCATCCAGACGGTGAAGTCGAAGGATGCCAAGAAGGTCATCACGGTGCGGACCTCGACCTTCGCCGCGGCGGGTGAAGGCGGCAGCGCGCCGGTCGAGAGCGTCGCGGCGGCCGCTGATCCGGCCCTGTCGTCCTTCGTCGGCGAGGAGGTTGCCAAGAGCGACCGTCCCGAGCTGACCTCGGCTAAGATCATCGTCTCCGGTGGCCGTGCCATGCAGAGCCGCGAGAACTTCGCCAAATACATCGAGCCGCTCGCCGACAAGCTGGGCGCTGGTGTCGGTGCCTCGCGCGCGGCGGTCGATGCGGGCTATGCGCCGAACGACTGGCAGGTCGGGCAGACCGGCAAGGTCGTGGCGCCCGAGCTCTATGTTGCGGTCGGCATTTCCGGCGCCATCCAGCATCTGGCCGGCATGAAGGACTCCAAGGTGATCGTTGCGATCAACAAGGACGAGGACGCACCGATCTTCCAGGTTGCGGATTACGGCCTGGTCGCCGATCTCTACCAGGCGGTTCCGGAGCTGACGGAAGAGCTCGACTAACGGTCGTTCAGCGCACCCGCTTGGCCGTGGACGCCGAAGATCCGCGGAAGGTATGAGCGCATAGTCAGGGGCTTGGCTTGATTCCAGATGAAGCGCACTGAGTACTTGTTCGAGGAGTTCGTTGATGCGCTCCAGACGGCAGAGGACGGTCACGCGTTTGAACGGGTCGCGTCGCGCGTAGCGCATGGGCTTGGCTTCCGCTGGTTCGCCTATTTGCGCGTGGGCGACGGCCAGCCAAGCCTCATCTCATCGTATCCAAAGTCCTGGACCAGCCGGTATCTTCGCCTGAACTACCAGAGCTTGGATCCGGTTGTGCAACGTGCCCGGGCCGAGCGCGGTGTCTTCAGTTGGGACGCGCAGGGTGCGACGCCGCGGTCGAACAGGGCGCAATTGAGGTTCTTCGAAGAAGCGACAACGTACGGGATCAGGTCAGGCATCACCGTGCCGATCAGAGGCGGGTTCGGCCAGATGGCAGCCTTCACCTTGGCAACGGACGATCCGCTGATGCGGCCGGACCACGTGCTCGCCGGCTCGGGCGACATCGTGCAATTTGTCGGAATCTACTTTCACGCACATCTATCCGAGCGGACGATCGCGACCTGGGTCGCAGACAAAGAAGCTGCGCCCCTCAGTCAGCGTGAGCGGCAATGCCTCGCCTGGGCGGCTCGTGGCAAGACATTGGCGGAGGCGGCGGTGCTGATGGGCATCACGCCGCGAACTGTCGAGTTTCATCTCGAGAATGCCCGCCGCAAGCTCGGCGCAGTGACCATTGCGCACGCGGTGGCGCAGGCGGTTCGCCGGGGCTTCCTACCCTAAAACGGAATTCGCAGAGCGGATGCGACCATCCCAAAAGCTGGAGAAGCTTTTGTCTGGAAGCGGTGCCGTTCGCCTGCTAGCACTTGATTAAACTTCCTGATCCTTCCCACCGACCTGTCAAAAGCCACAGGTGTCGGCCGTTCGGGTTTCTGTTCAGTTGAGCTCCCTCTCTTCATGGAGCTCCTCATGCACGTCCTGTCCCTCGACCACCGTCACGCCGGGCCGCACCTTGCGTTGCTCGCAGAGATGTTTCGCCTGCGCCGGCGTGTCTTCAAGGACCGCCTCGACTGGACCGTCTCCGTCTCCGGCGATTTCGAGATCGACATCTATGATGCGCTCAATCCCACGCATCTCCTGGCGATCTCGGATGCCAACGACGTGCTGGGATGCGTCCGTCTCCTTCCGTCGACGGGCCCAAACATGTTGGCCGATACATTCCCGTTTCTCCTCGGTGATGGTCAGGCGCCGCGTAGCGATGACATCCTGGAAAGTTCGCGCTTCTGCGTCGACACCGCGCGCGCCGGCGAGGTTGGTCGAGGCAATCTCAATCGCGTGACGTTCATCCTGTTCGCTGCAATGATCGAGGCGATGCGCGCCCGAGGCGCGCGGGCGATTGCTACGGTCACGGATATAAGAATGGAACGTATCCTCAGGCGAGCAGGATGGCCGATTGAACGATTGGCCGAGCCGCAGCCGCTTGGACAGACCACGGCGCTTGCGGGACTTCTCCACAATTCCGACCACGCGCTTGCGGCCATGTACTGCCAGGCCGGAATCGAGGGGCCGGTGCTCGTCGTCCCCGGCGCCGAGCGCAGGGCCGCGTAATCGACAGAGCCGCCTGTGGCTCGGGATACCCCCATGTTGGCCGATCCACACCATAGCTGCATCATCCTGTTGAACGTCACGCGGCGGGCAGCAACGAGCGCCATCGACGCGTTCGCAGGACGCTGCCGCGCGAATTTGTCTTTGCTCTCGGCATGCCGCGCGTTCTTCGCGATTCCTCAATTTGCGATCGGCGAATACGAACAGACTCTCGTACCGGACGAGATCTCCTCGTCCCTTGAGCATGTCGATATCGACGCGCTGTCCATCTGGCGCGACAGCCGGCTTGCCGAGCGGCTGGCCCATTCGGATGTTGGCGCGATTTTTCTAGGGGGAGCTTTTCTGGAGGAAGAGGTGTTGATCTCGGCTTTGCAAGGCGCGAGACTTGGCTACGACGTCCGGCTGCTCTCGGATCTGTCGATTGCCCGCCATGAGTCTGACCGGGCGCTTGTACTCGACCGGCTTGCTCATCATGGAATCCTCGCAACCACTCTGCGTCAGGCGTTGCTGGAATGGGCAGCATCGAAAGATGATCGAATCGTGAGCAGGAAAATTCAGGATCTGCTGTCATAGGCCGCCCCCTCAAGCTGTGCTTGCGGGCCGGGCTCTCGTGAACCGAGCCCGCTCCGCGGTCTCGGCCTTCGGCTTCGATCCCTGGCGGAAACACTCCGTTCGTGAATGAGCGGTTGCTCATGTGTCGATGCGGACATGGGGTTCAAACAACGGCGCGGCAGATCCGACGGGACGCTACAGCAGCCCTTTATTGAGCCGGCCGCAGGCGGCCGGCGCATTTCGTTGACCCCGGCAGTCGGGGTGGGCGGCGCTCCCGTATAGCCCCGAACCGGCGCGCCGCAACCGCGCGTTCTTACAATTCGAAATGACGACTTCTTTCGTTGCGCGGTCCTCCGCTGTCGCTCCGGCCGTTCCGGTGCATCCCGCCTCAACTGTTCGGGGCTGTCCGGTCGCTCTTCGCCGCCCACCCCGCCTTCCGGGGGCAGGGCGCGGAAGGAAAGTGAGCGGAGATCGTCATGTCCAAACGTCCAACGAACAGCCAAGCGACTAAGCCGAAAGCGAGCCTCTATGAGGAGATTACAGCGCACATCGTCGCGGATCTTGAGGCTGGCGTCTTTCCATGGGCGCGGCCATGGGGGAGCGGGGGCGGCAATCAGGCATTCGCGTTGCCGCGCAATGCCGTAACGGGCAAGGCCTATTCCGGGATCAACGTCCTGATCCTCTGGGGTCGGCTGTTTGAATGCGGCTTCTCTTCGCAGCGGTGGCTGACCTTCCGTCAGGCCTCAAGCCTCGGCGGCACCGTGCGCAAGGGCGAACGCGGTGTCACCGTCTGTTATGCCGATCGCTTCGTTCCCAAGCGCGAGCAGGGCGGCACGAGCACCACAGGTCAGGAACAGCCCGCAAAGGAAGAGGCGTCCGTTCCATTTCTTCGCCGATATACCGTGTTCAATGTCGATCAATGCGACAACCTGCCGGATCACTGCATCGCTGAGCGGCCGCCGCTTCCCGAGCGCGAGATCGTGCCACAGGCCGAGGCGCTGGCCGCCGCGACGCTCGCCGACGTTCGCATCGGTGGCGCCAAGGCCTTCTACCAACCGTCGGATGATACCGTCCATATTCCGCCGCAACCTGCATTCTTCGAGCAGATCAATTATTACCGGACGCTGTTTCATGAACTCGGGCACTGGACCGGCCATCCGCGCCGCTTGAACCGCGATCTCTCGGGCGCCTTTGGCTCAAAGCCCTACGCCAATGAAGAACTGGTCGCCGAGCTGACCGCAGCCTTCGTTTGCGCTGCCCTGTGCATCAGGCCCTCCGTCCGACATGCCGACTATCTGGGCTCATGGCTGAAGGTGCTTCGCGAGGATAACCGCGCGATCTTCCGAGCGGCTAGCAAGGCGAGCAAGGCCGCCGATTTCCTGCTCGCCTTCGGAGGCGACATCTCCTCCGGCGAGCACGAGGCCGAGCCCGAAGGGCTGGATAACCGGCATGCGGCAATCCCAGCCGCCGAGATGAGCGCCGCAGGTTAGCTGCGGCCGACGCCGTCCGCGCCGCCAACGGTGTCGGCCGACCGCCGCAGCTCTTGGCCAGCACACCCCATCGCCTCGCGACATCGGGCCCTCGACGAGGCCTCACCCCCAACCAGCCGAGCCCATCTTTGCAAACGAGAGGAAACGATCATGGAACTGCGCAACATCGCTCTCAGCGATCTCAAGATCGCAAGCGTCAACGTCCGCCACAGCCGGAAAGCCCCCGACATCTCCGATATCCTGCCGTCGATCCGCGCGCGCGGCGTCCTGCAGCCCCTGCTGGTCCGGCCTGACGGCGAGACATTCGAGATCGTCGCGGGCAGGCGGCGTTACTTCGCGGCAAACAAGGTCGCCGAAGAACAGGGGACGGCAATCAGCGAGGTCTTGCTACCTTGCGCGATCGCCGTCGGGGACAACGACGCCGACGCCCTGGAAGCATCCCTGATCGAGAATGTGGCGCGCGCCGGCATGGACGAGCTTGAGGAATACGAGGCCTTCGCCAAGCTCCTGAAACAGGGACGCAGCGTCGCGGACATCGCGCGGACGTTCGGCCAGAGCGAGCGCTACGTCAAACAGCGTCTAGCGCTCGCTTCGCTCCAAAGCGCCATCAAGGACGCCTACCGCAACGGCGACATCGAAGCCGAGGAGCTGCAACTGCTCGCCTCCGCCACCCGGCGACAGCAAAAGGAATGGGTTGCGGCATTTGCGGCCGAGAAGGACCCGACCGTTGACGAGGGCGCGCCACGAGGGCGGCAGCTCAGGCAATGGCTGTTCGGCAGCAACCAGATCGCAATCAGCGTGGCGCGATTTCCGCTCGGTACCTACAAGGGCGATGTAATCACCGACCTCTTTGGCGATTTCAGCTACTTCGCCGATGTCGATGCCTTCTGGGTCTTGCAGAATGCAGCCATAGCCGGGCTGAGGGACGAACTGGCGGGGCAGGGCTGGACGGTTACTGTGCTCGACAAGGGAACACGCTTTCCGGCATGGCAATATGACGAAGCCGAGCTGGAGGAGGGCGGCGAAGCCTTCATTGAAGTCCGGACCAACGGCGAGGTCGAGATTCACCGAGGCTACCGGGCTTATGACAGCCCGCACGCCGCCGGTGAAGACAGCCGGGATGGCGACGGCAAGCGCAAGACGCCCGCCGCGAAGCCCGAACTCACCAAGGCCGCCGAGAACTATTTGGCGCTGCACCGGCATGCCATCGTTCGCGCCGAGCTGCTCGCCCATCCGCCCATCGCGCTGCGCCTCGCAGCGGCCCATATGATCGCCGGCTCTGCGCTCTGGAGCGTCAAGCCTGATCCGCAGCGCGCGGAGAAAGAAACGACCGCCGAAAGCTTGGCTGCCAGTCCCGCGCAGGCCGCGCTGACAGCCGAGCGGGCCGCGGTGCTCGACCTGCTCCAGATCGAGAAGAGCTACTACGGCACGCTCACCCGAGGCAACGGCGATGCCCATACCGGGGCGGCCCTGTTCGCCCGGCTGCTTGCGCTTCCGGACGAGGGGGTGCTCAGGGTGATCGCACTCGCGATGGCCGAGACGCTTGCCGCGGGATCGGCGCTGACCGAGGCGGCAGGCCTCGTGATCCAGCCCGACGTCAAACGATGGTGGAAACTCGACGACGCCTTCCTCGACCTTCTCAAGGACCGCACCGCGATCAATGCGCTGGTTGCCGAAGTCGCAGGCCAGGCGACGGCCGACGGCAACGTGACCGAGACCGGTAAGGTGCAGAAGACCATCATTCGCGACTGCCTAACAGGCGAGGGACGGGAGCGCGTGGAGGGATTCGTGCCGCGCTACATGGCGTTTCCGCCAAGCCACTACGATCCCAACAAGGCTTTTGAAATCGCCCGGGCGTCGGACAATATTAACGCTCTGTTTACCTCAATTTAGGCCTGACGATTCGGGCGCGGAACGCCCTTCCGCGCCCGATTTTGCGGCGCCCGAGTCGCATCTCAGTCAATCCGGTGAACAGCAAATTCCGGGAATCGAGAATGGGACGACTCATCCTATAGCTCGGTCCGTTGAGTTGAGCACTGCATCATGGAGCCGACGATGGCGAACCCATACAAGCTGTTTCCTGAACCGCAGACAGTGAGGCTTAGCCGCATCTGCCTCGCGCAAACCGTCGTCTGCCTCTCCGCGCTCGCCTCCAATGTCGTCCTGTTGTCGAAGATCCTGCCGACCATGATCAGCGGGTTCAACTGATCGTGCTGTATCCGGCATGAAGGTCAAAGCCCAGGAAAGCAGGCCTTAGAAAGAGAAGCCGGACCGTTCCACGCATGTCGCGCTTAGCGAACCGGCCTCACAGTTGCTTCAGACCCCCTCGGCCAGGACGCCTCATCGGCTTCACGCAAGCACGTTGCGTCGGCCACGGCGTCTCTTGAGACTGAAAGCGGGTTAAGCGAAGAGCTACTTCTTTTTCTTCGCGGCTTTTTTCGCGGTGGTTTTCTTCGCCTTCTTCGGCGCGGTCTTCTTCGCTTTCTTGGCCATGTGCCCTCCGTCAATGCATCAAGCTAAAAGGTGCAGACCGGGAATCGGCATGCACGACATGATCGTAACATCGAACATGCGAGATTGACATCACGGCACGCCGACACGGATGTTGCGCCTTCGCGTCGCGCCCTTCTTCCCCTCAAGCTTGCGGCAAGGAGGAGCGGCACGGCCCTCGCGAGCAGCCCCGATGCGCCGATGAGTGTCGGTCCGCCGGCGTTACAGATCAGTACAAATACGCTGTCGTCGTCCCGGCCGGAAGCACCGCCGAGACGGGGAGAGAGCCTGCCTCGGCGCCAAGTCAGCCGCTGCCGTCGATGGGCTCACATAGTCCTTGCGGCTGTTCTCTCCGCGGCGGATCCAGCCTGCCCCGATCTCGACGCCCTGGGTGAAGGCGCGGAAATCGGGCTGGGTCTCGGCGCTCTTCCCGCGGGTTTGGATGGTGGAGATGTAGGCCGGCAGCAAGGCCTGTCACGTCTTCCCAATGTCGCTGCTCAATCGTCTTGTTCCGATCGGGCGGGCCTTGTCTTCTTCTGTTGTCGGCAAGGCCGATCCCCTCATGCGTGGCGAACAGACCTATGGGAAGCGCTCCGCCTGTCAAAACCTTCCCCGCCAGCTTTTTTCCCCGCCGGACAAAGGTCCGGCTCCTCGCGGCCGCTTCGCTTCCAAAAAAGCCGTTGGTTCAGGTGCTCCGCATGCGCTGCGCCCCGAAGACGGGTTCGAAGGCGTTTCGCCTCCCATCACGGTCTCGCCATCGCGAGGGGATCGGCCCCTCGCGGGAACAACAGAAGAGGACAAGACCATGACCGCGATCGGATACGTCACCAAGAACGACAACGGCAGCTACAAGGGTCAGCTCAAGACCGTTTCTATCCGGGCCGACATCGACATCATCCCGAACCGCGACAAGAGCGCCGAGACCCAGCCCGACTTCCGTGTCTTCACCCAGGGCGTCGAGATCGGGGCAGGCTGGATCCGCCGCGGAGAGAACAGCCGCAAGGACTATGTGAGCCTGTCGCTGGCAGCGCCCGAGTTCGGCCCCCGCAAGCTCTACGCCAATCTCGGTCGCGCCGCCGGCCAGGACGACGACAGCGTATTTGCCCTGATCTGGAATCCGGCGGACTGACCTGCCGGCCCCCGCGAGAGCTGCTCGCGGGGGCCGTGCTCTTGCCCCATTTGGACAGAACCATCCAAAGTTGTATAAGTACTTTGGTGGGGAGTAGTATTGAACCGTTCGGTCAATTCAAAGGCAGGTCGAGACGACGATGACGCCGCTTCCTGCCTCTCCGCCGCGTATGATGCCGGAGACTGGGCGTGGGAGTTCCTGCGGCGAAATGGCGACTATGTCGCCGACTGGCGAAGCAGCGTTCCTCAGCACTTGCCGTGCATCATGCTCAAGGATGGCACCAAGCTGTTGCGGCTCAGGCGACGGTTTCCGCAAGCAGAGAAGTGGGGGCTTTATGCCTTCGCCGATCCAAGACTCTGCGCTCACAAGACAACCGCGTTTTGGCATGTCAGCGCTCTGAAGCGCGTGGTTCGCCTCAGTGCCAGGAACCCGAGCGAGGGCGAGGCAAGCGTCCGGCGGCTTGCCGATTTCAACGCCGAGCGGCATGCGGTGATCGGCGTGGACGGTGTCCCGCTGGTGGTCATGAAGCGCAATGGCGTCCGTGTCCCTCTCGAAATCCGCGGTCTTTCGGTGCTGACCGCTGCCTTTACGCCTGTGTATGAGCTGCACGATCTCGACGATCTTACAGCTCAAGCCGAGCTTCTAAAGCGCTTGCAGCGATTTACTGAGGCGGACTTTAGAGCGGTTCAAAAGCCTTCCTTTGCAGCCGACGAGCGCCTGCATCAGGCTCTCATCGCGCTCGACGAGAGCCTTAAAGGCAAGACCTATCGACAGATCGCGATTGCGATCTTTGGAGAGAAAAAAGTCACTGAAGAATGGCACGGTCATAGTCAATTCTTGCGCGATCGTACGAGACGCCTCGTGGCAAAGGGCACCGAATTGATGAAGGGCGGTTACCGCCACCTTTTGGCCTGATGGATTTTTTCCTTCTCCTTTGATGAACTTTGCCCGCGCGGGATGGCGAAACGGAAGCTCTTATCTTCGCCACTCCACAAAGCCTTCCCGTTCGGACGACGCTTCTTCTCGCACCTCTCGGTTGTACGGGGTGTGGGAAGGAAAGTTGGATGACGACGAAAGCAGACGACAAGGAGCCCGACAAGCCGTTCCTCAACACGGTGGAGGCGGCCGCCTGGCTCAGGCTCACCAAGAACACGTTGGAGAAGATGCGGGTCCAGGGCAGGGGACCGGCCTACCGCAAGCACGGACGCTATGTCCGCTATCACATCGAAGACCTCGTCGAATGGTCGCACGCGAGCAAGAGGAGGTCGACCTCCGATGCCGATTGATCGCACAAGACTTTGGCGCCAGGCTTCCACGCTCTCGGCCATGTGCGCCGGCGTCATTACACTTCTGATGTCGTCTGCGCCAGCGGTGCCCCTTCTGATCTACAACGCCACCGGCAGTGCGCAGCTCGGCTTCTACTATGTGGAGCCACGGCTGCCGGCGCGCGGCGAGCTCGCCGTCTTCAAGCCACCCCCCGGAATTGAGATCCTGATCACCGCGCACGAGATCCTCCCCATGCCCGTGCCGCTCCTGAAGCGGATCGAGGCGACAGGCGGAGACGAAATCTGCCGTGCCAAGGATCCGATCGGTACGATCTCCATCAACGGAAAAGTCGTTGCCGAGGTGCTCAAGAAAGACCGACAAGGGCGGCCTTTGCCGATCTGGGAGGGCTGCATGCGGCTCGTGGAAGGGGAGTTTTTCCTGCTGCAGCCCCACCCGAATTCCTTTGACTCGCGGTACTTCGGCCCGGTGCTCCGCTGCGATATCCTGGGCGTCGCGCATCCGCTCTGGACATGGAATCCGGACATGTGAGCGGTAGGTTCTACGGGCGCGCGTCTGCAACAAGGCGCGCGCCCGGCGTATTTCTTGCTCGGCTCGAGCCCATTCGTCAGCACCCGCGTCGGGCCGGTGGGCCAGGTCTCCCAGAGCACAGGGCCTATAAAACCTCCACGACGAGCGACCGGATCGAAACGTTGATAGTCACGTCCTCGATCTCGCTAGCTCGTGCGCAGGTTGGCACGCGTAAGCCGCTTTTCTCTTGAATGGGGGACTTGAGGGGCGCTGCCCCGTCACCCCCGCAAGACCTTCTTTCGTCGTCCGGTGCAGCAAGTCGGTCGCACGTCGCAGCTCACGCTGCTCGGTGCAACCGCGTTGCGCACCATCGGATGCGCGCCGGCAAAGCCGGCGCCGAAACAAGCTCTTGCCCCCCGAAACCCCGGTCTCGCCGACGGGCAGGCGGCATGGCGAAGGCCATGCGCGCCGCGCCGATCAAACGCCCAGCAAGGGCCCACAAGCGAGACATCACGATGGCAAAACTGACGAAGGCGGAGGCCAAGGCACATGCCGAGGCCGTCGAACTGCTCAAGAAAGACGTCCTCACCTACGATGAGCGCGTGTTTGTGCTCGACAATTGGCACGAGGGCGCAAGCCACATCAATGGATCGGCGGGGGCGTTCTTTACTCCTACGGGCCTCGCCGGAGACTTCGCAATCGATGCTTACGGCGGCCGAACCGTCGACCTTTGCGCCGGCATTGGCGCGCTTGCATTCCATGTCTATTGGCGGGCACACTATGCGCGTAGCCAGGACGAACCACAGAAAGAGATCGTCTGCATCGAGCGCAATCCTGCCTATATCGAGGTCGGGCGCAAGGTGCTGCCGGAAGCCAAATGGATTTGCGCCGACGTGTTCGATCTGGACTTGCCAAGCCTCGGTCATTTCGGCTGTGCGATCGCAAATCCTCCGTTCGGAGCCACCCCCAGGATCGGAAGCGGACCCCGCTACACCGGGCGCTCTTTCGAGTTTCACGTGATCGATATCGCCTCTGATATCGCCGATTATGGCGCCTTCATCATCCCCCAGGCGTCTGCGCCATTCCAATATAGCGGCGTGCAGTGCTACCGAGAACGCAAGAGCGCGGATTATCTCAAGTTCAATGAACAGACCGGAATTCATCTCGAAGCAGGCTGCGGCGTGGACTGCTCTTTCTATCGTGACACATGGAAAGGCGTCGTGCCCAATGTCGAAATCGTCTGCGCCAACTTCGAGGAAATCCTTCGCAATAAGGCTCGATCTTCGGCCGAGCCAGAGGCCGAGCTGCGTGCTCTCTGGAGCAAAAACGGCGTTCCGGTGGACCGGCAGGACGCAATAATTCGCGAGGTCGAGGCCAAAGCAAAGGGCGGAATTCGGTTTGACGAACGCCCCGTCCAGGCGGACTTGTTCACTGATCTTGGGCCTTCTGCACCCAAGCGCTGACGGTCTTTGCGGCGAATTTTCGTCTCGCAAACTGCCTGAGCGAGCCAGGCTGCCAAGCCTGGTTCGCTCGGTCGATCTCCCTGCGGCTGATGAACTTCAGCGCTTGTCGTTGCGGCCCAACGGGCCGTCAATAGCCGTTTCATTCAGACGCGGACCACCTTTGAGCTCGTGGTCAGGGAGCGACAAGTATGCCGCCGGGTTTTCAATCCAGCGGCGGCCGGACTTGTTGTATGATAGCGGATGGACCGCGGCATGCTTCAAGAGCACTTAGCGATATCGGAGCGCCACATTGCCCTTGGCGTGAAGCTTCTTGCCAAGCAGGAAGCGCTGATCGCCGAGCTGGGCCGGCACAGCCATGATACCAAGGGCGCAAGGGACGTGTTGGCCACAATGGTGGAAACGCAGTCTCTCCATATAGACGACCGGGACCGCATCTTGAGGGAATTGGGACAGTAGGCCCTTGATCTGGATCAAGGGCCACCAGCGGCTCCGGTCAAGCTTCAGGCATGAATGATCCGAAACCAGAGGCACATTCCGCCTCCAAGCCGACGCGCTTGGAAGAGGCCCGACGTATCATCGAGGAGTACACGGCCGACCTCCGCGAGATAATCAAGAAGCCCCGCCAAAAGATGCATTAAGCCGCTTAGGTCGGAGCCAATGCCCGCGCCGACTTCCGCTCATTGCCTTCAGGTACACCGGAAGATTGCTGGTTCTGCGCCACTGTTCGGGCCTAAGCGGAAATCAGTCTGCCAGCCCCTAGGACCCCCGCTCACGTGGGCAAGAGTTCGCGGAGGAGTGCGATAGTAACTGCTGATGGCATACGGGCGATGCCTTCGGCCCGCGCTCTACTCGTCGCTTCGCTCCTCACCGAGCCACCCTACGGGTGTCTCGGCCCTTCGGGTAACGATCGCTATCGCAAACGCTCGGAAACAGTGGGGCTTCGCAAGTCAACTGCGAGGTCGCGGCGGCTCTTTCCCTAGGAAAGCAAAAAAGCAAAAAAGGTAAGCGTCCAGAGCTTGCACCTGGCCTCATCCCTTGACAGGATTTTCAGCTTTCCAAGCCCATGGCAGCAGTGCGTCGAGGCGGTTGACGGGATGTCCATCGACCATCCGCGCGAGCACGTCGCGAAGGTATTCGTGGGGTTCGACGCCGTTCAGTTTGCAAGTTTCGATCAGCGAACAGAGGATCGCCCACCGCGTCCCACCGCCATCGCTGCCGGCAAAGAGGTGGTTTTTGCGCCCCAGTGCCACGGGACGGATCGCGCGTTCGACCGGGTTGGTATCGAGCTCAACGCGGCCGTCGTTCAGGAAGCGCGTCAGCCCATCCCATCGCGAGAGCGCGTAGCGCATCGCCTCGGCGAGCTTGGCGCGACCGGGTAGCAGGGGCAGCTGCGTCTCGATCCAGAGCCGGAATCTATCGACGAGCGACCTCGATATTGAGCGCCTCGCGGCCAGTCGGTGCGCAGGCGATTGACCGCGGATTTGGGCCTCGACGGCATAGATTTCGCTGATCCGGCGCAGTGCTTCCAACGCCAACGGCGCACCGTCAGCCTCTGCAATCTCGTAAAACTTGCGCCTTGCATGGGCCCAACAGGCGGCAAGAATGATGTCGCCGCTGCCGGTCAACCGCTCGAAGCCGGCATAACCATCGACGTGCAGAACGCCCTTAAATTGCTCGAGATGCGAG
Source organism: Bradyrhizobium cedriense (assembly GCF_054602315.1). Lineage (NCBI taxonomy): Bacteria > Pseudomonadati > Pseudomonadota > Alphaproteobacteria > Hyphomicrobiales > Nitrobacteraceae > Bradyrhizobium > Bradyrhizobium cedriense. The sequence continues at coordinate 824,489 of NZ_JBTSWB010000003.1, read as the reverse complement.
GCGGGACGCTCGGCTTTTCGATCCGGTGCGAACAGGTAAACTGCTGCCGGCGGCGCCGGTCCGCCCCAGCCGCGCTGATCGCGGGCGTAGACCCACAATCGCCCCGTTTTCGTCCGTCCTCTGCCTGGATCCAGCACCGGGATAGGCGTGTCATCGGCAAAGAGATGGTCGGAAGCGAACACGTTTTTGCACAGCCGTTCGTGCAAAGCCTCGAACCACCAGCAGGCCCCACCAACCCAGCCAGCGAGCGTCGAGCGCTCCAGTTCGACGCCGTGGCGTGCAAAAATCTGCGCCTGGCGATAGAGCGGCGTGTGGTCACAATACTTGCTGACCAGCACCTGGGCGAGCAGGGCCGGCGTAGCCAATCCGCCCGCGATCGGCCGTTCAGGAGCAGGGGCCTGGGTGATGGTTCCGCAGGCGCGGCAGGCAAATTTCGGGCGGCAAATACGCAGGACGCGCAGCTGAGCCGGCACCCAATCCAGCATCTCGCTGACGCTCTCGCCGATGGCATGCAAGGCGCCGCCGCAGCACGCGCAAGCCTCGCTGCCGGCGCCGAGAACGATCTCTTCGCGCGGCAGATGATCGGGCAATGATCTGCGTTTTGGCGGCGCGGATGGAGACGGCGCGGGTGCCTCGAAGGCCTCCGGATTGGTCTCGGCAACCGCCAGATCGGTGTCCAGATCTTCAAGTCCGAGAGCAAACTGGTCGGCGTCGAGACGCTCGGAGCGACGGCCATATTGCGCGCGCTGAAGCTGTTTGATGATCAGACGGAGGCGCTCGATCTCACTGTTTCGATGCTCGATGAGTGAGGCAATATCGCGGACCAGACGATGCAGAAGCGCTGGGTCCGACGGCAGATTGTTGAGGTCAAGCTGCATATCCGATTCTACTCGGACATGCTGATTCGATGAAGCAGATTCGCTATACTACAAGGGTTTTGCGCTCTCAGCCCGCGATTGCGGGCCGCCATCGGCGCTCCGGTGTTCGCCAGTCGATGCCTTCGATCAGCATGGCCAGTTGCGCCGGCGACAACGTGACCGTGCCGCCTGGATCGCTCATTCTGGGCCAGATAAAGCCGCCTTGATCGAGCTTCTTGCTGAACAGACAGAGCCCGTTGCCGTCCCAGAACATGATCTTCAGCATGCTCGCCCGCTTGCCTCGGAAGGCAAACAGATGGCCTGAGAACGGGTCCTTCTTCAACGTTTCCTGGACGGTGATCGCGAGCCCGTCGAGGCCCTTTCTCATATCGGTGTAACCCAGCGCCAGGTGCACCTTCACGCCCGCCGGAACGATCATCATGATGCGATCTCCCGGTCGGCGACGTGTCGACGGACGGCGTCCGGATCAGCATCGGCGGGTGCGAAGACGCGACGCCCGTCGGCCAATTCGACCGCCACCATACCATCAGGCGGCTGCAATAAATCATGGAGAACAAGCGCGGGCGAAGGAGAGTCTGACACTTCGTTTGCGACCTCGACCCGAGCCAATTCCGCCCGCGCTTGTCGTCCAAATCCGAACTGAACTCGCCACCGGAACAGCATGCTGGTGACGATGCCGTGGCGCCGGCAGACCTCGGCGGCGCTGGCATCAGGAGCCTCGGATTCGCGTACGATCGCGAGTTTCTCCCCGTCGCTGAAGCGACGTCGGCTGGCGCGTCCGTCGTCCGATGGATCGACGCTCGAAGCCTCTGTCAAGCCGCTTTCGACGGTGGACTCCTTAGCAGCGCTGCTAGCACTAGTGCTTATTTGCGCGCGGGCACTGGGGTGGAGTTGCGCTCGCCAGTCGATTTCCACCTCCTGGGCATCGATCAGATCGCGCCATCGCTGCAGGCCAAATCGCGATATTCCATGGGCCTTGGCGTACGCCCGCACGCTCATTCCGGACCACGTCATCGCCTCCACATGCATGGCCCAGAACGCCTGGACGGCACGGCTGCGCGCGTCGCTGGACAGCTTGAGAGGTCGCCGCAAACGGCGCTCCTCACGCTTCAATTCGGCTTGTACTCGAATGGCTTCCACGTCGACGAGGGCGTTCAGCCAGCGCGCAAAAGTGCCCTGATCCAGGCGATGCTGACGGCAGTAACCGCGCCGGCTGAGGCCGCTCTTCCGCCACGCCTCGATGTGCACTGACCACCAGGTTCGGCGCGCTCTGTTCTCATATTGTTTCCGCCCCACAAGAGATTCTCCATGTTGCAGGAAAATCCAATATGGAACGACGAGGCATTCTCGAAAGACGTGCAAGAACCGGACGCTTACAAAAAAAGCGGGAGGGCAAGATAAAAGCACTGGCGCCACGGAGCGCCTAAGCTGTTGTCTGCACATCCAAGATTTGGCGCTCTCCGTACCCTCGCTGTCGCCAAGTGAGACCCAACGCAATGGCGAACTTGGGCAATTGCGTCTGCGTCTTGGCGAGCCCTCGTCGGCTTCACATATCGGCGTCTTCTCCAGACGTCGGGTGCAGGCCATGCGAGAGATCGACGACGAATTCGAAGTGAAGCTTGGACGGATCGGCAACCGCAGGGCCCGGAGGGCGACCAGCTATCTTCGACGCGTCCGCCAGGAGGCGACCAAGGCCGGTGCCAGTGTGCGAACAGGTTCGTCGTTCTCAGGCGGCCGCATCGGCCGCGGCCACGCGCAGGGAGCAGTGTTGGCCGGGCGCGGACGAAGCTCCGGCCAGCGCCGTGTCGTGATCAAGGCCAGGATCGTGCGGATCAAGTCAGGTGACACCGGTGCGGTGCGAGCTCACCTCCGATACGTCCAGCGCGACGGCGTCACGCGTGAGGGCGAGCCTGGAGAGCTTTACGACGCCAGCAACGACCGCGCCGATGGCAAGAGCTTTACGGAGCGCAGCGCTGGCGATCGCCACCAGTTCCGGTTTATCGTGGCGCCGGAGGACAGCGCGGAACTGACGGACCTGAAGCCATTCGTCCGCGACCTCATGCGGCAGATGGAGCAGGACCTCGGCATTAAGTTGGACTGGGTTGCTGCTGATCATTTCAACACCGGCCATCCCCACACGCACATCCTCTTGCGCGGCAAGGACGGCGAAGGAAACGACCTCGTCATCGCACGCGACTATATCGCTCACGGCTTTCGGTCGCGGGCAGCGGAGCTCATCACGCGAGAGCTCGGTCCGGAAACGGAGATCGAGGTCGCGCGCAAGCTTCAGCAGGAGATCACGGCCGAGCGGCTCACGCGGCTTGACCGGAGCATCCTGCGAGATGCCCCTAGCGGAGCTCTTCAGCTTGGGGCGCTGTCGGGACGGGAGCCTGCCTGGCAAACGGCACGGATCGGACGGCTGCGAACCCTGGAGCGGATGGGGTTGGCAGAAGAGAGCGAGCCGGGGCGTTGGCGGATCGACCCTGAGCTTGAGCCCAAGCTGAGACGCATGGGGGAACGCGGCGATATCATCAAGACCATGCACCGTGAGATGGCTGCGGCGGGAGTTTCGCGGGCCGCCAGCGACTACACGATCTTTGATCCGGAACGAAGCGCTCATCGCCTGGTCGGGCGGGTCGTTGGCGAGGGGTTTGCGGACGAACTGACGGAGCGCCGCTATGTCGTGATCGATGGGGTGGACGGACGGACGCACTATGCCGAGCTCGGAACCCTTCGTGTCAACGAGGAGGCACCTGTCCGCAACACGATTCTGGAACTCAGGTCGCGCGTCGCTGAACCGGGCGCGATCGATCGCACGATCGCTAGCGTTGCCGCCCGCAATGGCGGCATCTATAGCGACCGCCTGCATCAGGAATTTGACCCGCATGCGTCGGGCGAATTTGTCGGATCCCACGTGCGGCGCCTGGAAGCGATGCGGCGCGAAGGGATGGTAAGCCGGCTTGCCGATGGCAGTTGGAGCGCCGGGCAGGATTACCTGGACCGGGCGCTTCGATACGAGAAGCTCCAGCAAACGCGCAATCCGGTGCGGGTCGCGGTGCTGTCATGGCAAAGGCTCGAGGACCTGCCGCAGGCGGTAGGCGCAACTTGGCTCGATCGCAAGCTCGTTGGGAAGGAGCCGGATGAGCTCGCATCGGCCGGCTTTGGCGCGGAAGTCGAGACCGCCCAGCGAGCAAGGCGGCAGTGGCTGATCGAGCAGGGGCTGGCGCGAGAGGAGGGTGGCCAGATGCGCTTTGCACGAAACATGCTCGAGACGCTCGAGGCGCGCGAGCTGGCGCGGACCGCGGCCGACATATCCGCGCGCACCGGCCTTGAACATGTCGACGTCAAGGTCGGCGGCAAGATCGATGGCGTCTACCGGCGCATGCTGACGTTGAACAGCGGGCGGTTCGCCCTGATCGAGCGATCCCACGAGTTCGTGCTGGTGCCGTGGCGGCCGGTGCTGGAGCGGGCGCGCGGGCAATTGGTCACCGGCCAAGTCGGCGGGGAGGGCATATCCTGGTCGATCGGCATCAAGCGCGGGATTGGACGATGACGAGAGACTTACTTCCGCTTGGGCGCTCGTCGTGCCGAAAAACTATCGACGTCAGAGGTCTTGACCAGGACGGCGCCGGGCTCGTCGACTGGCGAGGAAAGGTATTTGGCGCGAGCGATGTCCTCGATCCTCGACCTGTTCTTGAGGAACGCTTCCACCCGACCCTCTTGTCCGAGCCCATCGGCACCGAAATGGTCGTCCAGGGCCTCGCGGCTGACTGCGCAGCTGACTGAGCCGTCGAGCTCTTTTCCCTGGAACGTTACGACGTCGCGGCTGAAGTCATAGCGAGCAGGGGGATTGTCGAACGCAAGATCGATGCCCGGAATGATCGAGCGAGGCGCGCCAATGGTCTTGAGCACCACGTCCCGAACGGAAGCCGCAAGCAAACTGAGCCCTTCGAGCATCAATTGGCGCCATTTGGGACCACGAGCGTGAGCTTCCTCCCAGGCTGATTTCAGCTCATGGGGGCGTTTTTCCGCCAGGACCGCGAGCAAGGCCTCGGACTGCTGCAGGTCCTTGTCGCGCTTTGCAAACCCCTCCGGGCGCCTGCGGGAGATGATCAGCTTGTGGACGGCATAGCGCGCGGGCGCCGGCACGTGAACATAGATGCCGGCGCCATGCAGGATGACCGCGGGTTCGGGATCGCGGATCAGGAAGTCCAGGAAGCGCAGCGGCTGGGCGTCTGTGTTCAGGGCAGGCAGCTTCTGAGGGCGGGCAGTCTCCTTGCCCTCGTGGGGCGTCAGGAAGTCGACGCGCAAGCCGCCCTTGGCGGCATAGCTCGTCACGCGCCGGCCATCAGATACGTGAGGAACGGCACGAAAGGTCTTGTCGACTTCCTTCAGCACGTCCAGAACGGGCGGCGTTGAGTCCTCGACCGCCACTGAGACATTCTTGAACTGGGCAATGTCGACGTCGCCGGTCTGGAGCGAGCCGGCGGAGAGGCGAACGCCAAGCATGGCGGCATAGGTCTGGTAGGCGATCGTCCCAACGAGAACGCCGCGAAGGCGGAACACGCCGGCCTTGGCAAGCGCCGCGATGACGTCGCCGATCTCGGGAATGGGGCGAGGAAAGCTGAACGAGCGGACGAGGGTGGACACAAGGGCCCGGCGCTCCCGCTCGTCTTCTCGAACTTCCTGGTGGTGGGCAATGCGCTCCAGCAGCTCTGGCGTCTCTGGCCCGACATAGCGCTGCGACCGTTCGGCTCCGGTGCCAGTCTGGAAATACCAATATTTGCGGCCATTGATGCTCTTGGCCGTGAACGAGCCGCTGTCCGCAAAGGCGTCCTGGAAGGCCGCGGTCGCGGTGCGCTCGAGGAGCTCGGCGTAGGTCGTCTGGCTCACCAGGGAAGGGGCCGGCATGGTCGTTGTCCAGAGTTATACTCAGTCTGCGGATTGAGTATAAGGGGGATGGAACCCGGCGTCCAGCGGGTTTATACTCACTTCGCGGGGTGAGTATAAGGCGGTTAACCCTGGTTTCAGAGGCGAATCGGCGCGCCAGCCCCGTCAGTAGCAACGACTGCCCGGTTCCGCCCCTCTGTTCCATACCCGCCTCGGCCACGACCCGATCCGCATCAAAAATCGTCCAGCTAGAGCCCGCAGCTCACCTTTTGTTGAGCTGTTGGATCATCCTCGCCGAGACTGGACCGAGATCCTTCTCGCCTTCGCACACCTGATCGACATTGCTCTTGCTTGCCGGACGCCATTTTTATTTCGATTGAACGCAAAGCGCATTGGTCCCTTTCATCGCGCCGCTCACGTGGGGTGAGTGAGTGGGGCGAGCGGAATGTTTCCAGCAAAAATCTATGTCGGTCAGATCGCCGTCGTACTCGGCATTGTCGTTGTGTCGACATGGGGCGCGACGCAATGGACCGCCGCAGCTCTCGGCTATCAGCAGCGCCTCGGTGAACCATGGTTCCTGATCGTCGGTTATCGCGTCTATCTGCCTTGGCGTTTGTTCGAATGGTGGTTCGCGTACGAAGCCTATGCGCCCGAGATATTCGAAGAGGGCGGAGCCATCGCTGCCGCCGGCGGCATCGCAGGCGCACTGTTTGCCATCGTCAATTCGGTGTGGCGTGCGCGCCAAAGCCAGTTGGTGACGACTTACGGTTCGGCTCGGTGGGCAACGCCGAAGGAAATCAAGACCGCCGGTCTATTCGCGTCCAAGGGCGTTTTCTTAGGTGCCCTCGAAAATAACTACCTGCGCCACGATGGACCGGAACACGTCATGTGCTTTGCGCCGACCCGCTCGGGCAAGGGCGTCGGACTGGTCTTGCCCACACTGCTCTCGTGGACGTCGTCGGCGGTGGTGCATGACATCAAAGGCGAAAACTGGGAGTTGACCTCGGGCTGGCGCTCGACGTTCTCGCATTGCCTCCTGTTCAATCCCACGGACGAGCGGAGCGCCCGCTACAATCCGCTGCTTGAGGTGCGCAAAGGAGCCGCCGAAGTCCGCGACGTCCAGAACATCGCCGACATCCTGGTCGACCCGGAAGGCGCGCTCGAACGCCGAACCCATTGGGAAAAGACCAGTCACTCCCTGCTGGTCGGCGTCATCCTTCACGTCCTTTACGCGGAAGAGAAGAAGACGCTCACCCGTGTCACCGAGATCCTGGCCGACCCCGCGCAGTCCTTTGAGAAGACGCTTAGGATCATGCTGGCAACCAATCACCTCGGCACCGAGGCGGACCCGAAAGTCCACCCCGTCGTCGCCGCGACCGCACGAGAGTTGCTCAACAAGTCGGAAAACGAGCGCTCCGGCGTTCTGTCGACCGCAGTGAGCTTTCTCGGGCTCTACCGCGATCCCGTCGTCAGCCGAAACACCGAGTCCTGTGATTGGCGCATCGCCGACCTCGTGAGCGCCGACAAGCCGGTCACGCTCTATCTCGTCGTTCCGCCGTCGGACATCAGTAGGACCAAGCCGCTGATCAGGCTGATCCTCAACCAGATCGGCCGCCGGCTGACCGAGACGCTGAACACCAAGGCAGGCGACCCCAAGCACCGCCAGCTTCTGATGATGCTGGATGAGTTTCCCGCGCTTGGCCGGCTCGACTTCTTCGAAAGCGCGCTCGCCTTCATGGCCGGCTATGGCATCCGTGCCTATCTGATCGCGCAGTCGCTCAACCAGATCGCAAAGGCGTATGGCGAGAACAATGCGATCCTGGACAATTGCCACGTCCGCATCGCCTTTGCCGCCAACGACGAGCGTACCGCCAAACGCATCTCAGACGCCCTCGGCACCGCGACGGAATTGCGTGCACAGCGCAACTATGCAGGTCACCGGCTGGCCCCCTGGCTCGGCCATGTCATGGTCAGCCGTCAGGAGACTGCGCGTCCTTTGCTGACGCCAGGCGAGGTGATGCAACTGCCGCCGGATCAGGCCATCGTGCTGGTTTCAGGGCTCGCACCAGTCCGCGCGATCAAGCTGCGGCACTATGAGGACGCAAACTTCGTCAGCCGTCTGCGGAAGCCGCCGTCCTTGGTGGGCGATGAGTACGCCGATCGGCCGCCGGCTCGTACTGACGATTGGCGCGGCGAGGTGCGCAACCCCGACCTTCGTCTTGCAACCCTGCCGTATCGCGAACTCATGCAGACGGGCGGCGAGGAAGGCGGGCTCAAGCAGCAATTGGCGTTGTTCGACGAGGCCGCGCCGACCGCGAACGAGCCGCGCGCCTTCGAGGAACGACTGCTCGACGATGAGACAGACGTGGCCGCCGACCGCAGCCAGATGCAGCAAGCAAGCGCGTCCAGCGCCGTACGTCGAGCCCATGCGGTCACCCGCGACGACGATGATCTTCTCCCCTCGTTCTGAAGAGAATCCCGATGAAACCGAAGCTATCCGCCTACGTCTCTGAAAGTGTGGCGCAGCGCCTCGAGCTCGCTGCCAAGCGTCCCGGAGCCAACAAGTCAGCCATTGTCGATGCTGCGCTCGATCGCTTCCTCAACCCCGAGCGCGATGCCAGCGGCGATGCGGCGCTGATCCGAAGGCTGGACCGGATGAGCCGGCAACTGGAACGCGTCGACCGCGACGTGAGTGTCCTGGCGGAGACCATCGCGCTGTTCATCCGCTACTACTTGACGATCACCCCGCCGCTGCCTTCGCAAGATCAGGACGCCGCGCGTGCGCTGGGACGTGAGCGGTTCGAAATGTTTGTCGCCCAGGTCGGCAAACGCGTCGCCGCTGGCGGCAGGCTTGTCGCCGACGTCATGGATCGCGTCAGCGCCTCGAAGCCGGATCTCTTCATGCGGAATCTCGAGGAGGGCGCCCCTCTGGGCGCCGCCCAAGCCAGCGACACTGGATCCCGCGCGCACGGCGCGACGGGTGAGCCGCCGGAGCATTCTCCGGCAGGGCGAGAGGAGATCGGCAATGTCTGATCTCCTCTCGCCAGAAACCCGCGAACGACGCCGGGGCATGCTGCGGACCGCCATGGGACCTGCAATCGCGCTCGCTCTGGAAGAGCCTGATGTCGTTGAAGTCATGGTCAATCCCGATGGGAGGCTCTGGCTTGATCGGCACGGGACGGGCCGCGCTGATACCGGCGTTGTTCTGACGCCGCAGGAGTCGGAGCGGATTATCCGCCTTGTCGCCAGCCATGTGCGGGCGGAAGCGAGCGGTTCGTCTCCGATCGTCTCGGCGGAACTCCCCGAAACGGGTGAACGCTTTGAAGGTGTCTTGCCACCGGTCGCGCTCGCGCCTTGCTTTTCCATCCGCAAGCCGGCAACGACCACGTTCCGCCTGTCCGACTACGTCAAGGCGCAGATTGCCTCGCCGCTGATGGCGAAGGTGCTGACTACCGCAGTCACTGAGGCGCGCAGCATCCTGATCGCCGGTGGAACCGGCTCGGGCAAGACCACGCTTGCCAATGCGCTTCTTGCGGAGATCGCCGGCCTCGAAGAGCGGGTGGTCATCATCGAGGACACTCGTGAGCTTCGCTGCGATGCAAAGGATGCAGTGACGCTCCGGACCAAGCCAGGCGTGGCGAGCCTTGCCGATCTTGTCCGCTCCACGCTGCGCCTGCGGCCTGACCGCATCATCGTCGGTGAGGTCAGAGGCGCTGAAGCCCTCGACATGCTGAAAGCCTGGAATACCGGTCATCCCGGTGGAATTGCCACGGTTCATGCCAACTCGGCACGAGCTGCGCTCTACCGGATCGAACAACTGATCCAGGAAGCGGTCGCAACCGTGCCGCGCCGGCTCATTGCCGAGGCGATCGACCTGATTGTCTTCATCAAGGGGCGGGGACCCGCACGGCGCATCGAAGCCGTTGCCGAACTCAAAGGCCTCGATCCGTCAGGCGACTACCTGCTCGAAACGCCACCCGGGCTTCCAAACACCTCCCACCGCCCCTGACCTGAAGGAGACTGAAATATGTCCATTCGACTGCGTCTAAACGTGCGTTCGCGTCTTCGCGGCTTCTGTTCGATCAGCGGGTTGCCCTTGGTCGAACTCGGCGTGGCCTCGGCTTGCGTGCTCCTCAGTGTCACTGCGGCACACGCCGCTGGCTCCGGCATGCCCTGGGAAGCACCGCTCGAGCGTGTCCTGGAATCCGTGCAGGGGCCCGTCGCCAAGATCGTCGCCGTCATCATCATCACGGTGACCGGCATATCGCTCGCCTTCGGCGACACCTCCGGCGGATTCCGCAAGATGGTCCAGGTCGTGTTTGGCCTCTCGATCGCCTTCGCTGCGAGTTCGTTCTTCCTTTCCTTCTTCTCGTTCGGTGGCGGAGCGCTGATCTGATGCGCCCCGATGGTTTTGAACTCGTGCTCCACCGCTCGTTGACCGAACCCATCCTGATCGGCGGCGCCCCGCGTGCCGCCGCCATCCTGATCGGGACCCTCTCGGCCGTGCTCGCACTCGGAATGCGCCTTTGGCTCGCCGGACTCGTGCTCTGGGTCATCGGACACAGTGCAGCCGTTTGGCTTGCCAAACGCGATCCGGCCTTTGTCGAGGTCGCCATCCGTCACACCAAACACAAAGGGCGACTCGCATGTTGAACCTGAAGGAATTCCGCGGCAACGCCTATCGCCTGGCTGATTGGTTGCCATGGGCATGCCTGGTCGCTCCTGGCGTCATCCTGAACAAGGATGGCAGCTTTCAGCGGACGATGCGCTATCGCGGGCCGGACCTCGACAGTGCGACCGAAGCCGAGCTGATGAGCGTTACATCACGCGTCAATAACGTCCTGAAGCGCTTTGGCTCAGGCTGGGCGCTGTTCTTTGATGCCACGCGCATCCCGACTGGCGAATATCCGAGGTCGGATTTTCCCGATCCGGTGTCCTGGCTGGTGGATGAAGAGCGACGGGCCGGCTTCGAAGGCCCCGCCGGCGTGGCATGGGAGGATCCGTCGCGCCCGGGCGGACAGCATTTCGAGAGTGTGCTGCATCTGACGTTGATGTATCTGCCGCCGGCCGAAAGGGTCTCCCGCCTCGAAGGTCTTTTCCTCGAGCGCCCTAAGGCTAGGGATAGCGTGGCGGAAAAAGGACAACGCATTCGACGTGGCCAATCGACCAAAACTGCTGCGCAAGGTGACATCGACGACGGTGAAATCGATGGCCAACAGAGATTTGATAGCAATGAGAGAGGTTATCGCGATCATCTCCAGAGGTTCATCCAGGAAACTGATCGGGCGATCGATCTGCTCTCGTCAGTCTTACCCGAGATCTGGCCCCTCAACGATGAGGAGACGCTCACCTATCTTCATGGCTGCGTCTCGACCAAGCGCCATCCGGTCGGCGTTCCCAAGATTCCAGCCTATCTCGACTGTTTCCTCGCTGATGAGCCGCTGACTGGCGGATTGTCGCCCGCGATCGGACGAAGCCATCTGCGTGTGCTGACCGTCCTTGGATTTCCGCACGTTACCTTTCCCGGCCTGCTTGATGAGCTGAACCGGCTCGGCGTTTCCTACCGCTGGGGGACACGGTTCATTCCGTTGGATCGCACGCAGGCAAACGCGACGCTGTCGCGCTACCGGCGGCAGTGGTTCGCGAAGCGAAAGTCGCTCGGCGCTATCCTGAAGGAAGTCATGTTCAACGAGCAGGCGGCGCTGCTCGACACCGACGCCAGCAACAAGGCTCTTGACGCCGACGCGGCGCTCTCCGAACTTGGCGACGATCTGGTTGCGTTCGGCTATATCACCACGACCGTCACCGTCAGCGATGAGGATTCGCACCAGGCGGATGAGAAAATCCGCGCAGTCGAGCGGGTGATCAATAGCCGGGGTTTCACGGCTATTCGCGAAAGCGTCAACGCGGTGGAAGCCTGGCTCGGTGGTCTGCCGGGGCAAGCCTATGCCAACATACGCCAGCCGATCGTTCACACGCTGAACCTCGCCCACATGTGCCCATTGTCGGCTGTATGGGCCGGGCCCGAACGGTGTGAGCACCTCGACGGCCCGCCGCTTTTGATCGCCAAGACCAAGGGTGCGACCCCATTCAGGCTGTCGCTTCACGCCGGCGATGTCGGGCATACCATCATTGTCGGTCCGACCGGAGCGGGCAAGTCGGTCTTGCTGTCGATGCTCGCCCTTCAATTCCGCCGCTACCCAAACGCTCAGTTGATCACGTTTGACAAGGGCCGGTCGGCACGGGTCACGACGCTCGCGTTGTCGGGGTCTTGGTACGAACTAGGCGCCAAAGGCGGTATCGCTTTTCAGCCGCTCAAGGACGTCGCGGAGGAGGGGGCGAGACTTTGGGCGCTGGACTGGCTCTGCGGCGTGCTTGCCCATGAGCGCGTCACCGTGACACCCGACGTCAAAGAGACGCTGTGGTCGGCGCTGAGGAGCCTCGGGTCGGCGCCCGTCTCGCAGCGGACCATGACTGGCCTCGTGGCGCTGCTTGCCCGCGACGCGCTGCGGCAGGCGCTGCAGCCCTACACACTGGAAGGACCGTACGGCCGTTTCCTGGATGCCGACGCTGATCGTCTTTCCGGCGCCGACGTGCTGACCTTCGAGATGGAAGAACTGATGGCGTTGCCAGGTCTGGTGGCGCCGGTTCTGACCTATCTCTTCCATACCCTTGAAGAGCGCTTTGATGGCCGGCCTACGCTATTGGTGCTGGACGAGGCCTGGGTGTTTCTGGACGATCCGCTGTTCGCGAGCCGGATTCGCGAATGGCTCAAGACGCTGCGCAAGAAGAACGTCTCGGTCATTTTTGCGACCCAGTCGCTGGCCGATATTGCCGACAGCCAGATTGCACCCGCGATCATCGAATCCTGTCCAAGCCGGATATTCCTCCCAAATTCCCGTGCGTTGGAGCCGACCCAAACCGAGACCTATCGTCGGTTCGGCTTGAACGACACGCAAATTCGCCTGATCGCCGAAGCATTCCCCAAGCGCGAGTACTACCTGCAGTCCCGCGCCGGAAACCGCCTGTTCGAGCTGGGTCTCGGACCAGTGGCGCTCGCGCTCGTCGCGGCGTCCTCGCCTGAGGATCAACGGACCATCGATGCGGTCCTGTCCCGCTCCGGCCCCCATCACTTTGCCAAGCGCTATCTCGCTGAACGAGATCTGCACTGGGCGGCGAACCTGATCAGCACCTTCGAACAGGCCCGGAAAGCCTGATCCAACCCAACGTTTAAGGAGCCATCTATGCTGAAGATCTTCGGCACGCCTGTCGCATGCCAGACACTAAAGGCGACGGTAATCGTCGCGCTGTCCCTCGTCATTGCGCTGAATGGATCTCGACGTCTCGGGGCGCAAGTCGTCGTCTTCGATCCATCGAACTACAGCCAAAATCTCCTAACGGCTGCTCGCACGCTTGAGCAAATCAACAACCAGGTCAGGAGTCTGCAAAACCAGACACAGTCCCTGCTCAATCAAGCCAGGAACCTTACGAGCCTCCCCACAAGCGTCGTCGGCCAGCTCACGTCAACAATCAATCAGATGAACACGCTGATTGGTCAAGCAAAGAACGTCTCATTCGATGTCCAGAAGACCCAGCAGGATTTTGAGCGCTTTTATCCTCGGCAGTACGCGGCAGCCGTCTCGTCGGACAAGATGGTGCAGGATGCGGCGTCGCGCTGGGACAATAGCTACGACGGATTGAAGCAGTCGCTCGCAGTTCAATCAGCCATTGTCAGCGGCTTGGATCAGGATGGCCAGACGCTTCGAACGCTAATGGCGAATTCGTCCGCGGCGGTTGGCTCGCTGCAGGCCCAACAATCCGGCAACGAACTGCTCGGCCTCCAGATCAAGCAGTCGTTGCAGGCCCAAGCACTCATGGCGACCCAGGCGCGCGCGGACACGTTGCGCGCTGCCGAACAGCAAGCATCATCGGCTGCCGCGAGGGAGCGCTTTACTCGCTTCATCGGCGATGGCCATGCCTACGCCAGCGGCAAGTAGGAGAGGGCGCCATGGCTGATCTCTCCGTCATCGACCGCTTCACCGAAACCTTCTCGCGCTACATCGACTCTGGATTTGGTCTCCTGTCGGGCGACGTCTCATTATTGAGCTCGACGTTGATCGGCATCGACCTCACTCTAGCGGGCCTTGCCTGGAGCATGCGCGCGGACGACCACATCATGGTGACGCTCGCCAAGAAGGTGCTCTATGTCGGCGCCTTCGCGTTCATTATCGGCAACTTCAAGAGCCTCGCCGATATTGTCCTTGCGTCGTTCTCCAGCATCGGACTGAAGGCGTCCGGCGGGACCTTAAGCGCGGCCGACCTGGCGCGGCCAGGGTTTGTCGCCTCCGCAGGCTTTACGGCTGCCCATCCTCTTCTGGAGGAGACCGGCCAGTTCTCTGGCTTCGATGTCCTGACCAACCTGCCGACGATTCTGATCCTGTTGTTCTGCTGGATCCTGATCGTGCTCGCGTTCTTCGTCCTTTCGGTGCAGCTCTTCGTCACGCTGATCGAGTTCAAGCTGACAACGCTCGCAAGCTTCATCCTTGTGCCGTTCGCCCTGTGGGGAAAGACCGCATTCCTCGCGGAAAAGACGCTCGGCAACGTGGTCGCCTCGGGGGTGAAGGTGATGGTTCTCGCGATCATCATCGGCATCGGCTCGACCATCTTCGGTCAGCTTGCCAGCACGCTGACGCGGCCGGTCGATATCGTATCGGCCATGAGCTTGCTGCTGGCGGCCCTTTCTTGTTTGGCCTTGGCATCTTCGGACCAGGGATCGCAGCGGGGTTGGTCTCGGGTGCGCCCCAGCTAGGAGCCGGCGCGGCAGCAGGAACAGTGGCGGGCGCTGCGGCTGTCGTGATCGGCGGCGGAGCGGCAGCCGCAGGAGGCTTACGCCTTGCCGCGGGCGGTTCAATGGCTGCGGTTCGCTCCGCAGCATCGCTTACCGGAGCGTCTTCGGCTGCGGGCACGTCAGCGCGGGCCGCGGCCGTGGATCAGCTATCGAGTGCGAGCACTGGCGGCGCAACGAACGGAGCGGCCGCTTCAGGCGCGGGGCGTGCGAGGGCGTCGTCAGCACGCGGACACGCGAGGGAAGCGGCCCAGGTCGCTGCCCACACTCTGAAGGAGGGTGACAAAGGCGGGCATTCGTCGGGCCCGAAGTTGGGGGAGGAGTAAGATATGGCAAGTCATCCGTTTCAGCGCGTGTCCGTTCGCTATGGCGAGACGCCCGAGCCTGTCACACCCTATCAGAAAGCAGCCCAGGTCTGGGACGAGCGGCTCGGGTCGGCCCGGGTGCAGGCCAGCAACTGGCGACTGGCGGCGCTGGCAGCGATCGGCCTGTCTAGCGTTCTCGGATTGACGATCTTCACCCAGATCGCGCGCTCGGGTGTCGTTCCCTACGTGGTCGAGGTCGATCGGCTCGGTGAAGTGCGAGCAGTCGGGCCGGCCCTCGAGGCCTACCAGCCGTCAGACGCGCAGATCGCACATTTCCTTGCGCGGTTCATCGAGAATGTCCGCTCGCTGTCGATCGATCCGGTCATCGTCCGCGCGAACTGGCTGCGTGCCTATGACTTCGTCACCGACCGCGGCGCGCAAGCCTTGAACGACTACGCGCGCGAAGCCGATCCTTTTACAAAGATTGGCTCGAAGACCGTGACCGCCGAAGTCACGTCCGTGGTGCGCGCGTCTGGCGACAGCTTCGAGATCCGCTGGAAAGAGAACGCCTACGAGAACGGCGCGATCGCAAAGACCGAGCGCTTCACCGGTCTCGTCACCACCGTTCTCAAGCCGCCCGCAGATGCCGAAACCCTGCGGAAGAACCCTCTCGGCCTCTACGTCCATTCCCTCAACTGGTCGCGCGACCTCATCGGAGACGCCAAATGAATTCTACTGCTCTTACCAAGCTCGCGTCGGCCAGTGTCCTTGCCTTGTCGCTTGGCCTTGCCGGATGCGCCACCAAGTTGAATCTCGAAGCGCCCTATGATGAAATGGTCTTTGAGAAGGGACTTCCAGAGGCCGATCCGCCGGCGCCGGTACAGGTCGTCGAAACCCCCAAGGTCCTGCCGTTGCCTGGCCAGTTGAAACCCCTACCGACAAAAGCAGCCAAGGACGAAAAACTACCGCCGGAGCAGGCGATCGCGAAGGCGAACAAGGCGGCGCGGATGGAGCCGACGCGGGCCGGCTACATCAATGCCATCCAAGTGTACCCCTGGACGGAGGGCGCACTGTACCGGCTTTATGCAAGTCCAGAAAAGGTCTCGACCATCGCGCTTCAACCCGGTGAGGAACTGATCGACGTCTCCACGGGAGATACGGTTCGCTGGGTGGTTGGCGATACCTCGAGCGGGCAGGGTATCTCCCGGCGCGTGCACATCCTGGTGAAGCCGACGCTACCTGATATCCAAACCAACCTCGTGGTCCTGACTGATCGACGCGCCTATCACCTCGAGCTCGTCTCGACCAAGCAGACCTACATGGCGTCCATCTCGTGGACTTATCCGACCGATACGCTCGTTGCCCTCCACAAGCAGAACGCCGCGGCACAGCAAAGCGAGGAGCGGGTCGCCGATCGCGGTGTGCGGCTCGACAGCCTGAATTTCCGCTATCGCATCGAAGGCGACGATCCGCCGTGGCGGCCGGTGCGCGCCTTCGACGACGGCCGCAAGGTCTATATCCAGATGCCGTCCGGCCTGTCGCAAGGCGAAGCGCCGCCTTTGTTCGTCGCGGGAGCCGATGGCCGGCCGAACCTCGTCAACTACCGGGTCCGCGGTTCCTACTACATCGTCGATCGGATGTTCGGCGCCGCTGAGCTTCGTCTTGGCGAAGATCCGCAACGCATCGTCCGGATCATCCGCATCGACGCGCGCCCCGTGTCGCAAGCCTTCAGCATCGGGAGTGCCTCATGACGAGCTTGGATCAGGATCCGGAGCCGCTTGAACTCCGGGCTCGGCCACGGCCCGTGCGGCGCCTCAATAGGCGCGCTCTCATGATCGGCTGCGCTGTAGCGGCGCTGTTTCTTGGTGGTGCGATACTCATTGCGCTGAGGCCGAACTCCTTCAAGCAGTCTGACCGAACGGAGCTGTACAATACCGACCGCAAGCAGACGGCCGAGGGCCTGAGCAAGCTGCCAAAGTCCTACGAAGACCTGCCGCCATCGACGCCGCGGCTTGGACCGCCATCGCCAGGGGACATTGGCAGGGCCTTTGCCGAAAACGAGAAGAAGGCTGGCGTCGCTCCGGACGCTGGCTTCCGAACCAACCCGGAGGAAGACGCCGAACGGGCTGAGCGGATCCGCCAGACGCGAGTCGCTCAACAGGCAAAGGAGTCCGGCTTGTTCGTCCGCCTGTCGGAAAAACAGGAGAAGCGCAAGCAGGCAAGCCCGACTGACGCTCCGGCGACCACTCCGTCGGCATTCCGGCCTCCAGCGCCCGACACCGGTCCATCTGCCGCGGAACTTGCAAAGACGGCGCAGGCGATGATGGATCGCTCCAGCGAAATCATTCCCTCGTCGCAGGCGCGAAAACTGGCCTTCGCCGGCGCGAAGGCTGACACGGAGACCACCAATCCTCATGCGCTCAAACCTGCGCCATCCACTTATTCAGTGATGGCAGGATCAATCATCCCTGCGAGCCTCGTCACGGGACTGAATTCGGACTTGCCCGGGGCGACGATCGGCCAGGTGACCGAGAACGTCTACGATACAGTGACGGGCGAGCATCTCCTGATCCCGCAGGGGACCCGGCTCATGGGCAAATACGATAGCGTCGTCGCGTTTGGCCAAAAGCGCGCGCTCGTGGTCTGGACGCGACTTATCCTGCCGAACGGCAATTCGATCGTGATCGAGAACCTTCCGGCTACAGACATCGCAGGCTATGCCGGGCTTGAAGACCAGGTGGACTTCCATACCTGGCAGTTGCTCAAGGGCGTGGCCCTGGCGACCCTGATCGGGGTGGGGACGCAGCTATCGATCGGCAACGACGAGAGCGATCTCGTGAAAGCGCTGCGCGAAAGCACCCAGCAAACGACCAATCGCGCCGGCCAGCGCTTGGTGGAGCGCGAGCTCGACGTGCAGCCGACGATTACAGTACGACCGGGATGGCCGCTACGGGTGATTGTTTCGAAGGATCTGGTGCTGAAGCCGTACCAGGACGTTCAGACAGCGGCGAAAGGCAGGTGAGGGATGAAGCTTGCGAAGCTGCCTGATCGGACCCCGGTCAAAACGACCATTGTGCTTGCGCCGAGCCTGGCGCAGCGGCTGCGCGAGTACGCCGTTTTCTATGCAGAGACTTACGGCAACAAGGAAGAAGTGGCTGACCTGATACCGTTTATGCTTGAGGCGTTTCTTGATGGTGACGCGGACTTTAAGAGAGGTAGCAAGAAGAGACACGACGGGTAAATGGGCACTGGCATCCCAAGTAGCAATTGTGCGTCCTTATTTCGCCTCACCTCCGAGGAGACGGATCGTGCGCTCAACCGCTTCAACGGACTTGTGAAGGCGTCCGAGCAATGTTCTCAGCTCCGCTTCCGTCGTCTCTTCCTTGTGGAGATTTTGGCTGGCTACGAACGCGTCCACTAGGTGGTCAATGGAAACAGTCGTCCTTGCCGAAAAGCAATCAGATGCAGGTCCAGTGACAGCGGAGGCGATCTGTCCATCGCCTAACAAGTTGATTTCCACCGAAGCATTCTCGAAGACCGCACCTTGGATCACGCGGGCCGGAATTTCGATCGAGGCTATCACGCTTCCTGTCAACGCATCACGGTAACCGACGGTTGCTGAGCATTGGTCGCATTTAGCGAAGGGACCAAAATTGAGGTCGATTTGTTCTGTTGACATAGCTCTCGGGACTTGCATCAGAAGTTGTCGAGTCTAGTCGCTTTATGACTCATAGTCTATGGGCTGATAGTGCTGTTTATCCCGATTTTCCTGCATGCGCCTGCAGGACCGAGTCGGCTTAAATATTCAGGAGTTGCGCCGAGCAAAGAAACTCAGCCAGGAGGAGCTCGCCGACAGGTGCAAGGTCCACCAGACGTATCTTAGTGGCGTCGAAACGGGTAAGAGGAATCCCTCTCTCTTAGTACTCGAGCGGATAGCTAGAGCTTTGGACGTCGACGCCGAGGAACTAGTTCGTCGGCGACGACGGCGAACCGGCGGAGCCGGTGACTCCTAATCAGAGGATCCAAGGTTCTAACCTTGGTGTGCCCATCAATCTCTCAGAAAAATCCGTCGGCGATCCTCGTGAGGCGAACATCTCGCTCGTTCACTTAGGTCACGCCTGGGTCACAAACGTGGGATTCCCGGGCCGCACCTTAGCGCTCTCGAAAGGTGCCCGCTATACGATGAAATGCTATCGACAAGACGCGCGCCCGGTTGTCCGCTACTGCGTAGTTGAAAGTCGATCCACAGGAGCTGGCTATACTGAGTAGGGGTCGCCCGGCGGGTCGCGATTGGCGCTCGGGCAGGCTTCGTTGGCCCGCTGAGATTCCAATTCGTCAGCCCCGCCGAACTCATGCCCGCGAGCACGAAAAAGTTCGTCGAACATGTGGTCTGCGTCCCAAGCCTGCGCGGACGTATAAGTTCGCCGATCGTACTATGAGTAAAGCAATCGCAGCGCCGTCCTCTGCACCGGGGTGTCTCCCCTCAGAACCATTAGCTTTCGAGGCCTGCGGTCATCAATGCGGCTGCCAGGCCGAAGCTGCCCTAAGGAACGCCAAGGTCTCATCGGAGGATAGCTTATCGGCTGGCGGAAAACCTTCGGCCAGCGCGCGGCCCACCAAGATTGAAGTTATCCGGCTTTTTGCCGCGATCTTCAATCGCTATCAGGAAACGGCTCCCACGATCGACCACCATTCTACCAATCGCGACTTACTTCGATTTGCGATACGTTATGGGACGTGCCAATCCCGGCAGGGTTTGGAGACAACCTCCTGCCGGGCGGTTCAATTGAAGCGGCGGGTTGCGCCACTTCCAGCGCCATGGGAGTTGGGCATCTTTGGTGATGTTGAGTCGTTTCCCGATGTCGATGTCAGTGATCGCTTTAACGGGACGGTAGATGCGGAACGGCTTCTCGAAGAGACTGGCTCCATCGAGCGCTGGCTGGACGTCGAGGGCCTCGCCCACAGCGCAGGGACCGTGGCTGATCCGCTTTTCGTAGCCCTTGGCTCGAGTTCGGACGTTTCGATCGGCGGCAGGATGGCGGCTGCGACGTGCAGCCATGATCTCGAGCCCAACGAGCGGGATGCCGGCTCGGATCAGCACGGAGCTACCATGGCCCTTGGGTCCGCAGACCAGGTCGATGGCCCACATCGTCGAGCGACGGTAGGGGTGGACGTAGGCGTGGCCGTGGGCAAGGCGCTGCGAGGCGGCGTCATGGAACGCGCCTTCGATCTCGTCGTATGCCTCGAGATCAGACAGGCCGATAGCAACGTCGCCATCCCGATTGTCCATGCTGACCACGCACCCAATCAGGCGCGGCGCCACCTCGAAGGAGTGCGGCGCGAAGAAGTCGGGCTCGACGGGGACGTATTGCGTTCCGAAGTATTCAATCATCCGAAATCCTTAGCAAGCAAGCTGACCGGCGCCGTGCGCTCGCTGTATTCCCGCTGCCGAACCTCCGTCCGTCGCCGATGTGGCCACCACGCCTTACAGGTTGCCTGAAAGAAATAGGCATGGAGCGGAGCGTAATGGCTCGCGCTACCGTCGTGTGCTTCAATCCATCAACGGTCCTTGCCCTTGCTGCAAAAGGAGAAGACGCTCTTTAACCGGCTGGCCTATCAGCGGCGACGGAATTCGCCTCGACAACTGGTTCGGCGGGCGCGGATAGTGCGACCGGCTCTGCCGCGGGGGCAATGGCCGGCGTCGGCCCGTTTCGATTGACCCTGTCTACCGCGAAATCTGTCTCGCCCTTGTCGATACGCGCCTTCGCTTCTTTCCATGCCCACGGCGGAATTTGAGGGCTGTCCTGGTTGAGTTTATCCTTCCGCTCGGTCAACTCCATGATGCGGGCGGTGAGAACTTCCTCGGTCGCGTTGCTGCGCCAGCACTCGAACGACCAGAACATCCGGGCTTCGCCATTCAGTTTGTCGTAAGCGATGGCGGCGTTGAAGTGTGCGCTCTGCTTTTCTTCGGGTTTGAGGAACGTTGCGAGGGTTGTGAGAATGGTCACAGTGATGGAAAGGGTGATGGCGATGAGTCCAATCCACCAATAGTCCTTCGCGGCCTGCGCAAAAACGGCAAGGCTCGTCACCGCTGAAATGATCGCGGTGGGGAGACCCAGCCGGAAAGCGCGTTTATTCCATCCCTCGGCGGCGCAGTGGTGCCCCTTGGATGAGTCTCGCGTTCTCTCCTCGATGCGCTGTGCCTCAAGAATGATCTCGTCTCGAACTTTCGAGGGCGGTCTTTCTGATGTGTCAGCCATATGCGGGGAAATGGTTGGGGAGGAGATGACGCCAGAGTTCAATGGACTGCTTGTGCTGCCCTCGGGTGGCGTATTGCTCGGCAGCCGCCGCCGAATTGAATGCACCTTGGAAATACCTCACCGCCTCGGGAAGGGTGGCTTGGTTGAGGTAGCGTCCGATATCGTCACCGTACCCAGCCGGATCGAGGTTTTGACCGCGAACAAGGGTCTGCGCTTTCTGGAAGAAGAACCTCAGGCCTGACGGAAAATCGGTGATGGTGACGTTGGTGAGCGCTTCGAGCGCGAGCACTTCGAGATGGAAGGAACGGAAGAACGACTTCTTTGACCTGTTCCAGCTCTTAATCATCTTGATGAGCGGGACGAGGTTGCCATTGTGGACCTTATTGGCCTGGCTGAAAATCTCGACGTGCCTCTTCGGGTCGGTCTCCAGCCAGAAGTTGTTCACGGCGTTGGCGATGATGTAGCCGCCGCCCTGACGGTGGAAGCCCACCACCACGTCAACGACGAAGTCTGCAAACCGGATAGTCACCGCCTGTCCGTTGCGGCTGATGTTCGGGGTGGTGGTGTAGGTCTTCCGGAGAGAGTTCTTCACTCGGTCGAGCAAGCCTGCAGGGCCGCCGTTAAGCCCGTTGAAGGCGCGGAAGTACGAAGGGTCGAGGCAAATGAAGATGTCGATGTCGGCTTCGCTCAGCGGGGAGATCATGGTGGATCTCGCATATGACCCGGTCAGGAAGTCGTCCACGATCTGGAAGTCATTGGCCAATACCCTCCGGATGGTCTGCTGTCGGACAGAGACCGTGGTGGATTGAGGGTCGGTGATTTCGAGGTTCGATTTGAACCGCAGGAAAGAGTCGTTGACGGTAATAGGCATAGGAAATCCGGGAAAGTGTCAGGATACACCGTGCAACCGGGGATGGAAGGTGAATTCCGTGCTTATACCCGCCTTGACTCTCGTGTTCTAGTTTTGTTCTATTGGGCAAAATCCCGGGTTCACCCATGCCCACACTCGAAGATGTCCGGTCCGAGATCGAGCGGATGCGCGGTCAAATTGGTCGCCAGCGGAAGGAAATCCTCCAACTCCAGCGGGCGGGGATAGGGACGGCTTCGGCCGAAGCCCTTCTCGCCCGCATGCAGGCGAAGGTGGACCAGCTCGTCACCCAACGGGATGAGATGAAGAGCACCGAAGCGCGGGAGAAGAAGACTCGCGTCCTAGGAGGCCGGAAGTGGTGAGTGGACGACCGAAATACTTTACCGACATGGAGAACCCGCCCGAGTTCTTGAAGTCGCTCGAAAGGTCGAGGCGGCTCTCTTGTCAGGAAGGATGGTGCCGGGCGCAAGTCGAGGCCATCCAGGTCGCCATCGACCAGTATGCCGAGGCCGCCATGGGCAACCGCGAGTTCTTCCTGAACATGCCGCACAGCATCGGTGGCAGCCGTCAGTGAATTGGGCGGCACCACTTTCTCGATCGACTGCCACTAGAACCGCGTCAGCTGTCCAGAACCTCCCCATCAGCGTGCTTCGCTACCCAAACATCGTGGATGACGGACGGGCGACTGATGCCTTGCTTCTTCAAATCCGGCTCAGGAACGCTTTGCAGGAACGTCAGCGAATAAACTCGATGATTGCCGTCGAGGATACTTAAACCCGTTGCTATCGGCATGGTGACAGGCACGCGGGGGAACTGTCCTTTCACCGCCAGATAGCTCACACAAGATTCGAAGCGCTGCTTGCTGTTGTCGCCGCCATAGCCATTCTCGATTCCGAGGACCAACGCCTCGAACATGGAATTCATGATTTTACGGGAATTCAACGACAACTCGTCGAAGCTACAGTCGCGCGACACTTTCGTCCACGTGACCTTCTTCCACCACGATACCGGATTCACGATGATGTACTGCCACCGATGGCCGTTGAAAGGGACGGGCGGGGGCCAGCCCATGCCTTCCTGGTTCGCCAGATTGAGTAGCCATTGGTCCACCACGTCGTCCGGCCAATCCGGCAGGTCAGCTTTGATGTCGGCAAGAGCGACCATATGATTCCTTCATGGCTCGAAAGAGGGCCTCTCCTTGAGCGTTCAGACGGGCCTGGGCGATTGCGCTGTCGTTTCGGCCTGCAGATAGTAGCGTTTGAAGCCGTCATGGTTCGCGAGCGCGCTTGGGCGATATGCGCCGACGCCGGCACATTGCCTGACTTCAGGCAGGTCGAAGCGCGTCCGCACGGTCGGATGTACCGGCGCCTGGTGGTTGATCTCGCGGACTTCGACTTCCCAGTTTCTGGTGCCGACGAGGTTTTGAAGCCATCGCCATTTCGGCAAACTGGCGGCGTAGGCGTCGAGCGTGTCGCGCATGCCCGCGATCTCGCAATGCTGAACGCCGTCCGCGCCGGGGAAGACGTTTAGCACCGGCCCATCGTCACCGGTGTTCGGCATCTTGATCCCGTCGACGTAGATAGGCCCCGTCAACAAGCCGTCCGGGACGGACGTAGCCTGCTCGCACATCCAGGCGAGGGCGATATCCGACAAACGCGATTCAGGTTCGGGATAAGATCCGCCGATGTCCGAGTGGTTGCCTGCGAACCAAAGCTGGATGAGAAGCGGAACACCCGGAGTTGGGGGGTGAACAGACGGCTCGGTACCGCCCCAGCCGACGCGAGCAAAATCCTTACGCGTCTCGTCGACCGCGTTCGCCGATCGCGCAAAGCGGACATGTTTGCTGAGAAGGCGATCGAAGTGCTTTCCCGTCCACTCGGCGGTGTGTGATCGCGGCGGATCGCCCTTTTTCGGGAAGTCGTAGATGGTCTTGCGGTTGACCGTGCGCTGCCGTTTCCAGAACCAGATGACGGCGATCAGCATCGCCAGGTGCGTGACCAGCCAGGCCGGCACGATGAAGCCCCATAGCAGGCCGGCGTCCGACAGGATGGCCGTCAGCGCGCCGATGATCGCGGCCGGAACGAGCGAAGCGAAGAAGGCGAGGGCGGCGACGCCGAGAGTCAAGCCACCCTGAATCATCCGGCGTCGCGGACCGCTGGCGCCAAGGGCCGCGACGGTATCGAACACTCCGACGAAATATGCCGCGGCATCGGCATCCGAGCCGTCGCCGGAGCCATACTTGGTCTGAAATCGCCGCGCCAGTTCGAGCCTCTCCGCCTCGAACTGCTCCCGCGGGTGGCCGGCGCCGTGTTCCAGCACGGTATCCACGGCTTCCCAAGCGATGTCCTTCACGGCCTTGCGGTAGCGCATCAATGGGCCGGCGGGCGTCTTGGTGGGGACGCCGCACAGCATCAGTAGGTTCGCCACGCTTCGGACCGTGTAGGCGCCCCGGCTGAACCCGAACAGAAATATCCTGTCACCATCTTCGTAGTGGTTGATGATGAATTCGTAGCAGTCGGCGATGTTGCGCTTGATCCCATCGCCGGCGATCGATCCAAGCATCTTCTGGATGAAGCGCACCGGAGCGGTGAGGGCGGTAGCCCCGATATCCGTCCCAAGGCCCGCGTCGTAGAAGACCACTTGCTTGGACGGATCAATGGCCGTGTCCGCATGGTCGCGGCTCACACGGTACATTTTGTAGATGTTGCTGATGCGCTGCTCCGGACGCGCGCCGCCGTCTTGGCCGGTTCCGTCGGAGAAGACGACGATGTTCTTGCTCATGCCTGTTCATCCGCTGCGAGGACGCCGCTCACCCAGGTACCCAGGTTGTCCAATCATGCCGCTTGTCGTCTGGAAAACCAAGAACACCGAGTGAACAAAGCCGGTTCCAGATGCCTAATACTTGAACAATTCCATATATATAGCGTGATGAAATTATTCTGGTAGCACATCTTGCGTGGCCAAATTGCCATCATATCTTCTTAAGTGCGCCCGTCCGATCTGCAATCGGTCAAGGAGCCGCGACCGACCTTTCGATCGTTGAATCAGGGGGATGGGAATGGCAGTTAAAGCATCACTTTTCAAAGTCGACAACGGCGATATGGTATTGTTCGAGACCGAGTCCGGTCGCAGGATCCTGACGGATATCAACATCCGAGAGGCGGCCGACGACGAGGACGACGACACACCCAACGTGGGCAAACAGCTCCGGAACAAGCTCGACCGGGACGATGAGGGGAGGCTGTTCGTCGACGGCTTTCTGAACACCCATCCGGACGCTGACCACATCCGGGGCCTGGTCAAGCATTTCCATCTCGGCGACCCGTCGACCTGGGTGAAGGCCGACGACAAGATCATCATCCGCGAAATGTGGTCCTCACCGATCGTGTTCCGCCGGGCGAAGGCGAAGGACGAGGATCACGTCCTTTGCGCCGACGCCGAGACTTGGCGCGACGAGGCCCGCCGCCGCGCCAACAGGTTCAAGAAGGAACGGACCGCCGAGGACGGCAACCGCATCCTGATCCTGGGCGAGGACGTCGACGGCAAGACCGATGACCTGACGGAAATCTTGGTGAAGGTCGACGAGGTTTTCTCGAAGATCTGCGGCGTACAGGACACTTCCTTCGAGGCGCGGCTGCTAGCGCCGATGCCTGCCGACGACGAAGCGGAGGAGGAGGTTCTCACGAAGAACAACTCCAGCGTCATCATGCGCCTGGACCTGAAAGTGTCCAAGGTCACCCAGGGACGCTTTCTTCTCGGTGGCGACGCGGAGGTCGCGATCTGGGACCGCATCTGGGAGCGCAACAAGAAGTGGCCCGAGCGTCTGCAGTACGACGTTCTGACCGCTCCGCACCACTGTTCGTGGCACAGCCTTTCCTACGATAGCTGGTCCGAAAAGGGCGAGAACGCCAAGGTGTCCGAGCCCGCCCGGAGCGCCCTCGGGCAGCCGCTGGACGGCGCGCTGATCGTGGCTAGCAGTAAGACCATCAAAGACGACAAGAACGACCCGCCGTGTATCCGTGCGAAGCGCGAATACATCGATATCCTCGATCGCGTGAAGGGCGAATTCAAGTGCGTCGCCGACAGTCCGGGCGACGACCCGCTGGCGATCGAGGTCACTTCGGCCGGACCCCGCATCAAGCGCGCTGCGGTCGCCGTGAGCGTCGCCGCGGGCACCGGTATCGGAAGCCAGCCGCTCGCCCACGGATGAGCCGATGGCGGCGATCTCCGCGGCAGACGACCTTCCGATACCCGTCCGACGGGCGCTGCGCCTCATCGAGGCTCATCCGTCCGTCGAACGGGTGACGGCCGAACTGGATGAAGGAAGCGACGTCATCCGGGCCATCGTGGACATCCGGACTGAACTCCCGAATGCGTGGAGGGCGGCGGGCGAGAGCCCGTCGGGCGTCCGCGCGGTCGAGCCCGTGACGTTCATCTTCACGGCAGGATATCCCCTGGGGGCGCCGCTTATCCGCCTCCGTGCGGACTTCAATCGCAGCCATCCGCACATTCAGCCCTCGAGGAATGGCGGTCCACCTGAACCGTGTCTCGTCGCCGGTTCGCCGCGCGAGGTTCTGCGCGTTCGCGGAATAGGTGGCCTTTTCGAGCAACTGGTCGACTGGCTGGACAAGGCTGCGATGGCGCAGCTGATCGATCCGGAGCACGGCTGGGAGCCGGTGCGGCGGGATGGGATCGACGACGTGATCGTCGCGGACCCGAGCTGGTTGACGGGTCTGCCCACCCGAGAGGGCGGCTGCGCTGCCTTTGCGGCCTGGTATTACGCCTCCGATCGAGGCGAGCTCGTTACTTATCGAATGGAGGTTCCGCAAGGAGAAAAGTTGCCGTTGCGGCCGGAAATGGCCGACCAGTGGTGGTTCGAGCCCGTCGGTGCCCGAGGGAGGAGGGGCATCACCAATGCTTTGGTCGCGTGGTCGGGAAAACTCCCGACCGGTCGGCCGTTCGTGGCGGATCGCTATCTTCCGGAAACGGTCACGACGATTGACGAACTCCTGAAGCGGGCGGGCGAATTGGGGTGCCGCGAATTCCTGGAGCCGAAGCTCGGAATCCTGCAGGAGCGGGTTTCGCAATCTAAATTGAAGGAGAAGCAGCCTATAGTCGTCGTTCTGCTGGCGCGCCGCCCGTTCGAGGTGATCGGCACGACTTCGCCGATCGAGATATGTCCCTATGTCGTGGAATTGCGCGGCGGCGAGGCGCTCTCGTCCGGCAGCGGCAAGCTGGTCAGGACCGCCACGCACCGGGATGAGGTATCTCCGGAATTGCTGCGACGCGCTTCGGGCGACGACGGGCAGGCGCTGCGTCCCTGGACGCTTCTTGGCTGCGGAAGCATCGGATCCAAACTCGCCGTCCATCTCGCCAGGTCCGGACGTGGACCCGCGGCCCTCATCGACGACGGCATTCTGCAACCTCACAATTTCGCTCGCTACGCCACGCTTCCCTCTGACACGAAAGTCGAAAGCTTCTGGTCCATTCCAAAGGCGCACTATTTGGCCGAGGCACTCGCGACCCTCAAGCAGCCGACGGTGCCGCACGTCGTTGACGTCGTCGCGCGCGCATTCGATGACAAGTCGATCGCCCCTTTGGTGGCCCGAGACAGCTTTGCCGTCGTCAATACGACTGGGTCCGCGAGCGTGCGCGAGGCGCTAGCCTTGCATGGGGTCACTGTCGACCGGCCCCGAGTGATCGAGGCGTGCATGCTGGGCATCGGAAGCGTCGGCCTGATGTCGGTGGAGGGGCCGGCGGCCAATCCGTCGGCGACCGATCTCATCTGCGAGACCTATCGTCTGATCCATTCGGATCCCACCCTCAGGAACGAGGTCTTCAACACGAAGGCCGAAGCGATCGCGATCGGTCAGGGTTGCTCGGCCATCACGTTGCCGCTGTCGGATGGCCGCTTGTCCTCATTCGCGGCGCCGATGTCCGAGCAGATCCGCCGGCTCCAACGCGACGGTCTTCCCGAGACCGGCGAGGTGCTAGTCGGCAGTTTGGCGTCCGATGGGCTAAACCAGATATGGCATCGTAAGGATATCCGGCCGCGCATCATCGTAGGCGACGGCACGGCCAGCATCGTGCGCCTTAGCCCGGATGTCGACGACACGATCCGTCGAGAGGTCGCTGCGCGCCGTGGTTCGGAGACGGGCGGCATCATAGTAGGCCGCTATTCGGACGTCGCCAACGTCTTCCACGTCGTCGGCACGATGCCCGCGCCGCCCGACAGCAAATTCTCGCGCGACGAGTTCGTGCTAGGCACCGAGGGATTGCGCCCCATGCTGGAAGATCTGATCGAAGGATCTGGCGGTGCGCTCTACGCGCTCGGGACCTGGCACAATCACCTCGTCCCCAGCGGCCCGTCCGGGAAGGATGTGAAGACAGCCGCTCTACTTTCGATCAGGCAGTATTTTCCATTGGTGATGCTGATCCATACGACGGCTGGTTACGTACATTTCACCGCTGAAGCCTTGTCAGGGACCTCAAGCTCGGAAAGCGCCGTAGTCAAGGTGGCAAGATGAAGGACCCGAGATCTCCGGATCTGGCGCAGGACAGCACCTACGACTGCACAGGGACGTTCCGATGATCGATATTTCGAAGCTCTTCGATCCCTATTCACGACAGGCTCGCCTGTTTCCGGGCTTGCTCACGCTGTTTCCAATCATCCTCACCGCGATCGCGTGGTTTCCTCGGCTGGTCACCTCGAGCTGGGGCGCCACGCTGGTGACCATCGCGACGTCCTGCGGGCTCCTGTATGGCTTGAGCGTCCTGAGCAGATCGCGCGGTAAGAAGGTGGAGAAGCGTCTCTTGGCTGAATGGGGAGGTTGGCCGTCGACGATCTGGCTGCGCCATCGGGAAGAACATCTTCCGCCTCCGGTATTGGCTCGATACCACGCGTTCTTCGCGAAGAACGTGCCACTGTTCGTTACGCCAAGCCCGGAACAGGAGAGGGCAGATCCGAAGGCCGCGGACACCATGTACGCATCGGGGGTGAAGTGGCTTCAGGAACGTTGCCGTGGGAAAGCCTATCCGCTCGTCGAGAAGGAGAATGCCGAATACGGCTTTCGCCGGAACCTGCGTGGATTGAAACCGATAGGGGTTATTGCCTGTTTGGCGGCTCTTCTGATTTCGGTTCTCACGGTCGTCTGGCGCTACGACAACATTATCCCTGCCGTGTCCAGTTTCTCCATGCCGACACTTCTAGCGGCGTTGGCCGCTATCAAGCCCGCAGCGATCGGAGCGATCTGCGTCGATCTGGTCGCATTGGCGGCCTGGTTTACCGTCGTACGCGACGATTGGGTTTGGGGTGCCGGCGATCAGTTCGCGCGGGCCTTGTTGGCCTGCTGCGACACGCTTGATGTGCCGGCTGCCGCCCAGCCGGGTCAGGCCTCATCCGCAAAACGTACGCGGCGGGCATCGACGGCGGCTGGGGAGACCCGGTCCCGGCAGGCTCGCCCGGAACGAGAGGAATCATGATCTCCGACGCCAGAAGAGGACGGATCTCCTCGCGTCGATCCATCGATTGAACGACAAACTTAGGCTCAACTATCCGAGGTGGTCTCATGCGCTTGCGGAATTTGGAGAAGTACAAGACGGGTGGTTCTGGCAACAACCTGACGCTTGGCATTCCGCTGCCGAAGACGCCGGATGGCCGAGTGTACCGGTATTCACCTAACGAAAACGCACATCCGCGCCTCTTTCTTCTGGGCGACCGAGTATCGGATTTCGCTCTACCAGAGACCTTGACGTCGCGCATGACGCATCTGCCCGGTACCCCAGGCACAGTCTGTCCGTATAGCGGCGTTCTGGACGACGACGAGAACTTCACGCATCCCGACGACCTCGCGGCTGCCAAGGAAATCGTCGCTCATGCCTTTCACGCCGACGCTGCGGCGGCAATCCACGGCATGTTCGATGACCTCGCCCGGAAGAGCGCTGGCAACAAGTTTTTCAAGGTGACGACTGGCGCACGGCCATCGCCCAAACCCGCACCGCGGTTCGCTCGAAACGATCTCCTGCGCGAATTGGTATGCGACGAGTGCGGCCGGGACTACGGCGTTTACGCCATTTCCTTGTTCTGTCCGGATTGCGGAGCGCCGAACATTCATTTGCACTTTGCGCGGGAAATCGCGCTCGTCCGGGAGCAGGTCGAACTCGCGGGCCAACTTGGCTCGGAAAGGCATGAGCTCGCATACAGGATGATGGGCAATGCGCATGAGGACGTACTGACGGCCTTCGAAGCGACCTTGAAGACGGTATACCATTACAGGGAGACCACTCGGCCGCCCGATGTGCCAGCGACGAAGCCGGTCGCCAACGATTTCCAGAACATCGAGCGCGGACGCAAACGCTTCGCCGAGTTCGACTTCGATCCGTTCGAAACTTTGACGGCCGACGCTCTTGCCGTCCTGACGCTGAACATTCAGAAGCGCCATGTCATCGGACACAATCTCGGCGTGGCCGACGCGAAGTTTGCCGAACATGCTGCTGAGGCCCGACTGGGCGAAACCGTGCCCTTAGTCGGCGACGACATCCTGCAATTCGCCGCGATTGGTCAGTTGGTGATCGACGGTCTCGACGGATGGCTCGCTGCAGGCGAAGCTCCGCCGCCGGCCGAGGACTGGCTGAGCACTCCGCTAGTCGCGCCTCCAGCAAAGAGGAAGGTCGAGTTGAAGATCGGCGAACTCGGGCCATTGGCGATCCGGATAGGGTTGTGGGTATCGGAGCAGTCCCAGAAGGGCTTCGACTGCTTCATTCCCGAGCAGGATCTCATCGAGGCGTTCCCGGAATCCAATATCAACGATTTGGCGTTTGCCGTCGCCGAGCTCGAAAATGATGGCTATCTGAGAACGAATTCGGTGATTTCCACGCGGCTTCCGCGGATGTTCACCACCGCAGAGCTCTTTATCACGTTCGATCCCCATATCGGGCAAAGCAATCCCGAAACGGACGTGGTTGCGCTCATCGATTTTGCCCTCGGCAAGCCTGGAATCGGGACCGTCGATGCGGAAGAATTGCATGCGGCCTCTGGCTGGCCGCTTCGGCGCTTCAACCCACCTTTCGCCTACCTAGTGTCGCAGATCGACGATCGACGGGTCCTCCACGGAGGCACGGAAGACTACCCATCACGCGGCTTTCTGATGACCGATGGCGATCGGGTTACGCTTCAACGCTTTGCGGCTCGCTTGCGCAGGTAATGGTTGTCCTGATGCTCAGATCCTGGCTGGAGGCACGCTGCCTGCACCACCCTGGTCCTTATGATTTTCAACGCCAGTGAGGTCCTTCGCGAACGCCCTCGGCCGGAAGGATCAGCATGGTTTCTCCGAGGGGATGAGGACCGGTCGGCGCGATGCCCACCCACTGGAGCGTCTCGTCGAACGCCCACGCTTGGTCCGGCGGGCTTTCGGGTACGAAGTAATGGCAATACACGTACTCAAGAAGTTTTCCCCTCGGATCGAAAGCTTGTGCTCTCTCGATGATCTTCCGATGTCTGGCGCGCTCCACGTCGTCTCCTTCGACGGCCTCGAAGCCGATATGGACAATACCGGGGCGATCCGCTGGAAGCTGGTCGCTGGCCTCCGATAGTTTCGTCGTGATGTCGCGGGCCTTGGCATCAATGGCTTCGGGAGAGGCCGATTCCCAACGGAGCAGTACGGCAAGATCGCACTCGCGCACATATCTCGGGTTCTCCGCGAGCTTTAAGCGGCTCAACTGAATGTAGTTGGCGTGCCTCACGTAGCGGCCCGAGAGCAGCTCCAACATGCGCGAGCTCGACGCGAGCACATGGTGATCGTCGAGAACTTCGCGCAACGGATCGAGATCGAGTTCGCCCATCGCGCCGTACGATATATCATCGCTCCAGAGCAGCGAAGGCATGTCGGACCGGAGCCACTCGAGCGACTTCTCGGTCAGATAGGTGGGGGGCACCCGATCGATAGGGATGCGGAAATGGACATCGCAAAATGCGCTCTGCTCGTTCTGGGAAAACCCTGTCGCGCTGGGGCGCCATAACTCGCGCATCGCGGCTCGTTCCCGTTCGCCGTATTGGCTAGTTTCCAAGCGCTTGCACTCGACCGCGAAGGAGCGCGAGCCGATTTCGATGTCCATGTCGTATGTCCGGCTCAGCCCGCGTCGCTCAGGTACGAATTTTACCCGCGCGCCAGACGAGCGATAGGCGGATGCGACGAGCAGCTCGAAGAGCCCACCATTTGGTTGACGCCGTTCACTGCTGACCAGGCGACGTGCCCGTTCTTCGACGCCGTCGACCGAAAGAAGCAGATCGAGACCACGCCCGATCGCCTTGAACACCGGCACTACCCGCGAACCGAACGTCGGCTCGAAATTCCAGACATGATCGATGAAGGCCTCGGCCAGGAAGAGATACCAGCCGAATACGTCGGACTCCTCGAAATATCTGCCGCGGTCGGTCTCGTCGACACGACCGAGCGACGCCGCGTACAAGCGATTGGCCGCAGCATTGCGCCGTTTCTTCCACTCGTCCTGGCCAATAAGGTCGCGAAAGTAGTTCACAGCCCGCCGGACATCCGGCTCATCCGGCCAGTCTTCGCCCCGTTCTTCTGGAGCCCGAAATAAAGTCTCCGGCAACTCCTTTGGAGGGCCGTAGTCTCGACGCCTGCTTGTCATGGATTACGAAACGCGTGGTTCATCGGATTTTTGGTCGTCGCGGGTCTCGGAAAAATAGTGGGCACTGCCCCAAGAATGGCCGATTCGCTGCGACCATGATTTAACGGCGATCGCCGAGACCGCGTTCCTGTTCGGATCGAAGTCGCACTCTCCTTTTAGAGTGAGAAGCGCCTTCTCATCCTCCCCGAACGCGCCGGCGGCACCCACCCGATCCAATTCGAAATACAACTCGAATGAAACCGCGACGAGGGCTTCCTTGGGAGTCGCGTAGCCCTTGATTTGGGCAGCCAAGGCACGTCCCAATTCGAACGGCCCCTTTTCGCTGGCGATAGTGCGAGCGTCCGATGACACAGAATCGATGATGGATGTCGCGATCGCGCGCTCGTCGATCGACACGACGGTATTCCCCAAAGCACTGAGGAGATCCTGAATCGTCGGGTGCAGGAATAGCTGAACGTTCCGCCTATCGATTTCGGCCCGCAAAGATCTTGCGAGACCGTTCGCATACTTTCGGCCATCGTAGAATGCATGGTCCGCGCTGACGAGATACAGCGTCCGCGTATCGGCCAGCGACAGCCCGGCTTCCCAGATGCAACAATCGCGGAATTGCTCGTTGTTATCGCCGCAGGGAGCCGTCTTCGCGATGATCCGAGAAAGAGCTGCGTTGGCCTGTTCGAATGTGAACCCGATCCTTTCTATCGATCCAGAAAGTTGCTGCCAACGCGCCGACATTCCGTCGGAGATTGCCTTAGGCGTCGGTCCACTGGCGTTCATGTCGCGGCCAGATAAATGGGTAAGGAGCGTCATGTCTCGACGAATGTTGTGAACGGCGCGACGCGCAAGATCCGGCAGGACTTGGTTCACCTCGCGCTCGACGATCTCCGGCAACGCCAGTGTGGCCTTGGCTCCGGCGAGCGCATACAGCAGCGCACTGCCCAGCGCGGATTTCAGCATCCGTTCCTCGATCCATACATTTGCATCGAGCAATACCGTGAAGCTTGGTGGTTTCTTCTCCATATTCGATCCCAGCGAGAGCGACCGGCAGTCTAATCGTTTGAGCTCGGTAAGGCCATTCGTATCAGTCGGTATGTCGTTCCCAACCTCGACCGCGTAAATTCGTCATATAGATCGATATCGGCGGTGTGCGAGGCCCTGATCTCGAGGCTCGCGTGCCATGGGGACCTCTGGCCGACATGGACTGGGTTATCGATGTCTGAGATTTGGTCGGCCGCTATGCCTGACGTCATTTTGGGTACCGGGTCCGTCCTGGTAGTTGCGGTGGATTACGCAACTTGCGGAGTTGACTTTCGATCCGACCCCTGAATCGATCGCGCGTCCTGATCAATCGCCCATCGTCGGTTGAAACCCGGCTGACAAGCCCAATCGATGGATGGCAATGGATATCGCGTCGGATGGATTCGCTGAGGGCTCGAGCGCCGTCTCCTCGGGTCCTGACGTACTTTTGCTTCCTGATCAGGAGTACGTGAAGAAATACCGGATCGGCCAAAAGGTTTGCCTGCTGTCGGCGCAGCGGACCGTATCGGTCTCGTCGAAGGGCTCGGAGCGGATATCCGCCAGAGTTTCATGCCCGGTCTTCGAACTGGCTTCCGGCGAGCGGATCATGCTCGCCGATCGCAAGCTGAAGGAGATCCCTGCGTGGATCACCGGCGTCATCTGGGAAACGGACCGAGGTGTCCGCTGGCAATGCAGGTAATTAGTTCGAGCTACCGGCTTTATGACATACGATTCAGTGTCGTTGCTGACATCGTGCTTGAGCATGCCATTATAGGTGTGGATCGAGCATCGGCGTGGCGTCGACGCGCAGCGCCTATTAGGAACGACTGTTCATCCTTCGTCCACCGCATAGCCCGGGCCGACTCCGAGGAAGACCTCCTGCCGGAAGATGCGTCGTATCCTCGAGTCACACGTGAAGCGTGCAGGACGAAAGAGGATCGGAGCGGAGGGAGCACGAGTTGAAAAATTCAGGAATGCTCGAGGCCTTCAGCCTACGTTCATTTGGGCCCACCAGATCAGCTTTAATGTCACCTCGGATATGGTGGCAGCAACATTCTCAACTTGTGCATCCGACATGTGCTGAAGCTGCGCTTTGAATTGTGGGCGCTGCTTGACAACCGTCACCGCTGTCCCGACCTTGCCTTTCTTGCGACCGAGATGCCACTGTCCGTGGATTACATCGTCTCTCTTTTTTCGTGCTGAAGTGGCATCGTTGATGATTGCGATCAGTTGCTTCCGAAGGTTAGGCTGGTCGTGCAACAGCAGCTTGGCGCATTCTCGGAACAGCTTCGCTCGCCGGTCGAATGACTGGGGCATGGCCTTGGGTACTATTTTCTTGGCATCCGGATGCCTGAGTAGCCGGCCTAGCAAGATATCGAACTCGATCTCTAGCACCGCCCATTGGGCGGCCACATGTCCGATGGCGCGCAGGGTCGCGTCATCTATCAGGAGTTGGACGCTGGGTTTTTTGGGAGGCTTTGTCATGCGGGTCTCTGAGGGTATGCTTTCCACGCCAAGCGGCGAGGTGGCATAAAGGGACCATGATTGCAGATGAAAAAGAAGATTAAAGCGCGGGTTCAGAAGTTGAAACGCGTGTTCGTCCACAACGACCTCTCCCAGGCCGCGACGTACCACGCTGATGTCATTCAGGAGGGCTCGCGCGACGCTATCATGTACGACGGTATGGCCTGCGCGGTCATGGTGGCCTTCACGTTCGAGGCCAACGTCAACTTCATGGGCTTCGAACTCAACGAGGCCGGCAAGCTTGCCGACCGGAAGGAGCGCGAAGCCTTCATGGAGAAGCTGAAGAAGGTGTTTGGTGCGCTTGGCATCCCGGTCGTACTGGACAAGCGCCCGCTGAAATCCATGGAGCGGATGAAGATACTTCGCGACACCCTCGCTCACGGTAAGCCGGCCTATGCCGAATACGACGAGGTTCTGATAGGAGCGCCGGAGGAAATCGACCTCTTCGGCGGCGGAGGTTTGAGCGCAGGCTAGGAAACGGAGTGCAAGCCGGAGGTGGTCAAGCAAGCGAGGGAGGATCTTGAGGATCTGTGGAAGCTGATGATCCAGAAGTCCGGTTTTAACCTTTGGGACACGATGATCAGCGGCGACGGCGGCATTTCGTTCATCGAGCACGTAGACCCGAGCGTTCCATCGACAGTACCCGTCCGGAAATGAAGGGCTGATTCGCGGGCGCACACAGGCCCGCGTGCTTTTGAGTGACTCTCCGTAAAATCCGCTTTTTATGTGAGCGCAACGACGCTCAGTGAATTCGGCCAATGGTGGTGAAATTAACCTGAGTCTCGCCGAATGAACTCCGTATCAATTTGGCGGACACCTCACGCCAACATCTTTATAAATTCTTCCATTGACGGCTGCTGGGCGTACTGCAGCTTGAGAAGATCTTCGACCTTGAGGTTGGTATAGCGTTGGAGCTGCCGCCAATCCTTGTGGCCGGTGACCAGTGCCACCTTTTCGATTGGAAGTCCCGCTTCGAACAGGCGGCTCGTTCCCTCGTGACGCAGATCGTGGAAGTGCAGGTCTTCGATCTTGAGTTCATGGCATGCCCGGGTGAATGCCGCACTTACGGATCTATGGTTATGGGGAAAGACCCGTCCATAGCCTCGAGTCACAATCCGCTGCTGAAGCACGACTTCCCACGCATCATAGCCCGTTAGGTTGAGCAAAGGCACTTTCTGGTCATTTCCATCCTTATTCCTGGGGTCCTTTCTATCCTGAATGACCACCAGTCGCTTTTTCATGTCAACCAGCGGCCACTCGGGTTTGCAGATCTCTTCCTGGCGCAATGTCGTTGCGACGGCAAATCTGACGATGCGCCCCATCGGTATAAATTGCCGACGGTTCGTCTCGAAGTATTCAATTAGCTCGTCGAGTTCGTCTTGCGTGGGCCGTCGGTCACGCTCCTTGCTCTTTCCAACCAAATTGAGGTGGCTTAACGCCACGCGCGCGAGGCGGGCTTCCTCGGCTGAAACCTCGATGCCATGCACAGCGGCCGCGTGGGTTATGATGGTTCGGATAAATGACAAATCGATCGCCAACGTCGCTGGACCAGCGCCTTGCTTGGCCCGCTTTCTCCCAAACTCGATCAGCCGCTCTCGATTGAGCGCCGGCAGCTTTACACTACCGAGCTCAGCCTTGAGCGATGCCATCACAGCAGCCTTTGAACGGCGAGGGGGCTTTCCGACATCGCGCATGTCTTCGTCGTGCAGATCAATCAGATCGCCAAATGTGCGAACGTCTCGCACTACGCGTGGTTTGGACGATCCATTGCGGTCAATGTTGCGCTCCATCTCGAGCGCCCATTCTTCGCCGTCCTTGCGCCGCCGGAAAGTCTCGGCCACATAACGGTTCTTGCGGCGGACTTGAACGCGCCAGTTTCCCGATCCCAATTGAGTGAAGGTCGCCACGCGTGTGCACTCCGGCTTTCGTGTGCACTATGTGTGCACCGGGAGGTCAAAACGGGTACAAACGTGTGCAATTTCGGCTAGTTTGGAGTGCACACGTTCTTCTTCCATCCCATTGAGAGGATAGGATAAACGATTGAAATATCAAGACTATCGCTTTTCCGTGGCACCCATGATGGATTGGACCGACCGACACTGTCGGGTGTTCCACCGTCACCTGACCCGGCGGGCGCTGCTTTATACGGAGATGCTGACGACCGGCGCGGTGATTCATGGCGACCGGAAACGGCTGCTTGGGTTCGATGCGGTCGAGCATCCCGTGGCGCTTCAGCTTGGTGGGGCGGATCCGCGCGAGCTCGCGCTGGCCGCGCGGATTGGCGAGGACCACGGCTACGACGAGATCAATCTAAACGTTGGTTGCCCGTCCGATCGCGTGAAGGATGGCCGCTTCGGGGCATGCCTGATGGCGGAGCCGGACCTGGTGGCAAGGTGCGTCGATGCGATGAAGCGCGCCGTCGCCGTTCCCGTCACCGTGAAATGCCGTATCGGCATCGACGATCAGGATCCGGAGACGGCGCTCGATACGCTTGCGCGCGCGGTGGTCGCCTCCGGCTGCGACGCGCTGATCGTGCATGCCCGCAAGGCCTGGCTCAATGGGTTGTCGCCAAAGGAGAATCGCGACATCCCCCCGCTCGACTATGGGCGTGTCTATCGGCTCAAGCGCGCAATGCCTGATGTGCCTGTCATCATCAACGGCGGCATCCCTGGCGTCGAGGAGGCGAAAGCACATCTCGCCCATGTCGACGGCGTGATGCTCGGCCGCGCCGCCTATCAGGAACCGTGGCGGCTTCTCTCCGTGGATCCGGAGATCTTCGGCGAAGCGGCACCGCATCCGACCATGCAGGACGCGTTCGAGGCGATGATGCCCTATATCGAGCAGCAACTCGCGAACGGCACGCGGCTGCATGCGATCACGCGGCATTTCGTCGGTGCATTCCATGCCGTGCCCGGCGCGCGAGCCTTCCGTCGCCATCTGGCCGAGCAGGGCGTAAAGCCCGGCGCCGGTCTCGACGTGCTGCGCGACGCGATCGCGCGTGTCGGCGAACGCCCGCCCGCAGAAGCGGCTGCCTAGCATTCTCGTGAAGAGCCGGATCGCAACGTCCGGCGCTTCATCGATCCGTCTCAGCGCAACAGGTCGAAGTG
This sequence comes from Bradyrhizobium cedriense, assembly GCF_054602315.1. Classification (NCBI taxonomy): domain Bacteria; kingdom Pseudomonadati; phylum Pseudomonadota; class Alphaproteobacteria; order Hyphomicrobiales; family Nitrobacteraceae; genus Bradyrhizobium; species Bradyrhizobium cedriense. The sequence continues at coordinate 786,148 of NZ_JBTSWB010000003.1, read as the reverse complement.
ATAGTTCACGCCGACGCGGAAAGAGTGGAAAAGACTAGTTTAGTCGATTGCCGTCCGCGAGCGACGGTTGCTGTTCCGCAGCTCCGGATAGCCGGTGAGCATCAGGGTGTCCGCACGCACGCCCCAGCTCTCCAGGCGGTCGAGGAAACTCATGCCGAGCAGATTGGTCTTCAATTGACCGCGCTGCACGACGAGCGCCGGCACCGACTTCTCGACGAGATGGCCGACGGCGAGACGAGCAAGCGTGAGTCGCGCCGCCTTGGTATGGCCGCCCGCAGTCTCGAGGTCGACATCGTATTCAAGCATCTCGAGCGGCAGCCCAATTGCTTTCGCCGTCTCCCAGGTCAGCACCACCGACGTCGCGCCGGTATCGATCACCATCGGCGCGCTGACGCCGTTGATCTTCGCACGCAGCGTGAATTCGCCGCCCTGGCCGCGCGGGATCTGGACGGCTGGCGCCGGAGAGGCGGTCTGTCCGCGGAAGATGTGCGAGACCTTGTGGCCGGCGCGGGCGATCCGATCGGGGTCGCCATAGGCGACGACGGCACCTGCCGTGCCGGCGAGCGTGATGAGGACGAGTAGAACGCGTATCATTGCGCACCCTCGGATACGCCCTGGCTGGTCAGGTGCTTTTCGGCGATCCTGCGATCGGCGCAAGTCCAGCTTCCGTCATGCGCGCCGGCAAGAGAGCCATGATCGCGAGCCGATCCGCGCTCGCCATGGCATGCCAGCGCGCGATCTCGGGCAATGTGCGGCCGCAACCGAAGCATAGCTTGGTCTTGGGGTCGATCATGCAGACGGCGACGCACGGCGTTTCTTTGCTCATTCGGACATAGTGAGGGATCGTCGGACATTTCTGCAAGCATCTCGTTAAGAGCCCGTGCCTGCGCTCATGATTGGCCTCTGGCGCGGCCGGCGTTTCTCCTCGGAAAGGACCGAACTCTCGGGCTGAAGCGGCGGGGAATCGTCCGACAGCGGCGCCAGCGCGCTCATCACGCGCTCCGGCGGGAAGGTGACGATCACCTCCGTGCCGATGCGCAGCTTCGATTTCAGCGTGAACGTGCCGCCATGCAGGTCGATCAAATTCTTGGCGATCGGCAGGCCGAGGCCGGCGCCCTGTTCTGCCGATTTGATCGAATTGGAGCCCTGGCCGAACGAGGCGAGCACGACCGGGATCTCGTCCTCCGGGATGCCGGACCCGGAATCCTTCACCGAAAGGTATTGTCCGCCCGAGGCGGTCCATCCCGCCTTGAGCCAGATCTCGCCGCCCTGCGGCGTGAACTTGATCGAATTGGAGAGCAGGTTGAGCACGACCTGGCGGATCGCGCGCTCGTCGGCCCAGAGCCGAGGCATTCCCTGCTCGAACACTTCGTGGATGGTGATGCCGCGGCTCGAGGCACGCAGCTTCATCAGATGGTGGCAGTCGGCGACGATGCCGACCAGCGACACCGCTTCCTCGTTGAGCTCGTAGCGGCCGGCTTCGATCCGCGACAGGTCGAGAATCTCGTTGATGAGGTTGAGCAGGTGCACGCCGGAATTATGGATGTCCGCCGAATAATCCTTGTAGACCGGCACCGCGTGTGCGCCGAAAATCTCGCTCTTCATCACCTCGGAGAAACCGAGGATCGCGTTCAGCGGCGTGCGCAGCTCGTGGCTCATCTGCGCGAGAAACCGTGACTTGGCGACATTGGCGGCTTCGGCGCGGTGGCGCGCTTCGTCCGAGATGGCCTTGGCCTGTTCGAGTTCGCCGATCAGCGCGTCCTTCTCTGCGCGCGCTTCCAGCGTGGCGAACGTCGAGGAGTGCAGGCGGTGTGCCAGCAGCACGAAATAGCCTTCGGCCGCGAGCGCGAGTGCCGCCAGGATGTAATTGTCGAGCGACCCGATCATCACGAAGCTCAGCGCCATCGCGACGGCGACCGGAGCCGTGGCGGCAAGGGCCGCGATCGGCAGATTGGCGGCCAGCATGCTCGACACTGCGATCACCAGCAGCATCAGGAACATCATCAGCGTTTCCGTGACCATGTCGAGCACGGGGTGGATCAGGATAGCCATCCAGCACAGGCCATAGAGCAGGTCGAGCACGACGAACCGCGTTCGCCATGACCGCGTTGCGGCTGGAGAGGTGGGCTCGGTCAGGAACCGCCGGCAGCTCCGGACCATCGCAGCATGGATGCAAAGCATGCCCACGGTCCATGCCGCGGCGGGGATCGGTTGCATCCACAGTCCGAACAATATGCCGGTCGCGACCACCAGCAGCATCACGACATAGGAGGCCGACAACCGCGTCTGGGCGTATTGGCGCAACATCTCGGCGTCGAACGCCGGGCGGGTTCCGCTGGTCGAGGTTAACTTGTCGCGCGCCTCGCGCACCCGCTGCGCCGCAGCCCTTCGGCTGCTCGCCGATGGCGCGCTCACCGGCTCGGCCGGAAGCTGCACAACCTCGGGCTTTTCAGCGGGGTTACTCATCAAGCAACACGATTCCTGCCCACGGCGGACGCGGGCCTTCTGCATTGTCTATCTCTGGCAAGAAATCCTTAAGAGGTGACTTAAGGAGCTAAAGAATTACGTTAACCGGGCGTTAATTCACACCCGGTTCGAGCGTCGTGCCGCGGGAACCCGCGTCCCGTCACCTGAAGAAGACGAGCGTGACCAATGCGAAGACAGGCAGCAGCAGCACGGAGGTCCAAGCCATGTACCCGAAGAAGCCCGGCATTGCGACGCCACCCGACCGCGCGATCGCGTAGACCATGAAGTTGGGCGCGTTGCCGATATACGAGTTGGCGCCCATGAACACCGCGCCTGCGGAAATCGCCGCAAGGGTCAGGGCGCCATTCGTCATCAGTTGCTTGGCGTCGCCTCCGGCGAGTTCGAAGAAGACCAGATAGGTCGGCGCATTGTCGAGGAAGGATGAGAGCAGGCCGGACAACCAGAAATAGGCGGCATTGTTCGGCGTGCCGTCGGCATTGGTGACCATGTTTACGACCAAGGCAAACGCCCCGGATCGGCCCGCGTTGAGAATCGCAAGCACGGGAATGATGGTGATGAAGATAGCGGCGAATAGCTTCGCCACTTCGATCATGGGGCCCCAGGAGAAGCCGTTCGCGTCGTGGTCCTCCTTCGAGGTGACGGCAAGAGATGTGAACACGACGCCGATCATCACGGCATCGCGCAGAAGATTCTGGAGCTGGAGGTGCGTGCCGAGAATCTCAAATCCGCCAAGGTCGAGCTTGGCGCTCAAGAGGATCGCGGCAATGATGACTCCCATCAGCACGAAGTTGAGGCCGCCGCTGATCCGCAACGGATTGTCCGGAGTTGGGTCCGGTCTGACGCGGCCCTCTTTGCGATAAAGATAGGTATCGATGCAGAAGAACAGGGCGAGCAGAATCCAAGCCACGAAGGTGGTCGGGGCGAACAGGTGCGTCGTCGTCCAGAAGAAATCAACGCCGCGCAGGAAGCCCAGAAACAGCGGCGGATCTCCCAAGGGGGAGAGCGAACCGCCGATGTTGGACACCAGAAAGATGAAGAAGATGACGACGTGCGCATTGTGCCGCCGGTCGTCATTTGCACGGATCACCGGCCGGATCATGACCATCGACGCGCCGGTCGTACCGATGATGCTGGCAATCAGGGTGCCTAGCGCGAGCAGCAGCGTATTCAGAACCGGGGAGCCGTGAAGATTGCCGCGGACCACGATTCCGCCGGCCACGGTGAACAGGGCAAGGAGCAGCAGAATGAACGGGATGTATTCGAGCAGCGCGGTATGCACGAGCGCCTGGATGGTCGGAAGCGGGCCATACCAGATCGCAAACGGCAGCACGATCAGGGCGGCCCACATCGCGGCAATCTTGCCCTGGTGGTGCTCCCAGAAGTGAGGCGCCAAGAGCGGAAAGATCGCGATCGACAGCAGCATGCCGGCGAAGGGGAGCGCCCATTGCGGGCGAATGCTCGCCCCGTCGATCGATCCGGCGAGCGCCTGCGAAGGTGATGCAACAAGGATCAGGAGCACGACCGGGAGCAGGCGAGCAATGAGGCGGGATCGGCGCCGACAGGCACCACTCGCGGCCAACCCGACGCTTCCGGGACGGAGCTCCGGCGCGACGCCGACGCAGGCAACAACGAGGATGGCGGCGATCACGCTAAGCAAGGCTCCCCCAAAAGTTCATGCTTGTTTCGGTCAGCGCACTTAGAACTTCGTCGCGGCCGAGGTCGCGACGAAGTGCGATGCTGCACGGTCCTGGACGAGGCCGCAACAGAGCCTCAGCGTTGCAGGCGTGCGAGCAGGCTCGACGTATCCCAGCGCTTGCCGCCCATCTTCTCGACTTCGGCGTAGAACTGGTCGACCAGCGCGGTGACAGGCAGGCTGGCACCGTTGCGGCGGGCCTCAGCCAGCGAGATCGAGAGGTCCTTGCGCATCCATTCGACCGCGAAGCCGAAATCGTACTTGTCCTCGTTCATGGTCTTGTAGCGATTTTCCATCTGCCAGGATTGCGCGGCTCCCTTTGAGATGGTCTCGATCACTGCGGCGACGTCGAGGCCGCTCTTTTTGGCGAAGTGGATACCCTCGGAGAGACCCTGCACCAGGCCGGCGATGCAGATCTGGTTGACCATCTTCGTCAGCTGGCCGGAGCCAGCGGGCCCGAGCAGTTTGCACATCCGCGCATAGGCGCCCGTGATGATCGGCTCAGCGCCGGAATACGCGTCCTGCGCGCCGCCGCACATCACCGTCAGCACGCCGTTCTCGGCGCCGGCCTGGCCGCCGGAGACCGGGGCGTCGACGAACTTGAAGCCGGCCTTGGTGGCGGCTGCGTCCAGCTCACGCGCGACCTCGGCGGAGGCGGTGGTGTGGTCGACGAAGGTCGCTCCCTTCTTCATGCCGGCGAACGCGCCGTCGGGGCCGATCGTGACCGCGCGCAGATCGCTGTCGTTGCCGACGCAGCACATCACGAAATCCTGGCCTTCGGCGGCCGCCTTCGGGGTCGGCGCGGTCTTGCCGCCGAACTTGTCCGCCCATTCCTTCGCCTTGGCCGCGGTGCGGTTGTAGACGGTGACCTCATGGCCCCCTTTTTTGGCGAGGTGTCCGGCCATGGGAAAGCCCATCACGCCGAGGCCGAGGAAAGCGACTTTAGCCATTGTGGTACCTTGTCCGTAGTTTGGGTTTTACGGTTCTTGCCAAGCGAGGGGCGCCTGGTTCCGCGGTGAGGGCGGATCGGAGGCGCACCATAAACCCTTGAGGCCAGAGGGCAACGGCTTCGTTTGGCCCAGCCTCCTGTGCTAGGATGCCGGGCTCAAGGACTTCAAAACAAGGGAGCGAAAGCATGGACGGCGTGAGCGTTGGCGTCCTCGATCATTTCAATATCCGGACCCGGAATCTGGCCGAGACCGTCCGCTTCTACGAGGATGTGCTGGGCCTGGAAAAAGGCGCCCGGCCGAATTTCGCCTTCCCGGGCGCCTGGATGTACAGCGAGGGTAAGCCCGTGGTGCATCTGGTTGATATTTCTGCGACCGCCGAGCCACAAAAGCCGGATTCCGGCGTTGTCCACCACGTCGCCTTCGTCAGTCGCGGCTTTGAAGGCATGAAGCGGCGGCTGACGTCAAAGGGGATGACATTCGACTCCCGTCAGGTGCCCGGCGGCGACCTCTGGCAGATCTTCGTTCACGATCCCAACGGGGTCATGATCGAGCTGAACTACGAGGCCGCCAGGGAGCAGGGGGCGGCGCCGGCCGAAAAGGCCGACGACATCGGCAGGCAGTAGCCTTTTGGGCGTTTCCGCTCTAATGGGGCATCCTAAAGGCTTGAGCATGATCTTGTCGGAACAACGCTCCACACTTTGCGCTGGCGCGACCCTTCGGGTCCGGATCATGCTCCGTTCAGGAGATGCGCTTTGAGCGTGACGCAGCAACAGGTTCTCGACAGCCTCGGCCGGATCAAGTCACCGCGCGGGGTCGCGCTCACCAATGCCAACGTGCTGAGCGCGATCAACGCCTCCGACGGCAAGGTGTTCTTCTCGATCAACGTCGATGCTGCCGAGGCGAGGGCTTGGGAATCCGTCCGGGCCGAAGCGGAGGCGGCCGTGCGCGCCATTCCAGGCGTCACCACCGTGATGGTGGCGCTGACCGCCGAGCGCAAGCCGGGCTCCGCGCCGCCGCCACCCCCGCAGCCGAGCCGCGGCGCGCCCGGCGTGCAGCCGGTCCATGCCCACAAACCGCCGCAGGGCGGCGGGTCGCCCATGGCGCGGCAGTCGGAAATCCCCGGCGTTGCCGCCGTGATCGCGGTCGCCTCCGGCAAGGGCGGCGTCGGCAAGTCGACGACGGCGCTCAACCTGGCGCTTGGCCTGCGCGATCTCGGCCTCAGGGTCGGGCTGCTCGATGCCGACATCTACGGCCCCTCGGTGCCGCGCCTCACGGGGCTGCGCGACAAGCCGGAGCTGAACGGCGACCGCAAGATGATTCCGCTTCGGCGTTTCGGCCTCGCCATCATGTCGATCGGCTTCCTGGTCGAGGAAGAGACGGCGATGATCTGGCGCGGGCCCATGGTGATGTCGGCGGTGACGCAGATGCTGCGCGACGTCGAATGGGGCCAGCTCGACGTACTGGTGGTCGACATGCCGCCGGGCACCGGCGACGCCCAGCTCACGCTGGCGCAGAACGTGCCGCTCAAGGGCGCCGTGATCGTCTCGACCCCGCAGGACCTGTCCCTGATCGACGCGCGGCGGGGGCTTGCCATGTTCAAGAAGGTCAACGTGCCCGTGCTCGGCATCGTCGAGAATATGAGCTACTTCCAGTGCCCGCATTGCGGGACCAAGTCGGACATTTTCGGCCATGGCGGGGCCCGGCACGAGGCCGAGAAACTCAAGGTGCCGTTCCTGGGTGAGATCCCCCTGCACATGGCGATTCGCGCCACCTCGGATGCCGGCAATCCCGTGGTCGACAGCGAGCCGGACGGCCCTCATGCGGCGATCTACCGCGCCATTGCGGGGCAGGTCCGGGACCAGCTGAAGGGCGTCATTGCGGCAGCATGAACCGGCCGGCCGCGGGCCCCCGGGACATGCGACTTTCGTAGAGCCCCGCCATGCCATTGTCGCGTTCCGTAACCGCCCGGTCCGTGTTAAAGGCCCACGGCAGTCAAGCCCCTTCGGTTCGACGCGGCATCGACGCGTTGCCGGAACGAGCGGCGGCATAAGAGAAGTCAAGGGGAAACGCCCCAGCAAGGAGAGACCTGAAGATGAAGCGTCGTGATTTTCTGAAAGTGTCGGCAGCAGGCGCGGCGGCGACCGCGGTGGCGTCGCCGGCGATCGCGCAGTCCTCGCCCGAGGTGAAGTGGCGCCTGACTTCGAGCTTCCCGAAGTCGCTCGACACCATCTATGGCGGCGCCGAGCAGGTCGCGAAGTACGTCGCCGAGATGACCGACAACAAATTCCAGATCCAGGTGTTCGCGGCCGGCGAAATCGTCCCCGGTCTGCAGGCGCTCGATGCGACGTCGAGCGGCACGGTCGAGATGTGCCACACCGTTTCCTACTACTATGTCGGCAAGGACCCGACCTTCGCGATCTTCGCCTCGGTGCCGTTCGGCCTCAATGCACGCCAGCAGAATTCCTGGCTCTTTCAGGGCGGTGGCAACGAGCTCGCCAACGAGTTCTTCAAGAAGTCGAACGTGGTCGGCTTCCCCTGCGGCAACACCGGCACCCAGATGGGCGGCTGGTTCCGCAAGGAGATCAAGTCCGTTGCCGACCTCTCGGGCCTGAAGATGCGCATCGGCGGTATCGCCGGCCAGGTGCTTCAGAAGGTCGGCGTCGTGCCGCAGCAGCTCGCCGGCGGCGACATCTATCCGGCGCTGGAGAAGGGCACCATCGACGCGGCCGAGTGGGTCGGCCCCTATGATGACGAGAAGCTCGGCTTCGCCAAGGTCGCCAAGTACTACTACTATCCGGGCTTCTGGGAAGGCGGTCCGACCGTCCATGCCTTCGCCAACCTGGAAAAGTTCAATGCGCTGCCGAAGAACTACCAGGCCATCCTCGCCAACGCGACCACCCATGCCAATACCTGGATGGCCGCGCGCTACGACATGCAGAACCCGGCAGCGCTGAAGCGCCTGGTCGCCGGCGGTACTCAGCTTCGGCCGTTCACCAACGAAGTGCTGGAAGCCTGCCTCAAGTCGACCAACGAGCTGTGGGCGGAGATCTCGGCCAAGAACGCCGACTTCAAGAAGGTAATTGACGCCATGCAGGCCTACCGCTCCGACGAATATCTGTGGTGGCAGGTCGCCGAATACACCTACGACAGCTTCATGATCCGCTCGCGCACCCGCGGCTGATCTACGGCTTAAGTCGCAACACCGAATGGCCCGGCCTCGCTCGCGAGGCCGGGCTTTTTCTTTGCCGCAGCGCGATCGGGATGGCATTCGGCCCCGGCTTGCGTCATGCTGGCGGCAAGCCTCGACAAGAAGGCCCACAATCACAATCCATTAGGGCAGGAAATCATGAAGAGAAGAGACTTCATCAAGGTCACCGGACTTGGTGCGGCCGGCGCCGCCACGCTCGCGGCTCCCGCGATCGCGCAGTCGATGCCGGAAATCAAATGGCGCATGCCGACGAGCTGGCCGAAATCGCTCGATACGCTGTTTGGCGGCGCCGAGATGATGTGCAAGATGGTCGCGGAGGCGACCGACAACAAATTCCAGATCCAGATATTCGCCGCCGGCGAGATCGTGCCGGGCCTCCAGGTGCTCGATGCCGTGCAGAACGGCACCTGCGAGATCGGGCACACCGCATCCTACTATTATTTCGGCAAGGACCCGACCTTCACCTTCGGCTCGGCCGTGCCGTTCGGTCCCAACATGCGGCTCAACCAGGCCTGGTACATGCAGGGCGGCGGGCGCGACGTGCTCAACGAGTTCTACAAGAGCTACAACGTCGTCTCGCTGCTCGCGGGCAACACGGGCTGCCAGATGGGCGGCTGGTTCAGGAAAGAGGTCAACACGCCCGAGGATCTCAAGGGCATGAAATTCCGCATCGGCGGCTTTGCCGGCCGCGTGCTCCAGAAGCTGGGTGTGGTGCCGCAGCAGCTCGCCGGCGGCGACATCTATCCGGCGCTGGAGAAGGGCACCATCGACGCCGCCGAATGGGTCGGCCCCTATGACGACGAGAAGCTCGGCTTCTACAAGATCGCGCCGCACTACTACTATCCCGGCTGGTGGGAAGGCGGACCGATGCTGATGGCCTTCGTCAACCTCGACAAGTGGAACGCGCTGCCGAAATATTACCAGAGCGTGCTGGAGCAGGCCGGCCACTATGCCAACAACTACATGATGGCGCGCTACGACAACGCCAATCCGCTGGCGCTGAAAAAGCTGCTCGCGGGCGGCACCAAGCTGCACGCCTTCTCGCCCTCGATCATGGATGCCTGCCACAAGGCCGCCAAGGAGCTGCACGCCGAAGTCGCTGCGACCAACCCCAACTTCAAGAAGGTCCACGATTCCCTCGCCAAATTCACGAGCGACGGCTACTCCTGGTTCCAGGTCGCCGAGGTCGGCTACGACATCTTCATGGCGCGCCGTTCGCAGAGCTGATCAGCGCCACCTGTCGCATGCAGCGCCCCGGAGTGAAGGCTTCGGGGCGTTGTCGTTGCAGCGTCCCGGGAGGGCGTCCAGAACGAAAACTTCGAAAACAACCCCATGCACAGTAGGCGAGGACAGCGTTTTCAATGACTTGGCGACGTAGCGCGAAGATTTGCGGAAAGACCGAAGTTTCTTGATGCGTCGGGCAAAACAGTGGTAGAAACCTACAATCGCATAATCCGAATTTGTATCGATGACGGACCCGAAAAATCCATTGCGCTTCGATCCCGATCAAGTCCAAGACGCGCTGCGCAAGGCATGGTCGTTGTCGACGAGCAGCCAATGGACGGCCAACAATCCGGCGGCAGGGCAATGCAGCGTCACGTCGCTGCTCGTTCACGAACTCTTCGGTGGTGACTTGCTGAAGACGCTGCTTCCGATCGGCGATCATTTCTACAACCGGGGTCGGAGGCAAGAGGTACGACTTCACGGCGTGCCAGTTCGCTCAGCCGATCGCCTACATGGATATGCCTACGAATAGGGTCGACGCACGGTCAGGGGCGAGGAACGAGCAACTGGCTGAACTCAGAGCGGCGTTCATCAGCACTGGACCGGACCAGGCTAGCCGCCGCGCCGAGCTGCCCTATTTCGTTAGGTTCGCTACTGGCCGGGTTCTGCAGATTGGAAATACCGTCAGCGAACGACGCCTGCCGCGTCTTTCGCGCTTGGCATGAGCCAATCGAGCCCGAGCAGGCCGGCTTCGAGGATGACGAAGGCGACGATGCCGCCAAGCCAGCCGAAAAAGACGATGGAAAAGGTGGCGAGCAGGATCGCGCAAAAGACGTCGGCAAGCACCTTGTAGATGCGCAGGTCCTGGTTTTGGTCGGATGGATAATACGGCATCGAGCTTCTCCAGGCGTTGATCCTGAGCCTTGGATTCAACCAAGGCAAATAGATCAACCACGGGCGAAATCATATGTTCCGCGCACCAATTCTTGAGCTGGCGGCGAGCATGTGGTCGATCGTGGGATGTCCGCCAGCCGCTCCGTGATGATGACCACACGAGGTCTTTGAATGGGCAGCGGGGCTCGAGCCATTCTACCGTTGATGCGCGACGGCGGCTTACATGGACCTGACATGGGATAGGGGGCCATCGGGTGCTTTTTCGCTGGCCGAGCCGCCCCGAATGCTGGAAAAGGCTCAGATGCGGTGCGAGCCGTGGGATGACACCGGAGTATCTGGCGGGACTACGATGCGCCTTCTGATCGTCGAGGACAATGTCGAGCTGTCCCGGCTCGTTGCTGCCGGGCTGGCGGCGGCCGGCTACCAGAGCGACATCGTCGGCAGCGCTGCGGAGGCGCGAGAGGCGGTGAGCAGCGTCAGCTATGCTGCGATGATCCTTGATCTCGGTCTGCCCGATGGCGACGGCCTCTCGGTGCTGCGCGAACTGCGCCTCGACATGGAGCCGCTGCCGGTGCTGGTGCTGACCGCCCGCGGCGGCTTGCAGGACCGCGTCACCGGCCTGCGCAGCGGGGCCGACGACTATCTCGCAAAGCCGTTCGCGATGGAGGAGCTGGTGGCCCGTCTGGAGGCGATCCTGCGCCGGCCGGGCCAGTTGCTCGGCCGCTCGCTCAGTCTCGCCAACCTCGTCTACGACACCGAGAGCCGCCAGATCTTCGTCGACGATCAGCCGCGGATCATCTCGGCGCGCGAGACCTCCGTGCTGGAGATCCTGCTGCGCCGGCAGGGGCGGGTGGTGCCGAAGAAGAACGTCGAGGACCACATCTTCGGGCTCGAGGGCGAGGTCGCCTCCAATGCGGTCGAGGTCTACGTCTCGCGGCTGCGCAAGCAGCTCGCCGAGCACGGCGCCAAGGTGGTGATCCACACCGTCCGCGGGGTCGGCTATCTCATGACCGAGGAAAAATAGCGTGGCTCTCGGTGGCCATGCCAGATCGTTCACGTTCAAATCGCTGATCTGGCGGATCGTCTTCCTGCACATCGTGGCGGTCGCGATGGTCGCGATCCTCCTGCCGCTGGTGCTGTTCTGGCTGCTCAATTCCGAGATCGACCAATTGCACCGCGACGGCATGCGCGCACAGGCCGAGGTGCTGGCGGAGCGCATCGCTGCCCAGCCGGATGGCTCGCTGACGTTCAACCTGCCCGACAGTCTGCGCGGGCTCTATTCGGACGCTTACGGCCGCTATCGATACGACATTCGCGATGACGAGGGCCGGTTGCTGTTCTCCTCGCACCGACGGAGCGACGCCGCGGCGCCTCGACCGACCGAAACGATTGCCGGCGCGGGCGTCACCCGGGTCATCGACGGCAAGACCGTCCGTGTCCGGGTCGCCGAGGATCTCGCGCACCGCGACGTCATCATCGACGACATCGTCTCGAACTTCTTCCGGCGGGTCGGGTGGATCACCATCCCGATCCTGCTGGTCCTGCTCGCTACCGACATCATCATCTTCCGCCGTGCCATCGCGCCGCTCTGGAAGGCTTCAGAGGAGGCCAGCAATATCGGCCCGGCACGCACCGACATCCGCCTGCCGACCAAGCAGATCCCCCGAGAGATCATGCCGCTCGTCATCGCGGTGAACCAGGCGCTCGATCGCCTCGAGGACGGCTTTCGGGTGCAGCGGCAGTTCACGGCCGACGCCGCGCATCAGCTCCGCACGCCGCTCACGATCCTGCGCACGCGGATCGAAACGCTGGGCGATGGGACGGCTCGGCAGGCGCTTCACGCGGACATCGAAGCCATGAGCCGGATCGTCGCCCAGCTGCTGGAGATAGCCGAGCTCGACACGCTGGTGCTCGATCCCGGCGAGACCGCGGATTTGCGCGCCGTCTGCGCCGAGGTCGTCACCGCTATCGCGCCGTTCGCGATCGCGCAGCGCAAGGACATCGCACTCAAGGGTACGGACGCGCCGGTCATGATCCACGGCAATTCGGAAATGCTCCAGCGCGCGATCTTCAACCTCGCCGAAAATGCCATCAAGTTCACGGCCAGGGACACCGCGGTGGATGTGGAGGTCAGGGCAGACGGTTCGGTGCGCGTACGCGATCGCGGCCCGGGCATCCCGGAAGCCGAACGCGAATTGATCTTCCAGCGTTTCTGGCGCCGTGACCGCCAGCGCAGCGACGGCGCGGGCCTGGGGCTCTCGATCGTGCGTGCGGTGGCGGACGATCATGCCGCGACGGTTGCGGTGGCAAACCTCCCCGGCGGCGGCGCGGAGTTCACGCTGCGCTTTCGGCTGGCGGAGGGCGCTGGCGCACCACCGTCACCAGGAGAGCAGGCATGCACATGACATTTGAACCGCCGGCGCGCACGCCTCGTCCTTCGGGACGATCGCTGCGCGATCTCCTCAGGATGAGGCTAGTCAGCGTCGCTGCCCTCAGAAACTGGTGTCGCGCACTCCGCCCCTGAGGAGTCCGCCCAAAGGAAGGATGGCCGCAGGAAACACTCCCAGACGCGAAAGCCCTCCCCGCAGGGGAAGGGGCTACTGCGTTGACGCCGCTTACTTCTGCGGTGGTCCCAAATCGAGCGGCGGCAGCTCGATTTGTGGGACCTCGATCTTGATCGTGTTGGGATCGATGTTCGACGCTACGCCCTTGTAGTGCATCACCATCGCGGGGAAAGCGATGACCAGACCGACCATGATCATCTGGATGACGACGAACGGCACCGCGCCCCAATAGATCTGGCCAGTTGTGACGGGCTCCATCCTCTTGCCAGTGAGGCGGTCGGTGTACCGCTCCTTCGGTGCGACCGACCGGAGATAGAACAGGGCGAAGCCGAAGGGGGGATGCATGAACGAGGTTTGCATGTTGACGCCGAGAATGACGCCGAACCAGATCAGGTCGATGCCGAGTTTCTCGGCGGCCGGTCCGAGCAGCGGAATCACAATGAAGGCCAGCTCGAAGAAGTCGAGGAAGAAGGCCAGCACGAAGACGAGCGCGTTGACGAAGATCAGGAAGCCGATCTGGCCGCCGGGCAGGGAGGTGAGCAGGTGCTCGACCCAGACGTGGCCGTTGACGCCATAGAAGGTGAGCGAGAAGATGCGGGCGCCGACCAGGATGAACACGACGAAAGCCGACAGCTTGGCGGTCGATTCCGTGGCTTGCCGGATGAGGTCCCAGCTCAGCCGGCGCTTCGCAGCGCCCAGGAGGAGGGCGCCGGCCGCGCCCATCGCGCCGCCTTCGGTCGGGGTTGCGATACCGATGAAGATGGTGCCGAGCACCAGGAAGATCAGGAACAGCGGCGGCACCATCACGAAGGTGGTCTGCTGCGCCATCTTCGACAGGAAGCGGAAGCCGGTCGTCTTGTCGATCACCCAGTTCACCACGGCGACGGCGAACGCGAAGACGATGCCGTAGAACATGCTGAGCACGACGTAATCGGCGCCATGCGTGCTCGAACCGCGCATCATGAACCATCCGAACACGCAGCTCGCGAGGAACAGCATGCCAAGCGAGACCAGGCCGCGGTCGCCATTGTCTTCCCGGAAACCGATGGCGTCCTTCGGTAGGCCCGGCGCGGCCGCCGGGAAGATCATGCTGACGAGGAAGGCGTAGCTTGCGTAGAGCCCCGCGAGCACGAGGCCGGGGATGAAGGCGCCCTCGTACATGTCGCCGACGGACTTGCCGAGCTGGTCGGCCATCACGATCAGAACGAGCGAGGGCGGAATGATCTGCGCGAGCGTGCCGGACGCGGCGATGACGCCCGAGGCCACGCGGCGGTCATAGCCATAGCGCAGCATGATCGGCAGCGAGATCAGACCCATCGAGATCACGGACGCCGCCACCACGCCCGTCGTCGCGGCGAGCAGCGCGCCGACGAAGATCACGGCATAGGCGAGACCACCACGGATGGTGCCGAACAATTGGCCGATGGTGTCGAGCAGGTCCTCCGCCATGCCCGATCGCTCCAGCACCAGTCCCATGAAGGTGAAGAAGGGGATGGCCAGCAGCGTGTCGTTGTTCATCACGCCGTAGACGCGCTCGGGAAGGGCTTGCAGAAAGTCGGGGTGGAACTGGCCGAGCTGGACGCCGATCACGGCATAGAACAGGCCGACGGCTCCGAGCGAGAATGCCGCGGGATAGCCGAGCAGCAGCATGACCACCAGCGACACGAACATGATGGGCGCCATATTGGCGATGATGAATGCGGTCATGATTTCCCCCTACACCGTCGCCAACGGCTACTTCTTCTCGATCGCTTCGACGAGATGCTCGACTTCCGCCTCCAAGGCCGACACCTGGGATTCATGCGGGTCGGGCATCAATCCGCGCATCACCGCAATTCGCTTGATCAGCTCGGAGATGCCTTGAACGAGCAGGAAAGCGAATGCGATCATGATCAGGGCCTTGGCGGGCCATTGCGGCAGGCCGCCGGCGTTGCCGGATTGCTCGTTGACGTGGAAGGAGCGTTGGAAGAACGGCACCCCCGTAACGATCATGATGATGCAAATCGGAAAGAGGAAGAATACGTGGCCGACGAGTTCGATCACGTTGCGAGCCTTCTTCGGCAGCGCGTTGCTCACGATGTCGATGCGGATGTGCTCGTTGTCCAGCAGCGTCCAGGGCGCGCAGAGCAGGAAGACGATGCTGAACAGGACCCATTGCAGCTCGAGCCATGAATTGGAGGACGTATCGAAAGTCTTGCGGATAATCGCATTGACCGCCGAGATGATGACGGCGAGCACGATCAACCACGCGATGCGTTTGCCCGTCCAGCGTGTGAACGCGTCAATCCCTTGGCTCAGCTTTAGGAGCGCTTGCAACGATAGGTCCTCCCCCGATTCCACCTCAACCGTCTTGATTACGCCGACGCGGCGCGCGGCTTGTCTCGCCGCAACGGCTTGAGGCAGCAGGCACCAAACCAGCGGGCGTGCCGCCAGTCAATTGGAAGTTTGTTGATAGTTAAGGGGAATAGGGCCGCATTCCGACGGTGTCAGCCGCCGGTGACGCTCATGTGCCTGGACACGCTGGGACGGTCGTGGCGGCGGTCGATGATGAAGTCATGGCCCTTGGGCTTAAGCCCGATGGCGCGGTCGATCGCATCCGCAAGCAGGTCATCCTCGCTCGATGCACGCAGAGGTTTACGCAAATCGGAGGCGTCCTCGTGTCCGAGGCATGTGTGCAACGTGCCGGTGCAGGTGATGCGGACCCGGTTGCAGGATTCGCAGAAATTATGGGTCATCGGCGTGATGAAGCCGAGCTTGCCGCCGGTCTCGGCGACGCTGACGTAGCGCGCAGGCCCGCCGGTGGTCTCGGCCAAGTCCGTCAACGTGAATTGCTGGGCTAGGCGGGCCCGGACCAGCGATAGCGGCAGATACTGGTCGATCCGGCCCGATCCGATCTCGCCCATCGGCATGACTTCGATCAGCGTGAGGCCCATGCCGTTGCCGTGCGCCCAACGCATCAGCTCGGGAAGCTCGTCCTCGTTGAGGTTCTTCAGCGCGACGGCGTTGATCTTGACGGCGAGGCCTGCGGCGCGGGCAGCCTCGATGCCTTCCAGCACCTTGTCGATCTCGCCCCAGCGGGTGATCTCGCGAAATTTCCGGGGATCGAGCGTATCGAGGGAGACGTTGATGCGGCGAACGCCGCAATCGGCGAGCTCCCGCGCGTGTTTCGCAAGCTGGGTGCCGTTGGTGGTCAGCGTCAGCTCGTTCAACGCGCCGCTCGACAGATGCCGCGACAGCGAGCGAACCAGCGTCATTACGTTGCGCCGGACCAGCGGCTCGCCGCCGGTGAGCCGCAGCTTCTTCACGCCCTTGGCGATGAAGGCCGTGCAGAGCCGGTCAAGTTCCTCCAGCGTCAGAAGGTCGGCCTTGGGCAGGAACGTCATGTCTTCCGACATGCAATAGAAGCAGCGCAGGTCGCAGCGGTCGGTGACCGAGACACGCAGATAGCTGATGGTTCGCCCGAACGGATCGGTCATCGCGCTCGACAGCGCGGTGCGGGGGCTCGCAGAAAGTCCGTTCATACCAAATGCCTTCACTTGCGGCGCCGGCGCATGTTCGCTTTAGCGATGCGGTCCAAGCAATCTAAGCATTGGACGCGGCTAGCACAATCGGGTGGTATACTCGGAACAATGCCTGTCTGCATTCGGATCGGGGAACGGCGTGCCCGCAGCGGGACCGGCCCGGCCAGCGCTGCGGCGCGCCGCCGGCTGGGGCTTTGGGCGGCGCGGAGATCGAGAAGCAGCCACCCCAGACGCGCCCCCTGACGCATTCGCAATGAACGGGGCCTATGGCTAACGCAAGGTACGCGAAAACCGGCGTCTAATCAGGCGCTTGAGCTTAGCGCGTCATCAGGCTGATCGCCGCCGCCGGCAGGTCGCGCATGTGATGGATCAGCCGGTCCGGCTTCAACTCGGCGATCGGCACGTCGGTGTAGCCGAAGCTGACCCCGATCACGGGCACGCCGGCCCGGCGGGCGACCCCGACGTCGGTTCCGGCATCGCCGACCATGATGCTGGCCTTCACATCCCCGCCGGCTCGGGCCACCGTCTCGCGGTAAATGGTCGGATCGGGCTTCTGGACGCCAAAGGTGTCCGCGCCGCAGATCGCGGCGAAGCGGCGGCTGAGGTCGAGCTGGTCCAGCAGCCGCTTCGACAGCCATTCCAGCTTGTTGGTGCAGACCGCGAGGCGATGGCCTTGCGCCTCAAAGTGGTCGAGCGCGGCCTCGAGCCCTTCGAACGGGAGGGATTCGACCGCGATATGGTCGGCGTAATAGGCGATGAAATCCGCGGTCATCCGGTCCATGTCTTTGGGGGTGACGGTGCGGCCCTCGGCCTCCAGCCCCCGCTCGATCAGCTTGCGGGCGCCGGCGCCGATCATGTTGCGGGCCGAAGCCATCGGCACGGGCGGCAGCCCTTCGCGGTCGAGCACGTAGTTCAGGGCGGTGATCAGATCGGGCGCCGTATCCACAAGCGTGCCGTCGAGATCGAAAACGATGGTGTGAGGGGAGGTCATGGTCCAAGCGCTACCGGCCCGGTCGTATGCGCGCAAGGGGCCGGGCCATAAGATCACCTTATAGGCCTGTTCCCGCGGGGAAAACGAGGCTACATAGGCCGCCGAAAGCGGCCGCGACCGGCGGCTCATCCTCCGAATTCAGGGGCGGGCGCACACGTGAACATGGACCAGTTGAAGCGGCAGGCTGCGGCGCGCGCCCTCGATGAGGTGCGAGACGGCATGCAGCTCGGGCTCGGCACCGGCTCGACCGCCAAGCATTTCGTCGAGCTGCTCGGCGAACGCGTCGCCGCCGGGCTCAAGGTGGTCGGCGTGCCGACGTCCGAGGCGACGCGCCTCGATGCGGAGCGCTGCGGCGTGCCGCTGACCACGCTGGACGAGATCGACCATCTCGACATCACCGTGGACGGCGCCGACGAGATCGATCCCGAGCTCAACCTGATCAAGGGAGGCGGCGGCGCGCTGCTGCGCGAGAAGATCGTGGCGGCCGCCTCGGATCGCATGATCGTGATTGCGGACGACACCAAATGGGTGCCGACGCTCGGCCGTTTTCCGCTGCCGGTCGAGGTCATCCCGTTTGGCCTCGGGGCGACGCGGCGGGCGATCGAAAAGGCATTTGCCGAATGCGGCGTTTCCGGGCAAATGGCGGTCCGCAAGGCCAAGGACGGCCACGTTTTCGTCACCGACGGCGGCCACTGGATCGTCGATGCCCAGCTCGGTCGTATTGTTGATCCCCCCGGTCTCGCCAAGGCGTTGAGCGCCATCCCCGGGGTGGTCGAGCATGGATTGTTCATCGGCTTGGCCAGCTCGGCCGTTTTGGCGGGCGGCGAAGGAATTCGCGTGATTGAACGGCGCAAGCCGAAAGGAGACCAGGAATGAAGAGCGTATTGAAGTTTGTGCCGGCCGCGATCCTGACCGTGGGATTGGCCCTCTCGGCCCTCCCGGCCATGGCGCAGCAGGCGACGCCGGCGCCCAAAGCCGCCGCCGCACCGGCGCAGCCGAAGGCATCGCCTGCCGCGATCGCGGCGGCCAGGGAGATATTGCAGATCAAGAACGCGACGGCGATGTATGCCGGCGCCGTGCCCGGCGTCGTCGAGAAGACCAAGGTCGCGCTGATCCAGCAGAACCTCAACTATCAGAAGGATCTCAACGAGGTCGCCCCGATCGTGGCCCAGCAGCTCAACGGCCGCCAGAACGAGGTCGGCGAGGGCATGGCGCAGATCTATGCCAGCGAGTTCACCGAGCAGGAGCTGAAGGATCTCGTCACCTTCTACAAGTCGCCGCTCGGCAAGAAGCTGATCGAGGCCGAGCCGCGCGCCATCGGGCTGAGCATGGCGTTCATGAACGCCTGGGCCCAGAACTTCTCCGAAACCGTGATGGGTGCCTTCCGTGCCGAGATGCGCAAGCGTGGCAAGGAGATCTGAGCGCACCTATCTAAAAGGTCGTTCTTGAAAGGGGTCGGAGTGGACAATGGCTGAATTCGACGTCGACCTCTTCGTCATCGGCGGCGGCTCGGGCGGCGTGCGTGCCGCCCGCATCGCGGCCGGCCACGGCGCCCGGGTGATGATCGCGGAAGAGTACCGCATGGGCGGCACCTGCGTGATCCGGGGCTGCGTGCCGAAGAAGCTGTTCGTGATCGGCTCGCATTTTCGTCACGAGCTCGAGGATGCCGCGGGTTTCGGCTGGACCGTTCCGCCGGCCAGCTTCGACTGGGCGACGCTGATCGCCAACAAGGACAAGGAGATCGCGCGGCTGGAGGCGGCCTACACCGCCAATGTCGAGAAATCGGGCGCGCAGATCGTCAAGAGCCGCGCGGTGATCGAAGACGAGCACACGGTGCGCCTGCTCGAGAACGACAGGAAGATCACCGCAAAATACATCCTGATCGCCACCGGCGGCGCGCCGAACCATGGCGCGGCGATTCCCGGCATCGAGCACGTGATCTCCTCCAACGAGGCGTTCCACCTTGCGCGGCAGCCGAAGCGGATCGTGATCCAGGGCGGCGGCTATATTGCGCTTGAATTCGCCGGCATCTTCGCCGGCTTCGGCTCCGACGTCACCGTGATCTATCGTGGCGACAACATTCTCCGCGGTTTCGACGAGGACGTTCGAACCCATGTTCGCGCCGAGATGGAGAAGCAGGGGATCACCATCCTCACCGGCTGCACGGTGGCCAAGGTCGATCGCCACCGTGAGGAATTCACCACGCATCTGTCGAACGGCTCGAGCCTCGCCTCGGATCAGGTGATGTTCGCGATCGGCCGCCACCCCAACGTCGCCAATCTCGGGCTCGAGAACGCCGGCGTTGCCATCAACCCGAACAATGGCGGCATCGCGGTCGATCATTTCTCGAAGAGCTCGGTCGACAGCATCTATGCGATCGGCGATGTCACCCACCGCTTCAACCTGACGCCGGTCGCGATTCGCGAGGGCCATGCCTTCGCCGACACCGTGTTCGGCAATCGCGAGGTCAGGGTCGATCATGCCAGTATCCCGACCGCCGTGTTCTCGCAGCCGGAGGTCGGGACGGTCGGCCTGACGGAAACCGAGGCGCGCGCGCAGTTCAGCCACGTCGACATCTACAAGACGACGTTCCGTCCCATCAAGGCGACGATGTCGGGCCGCGATACCCGCGTGCTGATGAAGCTCGTCGTCGACGGCGCGACCGATCGCGTGCTCGGTTGCCACATCGTCGGCGATGCCGCCGCCGAGATCACGCAAGCCGTCGCAATCGCGGTGAAGATGAAGGCGACCAAAGCCGATTTCGACGCGACCGTCGCGTTGCATCCGACCGCGGCCGAAGAACTGGTCACGATGCGCACGCCGACCGCACGCCACGTGCGGCAGGCGGCAGAGTAGGCTCGGCGCTCAGCCGTACAGATACCCGACCGGATTGCCTTCGGTGCGCAGGGGACGCACGTCCTTGTGCGTGATGATCTGGCCGGCGAGACCGTCGATCTCGTCACGCTGGGTCGGCGTCCAGCTGCGCAGCTCGTTCATGCCCTTGAGCAGCCCGAGCCGCAGGACCTGGGTGTTTTCGCCGATCCCCGCCAGGCTGATGGCGTTTTTGCCCGCCGTCACCACGTCGCCGGCCGCAAGTTCAAAGCTCTCGCCGGCCTTGTTCCTGAACTCGGCCGTGCCGCGAATGACGCGATAGATCACGACCTCGCCCTTGGCGAAACAGGCCGGGTCCGCGGCGATCGACGTGCTCTTCGGCAGCAGCGACTGACCGCGCGGGTCGGTCGCGATGATGTGGCCGGTGACGAGATGGCCGCTCGGAATCTCGATGCCGATATCGCGCACATGGACCGGCATCGTCGATTTCACCGGACCATCGGCGAGCGGCTTGAACAGCGCGTCCAGCGCCAGGGGATCCTGGAGCCAGAAGCCGGCATCGGCCGGCCGGTCGTGCAGAGGGTGGCTCCAGGCCACGCGCGGCGTCTCGGCCTCGTTGATCTGGTCCGGACCGACGATCGTCGGGTTGGGAAACGTCGTCGGATCGGTGATGAAGGCTTCGAGGAATTTGCCCGAATAGCCCATCGAGATCGGATCGGGCACCACGGTTTGCGGCGTCTTCAGGTTCTCATCGGTCGACAATCCCGACCAGGTGTAGAAGAGCTGGCGATGGACGATCGCGCTTTGCAGCATCACCGCGCCGGGGCCGACATTGTAGAAGCGCCCATCATAGTCGAAGGTGAACGCGCCCGAGGTGACCAGCACGAGCTGAAAGCCGCCCGGCGGCAGATGCAGATGGAAATCGGTAGGGCCGGTGTCGGGCCGGTAGATCGGCAGATTGGTCGCGACCTCGTGCAGGAGAAAGGTCTCGTTGTTGGCGTGAAAGCCTTCGTTGGCGCGGTTGTAGAGGGCCTGCGGCCGGTACGTCGCCTCGAACTTCGCATCCCGGTCGCGATCAATCGCCACGAAATCCCGGTCGTTGAGGCGCAGGCGCGCGCCGTTCGGATGGGTGAGGCCGGTAAATTTGAGATCCCCGGCAGCATGCACATTCATGTCATTCTCCGATCTGAGGCCGTTCATCCCGGAGCTGGGCGCACGCAACTTGCCGCTTCTCGTCGCGAGAGAGCAGGGATTGGGCCAGATACTGCCTTGCGAATTTTAGGCCAGTCGGGTTGCGGCGCGGCGCGTAAGCCAGCCAGCCGCACGCGGCGCGAAAAAAACGAGATTGCGCCTGAGGTTAGTTGACAGGGGTCGCCGACCTGCCTGGCTTTTCCGCACGGCGCGCAAGTCGGTTGGAGCGGCCGTCTTGTCTAATTTGTCGGCATGTCCTGCAATGCTCATGCAGCTGTGCAGGTCGCGGCGGCACGCAAATGCCGCGGCTCAGCGTCCGAGGCCGTTCATTCGAACGATCGACGGATGGTCGGCTGCGGCTTGCCGAACGGGCTGTCCGCCCACTTCGCCATGTCCAACGCCCGGGCGTCGAGGCCTTCGCACCAGATGCAGCTCAACTCCACGCGGCCTTTGGACGAGAGCATCGGGACGAGTGCATGGCCGCAGCCGGTGCAGGATGTGATGCGATTCATGCGGTCCTCCGCGATCGTCGAATTCGGGAATGGCATTCTCGTTGCCGAAGCTTGCGCGGGCACTATGACGGCGCAGATGCGATGCGTTCGACAGTGGCGCTTGTTTCCGAGATCGTAGATGTAGCGATCCATCGTGACACGGCTGTGATGTCGTCGCCGTTCTCGCGATAGGCGCGAAGCTGGAACTCCGCCGAGCTGCCGCGCTCCACGATCATCCGGCAGTGCTCGACCTCGGCGGTACAGTTGAGCGCGGCAGCGTCCTCCGCGACGTCGCCGATCACCCTCGCGAGAAGCTCCGAGATCGTGACCGGTCCCTCCCTGGAGGCAAAGATGCAGTCGGTGCCGTAACGCTGGGCGCGCCATTTGTTCTCCACCGCAATCGCACGTTCGACCGCGGTGACGTCCTTCGACAGATGAGGCCGCTGATAGAGGTGTCGTGTCAGGCAGCGATAGAGCGAGGCGATGGCGACGGCGTCGTCGATGAAGGTGCAGGTGTCGGGCGCGCGAAGCTCCAGGGTCGGGTGCCGCATCGCAGGACGCATCGCCCACCAGATGTGGCTCTCATCGGGAATCACGCCGGAGCGCTGCAGCGCGCCGACATATTCATCGTAGTCCCGCCTGCTTTCGAACAATTCAGGAAGGCCGGTGCGCGGCAGCTCGGAATAGGCGGCGAGGCGGTAGCCCTTCAGGCCGGTCTTGTGCGAATTCCAGAACGGCGAGGACGCCGACAGCGCGATGAACAGCGGCAGATGCGGCAGCATCGCCCGCATCACCGCCATCCGCTTCTCCGGGTCGGGCAGCTGGACGTGCACATGCATGCCGCACATCATGTTGCGGTGACCGATGCTGCGCAGGTCCTCGATCATCTCCTCGTAGCGCGGCTTCGGGCTCGGCTGAGACATGCGCCAGACTGCCGTAGGATGGGTGCCGCAGGCCATGATCACGAAGCCGTATTGCGCGGCGACGGCTGCAACCTCGCGGCGCAAGAAGCGCAGCTCTTCGCGCGCATCGTTGACGTCGACGTGGACGTTGGTGGCGACCTCGAGCTGGGATTGCAGCATCTCCCGCATGGCCTGGCCGCCGGTCGACCAGTTCGCCGATTCGAACAGTTCGTTGGGCGTTTCGATCGCGACCTCGAAGCTGCGCCGGTCGGCGAGGAAGTACTCCTCCTCGATGCCGAAGGAATATTCGGCGGCCTTGCCGCGTCCACCGGCAGAGCGGATGACGAGGTGCTGCTTGTCATCAGAGGAATCGACGCGCAGCAGTTTCAAAACGTCTGAAGCAAGTCTCATTGGGCACCCGGCAAAGGCATTATCTGCAGGCGATAATCCTTCCGACAGAGGCGGGTTCCACGCGGTGTTCACCTGAAATTGCAAGGTCGAACGGAACAACTTTTACGTCTTCGGATGCGCGTGCGATCAAGGCGTGATTGGGCGGCACCTCGGCCCAGTCCGATTCCTTGTCGAACGGTTCGGAGACGACGATGACCTGGCCGCCATCCTCACGGAAATAGAGCGTGTTGGCGGCATCGTTCACCGCAACGCGGAAGGCGTACAGATCCTTGCCGTTGGCGATCGCGCTGGTGAAGCGCAGCCGTTCGCGAAGCTGGCCTTCGTTGACGAAGCACGAGAGATTTTGAAGGACGCGTCTCGTTGCCCCGAGGGGATCTTCGTCGAGGCCGGCGCCCATCATCGCCAGGAACACGGCTTCCGAGTCGGTCGTGCCCAGCCTCGACGGATAATAGGCATCGGGAATCAGCGCCTCGACCTTCCGCCGCAGTCGGCTCCAGCTTCCGACGAATCCGTTGTGCATGAACATCCAGTGTCCGCAGGCAAACGGATGACAGTTCTGTCGTGTCACGGCGGTGCCGGTGGCGGCGCGTACGTGTGCGAAGAAAAGGTGCGAGCGGAGATGACGGCAGAGATAGCGCAAGTTTTCGTCCGACCAGGCCGGACGGGTCTCGCGATAGAGGCCGGGCTCCGGGTGCTCACCGTACCAGCCGAGACCGAAGCCATCGCCATTCGAGCCCGCCGTCGATTGAAGCGAGCGGATGCTTTGCGCGACCAGCGAATGCTCGGGCTCGGTCACGTAGGGCTCGAAAGACGTGGTTTCGCCCCGGTATGCGATCCAGCGGCACATGCGGTCCTTTGGCCTTGTCAGAAATTTGTCAGAAGATGCGTGCTGAGATGCGACAACTTATCTGACCAGGAGGTGGTTCCCGCATCGAAGTGCCGGGGCCCAGCAAGGGCTCAGGAGCGACGAAGGATCAGGGGTGCGGTATCTCGATGCGGCGGCTGGTCGCAGTGTTCCCGCCTTGATTCCGACAGCCCCGTCTTTATGTCTGGAACGAACAAGAATCCGGGCCCCTCTGGCGAGGACGTCGACGATGTCGGCCAACCTCGCGATGTCGGATGACCTGTCCCGCGCGGATGCGATGGATCGGCCGATCGTCGGGCCCTTGATGTTCTCTCCGACCCCATCGTCCCCCATCGCAGTCCCGTGCGGCCATTTCGCAAGCTAAGGGAGCTACGATGTCTGACGTCGAAACCTCAAATCCGGTCGAGATCACGGAGCCGTCCATCCTGAACGAGCAGGCAGCGGTCGCGCTGGTGATCGTCGGCGCACTGGTTGCGGTTGCCGACAGGCGCGTCTCGGCCGTCGAACGCGACGAGGTGATTCGTTTCATCAGGGATCGCAAGCTCGCGCCGCACGTTTCGAGCGAACGGCTCTATGCGATGTTCGATGAACTCGCCGAACGGCTGGAAGAACCGGATTTTGCCAATGTCGTGATCGACACGCTGCGGCCGGTTTCGAATTTGTCGCTCTCGTCCCACCTGATGGAGCTGTCGGAACGTGTTGCTGCCGCAGATCAGGACGTCCATCCCCACGAAGTCCAGGCGATCAAATTGTTGCGCTTGCTGACACTTGTGCTGCCGCGCGCGAAGCCGGTCTCGTCGAGTACCGCGGGCGCCGAGCTGCAGGTCGCCTTGAAGGAGCAGGCATGAGCACAGTTGCGGGCGAGCGCACCGCGCAAACCGAGGGCCCGACCGGCGAGATCGCCGGCGGAGACCCGCGTCTGGCCAAGCTCGTCGACCGTCTCCCATCGCGCATGGGCGACACCTTCTCCTATCTCCTCAAGCCGTCCAGCCGCTGGGTCAGGATTCCCTCTGGCACGCTGCTGATCGCCGGCGGCGTGCTCTCCTTCCTGCCGCTGCTCGGCGTCTGGATGCTGCCGCTCGGCCTCGCGCTGCTGGCCGAGGACGTGCCTGCGCTGCGCTCATCCCGTTCGAAGGTCTTCGACTGGATCGAGCACCACAAGCCGCATTGGCTCGATCCGTCGACATCGAAAAATGATCAAACATGACTGAATTCATCACCGCCGAGGCGCTGACCGCGCTGTTTCAAGTCGTCCTGATCGACCTGGTGCTCGCCGGCGACAACGCGGTCGTCATTGGCCTCGCCGCGGCGGGCCTGCCGGCGGAGCAGCGCCGCCGCGCCATCATCGTCGGCATCGCCGCAGCCACGGTGCTGCGCATTGCTTTTGCCGGCGTTGCGACCCAGCTCCTGCAGGTCATCGGGCTGCTGCTCGCCGGCGGCGTGCTGCTGCTCTGGGTGTGCTGGAAGATGTGGCGCGAGCTGCGCGACCAGGCTACGCATTCGGAGCAACTCGCCTTCAACCATGGGGGAGGCGCGGATGCCGCGCCGGCGCAGCGAAAGACCTTCGGCCAGGCGGCGCTGCAGATCGTCGCCGCCGACGTCTCGATGTCGCTCGACAACGTGCTCGCGGTTGCGGGCGCGGCCCGCGAGCATCCCTACATCCTCGCCTTCGGCCTTTTGCTGTCGGTCGCGATGATGGGCGTCGCCGCCGATCTGCTCGGCCGCGTGCTCCAGAAGCATCGCTGGGTCGCCTATGTCGGCCTCGCCATCATCATTTACGTCGCCTTCGAGATGATCTATCGGGGGTCGCTCGAGCTCGCGCCGGTCATCGCGGGTCTCTGAGGGGCATTCCTGTCTGCAATCCGGAGCGATCAATGACGTCTGAACCCAAAGCACCTTCGGCGCAGGCCGTGCCGCCGCGACTCGGCGTGTTCGCCCAGCTCATCTTCGGCTCGCGGTGGCTGCAGTTTCCGCTCTATATCGGCCTGATCGTCGCGCAGGCCGTCTATGTGTTGCTGTTCCTGAAAGAGCTCTGGCACCTGGTCGCGCACTCCTTCGATGCCAGCGAGCAGCAGATCATGCTGGTCGTGCTCGGGCTGATCGACGTCGTCATGATCTCCAACCTCCTGATCATGGTGATCGTCGGCGGCTACGAGACCTTCGTGTCCCGGCTGAACCTGACCGGCCATCCCGACGAGCCGGAATGGCTCAGTCACGTCAATGCCAGCGTGCTCAAGATCAAGCTCGCGATGGCGATCATCGGCATTTCCTCGATCTCGCTGCTTCGGACCTTCATCGAGGCCGGCAATCTCGGCACCACGCGGAGCAATTTCACCGAGACCGGCGTGATGTGGCAGGTGCTGATCCACCTGACCTTCATCATCTCGGCGGTCGGCATCGCCTGGGTCGATCGCCTCAGCGAGAGCGGCCATCGCCAGGAAGAGGCCGGCCACGGCTGAGGGGGCGTCCCTCTGACGGGAGGTTGCCGGCGTCCCTTCACGGGGTGCGGTCCCGTCCGCTCCAAGCGTTATTCATTCCGCTGGACTGCCGACGACCGCACCCTGCCTGACGTCTTCGCGGGCGAGGATCAGCAGGAGGCCGACGATGATCAACTCGACCACGGCGAAGGCGACGAAAGCCCCGGTGAACGCGCCGGAAGAGGCGTTGATGATGGCTCCCATCATCCAGGGCGCCACGAAGGCCGACAAGATGCCGAACACCTCCGCATAGCCGATCGCCGCCGGTGCGAGCGCGTCGGAGTATTTGTCGCTGAGCAGCGCGAAGATCGCACCGCCGCCGAGCAGCGCGATGCCGCTGAGCGCTGCGAACAGCACGAGCATTCCGAACGGCATCGGCGTGACGACGCTCCAGAGGAACATGAGGGCGGTCAGGAAGGCGAGCCCCGCGGTGAGCTTGATCATGAACGGTTTGCCGAGCCGGTCGGACATGTAGCCGCCGATCACCAGGAACAGGACCTGCGACAATCCCATCACGGTGCCGATCACGGCGCCGGCTTCCGGCGGCATGTGCTGCACGGCGATGAAAGCGGGCACCACCCAGGTGGCCGTGCCGGCGATTGCGAAGGTACAGGCCACGATGCCGAAACCACCGACCGCGATCCATTTCGAGCGGAAGATTTCGCCAAGAGGCAGGTGCTTCTGAGGCGTCTCATTGCCCCAGGTGAAGTCGGCGATGCCGATCTCGCGCGGGCTATTGCGAACGACGAGGGCGTCGATCGCGGCGACGAGCAGGGTGCCCACCGCCAGTACTGCGAAGAAGGTCCGCCATCCGGTCGCGATGGTCAGGGGAATGCCGAGTGCGAAATCCAGTGTGATGGCGAGGCTGTAGGCCGCAAGGATGATTCCGACCACCGAGCCGCGCCGGCTCTGCGGAAACCAGCCGAAGATCAGCTTCATGTTGCCGATGAAAATGCCGGCGTCGAAGAAGCCGATGAGGAGCCGCAGCAGCACGAGCTGGGTATAGGTCTGGACGAACACCTGTAGCATCATCCCGAGACCGGTGCCGGCAAGGCCAACCAGCAGCATGTTGCGTGCCGTCATCGAGCGGCTTACCGGAGACCACACCACCATGCCGACGCCATAGGTCAGTGCGAAGATGCCCTGCGCCAGACCGGCCTCGGCGGGATTGAGTTTCAGGCTCTCGGAGACGAACGGCAGCACGGCCGCGAAGGCGTACCAGTCGGCCGCGAGGAATATCTCGCAGAAAATGGCGAGCGCCAGCATGCCCTTTTGCCAGCCCGCGATCCGTCGGCGGTCGCTCTCGGAAATGGTGGTCCAGTCGGTCGTCATGATCGATCCTCGCGGTTTTGAGCTGTCGTCTTTCGGCGGGAGACCAGCATCAGGCCGGGGGCGGCAGGAAATTGACCTCGTGCTCGGCGGCACGCCGAACGACTTCCTGCGGATCGGGCAGGTTGTGGATGCGCTCGAACAGCTCCTTGAGCGATCGCGTCGGCGCAACCCAGAACAGGCTGGTCGCGGTTTGGCCGGACTTGTTGAAGATGCCGTGGGGAATGCCTTTGGGCATGCGCACGAGGTCCCCGGCGGTCGCCATCAGGTCCTTGCCGTCGAGCCAGAGATCGTAGCGGCCGCTCAGCACGTAGACGAATTCGTCCTGGGTCGGATGAACGTGTGGCGGCACGAAGGTGCCGTCGGGGAATACGGCATGCCAGGCCATCGACGCCTCGGAGTGTTGCTTCAGCGTGTAGGTCTGGCCCAGAATGTTCCAGACGATGTTCCCAAAACCGTCCTTGGCAGGGGTTACGCCCGGCGGCATCTCGATCATGGTGGTGTCCTTCTGTTGAGCTACTCGGCGAAAAAATTGGTGACGTGGTGCGCGGCGGAGGGCGTTTCCTCGAACACAAGATGTCCGGTGTCTGGCACCAGCGTCACGCGCGCGTCGGGCAGCCCCGCCTTCCAGGCTTCGGACTGCGCCGCTGGGCGCAGGCGATCCGAAGCACCCCACAAGACCAGTGCCGGCATTGTGATCCGGTGCAGCCAATGCGCGAGCTTCGGATTGCCTTGTGGATCGTTGCGGATCAGCTTGGCGAAGCCAGTCACTTCGCGCCCGAGGCGGGCATCGAATGCAGGATCCGGCGACTTGGGAAAGTAACGGAGCGCGTTCGACGGATCGTTCGCGAGATAGGCCGGCAAATCCTGTGGCGCGATTTCGAACAGGCCGGGGGCCGGCGCGCTCGCAACCACAAGACCGGCGGGCGCGACCAGCACCAGCTTGCGGACGCGATGAGGCTGGCGGATGGCGAACTCGGCGGCGAGCCACCCACCGAGCGAGAATCCGGCAAGATCGAACTTCGCGAGCCCCAGCTTGTCGAGCAAGTCCGTGGTCTGGAGGACATGATCCTCGATCGTATCGATCCAGACCGCATCGCCGGAGTCGCCGAAACCGGCCTGATAGGGAATGATGACGGTGTGCCGCTTCGCCCAGTCGCGCGCCATCTCGAAGCCGGTAAACGTTCCGGTACCGTGCAGGAACACCAGCGGGGGCCCGCTTCCGATGGTGTGAACGACGGTGCGCACGCCGTTGATGTCGTATTCCGTGCGAGCAAAGCCGGTGAGGTCGGGCGAGGGTTTGACGGTCTTAAGCATGATGGATGTCTCCGGTTGAAGGCAGCCTGTCTGGGCACCGCAGCGGAAGAGGGGTCATGCGGCGGTGGCCCGGCGGTCGCCGACAAGCGCTGCGAATTGTTCCACGGCGTTGGCGAGGCGAGCGGCAATCATCGGTGCCAGGGGGGCGCCCGGCGCCAGTTCGTCGCTGCTCGCATAGATCGCGGTCGACACCGTGCGGGCCTCGAAGAACCCGAACAACGGACGGAGCTGATGCTCGACCACCAGCGAGTGGCGCAGCCCGCCGCCGACCGCTGTCAGCAGCACCGGGCGATTGCGCAGCACGCCGGGCTTGATCAGGTCAAAGACATGCTTGAACAGGCCGGGATAGGAGCCCTGGAACACCGGGCAACCGATCACCAGGCCATCGGCATGCTCGATCGCCTCAACGAGGTCGCGCGCGCGGTCGTCGAGCCCGATGCGGGTAAACGCGGCGATGCCTTGGCCGGCATCGACGAGGTCGAGGATGTCGGTCTTGAGCGCGTGTTGTGCCAGGAGATCGGCCGCAATGGCTTCAACAAGCACGCGCGACTTTGCCGGGCGCCAGCTGCTGCCGCAGAAACCAACGATGCGGGATCTGTTCACGCTGACCTCCTGCGCGCTCAGCCAGTCACACCGAACACAGTCCATTGCGCGCCGGGCCCGGGAAGGCCGAGCAGCGCACGGCCGCATTCCTCGACGATCTGGTCGGCCATCAGGATGTGCTGGGTACCTGAGTGGATGTCGCGATAGAAGCGCTGCATCGGCGTGTTGTGCAGCGAGGCGCCTCGGGCTGCGCGGTGCGCGAAGGTCGAGACGTCGGACAGGACGTCGTGGATGTGGCGCAGCGACAGCTTGATCATTGTCATTTGCGCCAGCGAGGGACTTTCGCCGCCGGCGCAGGTCTCGGAGACCTCCTTCCAGGTTTCGTGCACCAGCGCACGTGCCGCGCGAAAGCGAGCCTCGGCCTGCGCGAACTGGAACTTGAAGCTGGCGCTCTCGCACGACTTGCCGAAGGGATCCTGGCGCAGGACGATGACCTTCACGAGTTCGTCGAGCATGCGGCGGCCGACCCCGACCGCCCAGCTCGAGTGCGCCCAGGCGCTATAGCCCGCAAGCCCCAGCGCGCCCTGGACGCCGCCGCGACGCGGCGCGCCGATGTCGAAGTCGTAGGTCATGTGTGTCGGCACGAACAGCTCGTCGCCCTCGCTGAGCGTGTAGTCGAAGCTTCCGGTGGCGCGCAGGCCGAGCACGTCCCAATTGCCCATCAGCTTGATGGTCGCCCGCGGATGGTGGGTGACGACGATCTTGGGCTGTCCGTTGGGACCGAACACCATGTCCTTGCCGGAGGCGTCGGTCACGAAGCAGCCGGAATGGACCCATTCGGCATGCTGGATGCCGCTGCCATAGGCCCAGTTGCCGCGGATCATGTAGCCGCCGTCGACCGGACGGGCGAAGCCCCGCGGGACGCCGTTGCCGGCGATGGTGATGTCGGCGCCTTTTGCGAAGACCTTCTTGATGCCCTCGTCCTCGACGTAGATGGCGAGCGTCGTGCCTTCCATGTTGTTGCCGATCGCACACCATCCGGCGGATGCATGCGTGTAGGCAAGGCGCTCGATCACGGTCATGGCGTCGTAGGGCAGGAGCTCTGCGCCACCGACCTCGCGCGGAAACAGCATCGTGTAGATGCCGGCCTTGCGAAGTGCGGCGACGACGTCGTCGGTGAGATAGCCCTGCGCTTCGGCTTCGGCCGCGCGGGACTCGACCAGTGGCAGCAAGGCGTCGAGGCGCGCGTGGAACTCGGCCGCTGATGGCGTCGTGGAAGGCCTGGCGGCGCGTTGCATGGAAAGGCTCATGGTCGGTATCTCCACGTCAAGCTGTTGCTCCGCCGTGCGATCGGCGGGGAGGATCGGGACCGCGGGGACGGCGCCCGTCGGCAAAGCTCCGCCGTCGCGTGCCAAGGCTGTTGGCGCGCGGGTGAGCAGACAGTTCGCGATGGTGACGTGACCCCGTCGGAACCGCGTGATGTCATCACGCGATCACGATGGCCGAATGCTAGGGATGAAGCGGGCAGACCGGCAATCCCCCATCATGGGGGGATCGCCGTTGCTGCTGTGCCGTAAAGCTGAGCCGGAGAAGCACGGTCCTGCCGCTTCTTTTCGCTTGACCCGAGAACAGGCGAAGAAGAAATTTTAAGCTTATAACAAAACGAAATGGCGCACGTCGCGCGAGGAGTGGCGGTGAGGTCCGAGCAGGAGCAGTTTGACGGTCTGCCTGAGGGCCAGCTGGCGGATCGTTTGATGTCCATCGCCGAGAGCCGCTCGGTTCGCGCGCTGGGCGCGGCCTGTTGCTCAGCAATTACCGAACTGACGGGATCGCCGACCGTCGGTCTCTACCTGCTCGACGGGATCGAGCCCGCCCTGGTCTATAGCCGCCACGTCGCCGATGGTCTGCTCGACAATTACAAGGCCGGGTTCTGGAAGCACGACCCCGTGCTCGACTGCATCATGACCCGCGGCTGCGCGGTCGACGGCGAGACCGTGATCGGTCCCCAGCAATGGCGGCACAGCCCGACCTTCGAGATGCTGCATGAATGGGGCTTCGCCTACAATATGGGTGGGCCGCTGTGGTGCGGCCGGAAGATCATCGGTGTGCTCTTCACCGCGACGACAGAGACAGGCGCGCCCTACACGCCGCGCGCACGACTGCGCATGGAGATGTTGTGCCGCGCCGGCTCGCTGGCGCTGAACAACATGATGAATGCGGGCGAGCTCCAAACCGATCGTAGCCCGGGCCGTCAGCCCGAAACGGCCGGGATGGTGTCGGCATCGCTGCCGCCGCGCTCGGCGGATGTCGCCATCCGGGTTTGCCGTGGCCAGACCAACAAGGAGATTGCCCGCGAAATGGGGATCTCCGACCAGACCGTGAAGGAGCACGTCGCGAATCTGTGCCGCCGCTTCGGCGTGCACAACCGGACCGAACTTGCGGCCTGCCTTCTCAGCGCGCGGCAGTAAAGCCCGCGGTCACAGGGCGCGTTCGGCGGGGTCCATTAAAATTGTCTGCAATCCGTTCAGCAGCGGCAAACCCTGCGGACGAGAAGCACTGCGCTTTAAACCAGAGCTTTGGAACTGATCTGCATCCTGCCTGCAACAGGGCAGGGCATCAGCATGTCAATTCTCAGGGAGACCGTCGCAGCGGTCGCGGGAGTCTACGCGCTCCTGCTCGCCTGCGACTCATTGTTCGGGGTCGGCGAGGCACGCTTCGACGACGCATATTATCGCGCCAGCTTCTACGCGCCCCGGCCGAAGGAATTCCGCTTCGCCGGTGACACGCCGCCGGCGGTGCGGGTCAGCGACGCCTTCGCGCAGTTTGCGCCGGGCGAAGCCAAGCCGAACAGGCGCTACTCGTCTCTGACGACGATCATCCGGTGACGTCGCTTCATTCCCCCTGAATCCATTCCGCCACGCCGCGCCATAGCGTGTCGCGGTGATCGGGGCGGAAGAAGCCGAAATGGCCGATCGCCTTGGCGCCGACCTCGGACGGCTTGACCGTGAGCACCTCCGGCTTGATGGCGGAGAAACCGCTCGCCAGCAGCTCGACCGCGGGGCGCGTGGCCCAGGGATCGTCGGAGAAGCACAGCGCGCGCAGCTCGCCCTTGAACCTCGCGAAGTTCTCGAGCGCCGGCAGTTTTGAATCGAAGAGATAGCGGGGGCTCGAGACCCATTCGGCCCACTGCAGGAAGACGCCCTTGGGTAAATCCTCGCCGACTCCGGCCCAGCCCGGCGCATAACCGAGCGCGTGCGTCAGCGGTACGCCAACGAGGTTCATGAAAGCGAAGACGCGATATTTTTCCGGCGATGTCATCAGCCGCCAGGTTGCCGCTTGCGAGGCCACGAACGCGGCACGCGAAATCTCGCTGTTGTTCACGATCAGTCCGAGCGCCTGGCCGCCGAAGGAATGGCCGACATAGGCAAGCGGCAGGCTGCCATAGCGCCCACGCATCCAGCTGACCGCGGCGGTGACGTCGAGCGCGGCCCAGTCGGACATCGAGGCCTTGAAGCCGACCAGCGATTTCGGGCGGTTGTAGCCGACCATCGCCGGCAGCCGGGAGTCGCCGATGCCGCGATAGTCGTAGGTCAGCACCGCGCAGCCGCGATGGGCGAGGTAGGAGGCAAAGCCCCGATAGATCTTGCGTGGCACGGCGGTCGCTGAATTGATCAGGACGGCATGGCGCTTGGCGCCGCGCGGCAGAAACAGGGTGCCGGCCAGCGCATAGCCGTCGGTCGCCGGGAAGTTGATCTCGTCGATGAAGACGTCGTCCAGTGCCGCATCCATGGGGCGGTCGGTGTCCTCTGAGTTTCTTTGCCGGCGCCAAGCAAATGCGAATCCGGCTTTTCCCGCAAGGGCTTGCGGTGCGAAATGGATTTACAACTGGCGGTCGGGAGCCAGCCTGTGTATAAGGCGGCCCTCGCAACCCACAGATCGGGTTGTGCTTTTTGCTTCACGGAGAGATTGCAATGTCCGAGCGGTGGACGCCCGAGTCCTGGCGCAGCAAGCCGGTGCTACAGGTGCCCGACTATCCCGACGCCAAGGCGTTGGCCGACGTCGAGGCGCAACTTGCGACGTTTCCGCCGCTGGTGTTCGCCGGCGAGGCGCGCAATCTGAAGAAGGCGCTGGCGCGGGTTGCGGCCGGCGAGGCTTTCCTGCTCCAGGGCGGCGACTGTGCCGAGAGCTTCGCCGAGCACGGGGCCAACAACATCCGCGACTTCTTCCGCGTGCTGCTCCAGATGGCGGTGGTGCTGACCTATGCCGGCGCGGTGCCGGTGGTGAAGGTCGGCCGCGTCGCCGGCCAGTTCGCGAAGCCGCGCTCATCGCCGACCGAGAAGGTGAACGGGGTCGAGCTGCCGAGCTATCGCGGCGACATCGTCAACGACATCGCCTTCACCAGGGAAGCGCGCGTACCCGATCCGCAGCGCCAGCTGATGGCCTATCGCCAGTCGGCCGCGACGCTGAACCTGCTGCGAGCCTTCGCCACCGGCGGCTACGCCAATCTCGGCAGCGTGCATCAATGGATGCTCGGCTTCCTCAAGGATTCGCCGCAGTCCCGCCGCTACAAGGAGCTGGCCGACCGCATCTCCGACGCGCTCAACTTCATGCGCGCCTGCGGCCTCGATCTCGAGAGCCATCCCGAGCTGCGCGCTACCGATTTCTACACCAGCCACGAGGCGCTGCTGCTCGGCTACGAGCAGGCCATGACCCGCGTCGATTCCACGACCGGCGACTGGTACGCGACGAGCGGCCACATGATCTGGATCGGCGATCGCACCCGCCAGCTCGATCACGGCCATGTCGAATATTTCCGCGGCATCAAGAACCCGATCGGGCTGAAGTGCGGACCGTCGCTGAAGGCCGACGAGCTGCTCAAGCTCATCGACGTGCTCAACCCGGACAACGAGCCGGGCCGGCTGACGCTGATCGGCCGCTTCGGTTCGGACAAGATCGGCGAGCATATGCCGAACATGGTGCGCGCCGTGAAGCGCGAGGGCAGGGTGGTGGTCTGGTCCTGCGATCCCATGCACGGCAACACGATCACCTCCAACTCGGGCTACAAGACGCGGCCGTTCGACCGCATCCTGTCCGAGGTGAAGTCGTTCTTCGCGATCCATGCCGCCGAGGGCACCCACGCCGGCGGCGTGCATCTGGAGATGACCGGGCAGGACGTCACCGAATGCCTCGGCGGCGCCCGTGCGATCACGGACGAGGATCTCAACGACCGCTACCACACGGTCTGCGATCCCCGCCTCAATGCCGAGCAATCCATCGACATGGCTTTCCTGGTCGCGGAACTCCTCAAACAGGAGCGCGCCGGCAAGGCTCAGCCAATTCCGGCCGCTGCGGGGCTCTGAAACCTTGCTGCGGATCTGGAAGGCCACGATCAATTCCCGGAACGGTCTGACCTTTGCCTTCCAGTCGGAGCAGGCCGTTCGCGAGGAGATCTTTGCGCTCCTGCTGTCGGTGCCGCTCGCCTGGTTCATCGGCGCGACCGCGATGCGCGCGGTCGAACTGGTGTGTTCCGTCGCGTTCGTTCTGGTCGTCGAACTGCTCAACACCGCGATCGAGAAGCTCGCCGACCGCCTGACCCTCGACCACGACAAGCAGATCGGCCGCGTCAAGGACATGGGCTCGGCCGCAGTCGGCGTCGCGCTCCTGATGACCGGCGCGTTCTGGATCATCGCCATCATCGAGCGACTGGGGTATCTCTAGCCTGGGGATTGGGAGCGCCATGACCGAACGTCTCAATGCATTCGCGGTCACGCTCGCCCAGCTCAACCCGACCATGGGCGACGTGGAGGGCAATGCGGAGAAGGCGCGCGCCGCGCGTGCGCGCGCTGCCGCCGACGGTGCAGATCTCGTGCTGTTTCCGGAGCTGTTCATCGCCGGCTATCCGCCGGAAGACCTGGTGCAGAAGCCGGCGTTCCAGGCCGCCTGCCGCGCCACGATCGAAAGCCTCGCGCGCGAGACCGCCGATGGCGGGCCCGCGATGCTGGTCGGCACGCCCTGGGTCGAGGACGGCAGGCTCTACAATGCCTGCGCGCTGCTCGACGGCGGCCGCATCGCGAGCTTGCGCTTCAAGTGCAACCTGCCGAATTACGGCGTATTCGACGAGAAGCGGCTGTTTTCGCGCGGCCCTGCCGCCGGTCCCGTCACCGTGCGCGGCGTGCGGATCGGCGTGCCGATCTGCGAGGACATCTGGCTGGAAGAGTCCGAGGACTACGAGAACGTGGTCGAGACGCTGGCGGAGACCGGCGCCGAGATCATCCTCGTGCCGAACGGCTCGCCTTACGCCCGCGACAAGAACGACGTGCGCCTGTCGGTCGCGGTCGCGCGCGTGACCGAGAGCGGACTGCCGCTGGTTTACCTGAACCAGGTCTGCGGCCAGGACGAACTGGTGTTCGACGGTGCATCCTTCGCGCTCAACGGCGATCTCTCGCTTGCGGCGCAATTGCCCGCCTTCGAGGAGAGCATCGTCACGCTGCGCTTCACTCGTAACGGCGACGACTGGCGCTGCACGGGCCCGATTGCCGAGCTGCCCGAGGGTGACAAAGCCGACTACGCCGCCTGCGTGCTGGGCCTGCGCGACTACGTCGCCAAGAACGGCTTTCCCGGCGTGCTGCTCGGCATTTCCGGCGGCATCGATTCCGCACTGTGTGCCGCGATCGCGGTCGATGCGCTCGGTGCCGACCAGGTGCATGGCGTGATGCTGCCTTATCGCTACACCGCGCCACATTCGATCGCGGATGCCGGCGAGCTCGCCGGCCATCTCGGCATTCGCTACGAGGTCTTGCCAATCGCCGAGGCTGTGAACGGCTTCGAGACCATCCTGTCCGGCATCTTCAAGAATCTGCCGCCTGACATCACCGAGGAAAACCTTCAGGCCCGCACCCGCGGCACGCTGTTGATGGCGATCTCCAACAAGACCGGGTTGATGGTGGTGACGACCGGCAACAAGTCGGAAATGTCGGTCGGTTATGCCACGCTCTACGGCGACATGAATGGCGGCTTCAATCCGATCAAGGACATCTACAAGACTGAGGTGTTTCGCCTGGCGGCGTTGCGCAACAGCTGGAAGCCGGAAGGCGCGCTTGGCCCCGTCGGCGAGGTGATCCCGCCCGATATCATCGCGCGTCCGCCGACCGCGGAGCTGCGCGAGAACCAGACCGACCAGGATTCGCTGCCGCCCTATGACGTGCTCGATGCCATCCTGGAGCGCCTTGTCGAGCGCGAGCAGCCGCTGGATCAGATCATTGCCGCTGGCTTCGATCGCGAGACGGTCACCCGCATCGACCATCTGCTCAACGTCGCCGAATACAAGCGCCGCCAGGCCGCGCCCGGCGTGAAGGTGACGCGAAGGATCTTCGGTCGCGACCGCCGCTATCCGATCACGAACCGGTTTCGCGACAAGGGCGAGCTGTTGCCGGTCGCCGACGAGACGCTGGTGTCACGCGGCAGCAAGGCGTCGATCGACGCGTTCGAGGGATAGAGGCAGCCGAGTTTGTTGCTGCCTATTTCTGCTGCTGCGGCAGGAAAGTCGGTCCGACCGAGCGGATCGGCTTGTTCTCGGAGCTCGCAGCGGGGCCTGTCTCCGTCGGCGGCGTTGCGGCCGGTGCGTTCGCCGTCGTCGGCGCGGGAGTTGCGCCCTTCTTGGCACTCGCAGGCGTGCCCTTGTTGAGCCGCTGCTGCTGCATCTTCTTGGCGCTCTCCTCGGTGACGATGATGTCGCCCTGTTGCTCGGCCGATGCCTTGTCGTCGGCCGATTTCAGCGCATCGGCCCAGGTCTGGCCGGCCGCCTTGCAGGAGCAGGACGGGTTGAACTCGCTGCGGAATTTGAACGCGGTCGGCAGGGCCGTGTAGGGCTGGCCGCCGATGGAGACCGCGGAGTTCATGTCTTCGCCGGGATTGCGATGGGTGTAGAGCACGGCTTCGGCAGCCGGACAGAGATTCTTGCAGGTCTTCTCGTCGTCCGGAAAGCGCGCCGGCACCGTCGCGAACGAGATCGGGAAATAGGCGCCGTCACAGGTACGCACGCATACGGTGCGGAAAGTGCCGGATTGCGGGCCGAGATCGGAGGGCGGCATGGCTTGCGGATTGCCCGCGTTGTTGCCGCCGAAGAGGTTGCTCAGGAAGTTGCCGCCGCCCTGTGACTGCGCGGCATTGGCATATTGCGGGCCGCAATTGTTCTGGGCGAGCGCCAACAGCACCGAGCGGCGCTGATTGTCGCGCTCAGGGCTGCCGCCGGAGCCGCCGCGCAGTCGCTCGAGATTGACGGTGATCTGGTCCAGATTGGCGCGCATCTGCTGGATCTGGGTGTTGACCGGGCCGCACTGCGCCGACTGGCCGTTGAACAGCGAGAAGAAGCCGGAGGAATCGCAGCCCATGCGCTTGGCCTGCATGGTGACGCGGTCGAGTTCGGCCTGCTGCCTGGCCTGGGAGTCCTGGTAGCGGCGAACCTGCTCTTCGCGCGCGGGGTCGCCGCCGCCACGATCGAGCGCGGCGAGCTGGCCTTCCAGCCGCACGCACATCGGGTTCGGTCCAAGCCCGTTCTGGCCGGGCTGAGGCGGTGGTCCGGGCGGTCCGGCCTGCGCGAAAACGCCGGTGACGAGCACGGCCGTGCTCAAAAGCACGGTGCAGGCATGGAGAAAGCGAGCGCGGGAGGAAGACAGGAATTCAGGCATATCCGCCATTCTAGCGAGGTCACGGCCCAATGTGACTTTCTAAGTGACTTTGGGCGGCCGAAGCGCGCCCTCCCAATAGCCGCTTCCAGCGGCATCGTCACGTCGTTTCGGGGGCCCAATGACCGGCCTAAGCTGCGCCAGCGCCGAGCGAATTCAGCGCTGGCAGGTGATTGCGACATATTCGTCGCAATGGCCATGGGAGCAATTTGTGCCGGTTTTGGGGACAGAGCCGGTAATTTCGTCGGGATCGACCCGGCGATAGGCCGAAGCCTGGGCAAAATCTCGTGACTGGCAATAGGTGCGTGCGACGGAGGCGCCGCATTTGTCAGCCTTGGCCAGGCACTGGTCGCCCCCCTGGTTGGCGATGATGAAGACGCGGGTCTCCGCGAACGCGCTGGATGTCGCAATGATGAGGGCGCCGGAAATGAGCGTGGGCAAGAATCGCATGAAAATGCACCGGGGGCGAAAAGGGGAATTGCCGGTTCCAGAATGGGCCCAAATGGTTAAGGATGATGAACCATCAAGGCGAACCGCCGTGCTTTGTGGAGGTAAAATGGCCTTTTCGCGGCTCTCTTGACGCGGGGATGCCTCATAGCCCATATGTGGCGGGATGAACGGTCTCCTCGCCATTTGCGCCATTTGCCGCGAGATTACGAGCTAGCGATTCGCTGGCTGGAGCCGTCTTTTCTCAAAGAACATTGAGAGCACTGGACGCCCGGCCGCAAGGGATGGGTTGTCATGGAATTGCGCCTCTACGATACGCTGAGCCGCGAAAAGCGCACCTTTGTGCCGCTCGATGCGAACAACGTCCGCATGTATGTCTGCGGACCGACCGTCTATGACTTCGCCCATATCGGCAATGCCCGGCCGGTGATCGTGTTCGACGTGCTGTTTCGGCTGCTGCGCCACCTCTATGGCGAGGCGCACGTCAAATATGTCCGCAACATCACCGACGTCGACGACAAGATCAACGACCGCGCCGCGCGCGATTTCCCCGGCCTGCCGCTGAACGAGGCGATCCGCAAGGTCACGGAGGAGACGGGCCGGCAGTTTCATGCCGACGTCGACGCGCTGGGCTGCTTGCGGCCGACTGTCGAGCCGCGCGCGACCGAGCATATCGGCGAGATGCGCGAGATCATCGAGCGGCTGGTCAAGGGCGGCTTTGCCTATGTCGCCGAGGACCACGTGCTGTTCTCGCCGCAGGCGATGAATGCGGCCGATGCCGGCCTGCCGCGCTATGGCGCGCTGTCGAAGCGCTCGCTTGACGAGATGATCGCCGGCGCCCGCGTCGATGTCGCACCTTACAAGCGCGATGCTACCGATTTCGTGCTGTGGAAGCCATCCAAGCCCGGCGAGCCATCATGGCCATCGCCGGCCGGTATCAAAGCTGAGGGGCGTCCGGGTTGGCACGTCGAGTGCTCGGCGATGGCCTGGAAGCATCTCGGCGAGCATTTCGACATCCATGGCGGCGGCATCGATCTCGTGTTTCCGCATCACGAGAACGAGGTCGCGCAGACCTGCTGCGCCTTCCACCGCGAGCGCATGGCGAACTATTGGATGCACAACGGCTTCCTGCAGGTCGAGAGTGAGAAGATGTCGAAGAGTCTCGGCAACTTCATCACGATCCGCGAGCTGCTTGCCGACTGGCCGGGCGAGGTGCTGCGCCTGAACATGCTGAAGACGCATTATCGATCGCCGATCGACTGGACCATGAAGTCGCTGGAGGAGAGCGCCAAGACGCTCGACGACTGGTATCGCGTCGCGGCCGATGTCGAGCCCGGCAAGGCGGCCGCGTCCGTGGTCGAGCCGCTGCTCGACGACCTGAACACGCCGCTGGCGATCGCGGCGCTGCATGGTCTGCGCGGCAGCGACGTTGGCGCCCTGGCGGGTTCGTTGCGGCTGCTCGGATTCCTGTCCGAGAGCGCCGCGCAATGGGAAGGGCGCAAGCAGCAGGCGAGCGGCGTCGATGCGAAGGAGGTCGAGCGCCTCATCGCCGAACGGACGGCCGCCCGAAGCCGCAAGGACTTTGGGGAGTCCGATCGCATTCGCGATCTGCTGGCTGCAATGGGAGTTGCCATCAAGGACTCAAAGGAAGGCACCACCTGGGAGATTGCGCGATGAAGCGGCCCGACACGCCTTTCCCGCGGCACTGGCTCTATTACATCGCGCTGAAGATCGCGCTGCTCGCCGGCGCCGTGGCGCTGGTGCTCAAGCTCTACGGGATGTGGTGAAAACGATGGGACAGAGTTTGCCAAAGCCCGGCTTGCGGCCGTTCCTGCCCGCAGACGTGCCGGTGCTCGCTGCGATCTTCACCGCCAGCATCGAGGAGCTGACCGGCGAGGACTACAGCGAGGCGCAGCAGGAAGCCTGGATGGCGGCGGCGGAAAGCGACGAGTTCGGCAAGCGGCTTGCGTCCGACTTGACGCTGATCGCGACGCTGGAGGGCTCGCCCGTCGGCTTCGCCTCGCTGCGCGGCAACGATCACATCCACATGCTCTATGTCCATCCGGCCGTGGCCGGGCAGGGCATCGCGACCATGCTGGTCGACGCGCTGGAGAAGCTTGCGGGCGGACGCGGTGCGGCGAGCCTGTCGGTCGATGCCAGCGACAACGCGCAGGGCTTCTTCGCCAAGCGCGGCTACACCGCCCAGCAGCGCAACAGCGTCACCATCAACGACGAATGGCTCGCCAACACGACCATGAAGAAGACGCTCGGAGCGCCGCAATGAGCAAGGAGCGCCTCTATCTGTTCGACACCACGTTGCGCGACGGCGCGCAGACCAACGGTGTCGACTTCACGCTGACGGACAAGCAGGTCATCGCGGCGATGCTCGATGATCTCGGTATCGATTATGTCGAGGGCGGTTATCCCGGCGCCAATCCGCTCGACAACGAATTCTTTGCGACCAAGCCCAAGCTCGCCCATGCCCGCTTCACCGCGTTCGGCATGACGCGCCGGGCGGGGCGCTCGGTCTCCAACGATCCCGGCGTCGCCGGGCTGCTGGAGGCGAAGGCGGACGCGATCTGCTTCGTGGCCAAATCCTCTGCCTATCAGGTGCGCGTGGCGCTGGAGACGACGAAGGAGGAGAACCTCGCCTCGATCCGTGACAGCGTCGCAGCCGCGAAGGCCGTGGGCCGCGAGGTCATGCTCGACTGCGAGCATTTCTTCGACGGCTACAAGGAAGACCCGAGCTTCGCGCTCGCCTGCGCCATG
Source organism: Bradyrhizobium cedriense (assembly GCF_054602315.1). NCBI lineage: Bacteria > Pseudomonadati > Pseudomonadota > Alphaproteobacteria > Hyphomicrobiales > Nitrobacteraceae > Bradyrhizobium > Bradyrhizobium cedriense. The sequence goes on along the minus strand of NZ_JBTSWB010000003.1, from coordinate 744,358 downwards.
GCCGCCTATGAGGCGGGTGCGCGCTGGGTGGTGCTGTGCGACACCAATGGCGGCACCATGCCCGATGAGGTCGAGGCCATCGTCACCGAGGTAACGAAGCACATCCCCGGCGATCACGTCGGCATCCACGCCCATAACGACACCGAGCAGGCGGTGGCCAATTCGCTGGCCGCGGTCCGCGCCGGCGCCCGGCAGATCCAGGGCACGCTGAACGGTCTCGGCGAGCGCTGCGGCAACGCCAATCTCTGCTCGCTGATCCCGACGCTGAAATTGAAGAAAGGGTTTTCGGACGCTTTCGAGATCGGGGTCAGCACGGAGAAGCTGGCGACTCTCGTCAAAGTCTCGCGCACGCTCGATGACATGCTCAACCGCGTGCCCAACCGGCATGCGGCTTACGTCGGTGAGAGCGCCTTCGTCACCAAGACCGGCATCCATGCCTCGGCCGTGCTGAAGGATCCGCACACCTATGAGCACGTGTCGCCGGAGCTCGTCGGCAACCACCGCAAGGTGCTGGTGTCCGACCAGGCCGGCCGCTCCAATGTGATCGCCGAACTCGACCGCGCCGGCATTCCATACGAGAAAAGCGATCCGAAGCTGACGCGCCTCGTCGAGGAGCTGAAGGAGCGGGAGGCGCAAGGCTATGCCTATGAGTCCGCCAACGCTTCGTTCGAGCTGCTGGCGCGCCGTACGCTGGGCAAGGTGCCGCATTATTTCGAGGTCGAGCAGTTCGACGTCAATGTCGAGCAGCGCTACAATTCGCACGGCGAGCGCGTCACCGTCGCGCTTGCGGTGGTCAAGGTGGACGTCGCCGGCGAGCATCTGATCTCGGCGGCCGAAGGCAACGGCCCCGTCAACGCGCTGGATGTCGCCTTGCGCAAGGATCTCGGCAAGTACCAGAAATACATCGAGGGCTTGACGCTGATCGACTATCGCGTCCGTATCCTCAACGGCGGTACCGGCGCTGTCACGCGCGTGCTGATCGAGAGCGAGGACGAGAACGGCGACCGCTGGACCACGGTCGGCGTCTCCCCGAACATCATCGACGCCTCCTTCCAGGCGCTGATGGATTCGGTGATCTACAAGCTCGTGAGATCGGGCGCGCCGGCGTAGGAGGCGCCGCCGCACGCACCGTCATTGCGAGGAGCGCAGCGACGAAGCAATCCAGACTGTCTATGCGGAAGCATTTCTGGATTGCTTCGCTTCGCTCGCAATGACGAGGGAGGGAGCACGACCATGATAGACCACATCTCCGTCGGCGTGAGCGATCTCGATCGCTCCGCTCGCTTCTATGAGGCGACGCTCTCAGCGCTCGGGCTCGCGCGTCTCGTCACCCGGCCGCGGACGGTCGGCTTCGGCAAGACTTATCCGGAGTTCTGGATCAATCTGCGCGAGGGCATGCCGCTCGTGAGCCCCGAGAGCGGCGTGCATATCTGCCTGCGGGCGAAAACGACTGATGAGGTCGATGCGTTTCACGCTGCCGCGCTGTCCGCCGGTGGCGCCTCCGAAGGTGCGCCGGGCACCCGCCCGCATGATCGTGTGCGCTACTATGCAGCGTTCGTCACCGATCCCGACGGCAACCGCATCGAGGCGGTGACGTTTCCGAGCGCGTAATCCTTACAGCCGGCGTGCCACTTCGGGAGCCATCTGCTTTTCCGCCTCGGCGACCTGGGCGGCCGCCGCCTTCAGCTTCGGCAAAATATCCTCGACGCGATCGGCCTTGAGGATGTCGATCGAAAGGCCCGCGCGTATGAACTCGGTCTGACGCATATGCGACAGCAGCGAGAACAGCGGCTCCCAGAAATTGTCGATGTTGGCGAGCAGCACTGGCTTGGCGTGCCGGCCGAGTTGCTTCCAGGTCATCTGCTCGACCAGCTCTTCCAGCGTGCCGACGCCGCCCGGCAGCGCCACGAAAGCGTCGGAGCGCTCGAACATCAGCCGCTTGCGCTCGTGCATATCGGGGGTGACGATCATCTCCTGTACGCGCGTCAGCGCGTTCTCGCGCATTCGCAGGAAGTCGGGAATGATGCCGGTGACGGTGCCGCCATGATCCAGCACCGAGGTCGCGACCGCGCCCATCAGGCCGAGCGAGCCGCCGCCATAGACCAGGCGGATGTCGTTCTCGGCGAGCGTCTTGCCGAACGCCTTTGCGCCTTCGGTGAAGCGGGGATTGGTTCCAGGGCCGGAGCCGCAATAGACACAGACGGTTTTGATCGTGCTCATTGGTGCCATGATGCATTGCAGCGGAGAGGCGTCAAGCCCAATCGGTGATTCGATACTCCCGGAAATCTACCGGTAAATGACGATAAACAATCGAAGATTCGCCATCTGGCGGGGTGCGCTTGCATCGGAAAGGCTCTATATGACGGGCGAAAATCGTTAATTGCAGTTGCGCCCGCATCCGGCGGGCTTTCAGGCTTTTTGATGGACCAACCTCAATCGCTCGACGGCGCCGACGTTCCTGATCCTCCCGCCGGAGGACCGCCGGACGGGGCCACGCTGATGGGCACGCTGGCGCGTCTGTGGCCCTACATATGGCCGGGCGACCGCTTCGATCTGAAGATGCGGGTGGTCTGGTCGCTGGTGCTGCTGCTTGCCGCCAAGCTGATTACGCTCGCGGTGCCGTTCAGCTTCAAGTGGGCGACGGATGCGCTGACGGGCTCCAACACCGCGCCCGTACAGGCCGACAACTGGCATCTCTGGGTGATCGCCTCGCCGCTGCTGCTCACCGCGAGTTACGGCGCGATGCGCATCGTGATGGCGGTGCTGACGCAATGGCGCGACGGCATCTTCGCCCGCGTCGCCATGCATGCGGTGCGCAAGCTCGCCACCATCACCTTCATCCACATGCACGAGCTGTCGCTGCGCTTTCATCTCGAGCGCAAGACCGGCGGCCTGACTCGCGTGCTCGAGCGCGGCCGCGAGGGCATCGAGGTCATCGTGCGCATGGTGATCCTGCAGCTGATCCCGACCATCGTCGAGGTTTCGCTGCTGATGGCCGTGCTGCTCTGGCAATTCGACTGGCGTTACGTGGTCGCCACCCTGATCACCGTCACGCTCTACATGTACTACACCTACGTCGCGACCGAGTGGCGCATCGGCATCCGTCGCAAGATGAACGATTCCGATACCGAGGCGAACACCAAGGCGATCGACTCGCTGCTCAATTACGAGACCGTCAAGTATTTCAGCGCCGAGGCGCGCGAGGCGCAGCGCTATGACAAATCGGTGGAGCGCTACGAGGAGGCGAGCGTCCGCACCTATACCTCGCTTGCGGTGCTCAACACCGGCCAGGCCGTGATCTTCACGCTGGGCCTGACCGCGACCATGCTGATGTGCGCGATCGGCGTGCGCAACGGCACCAACACGGTCGGCGATTTCGTGCTGGTCAACGCCATGATGATCCAGCTCTACCAGCCGCTGAATTTCATGGGCATGGTCTATCGCGAGATCAAGCAGGCGATCATCGACATCGAGAAGATGTTCGGCGTTCTTGAGCGCGAGGCCGAGATCAAGGATACGCCCGGCGCGAAGCCGCTGGTCGTCTCCGCCGGCACGGTGCGCTTCGAGGACGTTCGTTTTGCCTATGAGCCCACGCGGCCGATCCTCAAGGGCATCAGTTTCGAGGTGCCGGCCGGCAAGACGGTCGCGATCGTCGGCCCGTCCGGTGCGGGCAAGTCGACGATCTCCCGCCTGCTGTTCCGTCTCTACGATGTTTCGGGCGGCAGGATCCTGATCGACGGCCAGGACATCCGCGAGGTCACGCAGGCCAGCTTGCGCGCCTCGATCGGCATGGTGCCGCAGGACACCGTGCTGTTCAACGACACCATTCGCTACAACATCCGCTACGGTCGCTGGGACGCCAGCGATGCCGAAGTCGAGGAGGCGGCGCGGCTGGCCCAGATCGATCATTTCATCCGGCTGGCGCCGAAGGGTTATGAGACCCAGGTCGGCGAGCGCGGCCTGAAGCTGTCCGGGGGCGAGAAGCAGCGCGTCGCGATCGCCCGCACCGTCCTGAAGGCGCCGCCGATCCTGGTGCTCGACGAGGCGACGTCGGCACTCGATACCCACACCGAGCACGAGATCCAGGGTGCGCTCGAACGCGTGGCGAAGAACCGCACGTCGGTCGTGATCGCGCACCGGCTCTCGACCATCGTCGGGGCCGACGAGATCATCGTGCTGGATCAAGGCCGGATCGCCGAGCGCGGCACCCACGCCAGACTGCTCGCGCAGGGCGGCCTCTATGCCAGCATGTGGAACAGGCAGCGCGAGGCCGAGGCGGCACGCGAGAAATTGGCCAAGATGGCCGACGCCAGCGTGGCGCCCAACCGGGAGCCGCCGCCGGTCGATGACATGCTGACGACGCCTGCGGCGGTGGAGTGACCTTGTCTCCGGTCCCAACTCTGGCCTAAACAAGCGCGCGCGACGATCCGCGCCATTAACCCCGAGCGGCAGATAGCGATGTCCATTCTCGATTCGATCCAGCGTCAGATTCCGCCGATCCACAAGGAGGGTTATCCCTTCATCGGCGGATTTGCGCTGGCAAGCCTGATCCTGTTCTGGCTGTGGTCGCCTTTGGGGTGGATCGGCACGATCCTGACCGTGTGGTGCGCGCTGTTCTTCCGCGACCCCGTCCGCGTGACACCGGTGCGCGAGGGCCTCGTGGTGTCGCCGGCCGACGGCCGCGTCTCGATGATCACCATGGCGCTGCCGCCGGCCGAGCTCGGCCTCGGCGACCGGCCGCTGCCGCGCATCTCGGTGTTCATGAGCGTGTTCAACTGCCACGTGAACCGCGCTCCCGTAGCGGGCAGGGTGGACCGCATCGCGTACCGCCCAGGTCTGTTCATAAATGCCGAACTCGACAAGGCGAGCGAGGACAATGAACGCAACTCGCTGGTGATCTCGACGTCCAATGCGCGGATCGGCGTCGTCCAGATCGCAGGCCTCGTTGCCAAGCGCATCGTCTGCTTCGTCCGGGAAGGCCAGGCGATCGGTGCCGGCGAGCGCTTCGGCCTGATCCGCTTCGGCTCGCGCCTCGACGTCTATCTGCCGGCCGGCACCAAGGCGCTGGTGTCGGAGGGGCAGACCGCGATCGCCGGAGAGACGATCCTGGCCGACCTCGCCGGCGACGACCCGAGCCGCGCCTACCGTGCCAGTTAACCAATAGTCGGTGCTCGTGGGCGTCCGCTGCAATGGCGGAGGGGGGCGCGGCTTGCTATATCTCGCCTCGAGGTGAGCAATGACGCCCTATGATTTCAAAGACCCCGATACGCGCCGCCGCCGGTTCCGGCCGATCCCGGTACGGATGCTGGTCCCCAACGTCATCACGCTGCTGGCGATCTGCGCCGGCCTGACCTCGATCCGGCTGTCGATCGAGGGGCGGATGACGCTCGCCGTCTACGCCATCGTGTTCGCGGCCGCGCTCGACGGCATCGACGGACGCATCGCGCGCATGATCAAGGGCCAGTCCAAGTTCGGCGCCGAGCTCGACAGCCTCGCCGATTTCGTCAATTTCGGGGTGGCGCCGGGCTTGATGCTGTACTTCTGGCAGCTGCACGAACTCGGCAATGCCGGCTGGATCGCCGCTATGGTGTTCGCGATCTCCGGCGGCCTGCGGCTGGCGCGCTTCAACGCCACCATGGATGATCCGAACAAGCCGGCCTTCGCGGCCAATTTCTTCACCGGCGTGCCCGCGCCCGCCGGTGCCATCACGGTGCTGCTGCCGATCTACATCGCGTTCCTCGAACTCGGCCGCACCCCTGCGGCGGTAACCGCCGCCTATACGCTTCTGATCGCCTTTCTGATGGTATCGCGGCTGCCGGTGTTCTCCGGCAAGACCAAGCGCATGCGCGTGCCGCCGGAGCTGGTGCTACCGGCCTTCGTCGCCGTGATCGTCTTCATCGCGCTCTTGATCGCCTATCCCTGGCACGTGCTCTCGATCGGCACGGTGCTCTATCTGCTCTGCTTGCCGCTCGGCTACAAATCCTATCGCGACCAGGCACGCGCGATGGAAGCCAACGCACCGGCGGAGGGCGAGCTCTCCTCGCCGCCCTCGGCGCCGACTATGGCGAATTTGTCGGAGCCGCCGCACGATGACGACCGGACCGGACGGCTGCACTGAGCGGTCGCGCGCGGATATCTGCCATGAGACCTGTCTGAGTTGGGTCGAGGCCCGATCTCGGCTATATCGCCCTTGAGCCGGCGGCATCGCGCAATCAAGCCGCCGCAATCTGGGAGAGAACGCCGTGACCAATTCCGCGACCGGGCCGCTGCCCGCTTCCGTCCTCGAGGCGCTGGGCCGCTACGACACGCCGACGATCTGCAACGCCATGGAGATCGTGGCGCCCGAGCGGCGGCTGATCGGCTACACCACCAAGCAGCTGGTCTGCCCGTTCCCCGACCTGCCGCCAATCGTCGGCTATGCCCGCACGGTCGCGATCCGCTCGGTGCTGAAATCATCCCTCCCGGCCGAAGAGCAGTCCAGGCGCCGCATCGAATACTACGAGTATGTGGGCACCGGCTACGGACCGCGCATTTCGGTGATCCAGGACATCGACGGCCCGGATGTCGGCTACGGCGCGTTCTGGGGCGAAGTGCAGAGCAACGTGCACAAGGCGCTCGGCTGTCTCGGCGTGATCACGGACGGCTCGATCCGCGACATCCCCCAATGGGCCCCAGGCTTCCAGGCGCTGGCCGGCTCGATCGGCCCGTCGCACGCCTGGGTGCATGCGGAAAGCTTTGGCGGGGAAGTGCGCGTCGCCGGCATGACCGTGAAGTCCGATGATCTCATCCACGCCGACCAGCACGGCGCCATCGTGATCCCGCTCGACGTCGCCGCAAAGCTGCCGGAGGCTGCCGAACTCTGCGGCCGCCGCGAGACGCCGATCCTCGAGATCGCCCGCAGCCCCGACTTCTCCCTGGAGAAGCTGAAGGCCGCGCTGAAGCGCTCATCCGAAATCCACTGAAGCGACCGACTTACGGAGATGACGCCGGACGTGGGCCGCCTTGCTCTGCAAAAAACAGGGCGGCCTGATCCGGCTCGCTGAACACCGCGGCGGCGCATCCGATCAGGGTGAAGCCGCCGGCGAGATCCCACAGGGTGATGCCGTTCGCATCGTCGGGGACGTGAATCAAGCGCGCTGCGATCACGGCGAAGGCCGCCTCGATAAAGAGCAGGACGCTGAACGCCGGCAGGACCAGTTCCGGCTCGAGCAGATGAAGCGCCAGCACGGCGGGCAGCGCGGTGAGCAGACCGAACAGCGTCAACATGGCGAATGGCTCCGGGCCATGAGGATGCCCCAACTCCAGAAGATACCAAATGGTCCTCTTCCTCGATGCGGCGCAGGGCCGCAGCACGGGCGTCATTGCGGCGGGGCCGGAATGGTTAGCGAATGATTGAAATTCGTGTCGCTGGACGGCAATTGCAGTTCGCGTCCGCGGCCCGGGCGTACTGCCCGGACTTAACCTTTACGCGGCTTTAAGGGCGGGCCTCTAGGGTTTCCGATGCGGTTCGGGGTTGGGCCGCACCAGCGGCCAGGACGGCCGTTGTCGCGTACGCGTTGGAGTCGAGAATGGATATCGCAACACTTGTCGGCCTTGTCGCGGGCGCCGTTGTTGTGTCGACGCTGATCCTGATGGGCGGCAGCTTCGGGATGTTCTACGACATCCACGCCGTGATCGTCATCTTCGGCGGTTCCTTCGCCGCAACGATGATCCGCTTTCCATTGTCGGCGATGCTGCACGGCGTACCGCTGGGCGCAAAGTTTGCCTTCACCCTGAGCCGCCTTTCGGCCCACGACCTCGTCGACGAACTCGCCCGCATCGCCGAAATCGCGCGCAAGCAGGGGCCGGTCGGGCTGGAAAAGGTCGAGACCGACGAGCCGTTCCTTGCCAAGGGGATCCGCTACGTCGCCGACGGCTACGATCTCGACTTCATTCGCGACAATCTGGAGCGCGACCGCGACAACTTCCTGATGCATCTCGACGAAGGCAGCAAGATCTATCGCGCCGTCGGCGACTGCGCCCCGGCCTTCGGCATGATCGGCACGCTGCTCGGCATGGTGCAGATGTTCTCCAACATGTCGGACCCTTCCAAGCTCGGCCCATTCATGGCCACCGCGCTGCTGGCGACCCTGTATGGCGCCGTCGTCGCCAACCTGATCTGCCTGCCCATTGCCGACAAGCTGCATGGCAAGCTGCTCGACGAAGAAACGAACCGTACCTTGATCATCGACGGCATCCTGATGATCCGCGACTCCAAGAGCCCGACGCTCGTGCGCGAAATGCTGCTGGCTTATCTGCCGGAGAAGCATCGTCACACCGAGGGAGAGCCGGTTCCGGCCTAAGGCCGCCCGCCGGGATTTGAGAGATGGCCAAGAAAAAGCGCGGCGATGCTCACGGCGGCGGTCACGGCTGGTTCGTGACCTTCGCCGACCTGATGGCGCTGCTGCTGGCGTTTTTCGTGATGCTGGTTGCGTTCTCCACGCAGGACGCCAACAAGCTGAAGATCGTCGCGGGCTCGATGCGCGAGGCGTTCGGCGTTCAGAGCGAAGCGCGCTACTCCGGCATCGTCGAGTCCGACGGCCTGCCGACACGCCCGCGGCTGAAGAACGTCGATCACATCCAGCCCGAGGATGCCTCCAACACGCCGACCCCGGACCAGGAAGATCGCGAGAAGACGTCCGGCGCGAAGATCAAGGTCGACCGCAACTTTGCGCTCGCCGCGGCCTCGCTGCGCCAGGCCTTGCAGGACATGCCGGAACTGACCGAAATGTCCAAGCACATCATGTTCGAGGAGACCAAGCAGGGCCTCAATCTGGAGATCGTCGACCAGGACGGCCGCTCGATGTTCGCCGACGGCTCCAAGGTTCCTTATGACCGTACCCGGCGACTGGTCGAGAAACTCGCGATCCCGCTGAAGGCGACGCCGCTCCGCGTCTCCATCGCCGGCCATACCGCGGCCGGATTCGTGCCCACCCGCAGCGATTACGGCGCCTTCGATCTGTCGGCCGACCGCGCCAATGCGGTGCGCCAGATCCTCGAACGCGAGGGCCTGCCGCCGTCGCATATTTTCGCCGTCTCCGGCAAGGCGGATACCCAGCCGCTGTTTCCGGACGATCCCTCGCTTGCGGCCAATCGGCGGGTGACCATCACCCTGATGCGCGAAGATCCGCCGCTGCCGCCGAATTTGAAGCCTTAGAGGGCTCTTGCGCTACCATCCTACCTGAGGCATGTGGTCACGCCAGCGACGAACGTTGCCGCGCCGTCACAGCAACTGCCCGGGGTCCTGTTATGGTGGTGTGCCGATTGACAGTCGTGGCGGAAGCGTCAAAAGGCGCCGGATCAATTCCAGGGACGAGGCGTTTTTCACCCCCATGACGGCGAGCACCTCATCGACCGAGACCCAGGACGGGCAACCGGTCACCTCAGGTTTTTGGGCCCTCACGCTTGGGAGCATCGGCGTCGTCTTCGGCGATATCGGCACCTCGCCACTCTATGCATTCCATGAGGCGGTCAAGGGCGCGGCTCACGGAGAGCCGGTCTCGCGGGTGATCGTGCTGGGCGTGCTCTCGCTGATCCTGTGGGCGCTGCTGATCGTCGTCACCGCCAAATACGTCCTGTTGCTGCTGCGCGCCGACAATAACGGGGAGGGCGGCACGCTCTCGCTGATGGCACTCGGCCAGCGCGCGCTCGGGCGGCGAAGCTGGGTCTTGCTCGCGCTCGGTGTGGTCGGCGCCTCCATGTTCATCGGCGATTCCATGATCACGCCGGCGATCTCGGTTCTCTCGGCTGTCCAGGGCCTCAAGCTCGCGACGCCCGCGCTCGAGCACTATGTCGTGCCGCTCACCGTCCTCATTCTGGTGCTGCTGTTCGCCGTCCAGAGCAAGGGGACCGCACTGGTCGCCTCGGCCTTCGGTCCGGTCATGGTGGTCTGGTTCGCCGTCATCGCCGTGATGGGGGCCGTCCACATCGCCGACGACCCTTCCGTGCTGGCGGCAATCAATCCCTATTACGCGGTGCAATTCGTGCTGTCGCACGGCGTGATCGGACTCGTGACGCTCGGCGCCGTGTTCCTGGCGGTGACGGGCGGTGAGGCGCTTTATGCCGATCTCGGCCATTTCGGCCGCAAACCGATTCAGTCGGCCTGGATGTTCTTCGTGCTGCCCGCGCTCCTGATCAACTATTTCGGGCAGGGTGCGCTCGTGCTGTCCGATCCAAGCGCGATCGAGCATTCTTTCTATCGCATGGTGCCCGAAAACCTGGTGCTGCCGCTGGTCGGGCTTGCGACCGCGGCGACCGTGATCGCGAGCCAGGCGGTGATCACCGGCGCCTATTCGCTGGTCTATCAGGCGGTGCAACTCGGCCTCCTGCCGCGCTTCGAGGTGCGCTACACCTCCGAAACCCATGCCGGCCAGATCTATCTTCCCCGTGTGAATCGTCTGCTGCTGATCGGCGTGATGCTGCTGGTGCTGCTGTTTCACACCCCCAGCAATCTGGCCTCGGCCTACGGCATCGCGGTGTCCACTACCATGGTCGTCGACGGCATCATGGGATTCGTCGTGATCTGGAAACTGTGGAACTGGCGTGCGGCGACGGCTGCGGCCGTGATCGTGCCCTTCGTCATCGTCGACCTGAGCTTCTTCAGCGCCAATCTCCTGAAGCTGCTCGAGGGCGCCTGGGTGCCGCTCCTGTTCGGCGCTGCCATGGCGGGGACGATCTGGACCTGGCGGAAAGGCTCGGCAATCCTGATCCAGAAGACGCGCCGGATCGAGGTGCCGCTGGACGACCTGATCCGAAGCCTGGAGAAGCGCCCGCCGCACGTCGTCAAGGGCACTGCGGTATTCCTGACCAGCGATCCCGCCTTCGTGCCGACCGCGCTGCTGCACAACCTCAAGCACAACAAGGTGCTGCACGAGCACAACGTGATCCTGACGATCGAGACCGCGCATACGCCGCGGGTCGAACTGTCGGAGCGGTTCCGCATGGAGAAGATCAGCGACAAGTTCTCCAAGGTTCGTCTGCGCTTCGGCTATATGGAGCAGCCGAACGTGCCGAAGGCGCTCGCCATCGCGCGCAAGCAGGGCTGGCAGTTCGACATCATGTCGACGTCGTTCTTCGTGTCGCGGAGATCGCTGAAGGCCTCGGCTCAGTCGGGCATGCCGCTGTGGCAGGACCATTTGTTCATCGCGCTGAGCCGGTCGGCCAACGATGCCACCGACTATTTCCAGATTCCCACAGGGCGGGTGGTTGAAGTCGGAACCCAAGTCACTATTTGAGCGCAACTGGCAAATCCATGCAAAATTAGCATGGCTATGGTCCGGAATTGGCCTAGGCTATGCCGGCAGCGCAGGACTATAAGCCGCGCGCTCTTCCGCCGTTGTGCCGTGAAGCATTCTAGAGGCCATAGGGCTCTTCCATGACCAGTGACGTAGCAGTTCCCGCCCCGGAGACGGCGGCGGCCAACGGACATGGCGAGGCCCATACCACGGCCAGCTTCGGCGCGCTGACGCTCGGCAGTATCGGCGTCGTCTATGGCGATATCGGTACCAGCCCGCTCTATGCGTTCCGCGAGGCGGTGACGGCGGCTTCCGGGCACGAGGGCCTGCCGACCGCTGCGGCCGTGCTCGGCGTGCTCTCCCTGATCCTGTGGGCGCTCATCATCGTGGTGACGCTCAAATACGTCGTGATCCTGCTCCGCGCAGACAACAACGGCGAGGGCGGCACGCTGGCGCTGATGGCGCTCGCCCAGCGGGCGGTCGGCACCGGCGGGTCCGCCATCGTGCTGCTCGGCATCATTTCCGGAGCCCTGTTCTACGGCGATGCCGTGATCACGCCGGCCCTCTCGGTGCTGTCGGCGATCGAGGGCATGAAGGATGTCACTCTAAGATTCGAGCCTTACATCGTTCCGCTGACCATCGTGATCCTGGTCTGTCTGTTCGCCGTGCAGTCCCGCGGCACGGCGCGCGTCGCGGCCTTTTTCGGTCCGATCATGTGCGTGTGGTTCGCGGTTATCGCGGCGGCGGCGATCCATCCGATCATCCAGCAGCCGCAGGTCCTGCTTGCGCTGAACCCGATCTATGCCGTGTCCTTTATGCTCAACCATGGCATCATCGGCTTCGTGACATTGGGGGCGGTTTTCCTGGCCGTCACCGGCGCCGAGGCGCTCTATGCCGACCTCGGCCACTTCGGCAAGCGCCCGATCCAGTTCGCCTGGCTGTCGATCGTGCTGCCCTCGCTGGCGCTGAACTATCTGGGGCAGGGGGCGCTCGTCCTCAGCGACCCCGGTGCGATCGTGAGCCCGTTCTTCCAGCTCTTCCCGCAAGGCGTTCTCCGCGGCTGCATGGTCGTGCTGGCCACTGCCGCCACCGTCATCGCGAGCCAGGCCGTCATTACCGGCGCCTATTCGCTGACGCGGCAGGCGATTCAGCTCGGTCTGCTGCCGCGATTTGAAATTCGCCATACATCCGAAGCCCATTCGGGCCAGATATTCATCCCTCGCATCAATCAGCTGCTGCTGGTCGCGGTGGTGCTGCTGGTGCTCATGTTCCGCTCCTCCAGTGCGCTGGCCTCGGCCTACGGCATCTCGGTCACCGGCACCATGGTGGTCACCGCCATGATGGGCTTTGTCGTGATCTGGAAGGTCTGGCGGTGGTCGCCATTCGCCGCCGCCGCTCTCATTGCGCCGTTCCTGTTCCTCGATCTGACCTTCCTCTCCGCCAACCTGCTCAAGGTGTTCGAGGGCGGCTGGGTGCCGCTGGCGCTCGGCGCGCTCATGATCATCCTGATGTACACGTGGCGGCGCGGCAGCCGGCTCTTGTTCGAGAAGTCGCGCAAGCTGGAATTCCCGCTCGCCGATCTCGTGGCGATGCTGGAGAAGCGGCCGCCGCAGCGGGTGCCCGGTACCGCCGTGTTCCTGACGTCGGACCCCCTCAGCGCGCCGACCGCGCTGATGCATAGTCTGAAGCACTACAAGGTGCTGCACGAGAAGAACGTCATTCTGACCATCGAGACCGCGCAAACCCCGCGGATCGATCCGGCGGACCGCGTGAGGCTTGAACAGATCTCACCGACCTTCTCTAAGGTGACGCTGAAATTCGGCTTCATGGAATCGCCCAACGTGCCGAAGGCGCTGGCGATCGCCCGCAAGCTGGGCTGGCAGTTCGACATCATGTCGACCTCGTTCTTCCTGTCGCGCCGGGCGCTGAAACCCGCGGTCCATTCCGGCATGCCGCGCTGGCAGGACCGGCTGTTCATCTCGCTCAGCCGCTCCGCCAACGACGCCACCGACTATTTCCAGATCCCCTCCGGCCGCGTCGTCGAAGTCGGTACGCAGGTGACCATCTAGGGCCGGGATTCGATGCGCACTTCAAGTCGCTGCGATTTAGCTTTAACTTGCGCCGCACGGCTCAAGCCTTTGTAGCGCTTGATTTTCGCCTCCCGAGAGGCGAGGTTGCCGCCGGCCGGGATCGCCCCGGCGCGCGGCTGCGACGTTGGAGGATGATGTGGCAAATCAAGTGCAGGATCTGACCCCGGACGAGGTCGCCAAGGGTGTCGTGGAAGGCCGCTATCTGCTCGTGGACGTCCGCGAGCCGAACGAGGTTCAGGCCGAAGCCTATCCCTACGGCGTCGTGGTGCCGCTCTCGACCTTCGATCCCAAGGCGATCCCTGATCCCCAGGGCAAGCAGGTCGTGTTCGCCTGCCGCTCAGGCAAGCGCTCGGTGACCGCCTCGCTCGCGGCGCAGGCGGCGGGCCTGCCTTACGACAAGCATCTGGCTGGCGGCATGCTCGGCTGGAAGGCGGCGGGACTTCCCAGCAAGGTCGGTGGCTGATCGGCCCGATGTCCATCACTTCCCTGAACAAGAGCTCGTCCCTGAACAAGGTCTTCGCCGACCTTCCCGTCACGATCTTCGAGGCGATGTCGCAGGCCGCGCGCGACAACAATGCCATCAATCTCGGCCAGGGCTTCCCTGATGATCCCGGCCCCGAGGACATCCGGCGCGCCGCGGCCGAGGCCTCGCTGAACGGCTACAACCAGTACCCGTCGATGATGGGGCTGCCGGAACTGCGTCAGGCGATCGCGACCCATTACGGTCATTGGCATGGCCTCAAGCTCGATCCGATGAGCGAGGTGATGGTGACCTCCGGCGGCACCGAGGCGCTGACCTCGGCGATTCTCGCGGTGGTCCAGCCCGGCGACGAGGTGGTCTGCTTCCAGCCTGTCTATGATTCCTATTTGCCCATCATCCGCCAGGCGGGCGGCATTCCGCGCCTGGTCCGGCTCGAGCCGCCGCACTGGCGGCTGAATGAGGACATGCTGAAAAGCGTCTTCAATTCAAAGACCAAGGCGGTGCTGTTCAACAATCCCTTGAATCCGTCAGCGGTGGTCTATCCGCGCGGGGATCTCGAGCTGCTTGCGCGTTATTGCCAGGAGTTCGACGTCATCGCGATCTGCGACGAGGTTTGGGAGCACGTTACCTTCGATGAGCACGAGCACATCCCGCTCATCACCATCCCCGGCATGCGCGAGCGCACCATCAAGGTCGGCTCTGCCGGCAAGATCTTCTCGCTGACCGGATGGAAGATCGGCTTCGTCTGCGCTGCGCCGCCGCTGCTGCGCGTCGCAGCCAAGGTGCACCAGTTCCTGACCTTCACCACCGCGCCGAACCTCCAGGCCGCGGTCGCCTACGGCCTCGGCAAGTCCGACGACTACTTCCTGTCGATGCGCAAGGATCTGGCGCGGAGCAGGGACCGTCTGACCAAGGGGCTCGAGAGCCTCGGCTTCCCCGTGCTGAAGTCGCAAGGTACCTACTTCCTCACCGTCGACCTGTCGCCGCTGGGGCTCAACGAGAGCGACACCGAGTTCTGCTGGCGGATCGTGAAAGATTACAAGGTCGCGGCGATCCCGGTCTCGGCATTCTACGAGCAGGACCCGGTGACGTCCGTGGTGCGCTTCTGCTTCGCCAAGAAGGACGAGACGCTCGACACCGCGCTGGAGCGGCTGTCGGACGCGGTGCGTGGACGCAAGAGGTAGAGAGAGATGACGACGATCGGCCGCTCGGGATTCCACCTTGGTCTCGCCGCCGCAGTGCTGATGTTCTGGACCGCGCCAGCGACCGCCGAGGAGCGGGTCGTCAATTTCTACAACTGGTCCAACTATATGGCGCCTGGCGTCCTCGAGGCCTTCACCAAGGAGACCGGCATCAAGGTTGTCTACGACACCTTCGATGCAAACGAGACGCTGGAGACGCGCCTGATGGCCGGCAAGTCCGGCTATGACGTGGTGGTGCCCACCGCCTATTTCCTGCAGCGCCAGATCAAGGCCAGCATCTTCCAGAAGCTCGATAAGTCGAAGCTGCCGAACCTCGCCAATGCGTGGCCGATGGTCACCAAGCACCTTGCGACCTACGACCCCGGTAACGTCTACGCCGCCAACTATATGTGGGGCACGACCGGCATCGGCTACAACGTCGCCAAGGTGAGGCAGGTCCTCGGGCCCGACGCCAGGATCGACAGCTGGGACATCGTCTTCAAGCCGGAGAACCTCGCCAGGTTCAAGGACTGCGGCGTGCACATGCTCGACTCCGCCGACGACATCTTTCCGGCGGCGCTGAACTATCTCGGGCTCGATCCGAACTCGACCAAGCAGGCGGATCTGGAGAAGGCGGCCGATGTCGTCGCGAAAGTTCGCCCCTCCGTGCGCAAGTTTCATTCGTCCGAATATCTGAGCGCACTCGCCACCGGCGAGATCTGCTTCGTGGTCGGCTGGTCCGGCGACATCATGCAGGCCCGCGCCCGCGCGGCCGAGGCCAAGAGCGGCATCGAGATCGGCTATGCGATCCCGAAGGAGGGCGCGCAGATGTTCTTCGACAATCTCGCGATCCCCGCCGATGCCAAGAACGTCAGCGAAGCCTACGAATTGATCAACTATCTCTATCGCCCCGATGTCGCCGCCAAGAACTCGGACTTCCTGTCCTACGCGAGCGGCAATCTCGCCAGCCAGAAGCTCATCGATCCGAAGATCCTGAACGACAGGAACATCTATCCGGACGACGCGACGCTCGCAAAGCTGTTCGTCATCACGGCGCGCGAGCCGGCGACGCAGCGGATCATCAACCGGCTCTGGACCAAGGTGAAGACGGGGCGGTAGAGGCCACAGCGAGAGCGAAGGCGCACCTTCCTCGCAGTCGTCATGCCCGAGCGTGTCCCGCGCATCCACGTTCTCCTGTAGGGGGTCGGCCCGTGGATGGCCGCGCCACGCCCGGCCGTGACGGAGCGGCGAGCCCGGTTTACCGCCACCTGCGGTGCAGCCACAGCCACTGCTCGGGATGCTCGCGCACCCAGCCTTCCACCACATTGGTGACCGCCTGGGTCGTGCCCTGGATGTCGATCTTGCCGTCGGCATCGCGGACCGGTGTGACCTCTTCCGTGAGCTCGCCGCGGAAGCGGCCGCCGGGCAGGCGGATGATGCGCACGCCGTGGATCGGGCACTCGACCTGGCGGAGCAGCCGCGCCAGCATCGGGTTGGCGCGGGTCTTGCGGCCGAAGAAGGTGACCTCGACGCCGCCGGTCAGGTATTGGTCGATCAGCATCGCGACGTGCTTGCCGTCCTTCAGCGACTGCGCGAGCCGCAGCGGCGCGTCGCGGCCCGCGGGGATCAGTGTCCCCATGTTGACCTGCCGCATCTCCTGGATGATGCGGTCGGCCGAGGCGATGTTCGGGCGGCGATAGAGGATCGCGGTGTCCAGTCCATGCGCGACCGCGGCAAGTGCCGGC
Organism: Bradyrhizobium cedriense; assembly: GCF_054602315.1. Lineage (NCBI taxonomy): Bacteria > Pseudomonadati > Pseudomonadota > Alphaproteobacteria > Hyphomicrobiales > Nitrobacteraceae > Bradyrhizobium > Bradyrhizobium cedriense. The sequence continues at coordinate 727,588 of NZ_JBTSWB010000003.1, read as the reverse complement.
AATTCCCAATTGGCCAGATGCGCGGCGAAGATCAGCGCCGGCTTGCCGTCGTCCCGGATCCGGTCGAACAGCTCGATGCTGCGCTCGGACAATTCGATCCGACTCTTCTCCGGATGGTCGCGATCGTAGTCCCAGACGCGGTCCATATGGGCGAATTCGGCGCCGACGCGGCCGAGATTGTCCCAGACGCCCATCAGGATCTGCTCGATCTCCTCCGGCGATTTCTCCGGAAAGGCGGCGGTGAGATTGTCGCGGCCGATACGGTGCTCGCGCAGGCGCTGGCCGATCAGCTTTACGGCGCGCGCGAAAAAGTTCGAGGTCTTGACCGGATCGAAATAGCGCGTGGTGCGGAGCAGGCCGACGGTGGCGGCGCCGATCAGGCTGCCCCCGAGCGACTTGGCAGCCTCCCGCGCGCGGGCCTTCGTGCTCGCCGGAAGCAGCGTCATGCGTCCGGTCAGGCCGGTTCGCGGGTCAGGATCAGCGAGGCGTTCTGGCCGCCGAAGCCGAACGAGTTCGACATCACGGCGGTAACGCGGGCGTCGCGCGCCTTGTTGCCGACGACGTTGAACAGGATCGTGGGATCCGGAGTTTCGTAGTTGATCGTCGGCGGGATGCGCTGATGCTCGAGCGTGAGCAGCGAGAAGATCGCCTCGACGGCGCCGGCGGCCGAGATGGTGTGGCCGACCATCGACTTGTTGGAGGTGACCGGAATCTTCTGCGCGAGCTCGCCGAACACGGCCGATGTCGTGTTGAACTCCATCTTGTCGTTTTCTGGTGTCGCGGTGCCGTGCGCGTTGATGTGGTCGATCTGGTCCGGCGTCATGCCGGCGTCGGCCAGGGTCTTGTTCATGCAGCCGATGATCGGCTTGCCGTCGGGCGAGGAGCGGGTGCGGTGGAAGGAATCGGTGAGCTCGCCGCAGCCGGCGATCACGCCGAGGATCTTTGCGCCGCGCGCCGTCGCCGCCTCGTAGCTTTCGAGCACCAGGGCGCCGGCGCCTTCGGCCATCACAAAGCCATCGCGGTTCTTGGAGAAGGGACGGGAAGCCGCCTGGGGCGGATCGTTCTGTGTCGACAGCGCCGAGAGCAGCGAGAAGCGCACCAGCGCTTCCGGGTTCACGGTGCCGTCGGTCGCGACACACAGCGCGGCATCAGTCTCGCCGCGGCGGATCGCTTCGACGCCGAGCTGGATCGACGTCGCGCCCGAGGCGCATGCGGTGGACAGCGAGATCGGCGAACCCTTGGTGCCGAACACCTCGGCGAGGTGCGCGGCGACCGAGCCGAACATGAAGCGATGATGATAAGCGGCGTACTTGCCGCCGCCGGAAATGCGGAGCAGATCGTCATAAGTGATGTCTTGCTGGCCAACGGCGCGACCGAGTTCTCGACGCTGAGGCCATTCGACCTCGACCGGCGCAACCGCGAGGAAAAGAGGGCCCGGGAAATCGGCCTTGGCGCCGATTCCGGCCTGCTCCAGCGCTTCCTGCGTCACCAGCTCGGCCATCCGCTCCGACAGGGCGGTGGAGGAGAACGGATCGACGCTGACGAAATCGACCGTGCCGGCCATCGTGGTCTTCAGGCCGTCGACCGGAAAACGCGTGATCGTGCGGATGCCGGATTCACCGGCGACGAGCTTCGCCCAATTGTCGGCCTTGCCGGCACCGAGCGACGTCATGATGCCCATGCCGGTGACGACGACAACGGGACGCCCGAGTTTGTCTCGTGGTGCAGTCATGTCGATCCCCGCTTGAGCTAAACCGCCTCGACCAGCGCCATGCCTTCGCCGCGCCAGTGTCCGGCTCCCACCACCACAATCTGGGTGGGCGCCCCCTGCATTTCAATCTCGGTCCCGGTGGAATCGTTCGGCGGGAACAGAGCACCACGCGAGATCGACAGCGCAGCGAGCGCGACTCCGAGCGGGAATTGAGTTTCCATGGCGTGCCCGAACATCGTGCCGGTCGAGCGCACCGGAAAGTCGGTATGGCTCTTCAGGAAGTCGCGCTCTTCCGAAGTCGCGGGCTCCGCACCGGTTGCCCCGGTGATGATCGCGCCCTTGCCGTCGTGCTTAGGCAGCTTGTCCCACAGCTTCTCCAGCGTCGCGGCCATGTCGCCGGGCTGCGTGCGTTTGGCGAGGTCCGCGACCACGCTCGACAGTTTTGCGAACGGCTTTGCGCCGCGCGCTTCCGCATGCGCCTTCGATTCCAGCACCAGGAAGGCGCCGGCCGATCCGAGCGCGAAGCCGGCGTGGTCCTTACGGGCCCACACGGGAGCGAACTTGTCCTTGAGGTTGAAGTCGCCGAATTCATAGAGGACCAGCAAGTCCTTGCGCTCGCCATTGTGCGAGCCGCCGACCAGCGCGATGTCGCTCTCGCCCGAGGCGATGCGCGCGAGCGCAATGCGGGCGGCGTCGGCGCCGGCGACTTCTTCGCCCATGAAGGTGCGCGAGGTGCCGCCCAAGCCGTGCACGATGGCGATGTTGCCCGCTAGCAGGTTGGAAAGCTGGGCCAGGAACAGCGTCGGCCTGAGATCGCTCATCAGCCGCTCGTTGAGGAAGCCCGGCGCGTTGGCCCCCTTGGCCTCGGCCGTCAGCACGCCGGTGTCGACGTTGAGATCGCGCTCTCCGCCGCCGGCGGCGATCACCATGTCGATCTTCGACAGGATGTCCTTGTTGCCCTTGATGCCTGCCGAATCGAGCGCGAGACCTGCGGCATAGGTGCCGATGCGCTGCCAGGCTTCCATCTGGCGCTGGTCGCCCTTCTTCGGGATCTGACTGTCGAAGGATACCGGCATCAGCGGATGCACGATGTAGGGTGCAAAGCCCTTCTCGTCGACATTGATGCGCTTTTCCTGAAGCGCGGCCCAGTTTGCGTCCAGACCCTCGCCGAGCGAGGTGGCAAGGCCAATGCCGGTGATCCAGACTTCCGTCTGGCCGGGCTTCGAAGCAGTGTTGGTCATGGCGATATGGCCTGTTGCGGAAACCCGACGCGTTTGGCGATGGCGTCCATGTGGGAGCGCATATCCGCATTGGGGAAGGGGATCAGCGTGAAGGTGAGCGCCGAATTCGCGCGCAGCTTGCCGCCGACCCTGATCTTGGCCTCGGTCATGGCGTAGCCGGAGCCCTCATGGGTGAGGCTCGCCTCGATGCTCATGAGGTCGCCCGGGAAGACCGAACCGCGGACCTTGGCCTCCTTCACGGCGGCCAGGATCGGCATACGTTCGAACTTGAACACGCCGAGCTGGAGCCAGCCCGAAGCCTGCGCCATCGATTCGATCAGGAGCACGCCGGGCATCAAGGGATAGCCGGGGAAGTGCCCCTCGAAGATGGTGCTCTCCTTTGGGACCTGCGCTTCGACGACGATCGTCTTCTCGTCGACCTTGAGGTCGACGATGCGATCGATCATGTGGAAGTATTCGAGTTGCATGACTGCGCCCTTAGGCGCTCGCGCCCTTGGCCGCAACCAGTTCGTCGATGCGGGCACACAGGTTCTTCAGCACGAAATACTGCTCGGTGGTCGCCTTGCCGTCGTTGACCTCTTGAGTCCACTTTTCCAGGGGCAGCTTGATGCCGAATTGCTTGTCGATCGCGAACGCGATGTCCAGGAAATCGAGGCTGTCGATGCCAAGGTCATCGATGGCATGGCTATCGGGCGTGATCGTGTCGCGCGGGATGTCGCAGGTTTCAGCGATGATCGTGGCGACCTGATCGAATGTGGAAGACATCACTAAGCCTTTGATATATTGCGGATATTTGTCAGATTGTCCAGAGTGGCACGGTGGGCGGGCGTCGCGCCCCTGATGACGCCCTCAAACACCCTCTGGCCGGGTCGAGAGCCCGTATATCGGAGCGCCGCCCTGAGTTCAATGGAGCCGGGCCGGCCCCGGGGCAGCAAGTGGACAGGATTGAGGATGCCCGCTGGGACCCTTCCGCGGAGGGGCTGGCGCCAGGCCGATCCTAAATATGCCGATCCTAAATATGCGGAGTCGCGATCTTGGCGCAGTCGCGGCGGCCCATCAGCAGGCAATCCTGGGTCCGGCGCAACTCGGCGATGCTGACTGCGAGCCAAATCCCGATCGCGGTCAGCGCGATGGTGAAGGCCAGCGCCGCAATATTGGCAAGCATGCGTTGGCGGAAATTGTCGGGTTCGGCGCGCGGCTGCTCGTAGCGAGACAGATCCAGCCGTTCGGGCGCGACGCGCAACGGTTGCACGGCGCCGTTGCCGCGCTGGACCGCCGGGGAAGGCGAGGTGCGCGGCCTGAACTGGAGCACCCGGTGCTCGTCATCAGAGCCTTTGGGCCGCTGGTTGTTCATGGGGCGGGATCATTCCGAAGCAGACATTTTGATATCATATGTGACGGGCGCGTTGCAGAAAATCTTGTCAATGTCCGCGTGTGTTTCTGAGTACGCACTATTGTGCATGGACCGGTGGAGCGATCAGGGAACCGGCCCTCGTGCGGTGATGCGCGGGTTGCGATGCAACAGCAGGCATGACGACAGCCATGGAGTTCGTCACGGGACCGACTTGTGATCTCCGCGTCCCTTCCGCGTGGATTTTGTCGTCACAGGGCCCATGGCATAGTCGTGGGAGCCCCGATCATCGGCTGCAACATGTGAGGACCTTTCGAACATGACCAATACGCGCGAGCCGCGAGTGCATCCGGTCCCGATCCTGTCGCTCCGGCCGACGCAGATGACGGTCGGAATGCGCGAGGTCAAGGAGAAGCGCAAGCGCTGGCGCGGGCAAGACAAGGACAAGCAGGCCGATCTGCTTGGCAAGCACATGATCCCGGTCGTCTACGGGCCGGAGAAGCGCTATTACGTGATCGACCATCATCATCTCGGCCGCGCATTGCACGACGAGGGCGTCAAGGAGGTGCTGGTGACCGTTATCGGCGACCTCAGGATGGTCGGGCGCGATGCGTTCTGGGGCGTGATGGACAACAAGCGCTGGGTCTATCCCTACGACGCCAAGGGCGAAAGACGGCCGTTCCGCGACTTGCCGAAATCGGTCGCCGGCCTCAAGGACGACCCTTTCCGCAGCCTTGCCGGCGAGCTCCGCCGCATAGGCGGCTTCGCCAAGGACACCACGCCGTTCTCCGAATTCCTGTGGGCCGACTTCCTGCGTCGACAGGTCTCGCGCAAGGTGGTGGAGGCCGATTTCGACAAGGCGCTCGAGAAGGCCATGGCCGCGGCCCGAAGCAAGGATGCAATCTATCTGCCCGGCTGGTGCGGTCCGGAGGACGATGATTAGGCGATGGCGCCGTGCGGCACCACCAACCGCGCCAGATCACGGTCGCTTGAGCGAAATCACTTTCCCGTCTCCATGAAGTGGTCCTGAAACAGGGCCGTCCCATCTCATTGGGGTACGAGCTCACACAGGAGGCCGGAATGCGCCGTCTGGTTTTTGCCATTGCCTTGCTCGCCGTCGCCACGGCAGGGATTTCGGCATCGTTTGCCGCAGTTCATCACGCCAAGTCGTTGACATTTGCCGAACGCTTCGCCCCGGCGCTCGAGTTGATGGCAAAGCGCTAGCGGCTCGGCGGCCAGGGCACTCTTGCAGTCCGGGTGCGCTTGATCTTCCGCAATTCGCAAGCGCGGCCGGAGGCTATCGTCCGCCTGCATGATTGCCGAAGCAGCGTTGCGTCCCGATGTCGAGGGCGGTGGGCTCAAGGTCATGCCGACTGGAGACATGGCAATGAGCCTCATCTTTCGCATCCTTTTCATCGTCGCCGGCGCGGTCACCGCGCTGTTCGTTGCGCGTGATGCCCTGAACTTCACGATCATCCAGACCTTTGTTGCGATTATGCTCGTGACCGCTATCGTGGGCGTTGGAAGTCTCTGGAGCCTGCGGCGGAAGACGTGATCGAGGCAGAACGCGGCAGTAAAGCCGGCCTGAGCGAAGCCGAGGCCCGGTTGCGACTGCAACAGGAGGGCTACAACGAGCTGCCGCGGTCCGAACGGCGCACGCCTTTGCGCATCGTCTTGGAAGTCCTTCGGGAGCCGATGCTGGCGCTCCTTCTGTGCGGCGGGCTGATCTACCTCCTGCTGGGCGATCTCCGCGAAGCACTAATTCTGCTGGCGTTCGGCGGCATCACCATCGTGATCACCATCGTGCAGGAGGCCCGTACCGAACGCGTGCTGGAAGCATTGCGAGAGCTGACCAGCCCGCGAGCGCTCGTGGTCAGAGATGGGGAACGCCGGCGGATCGCAGGCCGGGACGTCGTCCGTGGTGATCTCCTCGTCCTCTCCGAGGGCGATCGGGTTCCGGCGGATGCGGTGCTCACGAGCGCACGAGATCTGGCTGTGGACGAATCCCTGCTTACCGGAGAGTCGGTCCCGGTTCGCAAGCAGCACGTCAAGATGCCGGCCGCCGAATCGGCCTTGGCCGATCATCGTCCGGGCGGCGACGACCAGCCCTTCGTGTATTCCGGCTCACTCGTCGTAAGAGGCGAGGGCCTCGCCGAGGTCGAGGCCACCGGCCCTCGCAGCGAAATCGGGAAGATCGGGCTGTCTCTGCATGGCTTGCAGCCGGAGCCGCCTCGGCTACAGCAGCAGACCGCACGGCTCGTACGGCTTTGCTTTCTCGGTGGCGCAGCGATCAGTCTGGCCGCTGTCCTGCTTTACGGATTTTTGCGCGGAGATTGGCTGCAAGCGTTGCTCGGGGGCATCGCAATCGGCATGTCCATGCTTCCTGAGGAGTTTGCCGTCGTCCTCACGGTGTTCATGGCCATGGGTGCCTGGCGCATCTCGAAGGCACGCGTGCTGACGCGGCGCGCCGCCGCAATCGAGGTGCTTGGCTCTGCCACGGTGCTATGCACCGACAAGACCGGGACGTTGACGCAGAACCGGATGTCGGTTGCGGAGCTGAGATTGCGCGACGGGACATGCGTGCGGCCTGCGCCCTCGCAGCCCGCTCCCGCGGGAGAAGAGTTCTTCGAGCTGGCGCGTTGCAGCGTTCTGGCGAGCTCGCCAGAACCGTTCGATCCGATGGAGAAGGCCTTGCACGCGTTCGCGCGTGCCGGTCTGCCGCTGGATGTCGACGCCGATGGCGATCGGACCTTGATCCGCACCTACGGCCTGCGTCCCGAACTGCTGGCGATGACCCAGGTCTGGCGATCGTCGCATCGCCAGGGAGTTTTCGCCGCCGCGAAAGGCGCTCCCGAGGCGATTGCGCGGCTCTGCAAGCTGGACGGAGCGGACCAGGAGGCGATGCGCGCTGCGGTCGCGGCGATGGCGAAGGATGGTCTTCGGGTGCTGGGGGTGGCCGCTGCAACCTGCGACCGCCAGGATCTGCCGTCTTCGCAGGAAGGCTTCGCATTTCGCTTCGTCGGTCTCGTCGGCTTGGCCGATCCGCTTCGCCCCGGCGTCCCCGAGGCGGTGGCTGAATGCCGTTCGGCTGGCATTCGCGTCGTCATGATCACGGGCGATTATCCGGCGACAGCCATGGCAATCGCTGGGGAGGCCGGGCTCGACGTCAACGAGGTCGTGACCGGCGAGCAGGTCAAGCTCGCGGACGAGAGCGAGCTCGAGGCACTTGTCAGGAACGGGAACGTCTTCGCGCGGATTTTGCCGGAGCAGAAGCTGCGGATCGTTCAGGCGCTGAAGCGCGGCGGCGAGATCGTCGCGATGACCGGCGACGGCGTCAACGACGCGCCCTCCCTGAAGGCTGCCCATATCGGGATCGCGATGGGGGGGCGCGGCACCGATGTCGCTCGCGAGGCATCCTCGATCGTCCTGCTCGATGATGATTTCGGCTCCATCGTCGCATCCATCCGCCTGGGACGCCGGATCTACGACAATCTGCGCAAGGCGATGGCGTTCATTTTCGCCGTTCACGTGCCGATCGCGGGACTTGCGCTTCTTCCCCTGGTCTTCGGGCTACCTCTGGTTCTGGGCCCCGTTCACATCGCGTTTCTGGAGCTGATCATCGATCCCGTCTGCTCGCTGGTGTTCGAAGCCGAGCGGGAGGAGCGCGATGTCATGAAGCGTCCGCCGCGGCGTGCCGATGCGGAGCTGTTCTCTTGGCCCCTGATCGCCTGGAGTGTCCTGCAGGGCGCCATGGCGTTCGCTTTGATCGCCGTGATCTTCGTCGGCGCGCTTCGCTCCGGTATTCCGTCCGATGAGGCGCGCACGCTCGCATTCATTGCCCTCGTCGTCTGCATCGCCGCGCTGGTGCTGGTCAATCGGTCCTTCAGCGCATCCTTCTTGTCCGCCTTCTTCCGTCCAAACCCGGCATTGCTCGGGATATTCCTCTCGATTGCGCTCGTTCTCGCCACGGCCCTGCTCTGGCCGCCGGCGTCCGGTCTCTTTCGTTTCGGTCCACTGCACCTCGACGACCTGATGATCACGCTCGGCGCAGGATTGTTTGTGCTGACGGTGCTGGAACTGCTGAAACCGTTGTGGGCACGGCGGCTGCGGTTTTGAATCGTGATGCGGCGCACTGACGGCCGAACCGTCGAAGACGCGGCTATGGGTGCTGCTCCCCCGGGCCGCTTTCGACCTCGTGCGCCTCGTCCTGGCCGCCAAGCATACGGTGCAGCCGGCGCTCGATGCGGCGGCCGATGGTCAGCAGGACGAAGGCCAGCGCCAAGGCGACGGCGACGATCTTCCATTGTCCGGCGCCGCAGACGATGCCGAGGCAGGCGGCAAGGAAGGTGCAGGCGGCGCTGGTCAGGCCTCGAACGCGAAACCCCGTGCTTTGGTGCACGATGACGCCAGCGCCGAGAAAGCCGATCCCGGTGAGGACGCCCTGGATGACACGGCTGGCAGCGTCGGCGACCTTGGTCGGCTCAGCGAGCTGCAGTGCGAGCAGAACCACGGTCGCAGTGGAGAGCCCGACGATGCCGAGCGTCTTCAGCCCGATCGGCTTGCCGTGCAGATCGCGGTTGAGGCCGATCGCGCCCCCGGCGAGCGTCGCAACGCCGAGACGCAACAGGACATCGGGCCAATCGAGCTCGCTCATGGCGTGTCGATCATTTCTTCGGCAGTCGTCCCATCAGATAGAACTCCTCGTTCGGCCGCATGCCCGTGAAATTCGCCAGCCGGTTCGACAGCGCAAAGAAGGCGGAGATCGCGGCGATGTCCCAGACGTCGTCGTCGCTGAAGCCGTGCGGCGCGAGCGCGGCGAAATCCTCCTCGGATATCCGCTGCGCGTCGGCCGAGACCTTCATGGCGAAGTCGAGCATCGCCTTCTGTCTCGGCGTGATGTCGGCCTTGCGGTAGTTCACCGCGACCTGGTCGGCGATGAGTGGATTCTTTGCGCGGATGCGCAGGATTGCACCGTGGGCGATCACGCAATACTGGCACTGGTTCGCCGCCGAAGTCGCCACCACGATCATTTCGCGCTCGGCCTTGGTGAGGCCGCCGTCCTTCTCCATCAGCGCGTCGTGATAGGCGAAGAAGGCGCGGAACTCGTCGGGACGATAGGCCAGCGTCAAGAACACGTTCGGCACGAAGCCGCTCTTCTCCTGAACGGCGAGAAGCCGCGTGCGGATGTCGTCGGGCAGCGTGTCGAGGGCGGGTGCGGGAAAGCGTTGCGCTGGCTTTGTCATGGGCATGGTTCCGGCTTGGGGCAGGCAACCATAGTCGAAGCGGGCGACGGGCTCAACGCGCCGCAGTCGCGCGAATGTGCCCGCGTCCGGAACACAAGAGGTTTTACCGCAGTGGCTTCTTCAGCAGCGAGAAGCGGTCCGGATCGAGGCCCATCGATGGTTGCAGCATCGGGGCTTCGGCGGTGGTGAGCATCTTCGCCGGCGGCTGCGAGAACACCGGATCGTTCGGCACGTCGCGCTGCGAGGTGGCGCCGCGCCAGCGCTCGAGCACGGCGCCGACGAAATGCATGTCGTGGCCGGAGGTGACGGACGGCACGCTGCTGATGGTGGCTTCGCCGCGCGGCAATTGATGCGGCGGCACCTCCTTGAAGCGCAGGCGCGTCGGCAGCGCGACGCCTTCGCCGAACGCCAGCACCTCGCGGGTGCCGAGCGAGGGTACGAAGGACAGCAAATTCGCGGCCGCATCAGACACCGCGGCACGCAGCAGTGCCTGGTCGCGCTCGTTGGCAAGACGCATTGTGAACAGCGTGTTGCATTGGGAGATGATGGTGGCGTCGAGCTCGGCCGGGCGCTGGGTGATGAGGCCGAGATAGACGCCGTATTTGCGGCCTTCCTTGGCGATGCGCGAGACTGCCTTGCGGGTTGGGCCGAAGCCGACATTGCGGTCGGCGGAAGCGTAGCGGTGCGCTTCTTCGCAGACGAACAGCATCGGCGACACGCCGTCGCTCCACAGGCCGAAGTCGAAGGCCATGCGGCAGAGCACCGAGACGACGGAGTCGATGACCTCGGCCGGGAAGCCGGCGAGCTGCATCACCGTCATCGGCTTGCCGTTGGCGGGCAGGCGGAACAGATGGCTGATCACCTCGGCCATGGTGTCGCCGCCGACATTGGCATTGTCGAACATGAAGGCGTAGCGCGGGTCGTTGCGCACCGCCTCGATGCGCGAGATCAGCTTGTGATAGATGATGCGCGAGGAGCGGTTCTCGAGCTTGCCCATGCGCTCGTCGATCAGCGAGATCAAATCGACCAGGCGATACGGCACCGGCGTGTCGACGGTGAAGCCGACTTGCTTGGGATCGATGCGCTTCAGGCCGAGGCGGTCGGAGTTCTGATACTGCGTGTAGATGCCCTTGGCGATCGGGATCACCTCGGCGAGGACGTCGAGCTCCTCCGGCACGCCGGAGCGGCCGCCGAACAGCACGTCGACGATTTCCTCGAAATTGAACAGCCAGAACGGCAGCTTCAGGTTCCGCGGGTTGAGCACGAGCGCACGGTCGCCGAAGCAGCGGCCATATTCGTTGTGCACGTCGAGCAGGAAGATGCGCAGGTTCGGCCGTGCCTTCAGGATCTCGTTGAGCAGGAGCGAGACGCCGGTCGATTTGCCGACGCCGGTCGATCCCAGCACGGCAAAATGCTTGGACAGCATTTCCTCGACGTCGACATAGGCGACGACGGAGCGGTCCTGCTGGAGAAAACCCACGTTGATCTGGTCCGACCCGGTCGGCGCGTAGATCGTGCGCAGCTCCTGGCTGGTGATCAGGTCGACGGCATCGCCGATGGTCGGATAGTTGGTGACGCCACGCTGGAATTTGGCCTTGTCCGCGGCATTGAGGATCTCGCCGAGCAGGTCGACCGAGGCGATGGCGATGTAATTGTCGGAACTCGACAAATTCTCGCAGGAGACCTCGGTGATCATCGCAACGATGACCGAACTGGCGCAACGAATGCTGACGAAGCGGCCGACGGTCGCCCGAACCTCCGAGATCGGCATCTGGCTTGCGGCCAAAAGCCCGACCCGGGCGAGCGATCCGCGAACCGAAATCACGCGTCCAAAGGATGTCACGATCGATGAACCTGCAAGAGCAAGGGATTTGCCCCGGACTATGCGCGGCCGTCGCTGCACAAACGGTTAAACGCCGGGCGCGGGCGCTTCGTTAAATCTGCGGTAATTTGGTCGGGAGCTTTGTGGCCAATGCATACTCTCGGGCGCGATTGCCGGGAAAATGCTGCATTTCTAGGCCGCCAGCTCGAGAGGCCTTAAGGAAGATTTTACCATCCGGACAGGGTGCCGTTCGCTCCGGGGCACTCATCGCCGCCATTGGAGGCCATTTGCAGCGCCAGTGATTTGTTGACTGGACCTAATGATTTGTACATTAGTACAAATCAAGCCGGCCACCCTCGATGCCGTGCGGAGCCCGCGCCGTTGTGCCTGGTGTCCAGGCGCGCCGTCCGGTCAGGCGGCCCGCAGCACTCCCTGGAGGAATCATGCAGCCCGAACCGATCCTCGATCTCGCCCATCTCGGCCACATGGAGCTGCTGACGCCGAAGCCGGACGAGAGCTTGAAATTCTTCGTCGACGTGATGGGCATGACCGTCAGCGGACAGAAGGGCGAGTCGATCTACTTGCGCGGCTGGGACGACTATGAGCGCTATTCGCTCAAGCTCACGGCGTCGAAAACCTCGGGCATGGGCCACATGGCGCTACGCGCGCGTAGCCAGCAGGCGCTGGAGCGCCGCGTCGCCGCACTGAAAGGTTCCGGTTTCGACATCGGCTGGATCGACGGCGACATGGGGCAGGGGCCGACCTTCCGCTGCCGCGATCCCGATGGACACATCGTCGAGCTCTACTACGAGACCGAATGGTATCAGGCGCCGCCGGAGCTCAAGCCGGCACTAAAGAACCAGGCGCAACGCTTTCCCGCCCGCGGCGTCAATGTCCGCCGCCTCGACCATCTCAACTGCCTCGCCGTCGACATCAAGGCCAACCGCGAGTTCTTCGAGACCTATCTCGGCTGCCGTCTCACCGAGCAGATCGTGCTCAATGACGGCCGGGAAGCGGCGATGTGGCTGACGATGTCGAACAAGAGCTACGACTTCGCCTATTCGCTCGACCATTCCGGCGTGCCCGGCCGCTTCCACCATGTCACCTATGCGCTCGACAGCCGCGAGGAGATTCTGCGCGCTGCCGACATCTTCCTGGAGAATGGGGTGCACATCGAGACCGGACCGCACAAACACGCGATCCAGCAGACTTTCTTCCTCTATGTCTACGAGCCCGGCGGCAACCGCGTCGAGGTCGCCAATGCCGGCGCGCGCCTGATCCTCGCGCCCGATTGGAAGCCGATCGTGTGGACCGAGGAGGAGCGCAAGAAGGGCCAGGCCTGGGGATTGAAGACGATCGAGTCGTTCCACACCCACGGTACGCCGCCGGTGGAGATCAAGACGCACACCTAATGTGTGGGCGCCCGCACCCGCTCGATCGTCTCGCGCACGCCGGTCCAGGCTGGCTTGTCCGGCGCGAACTGCTTGCGCAGGAAGGTGACGAGCTCCTCGACCTGCGCGTCGTTCATGCTGCCTTTGAAGGCGGGCATGTAGCCGAGATCGCTGGTGACCGGTTCGGCGATCCCATGCAGGATCACCTGCACCAGATTGTCCGCAGTCGCGCTGTGCAGGTTGCTGTTCAGCGCGAGTGAGGGGCGGCTGCCGAACAGCGGCAGGCCGCCGACCTCGTGGCACACGGCGCAGGCGCCCTGGTAGAGGCGCGCGCCGGTGGAGGACGCGACCGTGACCCGGGTTGCGGTCTCGAGCTTTGCCGCGAGTGCATCCGACGTCGGCCGGTCGGTTGCGGCGTCGTTGAACGAGTTGAGGTAGACCGCCATCGCGCGGATGTCCTGGTCGGGCAGCGCCTTGAGGTCCCGGACGATCGGCGCCATCGGGCCGGCCGCGACGCCGTGATAGCGCGAATGGCCGGTTCGCAAATAGGCGAAAAGTTCATCCTCGCTCCACGGGATCGGCGCGCGCGATAGTGAGGTCAAGGCCGGCGCCTCCCAGCCCTCGGCAAATCCGCCGGCGAGATAGGCCTCGCGCTGCTCGGCGCCGAGCGCGTTGCGCGGCGAATGGCAGGCGTTGCAATGGCCGAGGCCCTCGACCAGATAGGCCCCGCGATTCCAGACCTCGGATCGGGCAGGATCTGGTTTGAACTCTTTGGTCTGATGGAACAGCGCATTCCACCCGGCGAGCAGCGGCCGGAGATTGAACGGGAAGGCGAGCCTGTTGTCCGGCGTTGTCGCGCGCACCGCAGGCTGGGCCATCAGGTAGGCATACAGCGCCTGCATGTCGGCATCGCTGGTCTTCGCAAAATGCGTGTAGGGGAACGCGGGGTAGAGCTGCCGTCCGTCGCGATGCAGCCCGTCGCGCATGGCGCGTTCGAAGGCAGGATAGGACCAGGCGCCGATGCCGGTCTCGACGTCGGGCGTGATGTTGGTCGCGTAGATCGTGCCGAACGGCGTCTGAAGCGCGCGGCCGCCGGCGTTGAGCGCGCCGCCGTTCGAGGTGTGGCACTCCGCGCAATTGCCGAGCGCCGCGAGCAGCTCTCCGCGCGCGATCGTCGCCGCGGAATAGACTGACGCGTCAGGGCGCGCGATGGGTGCAATCGCGCGGCCCGGCAGCAGCGCGGCGCCGACGCCGATGGCAGCCGTGCAGAGAGCCGCAATGGTCGCGAAGACGCCGGCGCGTTTTGCGAACGGATTTTGCCAGATGCGAGCCGGCTGCGACGTCGCGGGAGCTGGCAGGGCCTGTGGCGTTGCCGGCGCATCGCCGTGCAGCCCTTTCAGGATGCGCTCAGGCGTGAACGGCGGTTCGCGAAAGCGCACGCCGGTGGCATCGAAGATCGCGTTGGCGATCGCCGCCGCGCTCGGCACCGAGGCGGATTCGCCGACGCCGAGGGGCGGCTGATCCTGACGCGGCAGCATCAGCACGTCGATCTTGGGCACGTCGGGGAAGGGGATGATCGGATAGGCGCCCCATTCGCGTGCCGCGACCGTGCCGCGCTCGAACGATACCTCCTCCATCAGCGCGCGGCTGGTGGACTGGATGACGTTGCCGTGGATCTGGTGGCGCACGCCGTCGGGATTGATCATCAGGCCGGAATCCTGTCCCGCGACGACGCGCGTGACGCTGACATCGCCGGTCGTCTTGTTCACCGCGACGTCGGCGACCCAGGCCGACCACGCGGCGCCATAGCCGGGAAACTTGCTGTGGACATAAAGCGCGTAGGCAAAGCCACGCCCGTGCACGACTTCGCCGTCCTTGTCCTCGCGGGCCGGTCGGGGCTTCCAACCGGCACGCTCGGCCACTGCATTGACGAGGTCGATCGCGCGCTGGTCTTTCAGATAGCGAAGGCGATATTCGATCGGGTCGACGCCGGCCTCGGTCGCGGCTTCATCGATGTAGGATTCATGCGCGAAGGTGTTTGGCAGCGCCGAGACACCGCGAAACCAGGAGGCACGCACGATCGGCGCCATGTCATGGGCAATGACGCGCATGTTGTCGTAGTCGTAGGGCGGGATCGCGGTGCGGTCGCCCATTTGAAGCACCGCGGGATCAGGCGAGATGCGGCCGGTCAGCAGCAGTGCCAGCGTTGGCGCGGCGTTCGAGGGATAGCGCGTGGCGAGATCGTAACCGGCAATGCCGCCGTCGGCATCGAGCCCGCCGTTGACGTCGATGAGCTGCGCGGTGCCTTTAGGCTCCCAGGCGTGCTCCTGCTCGCGTGTCAATTGCACGCGCACGGGCCGGCCGACCGCGCGTGACAGCAGCAGCGCGTCGGCAGTGACGTCGTCAGCACAGTTGCGTCCGTAGCAGCCGGCGGCTTCGAGCCGGATAACCTCGATTTCGCTCTCGGGGCGCTCGATCAGCAGCGCCAGATCGCCGCGCAGCACGTGCGGGTTCTGAGTGCCCGACCAGACGCGGATATTGCCGTCCCTGTAGTCCGCGACGGCACAGGACGGGCCGATCGAGGCGTGCATCTGATACGGCCAGACATAAGTCCGCTGCATCGGCTTGGCAGCGCCCGCGATAGCCGCACCGACGTCGCCCTTGTCGATCAGCGTGCGCGGGGTCGAAGGATTGGTGCGCAGCGCGTTTTCGACGTCGGCAAGGTCGGTGAGGGTTGGCGTGGGCTTCCAGCTCACCTTGAGCTGCTCTGCCGCGCGGATCGCGTTCTCCTCGCGCTCGGCGACGATTCCGACGAAATCACCGATGCGCACCACGGCCATGACGCCGGGAATGTCACGCACCGAGGATTCATCGACGGCGAGCAGGCTGGTTCCGACGAACGGTCCGGCGTCGACGCCGGCATAGGGCGGCCGTACGACGCGGCCGTGCAGCATGCCGGGCACGCGGATGTCGTGCACGAAGGTCAGCTCGCCCGTGGCCTTGGCGGGCAGATCCACGCGCGGCATCGACTGGCCGACGATCGCGTAGTCGCCGACAGATTTGACCGCGACGTCGTCGGCAAGCTCGAGCCGGATCTCTTCGCCACCAATCAACTCGCCATAGCTGACGCTGCGGTTGTCGCGCCCGCGGATGAGGCCGTCCTCGATCCGCAACTCGGAGGCCGGCAGCTCCAGCTGCTCGGCCGCGCGCGTGATCAGGAAGTGTCTCGCCTGCGCGGCGGCCTTGCGCAGGGGCACGGCCGTGATCTGGATGGTTTCGCTGGCGATCGTCGCGCCCTGGTTCGGCACCACCGACGTGTCGCCGAGCACGACCACGACGCGCGCAAAGGAAACGTCGAGCTCCTCGGCGACGATCTGGCCAAGCGCCGTGCGGATGCCGGTGCCGAGATCGACGTGGCCGTTATAGGCGGTGACCGACCCGTCCGCGGTGATGCGGACGAAAGTCTCTGATGTGACCTCGTCCACCGTGCGGATGACGACGAGCGAGCCCGCTGGCCGCTCAGCTCCGTTCGAAACAGGCAAGGCCATCAATCTGCGGCCTCGGTGAGCTGGCCCGATGCGCGCATCACCGCGCGCAGAATCTCGACATGGGTGCCGCAGCGGCAAAGATTGTAGCGCAGCGCCGCGAGCGCCTCCTGCTCGGTCGGCCGTGGATTGATCGCGAGCAGTGCCTTGGTGGTCATGATCATGCCGTTGAGACAGTAGCCGCATTGTGCGGCCTGTTCGTCGATGAAGGCCTGTTGGACGACGTCGGGCGCGTCGCGTTTGCCAAGCCCTTCGAGCGTCACGATGTCGCGGCCGGCGCAGCCGCTCACCGGAATCACGCAGGAGCGCGCCGCCGCGCCGTCAATCAGGACAGTACAGGTGCCGCATTCACCGAGGCCGCAACCATATTTCGGGCCGTTGAGCGCGAGATCGTTGCGCAGCACATAGAGCAGCGGCGTGTCCCGCGCCGCCGTGACCTCGTGGATCCTGCCGTTCACGGTGAGGCGGATCGGTGTCTGCTTCATCCTCGCTCCCCAGCTCCGTGTGGAATTCAACGCCGCGACGATACCGTTTGTACACAAACGTGCAAGCGGCGCATGCCGCACTGCAGCGCGATTGCCTTCTTTGTGGACAAGGCGCGTAGGCAAATGAGGCATTATGCGGCAGCCGCCTCTTTTGCACTGCACCGCCGCTTGACAGCCGCAGGGGACCGCGCGCAACATCGTTCGTATACGAATGATAACCGCAGTGTCCGCTGGCCCCGACATGGTGATTGAAACGACGAGCGCCGTCATCGACAAGATCCGCTGCGATGCTTGTCCGGTGATGTGCTACATCAAGCCGGGCGCGGCGGGTGCTTGCGATCGTTACGCCAATCACGACGGCAAGCTCGTCCGCGTCGATCCGCATGTCATCCTGGAGCGCACGGTCTCGCATGGCGGCAAGCTCGTTCCCTTCAGCCGCACGGAAGACTGGGACGGCAAGATCGTCCACGAACCTTCGACCTTCGTCACCGCGATCGGCGCAGGCACAACCTATCCCGACTACAAGCCGGCGCCGTTCATCGTCTCGGCGGAGGTCGACGGCGTCGACATGGTGACCGTGGTCACCGAGGGCATCTTCTCCTACTGCGGCATCAAGGTGAAGATCGACACCGACCGCTATCTTGGTCCGGAGACCGCGACCGTGCGCGCGCAGGGCGAGGCCGTCGGCCACGTCACGACCAGCGAATATGGTTCGCAGATGCTGTCGCTCGGCGGCGTGCATCATCTCACCGGCGGCTCCAAGAAGGAGGGTCGTGTCACCTGCGACACGCTGATGGATCTCGCCAACTGCAAGGCGGTCGAGCTGACCATTGACGGTGGCGCCACGGTGGTGGTGCAGGCCGGGCAACCGCCGATCGTCAATGGCATGAAAGAAGAGCGCATGCGTGTCGGCTGCGGCTCGGCGACGATCGGCATGTTCGCCAAGCAATGGCACGGCAAGGTCGACGAGGTCGTCGTCGTTGACGACCACATCACCGGCGTGCTCTCGGAGCATCAGGCGGGTAAGCTGCTCGACATCGCCGACACCGGCATCAAGATGAAGGGACGGCGCTCGACGCCCGGCCGCTATTTCCAGGTCGCCGATCCCGGCACGGGCTGGGGCGGCACCAACATTTCCGATCCCTTGTCGATCCTCGGTCCCTTCGATTCCAAGGAAGCGAGGCCCGGTCTGACCATGCTGATGGTCTCCACCACCGGCGAGCACTCGTCGTATTACGTGCTCGACGAGGCCTTGAAGCCGATCGAGACCGAGATACCTGCTGAGTTGAGGTTCTCGGTCGAGCGTATCCAGGAAAATTGCGAGCCCGCGCTGTGCACGGTGCTGTTCATGGCCGGCGCCGGCGGGTCCCTGCGGGCGGGAGTCACCGACAATCCGGTGCGGCTGACGCGTTCAGTCAAGGATGCGCTGACGCGTGTCACCAGCGGCGGCGCGCCGGTCTATGTCTGGCCCGGCGGCGGCATCACCTACATGGTCGACGTGACGCAGATGCCGGCGGGCGCGTTCGGCTACGTGCCGACGCCGGCCCTGGTCGCGCCGATCGAGTTCACGATGAAGCTGTCCGACTACGCTGCGCTCGGCGGCCACATGGATTATGTGAAGCCGCTGTCCGAGGTGCAGAACGGTGACGATGTCCGGCAACTGCCGTGGCAAAATCCGATCCCGGGACCGCGGACATGACAAGGCTCCCGCAAATCGCATTGCTGTCTGATGGCCGGCGGCTGCATTTGCAGGATGGTCCGATCGATCTGATCGTCGAGGCGAGGGGGCGCGAAGACGAGGTGCGGGTGGCCTACGAGGCTGCGGCGCGCCGGTTCACCGGGCTTCTCGACGAGCTATGCGCGGAACTGACTGAACTGCGAAGGCCTGCTGCGACGCGAACTTCGCTGAAGGGCGCCGTGGCGCGTCGTATGCACGCCGCTGTCGCGCCCTATGCCGCCGATTGCTTCATCACACCGATGGCGGCGGTGGCCGGCAGCGTGGCGGAGGAGATTTTGGGGGCGATGCTGCGCGCTGCGAAGCTCGATCGGGCTTACGTCAACAATGGTGGCGACATCGCAGTCCATCTCGATGCAGGCGAGCATTTTTCCGTCGGCTTGATGGATCGGCCCGACTGCGACGGCGTGATGCGGACGATGAGGGTCGATGCGCATGACCCGGCGCGAGGCGTCGCGACCAGCGGCCGGCACGGCCGAAGCTTTTCGCTCGGGATCGCCGATGCTGTGACGGTGCTTGCGGCAACCGCATCGCAGGCCGATGCGGCGGCGACGGTGATCGCCAATGCCGTCGATCTGCCCGGGCATCCCGCCATCATCCGGAAACCTGCGAACGAGCTTCAACCCGACAGCGATCTGGGCGCGCGCCTGATCACCCGAGACGTCGGCGAGCTGTCTCACAACGAGATAGCCGGCGCGCTCAAATCTGGCGCGGAACGTGCACGGCAATTATTCGATCGCGGACTGATCGAGGGTGCCGTGTTGCAGCTTTGTGGTGATATGCTTGTCATCGGACCGAAAGATATTGAACGGCAACGATCGCGCCCGCTCCCGCTGGAGAACGCGGTTCATGCCTGAACAGGGAAGAGTCCAGGGGAAGCAGTCATGAGCGCGATCATCCGCAAGATCGTCACCGTCGTCGAAGAGACGCAGATGGAGATGGGCCGTCAGGTTTCGCCGCCGACCCGGCGTGCGGCTGCGATTGCCGTGATCGAGAACCCCTTTGCCGGAAAATATGTCGAGGATCTGTCGCCGCTGATCGCGATCGGAGAGGAGCTCGGCGAGCTCCTGTCGAAGCGAGCCGTAGCGGCGCTCGGCATCGATGGCGCCAAGGCGCAGAGTTATGGCAAGGCGGCCGCGGTCGGCGAAAACGGCGAGCTGGAGCATGCCGCCGCCATCCTTCACCCGAAGATGGGCGCGCCGGTGCGAAAGGTGCTGACCAAGGGCGCAGCGCTGATCCCGTCCTCGAAGAAGCGCGGCGGCCCGGGCGCGACGCTCGACATTCCGCTCGGCCACAAGGACGCTGCCTTCGTGCGCAGTCACTTCGACGGCATGGAAGTGCAGATCAACGACGCGCCGCGCGCCAACGAGATCATGGTCGCGGTCGCCGTCACCGATAGCGGCCGTCCGCTGCCGCGCGTCGGCGGGCTGACGGTCGCGGAGATCAAGGGCGAAGACGGTCTGAGATAAGACGTAGAGAGTTCAAACTGGAGGTTGGGATGCGAGCAAGAAATACTATCGTCGGCGCGGCCTTCGCGCTTCTGGCGAGCGGCATGGCTCATTCGGCCCTGGCGCAGGACATCAAGATCGGCGAGATCAACAGCTACTCGCTGCTGCCGGCGTTCACCGAGCCCTATCGCAAGGGCTGGCAGCTCGCGGTCGAGGAGATCAACGCGGCGGGTGGCATCAACGGCAAGAAGCTCGTCGTCGTCTCCAAGGACGACGGCGGCAAGCCGGCGGATGCGCAGACCGCGGCCAACGAGCTCGTCTCGAGCGAGGGTGTCGCGATGCTGACCGGCACGTTCCTGTCGAACATCGGCCTTGCGGTCAGCGACTTCGCCAACCAGAAGAAGGTGTTCTTCCTCGCGGCAGAGCCGCTGACGGACGCCATCACCTGGTCCAAGGGCAACAAGTACACCTTCCGCCTGCGTCCCTCCAACTACATGCAGGCGGCGATGCTGGTCGAGGCAGCGGCGAAGCTGCCGGCCAAGCGCTGGGCCACGATCGCGCCGAACTACGAATACGGCCAGTCGGCGGTTGCGGTGTTCAAGAAGCTGATGTCGGAGAAGCGTCCGGACATCCAGTGGGTCGACGAACAGTGGCCGCCGCAGGGCAAGATCGACGCAGGTCCGGTGGTGCAGGCAGTTGCCGCCGCCAATCCCGAAGCGATCCTCAACGTCACCTTCGGCGCCGATCTCGTCAAGCTCGTGCGTGAGGGGAACACCCGCGGCCTGTTCAAGGGGCGCGAGGTCGTCTCGTTCCTGACGGGCGAGCCCGAATATCTCGATCCGCTCAAGGACGAAACGCCCGAGGGCTGGATCGTTACCGGCTATCCCTGGTACTCGATCAAGACGCCCGAGCATGACGCGTTCCTGAAGGCCTATCAGGCCAAGTACAACGACTATCCGCGTCTCGGCTCGATCGTCGGCTACCAGACCATCAAGTCGGCAGCCGCCATTCTCACGAAGGCCGGCTCGACCGATCCGGAGAAGCTGATCGCCGCGGCGGAAGGGCTGTCCATGCCCTCGCCATTCGGCGAGATCACCTTCCGCAAGATCGACCACCAGTCGACGCTCGGTGCCTATGTCGGCAAGACCGCGCTGAAGGACGGCAAGGGCGTGATGGTGGACTCGTCATACAAGAAGGGTGCGGACTATCTGCCGAGCGATGCCGAAGTCGCGAAGCTGCGCCCGAAGGATTGATCGCCGCCGCCGTAGGGTGGGTTAGCCCTGCGGACTGCGCGTAGCGCAGACCGCTTGGCGTAACCCACCACCTTCGGTGCAATTCGAGAACAAGCGGTGGGTTACGCTGCGCTAACCCACCCTACGACTTCAACCAGCCCGGACCGCCGATGGCCTTCTATGTCGTACAGTTTCTGACCGGTCTCGCCAGCGCAGCGTCGCTGTTCCTGGTGGCCTCGGGCCTGTCGATCATCTTCGGCGTGACCCGGATCGTGAATTTCGCCCACGGCGCCTTCTACATGATCGGTGCCTACATCGCCTTCACGCTGACGGAACGCCTGTCCGGCGCATTCGGCTTCTGGGGCGCGATCGTTCTGGCCGCGCTGGCCGTGGCGGTGATCGGCGTCGTCGTCGAGATGGTGCTGCTCCGGCGCATCTATCATGCGCCTGAACTGTTCCAGCTGCTCGCGACCTTCGGCTTGACCTTGATGGTCGAGGACCTCGTGGTCCTGATCTGGGGGCCCGACGATCTCGTCGGCCGCCGCGCGCCGGGCTTCAGGGGTGCGGTCGATTTCTTCGGCCAGAACATCCCCAGCTACGACCTGTTCCTGATCGTGCTCGGGCCCGTCGTGCTCGGCATTCTCTGGCTGCTGTTCCAGCGCACACGCTGGGGCGTGCTGGTGCGCGCTGCGACGCAGGACCGCGACATGGTCGCGGCGCTCGGCGTCAACCAGAAATGGCTGTTCACGTCGGTGTTCGCTGTCGGCGTCTTCCTCGCGGCGCTCGGCGGCGCGCTTCAGATCCCGCGCGACGCCGTGCATCACGCCATGGATCTGCGCATCATCGTCGAGGTGTTCGTCGTTGTCGTGATCGGCGGTCTCGGCAGCATCGTCGGTGCGTTCGTCGCGGCGGTGCTGGTCTCCGAGCTCAACGCCTTCGGCATCCTGATCTTTCCGAAGATTTCCATCATCCTGGTCTTCCTGGTGATGGCGGTGGTGCTGATCGTGCGGCCCTGGGGCCTGTTCGGCAAGCCGGAGGCGGCCGCGCGCAAGACGCCCGGCCTCACCGTCAATCCCTGGCGCCCACTGACGTCGAACGAACGGCTGGCCGCGCTTGCGGCGCTCATCGTCGCAGCGACGCTGCCGCTGTTCGCGGGCAATTATCTGCTGACCGTGGGCTCGGAGATCGCGATCTTCGTGATCTTCGCCGTCAGCCTGCACTTCCTGATGTCGGTCGGCGGCCTCGCTTCGTTCGGTCACGCGGCCTATTTCGGGCTCGGCGCCTACGGCATCGCCTTCCTCGCCAAGATGGCGGGGCTGCCGATGATCGTCTGCCTTTTGCTCGGCCCGCTGCTCGGCTGCATGGGCGCCGCCGTGTTCGGCTTCTTTGCCGTGCAGCTCTCCGGCGTCTATTTCGCGATGCTGACGCTCGCCTTTGCGCAGATCGTGTGGTCGATCGCGTTCCAATGGGTGAGCGTGACGGGCGGCGACAACGGCATTCTCGGCCTCTGGCCGTCGAGCTGGGCGGCGAGCCCGTCGCATTTCTACTGGCTTGCGCTCGGCGTCGCGGCGCTGGTGACGGTTGCGCTACGAGGCATGGTGTTCTCGCCGTTCGGTTACGCGCTGCGGGCAACGCGCGATTCGCTGTTGCGCAGCGAAGCGATCGGCATCGACGCCAAGCGCATCCAGTGGACCGCCTTCGTGATCGCCGGCACGACGGCCGGCATCGGCGGCGCATTGTTCGCCTACCTCAAGGGCAGTGTGTTCCCCGACAATCTCGGCATCTCGCTGTCGGTCGACGCACTGGTCATGGTGCTGCTCGGCGGCGTCGAGACGGTGTCCGGTGCCGTGATCGGCGCCATCGTCTACAAGGCCTTGAACATCTGGCTGGTGAGCCAGACCGATCTGTCCAAGCTCGTGCTCGGCGGCTTCATTATGCTGATCGTCGTCGTCTTCCCCAAGGGCATCGTCGGCATGTTGGAGATGCTGGCGCAGCGCCGGAAGAAGGCATCGCCACCGGGATCCCCCTTGCTTGCCAAGCCGATCGAGTCTGCCGAATGAGCGCCATACCCCCACTTCTCGCGGTCGAAGGCCTGACCAAATCCTATGGCGGCATCCATGCCGTGCGCGGCGTCTCGTTCGCGCTGCGTGCCGGCGAGATCCTGGCGCTGATCGGTCCGAACGGCGCCGGCAAGAGCACCTGCTTCGATATGCTCAACGGCCAGAACAAGCCGGATTCCGGGCACGTCCGCCTGCTCGGCGAAGAGATCACAGGCAGGAAGCCGCGTGAGGTCTGGCGGCTCGGCGTCGGGCGCACGTTTCAGATCACCGCGACCTTCGCCACCATGACCGTGCGCGAGAACGTGCAGGTCGCGCTGATCTCGCACCGAAAGCAACTGTTCAATCCATTCGGCTCAGCGCCCAAGTTCGACCGCGGCGAGGCTGGGCGGCTGCTCGAACTGGTCGGCATGGGTGGCTACGCGGACCGTCCCTGCGGCGAGCTCGCCTATGGCGACCTCAAGCGGCTCGAGCTTGCGGTCGCGCTCGCCAACCAGCCGAAGCTGCTGTTGATGGACGAGCCGACCGCGGGCATGGCGCCGCGTGAGCGCGTTGACCTGATGCGGTTGACTGCGAGCATTGCACGGGAAAAATCGATCGGCGTGCTCTTCACCGAGCACGACATGGACGTCGTGTTCGAGCATGCCGACCGCATCATCGTGCTCAACCGCGGGACGTTGATCGCCGAGGGCTCGCCGGCGGAGGTACGCGGCAATCCGCAGGTGCAGGCCGTCTATCTCGGCGAAGGCCTCGTCTACGATGCGCGCCACCGCGAAGGAGCATCGGCATGAAGCTCACGGTGCAAGACCTCAATAGCCATTACGGCCCGGCCCATATCCTGTTCGACATCGGCTTCGAGGTCGGTGAGGGCGAAGTGGTGGCGCTGCTGGGCCGCAACGGTGCGGGCAAGTCGACGACGTTCCGCTCGATCGTCGGCCTCGTCGCGCAGCGATCCGGCCGCATCACATTCGAGGGCAAGGACGTCTCGACAAAGCCGACACACGAGATCGTGCGCGAGGGGCTCGGCTACGTACCGGAGGAGCGGCGCATCTTCACCGACTTGACCGTCGAGGAGAACCTCGAAGTCGGCCGCCAGCCGAAGCGCCCGAACGCACCGCACTGGACGCGCGAAAAACTGTTCGCTCTGTTTCCAAATCTGGGAGAGATGAAGAATCGTCCCGGCGGACGCATGAGCGGCGGCGAGCAACAGATGCTCACCATTGCGCGCACGCTGATGGGTAATCCCTCGCTGGTGCTGCTGGACGAGCCTTCAGAGGGCCTGTCGCCGAAGATCGTCGAGCAGATGGTCGATGCGATCCTGACCATGAAGAAGGAGGGCGTCAGCATCGTCGTCTCCGAGCAGAATCTGCATTTTGCGCGGCTGATTTCGGATCGCGCCTATATCATCGAGCGCGGCCGCATCTGCTTCGGCGGCACCATGGCCGAGCTCGACGCGCGTCCGGATATCCGCGACGCGCATCTGTCGTTGTGAGGGCGGGAAACGGATGGCGAGAAGCGTTGCGGCCAAGAAGAACGGCAAACCGGCAAAACCGCCTTACGTGCTCGACGAGCAGGTCGGCTTCATTCTGCGCCAGGTCTGGCAACGCCACAGTTCGATCTTTTCGCGCGATATCGGCACCAATTTGACACCGACGCAATGGGCGGCGCTGTCGAAGCTCGCCGAGACCGGACCGTGCTCGCAAAACCAGCTCGGTCGCCTCACCGCGATGGATGTCGCAACCATCAAGGGCGTGATCGACCGCCTGACGGCGCGCGGGCTGACCGAGACCAGCCAGGATCCCGAAGACGGACGCCGCTTGCTGGTGAGCTTGACGCGCGCCGGTCAGCAGCTCGCCGAGAAGCTGGCGCCGAACGCGATCGCGATCACCCGCGAGACGCTGGCGCCGCTTGACGCGAAGGAGCGTGAGATGCTGATGGCGCTGCTGAACAAGCTGCGGTAGCGAAGACGACAGGAGATCAGGTTTTGCCCGGCCATTTGGCGCGGTAGCGGATTTCGCTGCCATCGCTGAGGCGCCGCCACGTTCCGAATTCCGGCGTATGCGGCGCCCGTGCCGTTAAGTCGATCGGAAAAATTCGGGTCGGCTGGCCCTGGATGTTCACGGCGAGTTGCCGGTGCGAGGTTCGAAAGGCGAGTTCGACTTCGCCTGCGATGACGGGCTGGTCGCCGTCGCGATAGAAGGCGGCCGGGGTCACTTCGCCGGGCATGGTGTTGAGATCGGTTTGCAATTCGATGGTGATGCCTTGCGCTGATGTCGGCACCGTTGCCCCCACAGGAAAACGGACCTCGAACACGAGAAGAGGATTGGCCGCGTTCGGGTTGAGCCACGGCGTCGCGGTCGCATAGGCGTAGGCGAGGTAAGTGGCGGCAGCTGCGACGCAGAAGAGGGCGACGATACCAAGGGACTTCAGGCTGGTGCGCGCGACGCTTTCGTTGCTGGCGTCGCTGCCTGTGCGCGTCGCCAGCCAGCTGGCGAGCACCGCGCCCGCGATCGCGCCGATGGGGGAGTAGACGAACAGTCCCAAAAGACCCGATGTGATCGGGTCGGCCCGGTTGCCAAAGTCGAGCACGGAGAACACAAGAAAGATCGCGACGTAACCCGCCACCGCGCCGGCGACGCCGGCGGCTATCCGCGACGAACTCTTCATGATCTCCTCGACGCTCCAGCAATGCACGGCCTTCGCCGGGCTGCTCGGATTAGACGCAGCAGAGAGGAAATTCGTTCAAGGCCCTTGGGGGCCCCCGCAGAGCGCCGCGCGCGCCGGCTGCGTCACTTCGCGACCACCTCCGGCACCTTGCCTGCCGGCGGCGTATTGCGGCTGCGCTGCGTGCGCACGATGCCGTCGATGATGGTCATGCCGATGCCGGGGAGGTCGCCGAGCTGAACGCTCTCCAGGATGTTCTTGCCGGGCGAGTGCTGCGCCTTGTCCATGATGACGAAATCGGCGGAACGGCCGACCTCGATCAGGCCGCAGTCGAGCTGCCGCATCCGCGCGGTGTTGCCGGTGGCAAGGCAGAACGCGGTCTCAGCCGGCAGATCGCCGAGCGAGGAGAGCATCGAGACCATGCGCAAGATGCCGAGCGGCTGCACGCCGGAGCCGGCCGGTGCGTCGGTGCCGAGGATGACGCGGTGCAGATCGCCCATCTCGCGCGCCGTGCGCAGGGTGAACAGGGCGGAGCGCTCATTGCCGTTGTGCACGAGCTCGAGGCCGCGCTTGCAGCCCTCGCAGATGCAGCGGATCTGGTCGTCGGGCAGGGCGGTGTGGCCGCCATTGATATGACCTACCACATCGGTGTCGGCCTCCAGCACGACGTCCTTGTCGATCAGACCGGAGCCGGGGATCGAAGGGCCACCGGTGTGAATCGTGCTCTGGATGCCGTATTTGCGCGCCCATCCGACCATTTTCCGGGCCGTCGGACCGTCCTTGACGCCGCCGAGACCGACTTCGCCGAGCAGCTTGACGCCGTTGGCGGCCATCTCCTTGAAATCTTCCTCGACCATCTCGCATTCGATCACCGGCGCACCCGCGTGAACCTTCACGCCGCCGGGACGCAGGGTCCAGAACGCACGCTGGGCGAACACGGCCATGGCCTTCAGGCCCACGACGTCGCGGGGACGGCCGGGCATGTGCACCTCGCCGGCGGAGATCATCGTGGTGACGCCGCCATGGAGGTAGCTGTCGATCCAGTTGATCTGGTTCTGGCGCGGCGTCCAGTCACCCGCAACGGGATGGACGTGGCTGTCGATCAGGCCCGGTGCGACCGTGGTGCCCTGGGCATCGACGATGGTGGTCGCGCCCTCGGTGTTGACGTCCTTGTAGCGGCCGATCGCGGTGATCTTGCCATTCTCGGAGACGATGGTGTCCCCGTCCAGGATCGGCTTCTCCAAAGCGCCGGACAGGATCAGGCCGATATTTCGGATCACGAGCTTCGAGGGTCCGGTGGCCTGGGGTGCGTCATGCGCCATGGAAGGGATCCTTGTCCTCAATTGCAACGCTTCCGATCTTGGGCAGCCTTGACCGCGGGATCAAGCAGGATTATTCATTAGTATACGAATGATCGTGTACAAACGACGCATAGCTGCCCACCTCGTAACCGCAATGACGCGACAGGGAAGGTGTGATGAGCAATTTTAACCAGGAAAGCGTTTTGAGCGTCCACCATTGGACCGATACGCTTTTCTCCTTCAAGACCACTCGCAGCCCGACCTTCCGTTTCCGCAATGGCGAATTCACCATGATCGGGCTCCGGGTTGGCGAGAAGCCGCTGCTGCGGGCCTACAGCGTCGCCAGCGCCAATTACGAGGACACGCTGGAGTTCTTCTCGATCAAGGTGCCGGACGGCCCACTGACCTCGCGGCTTCAGCATTTGAAGGAAGGCGACGAGATCATCGTCAGCCGCAAGGCGACCGGTACGCTCGTGATCGACAATCTGGAGGAGGGGCGTAACCTCTACCTGATCGGCACCGGTACCGGCCTGGCGCCGTTCCTGAGCGTGATCAAGGACCCCGAGACCTATGAGCGGTTCGAGAAGGTGGTGCTGCTACACGGCTGCCGGCACGTTAAGGAGCTCGCCTACGGCGAGATGATCAACGAGCATCTGCCGAAGGACGAGCTGCTCGGCGAGTACATTCGCAATCAGCTGATCTACTACCCGACCGTGACCCGCGATCCCTTCCGCAACCGCGGCCGTATCACCGACCTCATCACGTCAGGCAAGCTGTTCGCCGATATCGGCCTGCCCGTGCTGGAAGCAGCCCGGGATCGCGTCATGATCTGCGGTAGCCCGGCGCTGGTCGCGGACACCCGCGTGCTCCTGGGCGAACGCGGCTTCGCCGAGGGCAACCATGGCGAACCGGCCCAGTTTGTGGTCGAAAAGGCCTTTGCCGAGCGGTAATCCCGGAATTCCTGCGCAATAAGACCGTATTTTCGCCGCCTGCGGCCCGTTGCGGCGCCGATTCGGCGCTTGATACTATGTGGGAACGAATCAGCGGAGTTCCCACATGGTTGCGGACAGCGACAGCAATATCGCCTGGCACCGGGTCCAGTTGAAGAAGAACCGCGCCGAGTTGAAGGCGCTGGAGACCGCGCGCTTCACGATGGGCGAGATCGCCTCATCGAAGCGGAATGGCCAAACCCAGAAGGCGGTCGCGGAGCTCAAGCGGAAGATCGTGCAGTCGGAACGCGCGATCGCCGATCACGACAAGCGCACACGCCGCCCGCTCGCAACCGACCTGCAGAGCCTCAGCAATGGCAGCTGGAGCCATTGGGACGCCTACACGCAACAGCAGCGGAAGACCGGGCAGCGTTCGCCGGGGCGCGGATAGCGCCTCTCGTTGTCGGTCGACGAGGCGCCCCTTGCACCGGCCGCGCCGCGCACCATCTGGGTGAAACGCCAGCAATCAGTCCGGTGATCACATGACTGTGCGCCTCGATTTTACCAACGAGGCTTTTTTCCGCGATCCGCCGAAGGCGATCGCGACGCTGCGTATGTCCGGCCCCGTGGTCGCGACGCGATTTCCTCTCATCGGCGACGTTTGGATCACGACGACCCATGACGCCACCGCGCAGATCCTGAAGGACGCCACGACCTTCACGCTGCGCAAGGAGGACGGCGATGTCGCGGGTCTGCGCTGGTGGATGCCGAGATACGTCAGGACCATCGCCAACAACATGCTGACGATGGACGAGCCGGATCACACGCGGTTGCGCAGCATCGTGGACGAAGCGTTTCGCCGCCGCGCGATCGTTGCGATGGAGCCGCGCATCCGTGCCATCGCCGACACGCTTGCGGACGAACTGTTCGTAGCCGGAAGCCCGGCCGATCTGGTCCAGCGCTACGCGCGCATCCTGCCGCTCGCGGTGATCTCGGAGCTCCTGGGTCTGCCGCCGGCCGATCGCCCGAAGTTCATCGCGTGGGCCAACGAGATGTCTTCGCTGACGAATGTCGTCAGCTTCTTTCGCCTGCTGTTCGCGTTCCGCAAGATGCGCGCCTATCTCCAACGGCAGCTGCAGATCGCCCGCGTGCAGGGCGGCGAGGGCCTGATCGCCGAGCTGATCCAGGTCGAGCGCGAAGGCGGCCAGATCACGCCGGATGAGATGGTCTCGATGGTGTTTCTGCTGCTCGCGGCGGGCTCCGAGACCACCACGCATCTCATCAGCGGTTCGGCTTACGAGCTGCTCAGGAATCCCGGCTTGCGCAATTGGCTCGAAGAGGACTGGAGCCGGGTCGGCCTCGCCGTCGAGGAGTTCCTGCGCTTCGTCTCGCCAGTGCAGTTCTCCAAGCCGCGCTATGTGCGACGGGATGTGGAGGTCGAGGGGATACTCCTGAAGAAGGGCGATCGTGTCATGGTGATGCTCGCGGCAGCGAACATGGATCCCGCGATGCATGACCGTCCCGAAATTCTCGATCTCGAACGCAAACCCAATCGTCACGTCTCGTTCGGGACGGGAATCCATTTCTGCCTGGGTCATCAGCTCGCGCGCATCGAGGCGGCCTGCGCGCTGGAAGCGCTGTTCGTGCGATGGCCGAAACTCGGTCTTGCCGTCGAGCCCGCCGAGGTCCATTGGCGCAGGCGGCCGGGCTTGCGCGCGATCGCGAAACTTCCCGTCACGGCTGATGGCCGTGGAACACCGGGACGGGCGGTCGAGCGTTCCCTCGCGACGAGTTGAGATCAGCGTCCCTTCGGAAAATCTCTGCTGCGCGTTGTCAATCAGGAACGGTGTGCCGCTGGACCTGTTGTCTCCTGGGACGCACGGCTGCGAATTCCTTGACCGTGCATCTCGCAGATCGACGTCTTAACGGGAGACAAGATCATGACCAGCAAGATGCCGCCTGTTCCATCGGAGAATCAGAGCCGCAAGGGAACTGGCGACAGCAAGCAAACGCCCGCAGATCAGGTGCCGCACGGGCAGCAACGTGCGCAAAATCCGGACCAGCAGGGGCAGCAGGGCAACATCAAGCAGAACACGACCAATCAAGGCTATCAGCAAGATCGCTGAGGAGGCGACATCCATGTCGACATCCACCAAGACACCGAACAGCATTCGTCAGGGCGGCCCCGGCGCGTCGCATGAGAACGCGAAGGCGCCGCTGGAGGTGAAGAAGCCGCCGGCGGATGGCCTACAGCGCAGCCACAGCCGGGTGTCCGGCGGCGGCGGCGAGCACGATTCCCACCACAGCCACGACGAGGCCGGGAAAGGCGGAGGCAGGTGATATGGCCAACAAGCAACCCAAGCTGTACGCGCCGAGCGAAAAGGACGTCCGTGATAATCCCCTGATCGGCGGATCGAAGGGGACGAGAATGGCCGACGCGTCGCCCGAGGACATCGAGGACGCCTTCGGCCAAAACACGATCGAAGGTGACGTCGAGAACGACGTGAACATCAGCGGCGGCGTTGACAAGGATGCGGCGCGGAGCGGTTCGCCCCGAAGAGGCCGCTAAGACTGGAGGCGCAGGATGCAAGGAAAGAAGACACATGAGCAGCAAGTGCGCATCCTGGAGCGGAAACCGGATGTTCCGGATGCGCGAGAAC
Source organism: Bradyrhizobium cedriense (assembly GCF_054602315.1). Classification (NCBI taxonomy): domain Bacteria; kingdom Pseudomonadati; phylum Pseudomonadota; class Alphaproteobacteria; order Hyphomicrobiales; family Nitrobacteraceae; genus Bradyrhizobium; species Bradyrhizobium cedriense. The sequence continues at coordinate 696,773 of NZ_JBTSWB010000003.1, read as the reverse complement.
TTGAGCAGGCCACGGGTCATAACCCGCAAGACACGCGCGTCCATCGTGCCAATCCCGCTGCGCGCCACAGCGAATTTCCGGTCAGCCGCGGCGGTCTCAATCAGGAGAGCGATCACAACAAGCACAACGATCCCGGTCAGAGCGGGCACAAGCCACCGAAACCGACGCCAGCGCAGCAAAAGCACTAAGTCTTCGGAAGGTCACTGCAAGAGGAGAGACAAATGCCAGGTGGGCATGGCAGCAAGACGCATTTCAGATCGGGCATGCATGGCAAGGGCGACGGCACCGGCGCACTGACCGATGTGTCCAAGGACATGATCGGCGACAACATGGTGCTGTCAAACCGCGACAAGAAGCAGCATTCGGACATTCGTGGCATGGATGGCAAGTCCATCCAGACCGAACAGTATCAGGACCACGCTGCGAACCGGCTCGAGGAGGAGCCGGGGCCTGACAAGGCTTGAGACGAGCGTTCCTCCCGCCAACTTGCGGACCGGTGTTCAGCCGGTCCGCTTTTTTGTAGGCGCAAGGTCGCGCTCCCATCCGAACACCGAGCGGCCATTGAGATCCGGCGAGGCGGCAAGTTCGCCGACGATGAAAGCCTCAACCGATGGCCCGGTTGCAGTCCGCTCGAGCCGCCGCGCCTGATCGTCAAGGCGCTTGATCGCCTGCATCTCTTCTTCGCGTCCGAGCTTGGCGCTCTGGATCGCGCCCTTGAGCACGCGAATGGTCTCGTCATAGACCTTGATCGGAACGGGGTAGGGATGCCGGTCCTTGCCGCCATGCGCGAGCGAGAAGCGCGCTGGATCCTTGAAGCGATACGGCGCGCCGTGCACGACCTCGGCGACCATCGCCAATGAGCGCACGGTGCGCGCGCCGACGCCCGGCGACAGCAGCAGCTCGGGAAAATCGACCGGACCGCGCTCGGCTGCCGCGGCCAGCGTGCCGTGCAGGCGCCGCGCGAACACGTCCTTGGGGCGCACATCGTGATGCGCGGGCATGATCAGATGCGGCAGCATCGCCTGCGCCGGTTCGGGCGCAGTCCCGGTGAGCCGCTCGAGTTCGGAGACGATGCGGTCGGGGCCGAGATTGCCCAGAAGCTCGAGCTGAGCGGTTCGCGAGACGTCGGCGCGACGGTCGGTAAGGTTGACGATCTCGCCCTGCTGCGGACCATCGATCGCGCTGTGCGGCGCATCGACAAAGCTCTGCAGCGCCTCTGAATGCCAGTGATAGCGGCGGGCCTGGCGCTTGTCGCCGTTCATGCCCTGCTGCACCACGGTCCATTTGCCGTCGGCCGTGACGAAAAATCCGTGCAGATAGAGGTCGAAGCCATCCTGGACCGCGGCACTGTCGACCTTCGCCACCAGGCGGCTGGCACGCGTCAGCCTTGCGCCGTCGAAACCGACACGGTCGGCGAGTTGCAACAACTCGTCCGGCGTCTTGCGCGAATGCTGACCTCGGCCGCCACAGACATAAATTCCGAGTTCGTCCTGAAGTGGTCCGAGCCCGCGCTTCAGTGCGCCGATCACCGAGGTGGTGATGCCGGAAGAGTGCCAATCCATCCCCATTACGGCGCCAAAAGACTGGAACCAGAACGGATGCGACAACCGTTGGAGGAACGCATCGCGGCCGTAATGATGCACGATCGCCTGGGTGACAATCGCCCCCAGCGAGGACATGCGGCTCGCCAGCCACGGTGGAACCCGTCCGGTGTGAAGAGGGAGATCGGCGCTGCCGGTTCGTCGAGTCATGGGAGTTCAATCTAGCGCACTTCAGGGACGGTTGCATCAGCGGGATGCTGCATTGCATTGAACGGGGGGAGCCAAGCCGGCCAGAAGGCGTTGAGCGCGCTGGTGCGCATGCAATGACGGGGACGCAATGAATTGGCAGGCTCTCATGGCCGACATCGATGGGATGCTCGGCTGGATACCCTCATGGTTCATTGGCCTCAGCCTTGTTGTCGGCGCGATGCTGCTCGCCTTGTTGACCTATCGTGTGGCCATATGGCTGCTCGGCCGCACATTCGGAACCCGCTTTCCCATTCTGAGCGTGTTTGTCGATCGGACCGCAGGTCCGGCCCGGCTCGCTCTGTGTCTCGCTGCCGTCGCCCTGGTGCTGCCGCTCGCACCGCTGGACGACGCCATCCGCACGCCGCTGATGCGGCTGTTCGTCGTGGCTTTCATCGCGCTGATCGGCTGGATCTCGATCCGGATCGTCGACATGAGTGCGGCGCGCTATCTCCAGAACTTTCGCGACGTCACCGAGAATTTCGTGGCGCGCAAGCACGTCACGCAGGTGCGCGTGTTCAAGCGCGTCACGGACACCATCATCGTCGTCATCACGATCTCTGCCGCGCTGATGACGTTCGATTCTGTCCGGCAATACGGGGTCAGCCTGTTCGCCTCCGCCGGTGCCGCGGGTATCATCGTCGGTTTGGCCGCGCGGCCGCTGCTCAGCAATCTGATTGCCGGCCTGCAGATCGCCATCACCCAGCCAATCCGCATCGAGGATGCCGTGATCATCGAGAACGAATGGGGCTGGGTCGAGGACATTGCCTCGACCTATGTCGTGATCCGGCTGTGGGACTGGCGGCGCATGGTGGTGCCGCTGTCCTATTTCATCGAAAAGCCGTTCCAGAACTGGACGCGCGATACAGCCTCTCTGATCGGTGTGATCGCGCTTCATGTCGATTACCGCGCCGACGTTCCGCGTATCCGGCGCTGGCTGGAGGGAGCGGTCAAGGAGTCCAAGCTTTGGGATGGAGCGGTGGTCAATCTCCAGGTCATCGATGCGGACTCTCGCACCATCGAGCTTCGCGCTCTGGTCAGCGCCAGGAATGCACCGCAATCCTGGGACCTGCGCTGCGAGATCAGGGAGAAGCTCATCGCCTTCATCCGCGACGAGATGCCGGAGGCCCTGCCGCGCGAGCGCGCGATTCTCATCCCGTCGGGTGGAGACGACGATCTCGATCTTCGGCAGCGTCCCGCGCCGCCGGAGAAGGTGCGGGCTGGTGCACGCAATTGAATGCCGGGCGGATGTTACGCCGCTCCAGCCATGGCTGCGTCGGTCTGTCCGCCGGCGCGCCGTCGCGGTTTGCGCAGTTTGCGCCGGGTCCAGATCAGGAGTCCGGTCGACAGCAAGATCAGAAGTGCGATCGAGGTGACGACGTTCAGAGGCGAAGCGATCAGGGCCGACCAGTTTCCCTCGTGAATCAGGCGCGGCCAGTTGCGCGGCAGCGGTGTGACGCCGGATGAATTGACGGCGTAGGCGCGCAGCTCCCCGTCCTCATAGATCCGCGCCATCATGCGCCCGCCGCGGGCGCCGATCGAGATCACATGCGACAGCTCGTGCGAGTCTGCGACCATGCGAACGGCGTCGGGCAGGGCAACGGGACGTCCGCCCGCTGGAGCGGCGATGCTCTGGAACGTCAGGCCGAGCGCCATGCACAGGCCGGTCAGGGGGCTCAGGAGAGTCAGCGGCAATGCCAACCAGGCCGTGCCCTTGTGCCATCCGGACAGCGTGTTGCGCAGCCTTGGCAGCCCCATGAGAACGCCGAGCAACATCAAGGTCACCATGGCGATCGTCGAGCTTTTCACCAGCCACGCCTGGCCGAGCAGCCGTTCATGCGTGACGCGTGCCCACAGGAAGAGATCGGGGAGGCTGGACCTTGAGGCAGCGACTTCGCCGGTTGCGAGATCGATCGCAGGTGCTCCCGCGCCCTGCAGCGTCATCCGCTGCGCAGCGGCATTGATCGAAAGCCCGCGTGCGTTGCTATTCGGATCATACCGTTTCACCAGCTCGACGATGCGTCCGGATTCAATCGCCGGACCGCTGATGCCGCTGACCTGCACCAGGGGCTCAAAGGACAGGATCAGTCCGGTGGCGATGATCGTGAGCAGGGGTAGTGCGAAGACCAGGGTGATCCAGCGATGCAGTGCCAACAACAAAGGTTTGCTCATTCTCAGTCTCCGGCGAGCTCACGCTTTCGTCGCCCAGCGGAGCCCCGATGACAAATGACGCTTTGTCCATGTTGTTGCGTTGATTTGCAGCAAACGAAGTTGGCAATGTTGGCGAACGCCAATCGTTTGCACCTGGTCGGAGATCGTCTGGCGGATCGCGGCGGATCGCGCGACTCGCGATGACCCGCCTCACTGCGCGCGAATGTTGGCGGCCTTCAGCACCGGCTCCCATTTGGTCGCCTCGGCGCGCATGTAGGCGTCAAAGTCCTTGGCGGATGAACCGACCGGGGTTGCGCCGATCTTGCCAAGCGTCGACAGCACGTTTGGGTCTTGCAGTGCTGCCTTCAGATCGGTCTCGAGCTTGGCCACGATCTCCGGCGGCATCTTTGCCGGACCAAGCACGCCCCACCAAACCGAGACATCGTAGCCCGCGATACCGGACTCCGCGATCGTCGGCACATTGGGCAGCGCTTTGGAGCGTTCGGCCGAGGTCACCGCGAGCGCGCGCACCGGGCCGCCCTCGAGCTGGCCGATGGCTTCCGCGAGCGGATTGATGCTGAGCGGGATCTCGCCGGCGATCACGGCCGTGAGCGCCGGTGCGCCGCCTTTGGAGGGGATCGCGACGATCTTGGTGCCTGACATGTATTTGAGCAGCTCGCCGGCCAGATGTGCCGAGGTGCCGTTGCCAGACATGCCGTAGGAGAGTTTGTCAGGCTCCTTCGTCATTTGCGCCTGCCGGCGGCTCCAATCCGTTCCGGACGCGCCCCTGGTTCTTTGTTGACGAGACCTGATCTTTTGTACGATAGTACAAATACCATGGTACGCAAGTCCACCAGTCCGGAAGCGACCCGCAAGCCGAACATGCGCGAGGCAATCCTCGCCGCGGCCGAGGAGTTGTTCGCCATCAACGGCTTCAATGCCGTCTCCGTACGCGACATTGCGCAAGCCGCAGGCGCCAATCCCGGCAGCGTGACCTATCACTTCAAGACCAAGGACGGCCTGCTGCTCGAGATCTACCGGCGCCATTGCGGGCCGATGAACCTGCGTCGCTCCGAGTTGCTCGCGGCCGCCAAGCGCGTGCGCGATCTGCAGGACCGGCTGGAGGCGATCGTGCGCGCCTATGTGGTGCCGGCTTTCACCTCCGGCAGCGATCTCGCCGGAGGCGGGGCGCGCTTCACGCGCCTGCGTGCCGTGATGTCGGCGGAAGGCAATGACGTCGCGCGAAAAATCATTGCGCAGACGTTCGACGACACCAGCCATGCCTTCATCGACGCGATCCACGAGAGCCTGCCGCACATTCCGCGCACCGACATCGTCTGGCGCAGTCACTTCCTGCTCGGCGCGCTCTATTATTCGCTGGTGACGCCGGAACGTGTCTCGCGCCTGTCGCGCGGTGAGGCCGATGGCGGCGACGCCGCCAAGGCCATCGAGCAATTGGTGCAGGCCACCGTTGCCGCGTTCCAGGCGCCGGCGCTGGATCAAATCGTCCCGGCGAGGCAGCGGCCGGTCGTCAGCAGCAAGACTTGAAACAAGCGTCTCGCTTCGGCGGGTTCACCCGATGACGATGATGTACACGCCGACCATTCCGCCGCCTGACCCGAACACGCGCACGCCCAAATTCAAGCTGCCGAAGCACTCGTGCGATGCGCATTGCCACATCTTCGGGCCCGGCGCGAAATATCCTTACGCGCCCGACCGATCCTACACGCCGCCGGACGCGCCGCTGGAGGATTTTCGCGCGCTGCATGCCAAGCTCGGCGTCGAGCGCGCCGTCATCGTCAATGCCAGTGTGCACGGCACCGACAATACGGTTGCGCTCGATGCGATTGCGCAAAGCAACGGCGCCTACCGCGCGGTCGCCAATATCGACGACGACATCACCGAGCGCGGGCTTCGCGCGTTGCACGAAGGCGGCTTTCGCGGTTGCCGCTTCAATTTCGTCCGTCATCTCGGCGGTGTCCCTGACAAGGGCGTGTTCGACCGCGTCATTGCGATGGTCGCGCCGTTCGGCTGGCATATCGACCTGCATTTTGACGCGATCGACCTGCCTGAATATGCCGACATGTTGGCAAAGCTTCCGCTCAACTACACGATCGATCACATGGGACGGGTGAGGGCGTCCGAGGGGCTCGACCAGCTGCCGTTCAGGATCCTGATCGAGCTGATGAAGCGTGACGACAAATGCTGGGTCAAGATCTGCGGCTCGGAGCGGGTGTCGTCGGCGGGGCCGCCATTCACGGACGCGGTGCCGTTCGCGCGAAAGATCGTCGAGACGGCACCCGATCGCGTCATCTGGGGCACCGACTGGCCGCATCCCAACGTCAAGGTGATGCCGAACGACGGTGATCTCGTCGATCTGATTCCGTTGTTCGCGCCGGAGTCGGAGTTACAGCGGAAGATTCTGGTCGACAATCCCGCGCGCCTGTTTGGCTTCGGCCAATGAGGGGGCAGCGATCGAAATGATGCCCACCAACGAAAGAAGGGAGTTCGTCCCATGAAAACAGGTCTCGTGATCACCGCCCATCCCGGCGATTTCGTCTGGCGCGCCGGCGGGGCCATCGCGCTTCACGCGAAGAAGGGCTATCGCATGAAGATCGTCTGCCTGTCTTTCGGCGAGCGCGGCGAGAGCCAGTTCGCCTGGAAGGAAAAGGGCGCGACGCTCGAGTCGGTCAAGGCCGGCCGCAAGGACGAGGCGGAGCGGGCGGCAAGGTTGCTGGGGGCCGAGATCGAGTTCTTCGATTGCGGTGACTATCCGCTGAAGCTGACCGAGGCGCATTTCGACCGCATGGTCGACATTTACCGCGAGCTCAATCCGAGCTTCGTGCTGACGCATGCGCTGGAGGATCCCTATAATTTCGACCATCCCAACGCCGCGCACTTTGCACAGGAGACGCGTGTGGTGGCGCAGGCGATGGGCCACAAGCCTGGCGCGCAGTACAAATACTCCGCGCCGCCGGTATTCCTGTTCGAGCCGCACCAGCCGGAGCAGTGCAACTACAAGCCGGACCTGCTTCTCAAGATCGACGACGTGTGGAAGGAGAAATACGAAGCGTTCCAGATCCTCGCTGCGCAGAAGCATCTCTGGGGCTACTACGAGCGGGTCGCGCTCAACCGCGGCATCCAGGGCAGCCGCAACACCGGTGTACCCATGACGTATGGCGAGGCCTATCAGCGCCTGTTTCCGACCGTCGCGGAGGAGTTTGCATGAAGCCGGTCGTCGTTCGCAACATCAGGCGTGCCGATCCCGCCGGCATGGCGGCGTACGGCGTCTCGACCGTGCACGAAGCCTATGGGCGGATCGGCCTGATGAAGCCGTATCTGCGACCGGTCTGGCCGGGTGCGTCGATTGCCGGACCCGCCGTCACCGTGCTTGCGCAGCCCGGCGACAACTGGATGATCCATGTCGCGGTCGAGCAGTGCAGGGAAGGCGACATCCTCGTCGTCGGCTGCACCACCGACAATACCGACGGCATGTTCGGCGAATTGCTGGCGACCTCGCTGCAGGCACGCGGTGTGCAGGGGCTGATCATTGATGCGGGCTGCCGCGACGTCAAGGCGCTGCACGAGATGAAGTTTCCGGTGTGGTCGCGCGCGGTCTCGGCCAAGGGAACGGTCAAGGCCACGCTCGGCTCGGTCAACGTCCCCGTCGTCTGCGCGGGCGTCAATGTCGATCCCGGCGACATCGTCGTTGCCGACGACGACGGTGTCGTGGTGGTGCCGAAGCGCTATGCCATTGATGTCGCCGAGAAGGCGAAGAAGCGCAATGTGGACGAAGGCGGCAAGCGCAAGCGGCTGGCCTCCGGCGAGCTCGGCCTCGACATGTACAACATGCGCGAGGCGCTGGCGAAGGCCGGGCTGATGTATGTCGACAATCCCGAGGACGTCTGAAGCGACGGGAAACGGAGCGGACGGATGGATCGTCTGAAAGTGAAGGCCGTGCTCGGCAGTCACCCCCATGTCCGGGCGGTGAAGAGCGGAGAACTCTGCTCCGATCTTTTCGATCTCGACTTCATCGAATATACGCCGACCAACACCGCGTTCAAGCCGATGGTGCGCGAGCAGGCCTTCGACGTCTGCGAGATGGCGATCGTCACCTACTTGATGGCAAAGGCGCACGGCAAGCCGCTGGTGCTGCTGCCGGCAACCATGCTCGGCCGCTTCCAGCATGCCTACGCGCTCTACAATCCCGCGCGAGCGAGGTTGGGACCGTCCGACCTCGAAGGCAAGCGCATCGGTATCCGTTCGTTCACGACGACGACAGGCGCCTGGATCAGGGGGATCCTCGCCAATGACTATGGCGTCAACCTCGACAAGATCAATTGGGTGACGTTCGAGGATCCGCATGTCGCCGAATATGTCGACACCACCGAGCGAGCGCCCAGGAACAAGAAGATCCTGCAGATGCTGCTCGACGGCGAGCTCGACGCCGTCCTCGGCGAGACCTCTGATAGTCCCGAGCTGAAGCCGCTGTTTTCCGATCCGTCTGCGGAGGCCACCCGATGGTACGCGCGTCGCAGCGTCGTGCCGGTCAATCATCTCGTGGTCATGACCGAAAAACTGGCGCGATCGCGCCCCGATGTTGTCGCAGGCGTCTATGATCTTCTGAAGCGAAACAAGGCGCAGGCGGGGCCGGCCGGCTCGCCAGATCTCGTTCCGTTCGGAATCGAGGCGAACAGGAAATCGCTCGAACTGATCGTCGACTACGCATTCCAGCAGGCGCTGATCCCGCGCCGCTACGCGGTCGAGGAACTGTTCGACGAAACGACGCGAGGATTGAATTGATGTCTGATCCGGGACGGTGGCAGATCGGGCTGGTGGGCTACGGCGAGGTCGGCAGGATTCTTGCCGAGGATTTGCGCCAGCAGAATATCAAGGTTGCCGCCTACGACATCAAGCTCGGCGGCGAGCAGGGCGCATCACTGAAGGAGCATGCGGCGAGATTCGGCGTGGTGCTCGTGGGCTCTCATGCCGAGCTGAGTGGGAAGTCTGATCTCATCGTCTCCGCGGTCACCGCCAGCCAAGCCGTACCGGTCGCAAAAGCCTGTGCGGCGGCACTCAATCAGGGTACCTGGTTTCTCGATTTCAACTCGGCGTCTCCGGGTGCCAAGCAGCGCGCCGCTGCACTGGTCGACGGCGCGGCCGGCCGCTATGTCGAGGGTGCCGTGATGACCTCGGTGCCGCCTTACCGCATCAAGGTGCCGCTGCTGCTCGGCGGGCCCGGCGCAAGGGAGCTGGAGCCGCTGCTGAATGCGATCGGCTTCGCGGCGAAGGTTGCCAGCGACGAGCTCGGTGTGTCCTCGGCCGTCAAGATGTGCCGCAGCATCATGATCAAGGGCCTGGAGGCCATGGTCATCGAGAGCTTTACCACCGCGCGCGCCTATGGTGTCGAGGATGCCGTGCTGGCCTCGTTGGCGGAAACCTTTCCGGGCATCGATTGGGAGAAGCAGGGCGCCTATTTCTTCCAGCGCGCGATCGAGCACGGCCGCCGTCGTGCCGAAGAGGTGCGCGAGGTGGCGGAGACCGTGCGCGAGGTCGGCCTGACGCCGTGGTGGGCGCAGGGCACGGCCGAACGGCAGGCCTGGGTAGCCGATCTCGCTGATGAGGGGCTGTTCGGAGTCAAGGGAACCAAGGAGTTTGCGCGCAGTGCTGACTGGCGTACCGAGGCCGACCGGATCCTCGCGACGATCAAGCGCGCCAAGCCGTCAGCTCAGGACCGCACCAGGACGTGAAAGGTCACGACCTGGTCGCGGGCGCGCTGGATCAGCTCTATCAGATTGCGGGATTTGCCTACGAGTTGCTCCGTCGCCGGCTGGGTGCGGAATTCGGCCAGCACAGACCGAACGCATTTGCTCGCGGCGTCGAGCGTCCACAGCGTACGATTCACGTCGTCCTGCGTCTGGATCGCCGCGAGATCGAGATCCGACAGAACGTGGCCGATGCCTTCGAGCCGCTTCACCGCGGTATCGGTGGGTGTGCTGGCTTGGATCGAACGATCGTCGATGCTGCGGAACGCGCTGAACATAACTCTACTTCCCCGATCGCACGCAAACGGTCAGTACAAGCCCCAGTTAAGATCGGCGTGGCCGATCTCGCAACGCGTGGGGGCTACGGTCCGGGATTCTACCGACTCGGCTGAGCTGAAGCGGCGGTAGTATGGAATGGGAAGCGGCCACTTCCTGACGTTCCTGCGTCAGGTGGCTGTGCTCAGCGTCCGGGCTTGAACAACGTGGCCCGAGGCCGCTCGAATGTCTGCCGGCCACCCTTGAAACCCGTCACGATGTCGGGCAGCTCGGCGATGGCGAAACGGCTGTCCTGCGTGTCGAGCACGACGAGATCTGCGGGATTGCCGATCTTGATGCCGTAGTCCCCGAGGTTCATCAGCCGTGCCGGCAGCTCGGTGACGAGATCGAGGCAAGTGTCGAAGTCACTGACGGCGGCATGCGCGACATTGGCATAGAAGTTCGCCATGCGCAGCAACGAGGCATCGCCGAACGGCGTGAAGGGATTGAGCACGTTGTTGGTCGCCACTGAACACAATACGCCGTCACCGGCGAGCTTGTGGGCGAGCGTCAGTCCCCGCGGCGCGTTATGGGTGGCATCGCGCCCCATCAGATAGAGATCGGTCGCCGGCAGAACGGTGACGGCAACGCCGGCTCTTGCCAATTGCGCGGTGGCGGCTTGCATCCTGTCGGGCGGCAACGCCGAGAGCTTCGTGGCGTGGCCGATCGCCACGCGGCCGTGATAGTTGCGCCGCTCGGTCTGCCGGCAGACCTCGTCGAGGTGCCACCAGGACGGATCAAGATCGAAATCGAGATGGAGGTCGACATCGACGTCGAATTCCTGCGCGAGATCGAAGATGCGTTCGAGATGCGCGACCGGGTCGCGGTCCATATAGGGACAACCGCCGATCACCTCGCCGCCGTCGCGCAGCGTCTGGATCAGCAGCTCTTCGCTGCCGGGATCGTTGGTCAGGCCCTCCTGCGGAAAGACACAGAGCGACAGATCGATCGCCCAGGCATAGTCGCGCTTCAGTGCCTTGATCGCCTCGAAGCCCCGCAAGGCGATGCGCGGGTCGATTTCAACATGGGTGCGCATGCGCGTCGTGCCGTGCACGATCGCGCGTTCGAGCACTCTGGCGCCACGCGCGTAGACATCCTCGACGGTGAAATCCTTCTTCATCCCGGCCACGGCGCGGATGGCGTCCGAGACGCTGCCGTGATTGTGCCCGCAGCGGCCGAGCAGGCAGGCCTTATCGAGATGAATATGGGTGTCGACGAATCCGGGCAGGGCAAGACGCCCGCCGAGGTCGACCTCGACGCCCTCGCAGGCGAGCTTCGGCTCGATCGCGGCAATCCGACCGCTCTTCACACCGATATCGACGGGTGCGGCGGATGAGCGCAACAGCGCGTTGCGGACAATCAGGTCGAAAGCGGTCTGGGTGGTCATGGCATCGGATTCAGCTGTGATAGCCTAGCGGAAGGTCTCGGGGCGGGCAGCTCCAGATTGTGTGCACTCTTGCCGTCAAATTGTTCAAAAAATGTGCATGCACTTCGAGATACGAATTGTAAATTGCTGACACCCGGAGAATCCAGCATGTCCGCCCCCGCAAACACCGAACGCCCGATGACCGACGCCCAGATCGTGGAAGCCTATCTCACGGCGTCGATGATACCCGATCCTGACGCAGCTTCAGCCTATATGAAGCCGGGCACGGTGATCACCTTTACCGGCGGGCGCGAGTTCGATCATCCGCGCGGGCCGACCGGTTTCAACGCCAAGCGCTATCGCTGGGTCAAGAAGAAGATGGATCGGTTCGATGTCTGCCCCGGCGCGGACGAGACCGTCGTCTACAGCGTCGGCACGCTCTACGGCGAGTGGATGGACGGCACGCCGTTCGAGGGCAATCGTTTCGTCGATCGTTTCGTCGTCAAGGGCGGCCAGATCGTGAAGATGGACGTGTGGAACGACAGCGCCGAGCGCATCCTGGTCCAGCGTGGAATCGAGGCCTAATTCCTGCGGGCAACTTTCTGCAGCTTGACGACGCGGTCGCTCGTCACCTCGTCGGCGTAGGGCGCGAGGATATCGAGCAGATCCCGGCCGCGCTGGGGAGTCGGGGCCACCAGCGCGCGATTTGCCACGGAATCCAGGTGATGATGCATCAGTTCCATCACCTTGACTTCGGCGCCCTTCGCAAGCGCGGCGATGATGGCGCGGTGCTCGTTGATGGCACATTCGCTGGAATGCGGGCGGCTGTAGAGCGAGAGCGTCAAGCAACAGCGATAGGCGACCTCGCTGACATAGCGCACCAGGATCGGGCTGTTCGTCATGTGCGCGAGCAGGATGTGGAATTCGGTCGCGAGGCGGATCGACACCGCATCCGTGCCGCCGCGCGCGCGATCCTCGGCGTCGACATGAGCGTTCAGCTCGGCGATCTGCGCCTTGGTCAGCTTGCCCGCGAGTTGGCGCACGACCAATCGTTCGAGCTCGATGCGGATGTCGAAGGCATCGCGCGCCTCCTGCCAGCTCGGCGTCGCTACCACCGCGATCCGGTTGCGGCGCAGCTCAACGAGGCCCTCCGCGGCAAGTTGCCCAAGCGCGTGGCGGGCAATGGTGCGGCTGACGCCGAAACGCTCGCCGAGCGCATCCTCCGGCAGCTTTGTGCCGGGCTCCAGCGCCTGCTCGATGATCGCGCGCCTGAGCGCGCGGCAGATCAGACTGACCTTGTCCGATGATTCAGAAGTCTTGCTGGTGGAGCGCGCCGCCATCGGCGAATCCTTGAGGGGAGGGTCGCCTCTTCTTTAGCACGCTCTGACGCCAATCCAGCGCTCCAATTGCATGCAGTTTGGCGTGCGCATTGCTTAAATCGAATCCGGCTATTTGGCGGAGTGTTCGGCTAGTTCCTTGATTTGGCACAAGTCGATGGCTGGCATCCAGTTTGCATGCACTTTGGCTGTGATGCGCATGCAGCCCAACGCCCAGTTTGACGGCCAGCCCGTTCCCGAAGGCTCCGGCCGTGTTGCCATTGAGCTATCCGAGGCCTCCGTGACCTTCGGGCGCGGCGACCGCGCCGTGCCCGCGCTGTCGACAACCAGCTTGCGGATCGCCGACGGCGAGTTTGTCGCATTGGTCGGCCCTTCCGGATGCGGCAAATCGACCATCTTGCGGCTCGTCAGCGGTCTGGTGCAGCCGACCAGCGGCGTCGTCATCGTCGGCGGCCGCGAGGTCGCGGCGCGGGCGATGCGGGTCGGTATGGCCTTCCAGAACCCGACCATGCTGCCGTGGATGACGATCGAGCGAAACATCATGCTGCCGCTGAAGATCGTCGAGCCGTTCCGTTCGAACTTTCGGAAGCTGCGCAAGACCGAATTCCGCGACAAGGCCAACGCGCTGCTGGAGCAGGTCGGCCTCAAGGGGTTCGGCAGCCGCTACCCCTGGCAGCTCTCCGGCGGCATGCTCCAGCGCGCCAATCTCTGCCGCGCGCTGATCCACGAGCCGCGTCTGCTGCTGCTGGACGAGCCGTTCGGTGCGCTCGACCAGTTCACCCGGGAGGAGCTGTGGGCGATCCTTCAGACTCTCTGGATGACGCGCAAGCCGACCGTGCTGTTGGTGACGCATGACCTGCGCGAAGCCGGCTTCCTTGCGAGCCGGATCTGCGTGATGAGCGCGCGTCCCGGCCGCATCCTCGACGACAGCCGCGTCGAGTTCGCGCGGCCGCGCACGGTCGCCATGACGTTCGAGCCCGATTTCGTCGCGCTGAACCAGAAGCTGCGCGCCTTCATCGAGGACGCGCGCAGCGCGGCTGAGCAGGGGGCAAGTTGATGTTCGGGATCGATGTCAGGCAGAAGGCGTGGTCGGCGGGCCTGATCGTGCTGTTCTTCGTCGCCTGGGAATTGTTTTGCCTGATGACGGGCATGTCGGATCTGGTGCTGCCGCGCCCGTCGCAGGTGTTCGTGACACTCGTCGAGCGCTTCCCGGTGTTGTGGCCGCACATCGTGCAGACACTGGCAACCACGATGCTCGGTTTCGTGCTCGGCGTCGCCCTCGGGGTGACCCTCGGTGCCATCATCGGTGTCTCCAGGACGGCCTATGACACCTGCTATCCGCTGCTGATCGGATTCTCATCGATCCCGAAAGTGGCGGTGGTGCCGATCTTCGTACTGTGGTTCGGCTCCGGTACGGTGCCGGCGGTGCTGACCGCACTGTCGATCTGCTTCTTCCCGATCGTCGTCAACATCGCGACGGGCCTTGCGACCACCGAGCCCGAACTTGAGGACGTGTTGAAGGCGCTCGGCGCCAGCAAGCTCGACATTCTCTGGAACGTCGGCCTGCCCAGGACCATGCCGTTCTTCTTCGCGTCGCTGAAGGTCGCGATCTCCTACGCTTTCGTCGGGGCGGTGCTGTCGGAGACGGTCGCCTCCAATCGCGGCATCGGCAACGTCATGATGACCGCCTCGTCCAATTTCAACGTGCCGCTGGTGTTCGCCGGCCTGTTCGTGCTCGCCGGCCTCGGCGTTGCGCTCTACGTCGTGTTCTCGCTGATCGAAGGGCGGGTCACGGGCTGGGCGACGCGCAAGAACGACGTGATTGCCACCTGACCGAATGAACAATCATCACGCAACGAAGCTGAGGAGGTCTCGATGTTGAGAAAACTAGCTGCCACGCTCGTGGGACTAGCCCTGTCCACGGGCGCAGCCCTGGCTGAAGACACCACGATCAAGTTCACGCTTGGCTGGAAGACCCAAGGCAGCGACGCTGCGTTCTTCTACGCCAAGGACAATGGCTACTTCAAAGCGGAAGGCCTCAACGTCGTCATCGACCAGGGCGAGGGCTCCGGCGCCACCGTCACGCGCGTCATGTCGGGTGCCTATGACGCCGGCTTCGGCGACGTCAACGCCATCATCCAGAACGCCTCGACCAAGCCGCAGGATGCGCCGGTCATGGTCTACATGATGTGGAACCAGCCGCCGTTTGCGATCGTCGCCAAGAAGTCAAGCGGCATCAACACCATCAAGGATTTCGAGGGCCGCACTCTCGGCGGCGCGCAGGGCACGCCGACGACGCGCCTCCTGCCGGTGTTCACGCGCAAGAACGGGCTCGACGGCGAGAAGATCAAGATCTCCAATATGGCCCCGAACCTCCAGGAGCCGATGCTGATCAAGGGCGACATCGATGCTGCGCTCGTCTTCAATATCACCAGCTATTTCAACCTCGTGCTCAACCGCCAGGACCCGGACAAGGACTTCAAATGGTTCTCGTTCGGTGAGTACGGTCTCGACCTCTACTCCAACGGCGTGATGGTGTCGCGCAAGCTGATCGCATCGAACCCGAAGGCCGTCGCGGGTCTGGTGCGCGCCATCAACAAGGGCGCGATCGCGGTTGCGAAGGACCAGAATGCCGGCATGAAGGCGGCGATGAACTACGACAACCTCATCAACGCCGATGTCGAGAAGCGCCGACTGCAATATTCCTTCGAGAAGCTGATCGTCTCACCCGAGATGAAGGAGATTGGCATCGGCGACATCAAGGACGATCGTATGGCGCGCGCCATCGGCATCGTGGTCGAAGGCTATCAGCTCGCCCGGGCACCGACGTCCGCCGAAGTGTTCTCGCGCGAGTTCCTGCCGCCGCGCGCAGAGCGGGAACTGGTGTATACGGCCAACTGATCCTGGAGCGACGGCCATGGCCACGGAGATTTCGGCAACGAGCCTGTTCCGTGGTCCCGACCTCGGTGTCAGCGACAATGTCGTGCTGCGGCATGATGGAGGCATCATCACGGATATCGCGGAAGGAGCGGGCCCTGGGCCGCGCTCCTTCGTCATCCCGGCCTTCGTCAACGCCCACGACCACGCTCGTGCCACCGCATCGTCCTTCGGCGCGGTCGGCATGCCCCTGGAAAGCTGGATACTGCGCACCGCGCTGGGCGCGCCCGTTGATCCCTATCTGACCGCGGTCTCTGCCTTGGCGCGATCCGCAAAGGCCGGCTGCGCGGCCATGATGGTGCACTACACGCGCCCGAGCGGGACGATGCCCTTGGTCGACGAGGCCAAGGCAATCGCGAAGGCGGGCTCCGACGTCGGCATCCGCATCGCCTTTGCGATGGCCGTGCGTGACCAGAATCCGATCGTCTACGGTGATGCCGAGCCGGTGCTCTCGGGTCTCTCCGGCGATGATCGCAGAACCATCGAGGAGCTGTTCGTCCGCGCGCCGATGTCGCCGAAGGCGTATATTGAACTCACCGACGCCACTGCCGGGGCCATTGCAGGCCCAATGGTCGATGTGCAACTCGGGCCCGCCGGCGTGCAATGGTGCTCGAAGCCATTGCTGGAGGCCGTCGCCGAAAACTCGGCGCTGACGGGCCGCCGGATCCACATGCACCTGCTAGAGACCGTGTACCAGCGGGCCTGGGCCGATCAGCACTTTCCGGACATGGTGCGCTGGCTGCGCGACATCGGCTTCCTCTCGGATCGGCTGACGCTGGCGCATTGCATCCACGCGAGGCCGGATGAGCTGGAGATGATCGCGGCCTCCGGCGCGCGCATCGTCACCAATTTCAGCTCGAACATGCATTTGCGCTCGGGGCTCGCCCCGATCGCCGTTGCCCACAAATGCGGCTGCGCCGTCGCCGTCGGCGTCGACGGCCTCGCGCTGGACGAGGACGACGACATCCTGCGCGAGATGCGGCTGGTGCAGATGGTCCATGGCGAGCTCGGATTCAAGCAGACATGGACCCCGGCCGAAATGTTCGCGCTCGCCATTCGTAATGGGCGCCGCGCCACCGGCGCGCCGGGCAGCGGCGAACTCAACGCAGGCAACCCCGCCGATTACGTCGTGATCGATCTCGATCGGCTGGATCGCGACCAGATCATGCCGGTCGATCCCATGGCGCTCCTGTTCGCGCGGGGCAATGCATCGCTGGTCAAGGAGGTCGTCGTCGCCGGCAAGACGATCGTGAAGGACGGAAGCTGCTCTGGCATTGATCTGCCGGGTATCGAAGAGCAGTTGCGGGCCATGTACCGTGGCAATGTCGGCAAGCTTGAAAGCTTCCGACGGATGTGGCCGCCGCTGTCGGAACGGCTGGGCGGCTGGTTCGAGCAGCAGCTGACCTGCCAGTAGACCAAGGAACGGCGCCGCGAGGGGAACGTCTGTCAAAGGGAGATAGGTGGTAGACGCAGCCTCGGCTGGCGGCTGACGCATGTGTAGGCTATCAGCTCCGCGATCGCTTCCTGACACCCGTCGACGCCCCTTTAAGGAACCTTCCGATGCGACTACCCACCGCTCTCCTGGCCGTGACATGTCTAGCGGGTGCCGCTTATGCCGAAGATCTTTCCGGCACGCTGCAGAAGATCAAGGAGACCAAGAAGATCACGCTCGGTTATCAGGAGGCCTCGGTCCCCTTCAGCTATCTGGATGGCAATCAGAAGCCGGTCGGCTTTGCCATGGATATCTGTCTCGAGATCGTGGACGCAGTGAAGAAGCAGCTCGGCATGCCCGACATCGCGGTCGACACGCTCGCGGTAACGTCGTCGAACCGTATTCCGCTGATGGTCAACGGAACGCTCGATCTGCATTGCTCGGCGACCACGAACAATGCCGAGCGCCAGAAGCAGGTCGCCTTCACCAACACGCATTTCCTGAGCGCGACGCGGTTCGCAGCCAAGAAGGCCGCCAAGATCAGCACCATCGACGATCTCAAGGGCAAGGCGGTCACTGCGGTGGCGGGATCGGTCAACCTGACGCAGCTTGCCAAGGTCAACACCGAGCGCAATCTCGGAATCAATCTGATGCCGGCCAAGGACCAGGCCGAGGCGTTCCTGTTGCTGGAGACCGACCGCGCCCAGGCCTACGCGCTCGACGACGTGCAACTCGCGGTCGCGATCGCGCGGTCGAAGGAGCCGCAAGCTTACATGATCAGCGAGGAGGCGTTCTCCAAGCCCGAGCCCTACGGGATCATGCTGCGGCGGGAGGATGCACCGTTCAAGACGCTCGCCGACCGCGCCACGGCGGAGCTCTATGCGAGCCCGAAGATCGAAGTCCTTTACCGGAAATGGCTGCAATCGCCGACGCCGCCAAGCGGCCTCAACTACAACGTCCCCATATCGTCCGCCTTGCGCAACGCCTTCAAGAAGCCGAGCTCGAGCGCCGATCCTGATGTCTATGTGGTGAACTGAGGCGGGGTGCCGAGGCGTTGATTGTCATCGCGAGGCGCATGATTGTGCCCTCTCCACGCCCGCGCATCCGCCTTCGCCAGGGCTTCGACGGACATGGGAGACGGAAACAGCGCCTCGCGAGCTCTCTGGCTAGGCGTTCGAATACTTCTTCAGCTCGAACCGCGCGATCTGGTTCCGGTGCACCTCGTCCGGCCCATCGGCAAGACGCAGAAGACGTGCGGTCGCGTAGGCCTGTGTCAAACCGAAATCGTTCGAGGTGCCGCCGCCGCCGTGCGCCTGGATGGCCCAGTCGATGATCTGGCAGGCCATGTTTGGCACGGCAACCTTGATCATCGCGATCTCGGCCTTCGCCACCTTGTTGCCGACCGTGTCCATCGCGTAGGCGGCATTGAGCGTCAGCAGCCGAGCCTGCTCGATCATGATGCGGGCCTCCGCGATGCGTTCCTGTGTCACGGTCTGCTCGGAGACCGGCTTGCCGAACGCCACGCGGCTGCGCACGCGCCGGCACATCTTCTCCAGCGTGCGTTCGGCAAGTCCAATCAGCCGCATGCAGTGATGGATGCGGCCGGGCCCGAGACGGCCTTGCGCGATCTCGAAGCCACGGCCCTCGCCGAGCAGGATGTTCTCCTTGGGAACGCGGACATTGGTGAACACGACTTCGGAGGCGCGGTCGGGCACGCCGTAGAAGCCGAACACGGGCAGCGGGCGCTTCACCTCGATGCCGGGCGTGTCCATCGGCACCAGGATCATCGATTGCTGCTTGTGCCGGTCGGGATTGTCAGGATCGGTCTTGCCCATGAAGATGCAGATCTTGCAGCGCGGGTCGGTCGCGTTCGTGGTGTACCATTTGCGGCCGTTGATGACGTAATGGTCGCCGTCGCGCACGATCGAGCTCTCGATGTTGGTCGCATCGGATGAGGCGACCGCCGGCTCGGTCATGGCGAAGCAGGAGCGGATCTCGCCGGCGAGCAGCGGCTTCAGCCAGCGCTCCTTGTCCTTCTCCGAGCCGTAGCGCTCCAGCACCTCCATGTTGCCGGTGTCGGGCGCCGAGCAATTGAACACTTCGGGGGCGAGATGCGAGCGGCCCATGACCTCGCAGAGCGGGGCATATTCGAGATTGGTGAGGCCGGCGCCGTGGCGGCTTTCAGGCAGGAACAGATTCCAGAGTCCCTCGGCGCGCGCCAGCGGCTTCAATTCCTCGACGACAGGATAGACCTTCCACGGCCCAAGCTCCTCGGCCTCGCGATAGAAGCGCTCCTCGTTCGGATAGATGTGCCGGTCCATGAAGCTTTCGAGCTTGCGCTTGAGTTCGACGATTTTGGGCGACATCGGGTAGAGCATCTTTCGTCTCCTCGATCGAAGGGTGGCTGCGGACTTCGGTGCGCGATGATGCGTCGCTTCACGCGACGCGGTATTCCCTGAATTTCTCGCGCAGTGCGGACTTCAGCACCTTGCCCGTGCCGGTCATGGGGAATTCGTCCAGGAATTCCACCGCGTCCGGCATCCACCAACTCGCGATCTTTGGGCGCATGTGGTCGAGCAGCGTCTTGCCGTCGACGGTCGCGCCCTTCTTGCGGACGACGAGGAGCAAGGGTCGCTCCTGCCATTTCTCGTGCGCGATCGCGACCACGGCAGCTTGCAGCACGTCGGGGTGAGACAAGGCGATGTCCTCGAGCTGGATCGAGGAGATCCACTCGCCGCCGGACTTGATCACGTCCTTGGAGCGATCGGTCAGCGTGACGTGGCCTTGCTGGTCGATCACCGCCATGTCGCCGGTGATCAGCCAGCCGTCGTGATCGAGGCCTTCCTCCAATTTCATGTAGCCGGAAGCGACCCAGGGTCCCCTGGCGCGCAGATGACCGACGGTCTTGCCGTCGCGCGGCAATTCGTTGCCGGCATCGTCGACGATGCGCAAGGCGGTGCCGAAACAGGCGCGCCCCGAGACCTGGCGCCGATCGAATTTCTCGGTCTCGCTGAGATGGTCCGAGCCGGGCCGCAGGCCCGGCATCGAGCAGCCCAGGGCCTCGGTCATGCCCCAGGCCTGGATATAGTCGATGCCATATTCGCGCTTGAGCTTCTCGACCATTGCGCGCGGCGGAGCCGAGCCGGACGACAGCGTTGCGCGCAGCGTGGAGAATTTGTTGCCGGTGCGGCCGAGCCAGTCGAGCAGGATCAGCCAGAAGCTGGGCACGCCCGCCGAGAGCGTCACCTTCTCGCCTTCGAGCAGCTCATAGAGCTTGTCGGGCTCGTAATTGCGTCCGGGCAGCACCAGCTTCGAGCCGGTATAGGGAGCCGTGAACGGCATATTCCAGCCATTGCCGTGGAAGAGGGGCGCCATCGGCATCATCACCTCGCGGACGCCCTCGACATGGCCAGGCAGGAAGTCGAAATTGCAGCAGGTCATTGTCTGCAGGATCGCGGCGCGGTGCGAATAGATCACGCCCTTTGGATTTCCGGTGGTGCCCGACGTGTAGCAGATGGTCGAGGCGGACTTCTCGTCGAACTCCGGCCAGACGAAGCCGGCGTCGTTCTCCTTCTCCAGAAGCTCTTCGTAGCAATGAACATTCGCGAGCGTCGTCTCGGGCATCCGCTCGCGCGAGGACATCACGATGTAAGCCTCGACCGTCTTCAATTGCGGCGCGATCGCCTCGACGAGCGGCAGCGTGGCGCGGTCGATGAACAGGAGACGGTCTTCGGCATGGTTGATGATGTAGACGAGCTGCTCGGGAAACAGCCGCGGATTCACTGTGTGCAACACATAGTTCATGCCGGGCGCGGCGTAGAACATCTCGAAATGGCGATGGGTATTCCAGGCCAACGTGCCGACGCGGTCGCCGGGCTTCACTCCGAGCCGCTTGAGCGCCAGCGCCATGCGCTTGATGCGTGGATGGGCGTCCGCATAGGTATAGCGATGGATGTCGCCCTCGATCTCGCGCGCGACGATCTCGGCTTCGCCGTGATAGTCGGCTGCATACTGGATCAGGCCGCTGATCAGAAGCGGCATGTCCATCATCAATCCCTGCATGGTCTCCTCCAGATCGCCGCGTCGTTGCGCGGCGTAGGCTCGTGATTTGCGCGGAAGGTTAGCGGAACGCCACGCAGCGTTCACGCAAAAAACAACGAGCGAGATTGCATGCCGCGCTTTTTCGGGGCTAACGTGAGAAGAGCTGCCGGCGAAGCAGCGTTCGCGGTGGAGGAGATGGATGTCAGCGGAAAGACACAAGACCGGCTCAACCGGCGCATCTACGCTCGATATCTCCGCCCTTCGTGCCCGCTATCGCGACGAGCGCGATCGTCGTCTGCGCGCCGAAGGCAAGGCGCAGTATGTCGACGTTACGGGCGAGTTCGGCCGCTATCTTGACGATCCGTGGGCCGATCCCGGATTTGCGCGCGCAGCCGTCAGCGAGACCACCGAAGTGCTCATCGTCGGCGGTGGCTTCGGCGGCCTGTTGTGCGGCGCGCGGTTGCGCGAGGCCGGCATCAAGGAGTTTCGTATCGTGGAAAAGGCCGCCGACTTCGGCGGCACCTGGTACTGGAATCGTTATCCCGGCGCCGCCTGCGATACGGAGAGCTATATCTATTTGCCGCTTCTCGAAGAGACCGGCTACATGCCGGTGCGCAAATACGCCCGGGCGCCGGAGATCTACGAGCACTCGCGCCGCATCGGCAATCATTTCAAGCTCTACGAGCGTGCGCTGTTTCAGACCGTCATCTCGCGGATGGCCTGGCAGGAGCGGGAAGGGCGTTGGCTGGTCGAGACGGATCGGGGCGATCGCATCCGCGCACGATTCGTCATTCTCGCCGGAGGTCCGCTGAGCCGTCCGAAGCTGCCGGGCATTCCCGGCATCGAGACGTTCAAGGGCCACAGCTTTCATACCAGTCGTTGGGATTACGGCTACACCGGCGGTAGCGCGGACGGTGGTCTGAACGGTCTCGCCGACAAGCGCGTCGGCATCATCGGCACCGGCGCCACCGCCGTGCAATGCGTGCCGCACCTCGGCCGGTCGGCGAAGGAGCTCTATGTGTTCCAGCGCACGCCGTCTGCGATCGGCGTTCGCGACGACCGTTCAACGGATCAGGCCTGGGCCCAGAGCCTGAAGCCGGGCTGGCAGCGCGAGCGCATGGACAATTTTACGGCCGTCATTTCAGGCGAGCCGTTCGAGCAGGATCTAGTGCAGGACGGTTGGACCGGCCTGCTCGGCGAGATCCTGCTGGCGCCGCGCCGCCAAGCCCAGCCGGTCACCTCGATGGATGAGGCGTTGAAGGTGATCGAGCAGGCGGATTACCGCAAGATGGAGGAGATCCGCGCCCGCGTCGACGCCGTCGTGAAGGACGAAGCAACCGCTGCGGCGCTCAAGCCCTGGTACAAGGCATTCTGCAAGCGGCCGTGCTTCCATGATGAATATCTCGATACGTTCAATCGTCCGAACGTGCACCTCGTCGACACCAAGGGGCAGGGCGTCGAGCGCATCACCGAGAATGCGGTCATCGTCGATGGCAAGGCCCATGAGCTCGACTGTCTGATCTATGCCAGCGGTTTCGAGGTCGGTACCGACTACGCCCGCCGCATGGGCTTTGAGGTTTATGGCCGCGACGGCATCAGCCTGTCCGAGCGATGGCGTGATGGCGTCAAGACGCTGCACGGCTTCTACAGCCGCGGTTTCCCGAACTGCTTCCTCATTGTCACGGTGCAGGCCGGACAGAGCGCCAATTTTCCGCACATCATCGACGAGCAATCGCAGCACATCGCGTATGTGATCAAGCAGGCCCGCGAGCGCAAGGCGCGCACCCTGGAGCCGACGCTTGCCGCCGAGAGCGCCTGGGTCGACGAGGTCGTCAAGGCCGCACTCGGCCGGCAGACCTATCTCGCCGAATGCACGCCGGGCTACTACAACAACGAAGGCGTATTCGATCCAACCGCGGCAAGAAACAGCCAGTATTGGCGCGGGCCGGTGGCATTCCTGCGGCTGCTCGCAAAATGGCGCAAGGAAGGTAATCTGGAAGGTCTCGAATTGTCCTATGATCAGGCCATGGAGTCGGCGCCCTCGAGCGGGTAAGATTGCCGATCGGTCCAGGACGGAGATATTGGTTATGATCAGGGGCAGGGCTCTTGCGGGGGCGGTTTTTGGCGTGATGGCACTGCTGGGTTGCTTGGCGTCCACCGCCGAGGCCGCGCAATGCGGCAGCTCGCCGGCCGGCTTCGAGGCGTGGAAGCGCGAGTTCAGCGCGGAGGCGCAGGGTAAGGGCATCGGCCCCACCGCACTCTCGGCTCTCATGCAGACGAACTATGCCAGCGCCACCATCGCGGCCGACCGCGGCCAGCGCAGCTTTTCGCTGACGCTCGACCAGTTCCTCGCCAAGCGCGGCGCCACCACCATCGTTGCCAAGGGACGGCAGCTCAAGCAGTCGCAGGCCGCCTTGTTCGCCTCGATCCAGCAGCGCTATGGCGTGCCGCCCGGACCCTTGATCGCAATCTGGGGCATGGAGACCGGCTTCGGCAGTCAGCGCGGCAACCAGAACATGCTGTCGTCCATCGCGACTCTTGCTTATGACTGCCGTCGTCCCGAATTCTTCACCGACCAGCTCTATGCTGCCTTGAAGCTCATCGATCGCGGAACGCTGTCGGGATCGACCCGCGGCTCCATGCATGGCGAGGTCGGTCAGACCCAGTTCATGCCCAAGAGCATTCTGGCCTACGGCACCGGCAACCTCGA
The DNA here is from genome assembly GCF_054602315.1 of Bradyrhizobium cedriense. Lineage (NCBI taxonomy): Bacteria > Pseudomonadati > Pseudomonadota > Alphaproteobacteria > Hyphomicrobiales > Nitrobacteraceae > Bradyrhizobium > Bradyrhizobium cedriense. Next base: position 672,932 of record NZ_JBTSWB010000003.1, on the reverse strand, counting down.
AGTTGCTGCCAATGCGCTGAACTCGACGGCGAATTTCTTGAAGGCCCATGGCTGGCGCGCGGGAGCCGGTTACCAGCCGGGCGAGCCGAATTTCGCCGCGATCGAGGCTTGGAATGCCGCGGGTGTCTATCAGAAGGCCATCGCGCTGATGGGCCGGCAAATCGACGAGGGCGGGAGCGCCGCAGCCTCGCGCTGAAGCATGATCCGATAAAGTGTGCAGCGGATTTCCGAAAAGATCATGCTTAAACAATAACCTAAAGCGCGATGATGATCTCATCGCGCTTAGGCTGCTCAGCAAGGCGTGATGCGCGGGCGCGAGAAAGTTGTTGCCATCAGGAACCGACGGCACGAGGTTTGCTTTGTTCAAGTTCAGGGCTGGGCATGAGGAGACTCAACATGGCTACCCAGATCGTGATGGACCAGACGGGCGACACGCGCCACGAGTTTGATCCGGGCAATGCCGAAGCGCTGGCACGAGCCGAACGGCGCTTTCGGGAGCTGACCGGAGCCGGGTTCACCGCCGCTCTTCGGACCGGCCCCGGCGAAGTCACCCGGATCCGATCGTTCGACCCGACCGCGCAGGAAACGCTGTTCTATCCCCGCTTGGTCGGCGGCTGATCCGAGCTGCTCATGATCGCGGCAGTTTGGCTCCGCGCGCCCGCGCGTGCACGCCTGCATGCGCTGCGTGAACTCTATCGCCGCTTCTTCGGCGAGAACACGCCGGACGCCCGCGGCCGCCGGCTTCTGGCTGAATGGCTGTCGCCGGCGCAGCGCACGCAGTTCGAGCAACATCGGTATTTCGACGTGGTCGGCTGCGACACCGGCAGGACTTATCGCATCCACTATGGCACGGCCGCCAACGTTCACGAGATCGACGGCGAGGGCCGCGCGACGATGGGCTGGTGCTTCGTCCCGTCAGGCTTCCTTGTGCCGGGCGACGTGATGCTGGCGCAGAAGATCGCGCTCGAGACGGACGAGAAGGCAGCGCTTGCGCTCGCAAACCGGTTTCCACCGGCCACGCACTCCGAGCACTTCTACCGGCGGCCCTTTTAGCGCGAAGGGCAAGGCGGTCAGGAATGCGAGGTGCGGTATGCGTCGAGGGCGTGCGCCGCGAATACACCGATGCTGCACAAAGCGAGCAGAGCTGAGATGACTTCGATCATAGCTCATCCTCCCGTGGCGTCTGGGCAACGAGGTTCTGGCAGCAAGAATATTCGTAGATCAGGTCGAGGATGAACTGCATGGTGGCCTTCCCTGTGCTTATTTTGACAACGACTTAACCGGCCATCTGTTTCAGGCGTGTTTCGTCGCATCGGGAAAGGGGTTTCGCGTGGAACCCATGACTGGTTTGTGCGCTGCGGGCCCGCTATATCCCGTTATTGCTGAAGCCCTTTGAGCCGCTTCTTCGGGGCGGCGGGTCATATTGCGAGGCAGAATCATGGCGCCGGTCGAGTGGTTCGACGATCTCACCGTCGGAATGCAATTCAAATCCCCCGAAGTTCAGGTCACCGAGGCCGACATCAAGCGCTTTGCCGCCGAGTTCGATCCGCAGCCGATGCATCTCGACCACGAGGCCGCCAAGGCGACCCTGTTCAAGGGGCTCGCAGCTTCCGGATGGCACACCGCAGCCATTGCCATGAACCTCGCGATCCAGGCCCGCCCGTTCGGCCCGCATCCGCTGATTGGCGCCGGTGTCGACGGCCTGCGCTGGACGCTTCCGGTGCGACCCAATGATCGTCTGCATCTGGTCGGCGAGGTCATGAGCCTGACGCCATCCAAGTCGAAGCCGCAGGGTATCGCGCTGGTGAAATGGACCATGTTCAACCAGAACCGCGAGGAGGTTTACACGTTCACGCCGATCGCGATCGTGCCGCGACGGGAGTAGGGCACAGGCGGCTCTGTGCCAGAAACCCTTGCGGGTCACCGGCAGAGATGGTCATCTCAGGTCGGGGAACAACGCTGGAGGCCGACATGAAACGGTTCATTCTCGGCGCTGCACTGCTTTCAGGCGCATTGAGCGCCGGGCTCGCCGTTGCCCAACAATCCAAAGTCGGCGACTGGACCATCGAGAAGCGCGCGCAGGATACGCATTGCAATGCAAGCCGCGGCTACAAGGACAAGGATGACGAGAACCGCGACTACGTCATCGTGATCACCTATTCCGAGAAGGCGATTGTGATCGTCATGATCTACGACGGCTGGGAATGGGACAAGACAGGAGAGATCCTCCGGGCCGATGTCGGCACCGACGACGCCGACATCATGAAGAAGGCGAAGTGGGAGGTCATGGACAAGACCACGGTGCGCGGCATCTTCGAGTATGATCAGTCGATCATGGACCGGCTGGCTAAGGCGAAGCGCCTCACGCTTGATTTCGAGGACGACGAGGAAGACAGCATCGAGATGCAGATTCCGCGGGCCGGCGAGGCGGTGGCTGCATTGAAGTTCTGCGAGGAGAACAGGAAGTAGGTCTCGAAGCCGGCAATGCACCGGCCCCGGCTCCATAGCGGGCGCGCTAGGTCTCGTCAGGCCCGCAAGGCCTTTCCAAACCGCTCGTGCTCGAAAGCCCATTCCGGTTGCAGGCGAGTCGCTGCAGCCGGAGACAGGTTCAAACCGAGACATCATCAGAAGGCTATCGCGCGTCATTCGATCGAATGACGCGACTTTGTTACGTGGGCGTCAGATCAGTGCCCGGCGCCCTGAACCGGTGCAGCGCTGATGTCGCTGCCGTGATGCGTCAGTGGCTTCATGCCGGTGACGGTCCTCAGCAGTACGTAGAACACCGGCGTCAAGAACAGGCCGAACACGGTGACCCCGATCATGCCGGAAAATACCGCGACGCCCATGGCTCGCCGCATCTCCGAGCCGGCGCCGGTCGAGAGCACCAGCGGCAGGACGCCCATGATGAACGCCATCGACGTCATCAGGATCGGACGCAGCCGCAGCCGGCTCGCCTCGATCGCAGCCCGGATCGGCGTGCGTCCCGCGAATTCGAGCTCCCGCGCGAATTCGACGATCAGGATCGCGTTCTTGGCCGAGAGGCCGACCAGCACGATCAAGCCGATTTGGGTGAAGACGTTGTTGTCGCCCTTCGAGATCCAGACGCCGAACATCGCCGCCAAGAGCCCCATCGGCACGATCATGATGATAGAGAGCGGCAGGGTCAGGCTCTCATAGAGTGCGGCCAGCACCAGGAACACCAAGAGAATCGCCAGCGGAAACACCCAGATGCCGGAATTGCCAGCGATGAACTCCTGATAGGTCAGGTCGGTCCATTCGAAGGCAAAGCCCGGCGGCAGCACTTCCGCAGCGATCCGCGTCGCGGCCTCCTGCGCCTGGCCCGATGAGAAGCCGGGCGCAGCCGCCGCGTTGATGTCGGATGACAGGAAGCCGTTGTAGCGGATTGCGCGCTCCGGGCCCGCGCTCTGGCGGATCGTGAGCAGCGCGGACAATGGCACCATGTCGCCCGATGACGAGCGCACCTTCAACTGCCTGATGTCGTCGGCGCGCGCGCGAAACGGCGCGTCGGCTTGAACCCGGACGGAATAGGTGCGGCCGAACTTGTTGAAGTCGTTGACGTAGTAGGAGCCGAGGTAGATCTGGAGCGTGTTGAACACCTCGGTCACGGGCACGCCAAGCTGAAGCGCCTTGGTGCGGTCGATGTCGGCGAACAGCTGGGGCACGTTGACCTGGAAGCTAGAGAACACGCCGGCGATCTCCGGCGCCTTCTGCATCGCAGCCATGAATGCGTTCGTCGCGTCATTCAGGGCGTCATAGCCGAGACCGGCGCGGTCCTCGATCTGCAGCTTGAAGCCTCCGATGGTGCCGAGGCCGTTGACCGGCGGCGGCGGAAACATGGCGATGAATGCTTCCTGGATGCCGGCATATTTCTTGTTCAGGTCGGCCGCGATCGCGGGGCCACTGAGTGAGGGATCCTTGCGCTCGTCGAACGGTTTGAGGGTCGAGAACACGATGCCGGCGTTGGAGGAGTTCGTGAAGCCGGAGATCGACAGGCCCGGGAAGGCGACCGAGCTTTCGACGCCGGGCTGGGTCAGCGCGATGTCGCTCATCTTGCGGATCACCTCCTCGCTGCGGTCGAGCGTCGCGCCATCGGGCAGGCGGGCAAAGCCGACGAGGTATTGCTTGTCCTGTCCCGGCACAAAGCCGCTCGGCACCTGCTGGAACATGAGCGCGGTGAGACCGACCAGCACGACGTAGACGCCCATCACCGCGGCCTTGCCCGAGATCACCTTGCTGACGGTGCCGCTGTAACTCTCCGAGGAGCGCGTGAAGGCCTTGTTGAAGCCGCGGAAGAACCAGCCGAGGCCCTTTTCGAGGATCAGCGTCAGCCGGTCCTTCGGCTCATTGTGGCCCTTGAGCAGCAGCGCCGACAGCGCCGGCGACAGCGTCAGGGAGTTGACGGCCGAGATCACGGTCGAGATCGCGATCGTCAGCGCGAACTGCTTGTAGAACTGACCCGTGAGGCCGGAGATGAAGGCGAGCGGCACGAACACCGCGACCAACACCAAGGCGATCGCGATGATCGGGCCCGAGACCTCGCGCATCGCCTGATAGGTGGCGTCGCGCGGAGACAGCCCGGCCTCGATGTTGCGCTCGACGTTCTCGACGACGACGATGGCGTCATCGACGACGATGCCGATCGCGAGCACGAGGCCGAACAAGCTGAGCGCGTTGATGGAGAAGCCGAACACGTGCATCACGGCGAAGGTGCCGACGATCGACACGGGCACGGCCAGCAGCGGGATGATCGAGGCGCGCCAGGTCTGCAGGAACAGGATCACGACCAGCACGACCAGCGCAATCGCCTCCAGCAGCGTATGGATCACCGCCTCGATCGAGGAGCGCACGAACTGCGTGGGGTCGTAGACGATCTGGTAGGATACGCCCTCCGGCATGTTCTTCTTGATCTCGGCCATGGTGGCGCGGACATTGTCGGAGATCTGCAGCGCGTTGGAGCCCGGTGCCTGGAAGATCGGAATCGCCACCGCCTGCTTGTTGTCCAGCAGCGAGCGCAGGCCGTATTCGGAGGCGCCGAGCTCGACGCGCGCGACGTCGCGCAGGCGCACCACTTCGCCGCGCCCGCCGGTCTTGACCACGATGTCGCCGAACTGGTCCTCGTTCGCCAGGCGGCCTTCCGCGTTGACCGAGAGTTGCAGGTCGATACCTGCGACGTTCGGGGAGGAGCCGACGACGCCGGCAGCGGCCTCGACGTTCTGCGCCTGGATCGCCCGCACGATGTCGCTCGCGGTCAGGCCATGCTCGGCGGCCTTCTGCGGATCGACCCAGACCCGCATCGAATAGTCGCCGGCGCCGTAGAGCTGCACGTCTCCGACGCCGTCGATGCGGGCGAGGCGATCCTTGACGTTGAGCACCGCGTAATTGCGCAAATACGTCATGTCGTAGCGGCCATTCGGCGACAACAGATGCACGACCATGGTGAGGTCTGGGGAGGACTTCTTGGTGATGATGCCGAGCTGGCGCACCACGGCGGGCAGGCGCGGCTCGGCCTGCTGCACGCGGTTCTGCACCAGCTGCGTCGCCTTGTCCGGGTCGGTGCCGAGACGGAACGTGACCGTCAGCGTCATCGCGCCGTCGGTGGTCGCCTGGCTCGACATGTACAGCATGTTCTCGACGCCGTTGATCTGCTCCTCGATAGGCGTTGCCACCGTCTCCGCGATCACCTTTGGGTTGGCGCCGGGATAGGTCGCGCGCACGACGACGGAGGGCGGTACCACCTCCGGGTATTCCGAGATCGGCATCGCGAACAGCGAGATCAGACCGGCGAGGAAAATCAGCACCGACAACACGCCGGCGAATATTGGACGGTCGATGAAGAACTTCGAGAGATTCATGGCTTTGCCCCTGGGCAATGTCCTGCGTCTCCGCCAACTCCCCGTCATTCCGGGGCGCGCGCAGCGCGGCCCGGAATGCAGAGGTGAAGTATCGGAGTCTCGCAACTTCGAGAGTTTCAGGTGCGCAATCTGCGCACCTTAGTAACGCGACGTCGTCGCGCTCCGGAATGACGTGCTTAGCGTTGCACCACGTCCTGATTGCTGTGATTCGAGGCCTGCTGCGGCCCACGCGCACCCATCTGCGCGATCTCCGTCTTGAGGAGGGCGCCGGGACGCACGCGCTGCAAACCGTTGACCACGATCCTGTCGCCGGGCTTGAGGCCCGCGGTGACGATGCGGAGTCCCTCGACGGCGCCGCCAAGCGTGACCGGCCGGTAAACGGCGCGGCTGTCGTCGCCGACGGCCATCACGAACTTCTTGTCCTGATCGGTGCCGATTGCGCGCTCGTCGATTATCACCAGCGACTGCTGCTTCGGCTGCCCCATGCGCACGCGGGCGAACTGGCCGGGGATGAGGCGCCCGTCCTCGTTGCGGAACACCGCGCGGACACGGATGGTGCCGCTCTGGCCGTTGACCTGGTTGTCGATCAGCTGGATGTGACCCTTCGCGGACAGGCCGCCCGACGTCGTCATCTCGACGGGAATCTGGTCGAGCTTGCCGCGTTGGCCGGAAGCATCCGCGATCGAGTTGAGCGCGCGCAGCACGATCTCTTCATCCGCATCGAACGAGGCGTAGATCGGATTGACCGAGACCAGCGAGGTCAGCACCGGGGACGCGGTGCCGGCGGCAACGAGATTGCCGACGGTCACTTCGATCTTGCCGACGCGGCCGTCAACGGGCGCGCGCACTTCGGTATAGTCGAGATTGAGCTTTGCGGTCTGGAGCGTTGCCTCGGCCGCCTTCACGTTCGCGACCGCTTCGCGATGGGCATTCTCTCGCTGATCGAAATCGCGCCGCGTCACCACGGCGTTGCCGACGAGCTGCGCGCCGCGTTCGAGCTCGCTCTGGGTGAAGACGACGCGCGCTTTCGCAGCTTCGAGCTGGGCGGCAGCCTTGTCGACCTCGGCCGCGTAAGGGGCGGGATCAATCTTGAACAGCAGATCGCCGGCCCTCACCAGCGCGCCTTCAGTGAAGTTGGCCGCCATGATCGCTCCCGCCACGCGCGGACGCAACTCGACCCGGTTGATAGCCTCCAGTCGGCCGGAGAAATCGTCCCACAGAACAGTCTGTCGGGGCTCGATCACCGCGACGGTGACGGAAACGGCTTGTTCGGCCGCGGCCGCCGGTGCGGTCGCCTGCGCCGCGTGAAAGTAGCGGCCGGTTGCAATCGAACCGGCCGCGGCGAGGGCGCCCACGACGGCCACGCCGCCGATAAGGCGGCGGAAACGGCCAGTGCGGGGGGTATTTTGGGAGGGGTGCATTTGCGCGCTCCAGATATGTAGTGTTCACTACAGATGTGGAGCTGGATACCGCAGTGCAAGATACTTATGTACCATTCACTAAGAAAATTGTACGGCGATACCGCGACGATTGGAAGACGCAAGAAAAAGAGAGTTAGAACAATCAGATAGGGTTTGGCGTTAGGGTTGGACGGAACGCCAGATCCGAGGAGACAGGCATATGGGCATGGGACGTCCCCGCGAATTCGACGCCGAAATGGCGTTGGACCAAGCGATGGAAGTGTTTTGGCGCCATGGCTATGAGGGCGCGACCATTGCCCAGCTCACCGAGGCTATGGGCATCAACCCGCCCAGTCTTTACGCCTGCTTCGGCAACAAGGAAGGTCTGCTGAAGGCCGCGCTCGACCGCTACACCAAGCTGCGCGACATCTGGCTGGAGGAGGTGGTGGCAGCACCGACCGCCCGCGCCGTCGCCGAGCGGATGCTGATGGGCATCGCCGACAAGCAGACCGATCCTGCCAATCCACCCGGCTGCCTGCTGGTGCAAGGCGGCATTGCCTGCGGCACCGGCTCCGAGAACGTCCCCTTCGAATTGGCCGCGCGCCGCGCCCAGAACGAGGACCAGCTCCGCGACCGTTTTGTTCGTGCCAAGGCCGAAGGTGATCTCAAGCCGACGTCGGATCCCGCTGCGCTCGCGCGCTATGTGTCGGCAGTGTCGGTCGGCATGGGTGTGATGGCATCTTCAGGTGCGGATCGCGAAGCGTTGCGGCAGGTGGCAAGTGTCGCCGTGCAGGCTGTCGAAGCGCAATCGGAGCCGGGGTCAGATTCTGCCAAGCCGGGCGGATGAGCTCGCCGGCCTGCTGGACGAGTCGCGCCAATGTTCGCCCTGACATTTCTCGGTACCTCCGCCAGCGTTCCCTCGGCGGAGCGCAACCATCCCGCGCTCCTGGTGGAGGCGTCGGGCAAGCGCATCCTGATTGACTGCGGCGAGGGCACGCAGCGCCAGTTGCTGCGCAGCGGCGCCGGCTTTCGGCGGCTCGACCGCATCCTGCTGACGCACGCTCATCTCGATCACGTGCTTGGTATCCCCGGCCTATTTTCAACACTGGGATTGCGCAAGACTTCCGACGCGATGACAATTCACGGCGGGCAAGGGACGCTCGACATGGTCATCCGAATGCTTGCAGGCCTCTGGGGTGCAGGCAGGGCGCCGATCGCGGTGGAGTTCGCGCCGCTGACCGCCGGACAGGTCATCGATGCCGGTGAATTCACCATCGATTGTTTTCCGGTTCGCCACCGCGACACCGACAGTTTTGGTTTCGTTTTCCAGAGTCCCGCGCGCCGTCATCTCCAACCCGACCGCCTCGCTGCGCTGGGCGTTCCGGACGGTCCTTTGCGAGGAGGGCTGGCCGAGGGACGACCGGTCGTGATCGCCGGGCGTACGATCGACCCGGAGGACGTGCTGGGACCGCCAAGCGGCGGCAGGAAGCTCGTGGTGGTCGGCGATACTGAGACCACGGAGGGGCTGTCTGACGCTATCGCCGGCGCAGACGTGCTGGTGATCGAAGCGACGTTCCTGGACCGCGACGCATCGACGGCCCGGGCCTACGGCCATCTCACTGCGGCAGAGGCGGCGGCGTTTGCGGCGGCGTCCAATGTCGGCCAGCTCGTGCTCACGCACCAATCGGGCCGCTATGAGGACGACGAGGTTCTTGCGGAGGCCGCCGGGATTTTTCCGAACACCCGGATCGCAGCTGATTTCGATCGCATCGTCATCTAGACAAGTGTTCAGGTCGGTTGCCTGGAACGTGCACGCGATGCCGATCGGAGCTGCTGATCTTCATCGTTCCTGTGATCGCGCGAAGGAGCGATGCACGACGATCCACGCGCGCAAAGGACACCCCCGGACCCTGTAATTTCGAGTGAGGGGCATGAACGCAGCGAGAACAAGTGACGATGTTCACAGAAGGACTGGACCGCGAAGGTCAGCGCGGCTATATGAGCGGCCTGCGAGCCGCTGATTTGCAAAATTGTCAGCCAGCCTTGCAAGACTTCCGAAGAAAGCTAAGTAATATCAAGCGCTTCGGTGGGGAATGGTGTAACGGTAGCACAACAGACTCTGACTCTGTTTGTCTTGGTTCGAATCCAGGTTCCCCAGCCAGTTCCGGGCGCTTTCCCAAGATCTAGTTCCAGCTCCGGACCGGATGACATGGTTCGTCGCCGCTTCGCTGCTCGCGACGGTTTGTCTCATCCAACATCGGATTTCCAAGTCGGATCGCCGCGCGTTCTATCGTCCTTGGGCCATACAACCAAGGAGATACTAATGCCCTATGTCGATGGTTTCGTTCTTGCCGTGCCGAAGGACAACATCGAGTCCTACAAGGCGCTGGCGACGACCGCCTGCGCGATTTGGATGGAGCACGGCGCGCTCGATTATGTCGAATGCATCGGTGACGACGTTCCCTATGGAGAACTCACCTCGTTTCCGCGCGCGGTGATGGCGAAAGAGAACGAGGTCGTGGTGTTCGCCTGGATCGTCTACCGAGACCGGGAGAGTCGCGATGCCGTCAACAAGAAGGTGATGGCGGACCCGCGGCTGAAGCTCGAGGGCATGCCGTTCGATGGCAAGCGCATGATCTATGGCGGCTTCACGACGCTGCTCCGGGCGAACGACATCATCGGCTGACAGCGGGCGGCAGGCCTATCGCGCGGCAGGTCGACCGACCTCGGCCTGCAGCAGCAGCGACAGGCAGCCCGCGAGCCGCGTCTCCATCTCTTTCGACGACAGCGATAGCGGCCCGGGATCATTGAGAATCGCGTTCACCAGCGTGCCCAGCACGACCTGGAAGCCGAACGCGATGGCACGGGCTTTTGCCGCTTTGCGGCCCCTGCCCATGGCCGGGAGCAGGAGAGGGGTGGCGCGCATCGTGGTCGCCTGGGCGAGCGCCTTGAACGGCGTCCATTTGTCCGGGCGGGTGTCGTCATGTTGGAGCGCGGCGCGCAACACACCCTCGTGGCTGCGCATCCAGGCCACGATGCCGCTGACGATGATCTGGCAGAGCTGGTCGAGGCTTGAATCCGGTGACGGTCGCCTGATCTCGCCCAGTCGCTGCTCGCCGTCGCGCGCGGCCAGGGCCATCAGGGCGTTGAAATAGGCCTCCTTGCTCTCGAAGCGGCTGTAGAAGGCGCCCACGGTAGCGCCGACCTCGGTGCAGAGCGTCTCGATCGAGAGCTCGGCAAGACTGCGCGTCCGCAGCATGTCGGCGCCGGCGCGCAGCAGCGCCATCGTCGTCTCGCGGCTGCGCTTCTGCCGCGACGGGGCGACGCCGGGCAGGTCGAAGTCGCGAAACTCGGGCTCATTCAACAATGGCCGCATCCGCGCTTGCATCCGCGTGAAACCATAATCATAATTCTGATTATAATTTAGACCGGGACGGGATCTGGGTCAACGCGGTCCTTCACCGGCCGAACGGGGAGGAGCAGATGAGCGCAGGCAGCGGCACGCCGTTTGGCGGCACCGTCGGCAAGACGGTTGCGGAGTCAAAACCCTGGTGGCCGGAGGCGACGAGGCCGCCCGAAGACGCGCCGAACATCCTGGTGGTGCTGTTCGACGATGTCGGCTTCTCCGATTTCGGCTGCTACGGCTCGGCGATCAGGACTCCGACCATCGACAAGCTCGCTGCGGGCGGCCTGCGTTACAGTGGCTTCCACACCACGGCCATGTGCTCGACCACGCGTGCGGCGCTGCTCACCGGGCGCAACCACCATTCGGTCGGCGTCGGCTGTCTTGCCAATTTCGATTCCGGCTATCCCGGTTATCGCGGCAAGATCGCGCGTGAGGCGGGGACGCTCGCCGAGATGCTGCGCGTGCACGGCTACCGCAACTACATGGTGGGCAAATGGCATGTCACGCCGCTGACCGAGAGCGGCGCCACCGGTCCGTTCGACGGCTGGCCGCTCGGGCGCGGCTTCGACCGCTTCTACGGCTTCCTCGATGCCGAGACTGACCAGTATGCGCCGGAGCTCGTCTCCGACAACACGCATATCGATCCGCCGGGCACCTATGCCGAGGGTTATCATCTGACCGAGGATCTGATCGACCAGACCATCCGCTTCATCGGCGATCATCATGCCGACCGTCCGGATGTCCCTTGGCTCACCTGGGTCGCGCTCGGCGCCTGCCACGCGCCGCACCAGGCGCCGGCCGAGATCATCATGAGCTACGACGCCGCCTTCGCGCACGGCTGGGACGTCGAGCGCGAGCAGCGACTGGCGCGCCAGAAGGCCATGGGGTTGGTGCCGGAGGCAACGCGGATGCCGGCGCGCAATGACGGCGTCAAGGCCTGGGAGGAGCATTCGGCCGACGAGCGCAGGGTCTTCACGCGGCTGCAAGCAGCCTTCGCAGGCATGCTCGACCATTCCGATCGGCATCTCGCCCGGCTCGTCTCGTTCCTGGACACGGCCGGCATCCGCGACAACACCATGATCATCGTGATGTCCGACAACGGCGCGAGCCAGGAGGGTGGGCCGCTCGGCTTCGTTAACGCAATGGGACCGTTCAATTTCAAGCCAGAGCCGATCGCTGAAAAGCTCAGCCGCATCGACGACATCGGCGGGCCCGACACACACAGCAATTTCCCGCATGGCTGGGCGATGGCCTCGAACACGCCGCTGCGCCGCTACAAGCAGAACACCCATGGCGGCGGTATCCGCGATCCCCTCGTGATCAACTGGCCGAAGAAGATCGCAAGCCGAGGCGAGTTGCGGCACCAGTTCGTTCATGCCTGCGATCTTACGCCGACGCTGCTGGAACTGATCGGCATCGAGGCCCCCGCGACCATCGCGGGCTGCCAACAAATGCCGCTGGAAGGCGAGAGCTTTGCGCGTTCGATCACGGAAGCATCTGCACCCTCGAAGAGCTCGCCGCAATATTTCGAGATGTTCGGCCATCGCGGGCTATGGCACGGCGGATGGAAGGCCGTCGCCTTTCATCCGTCGGGCACGCCGTTCGAGAACGACAAGTGGGAGCTGTTCCATCTCGACGAGGATTTCTCCGAAACCGACGACCTCGCGGCCGAGGAGCCGGAGCGTCTTGCCCGGATGATCGCCGCATGGTGGGAGGAAGCCGGGAAACACAAGGTATTGCCGCTCGACGACCGCTTCGGGCCGCGCTTCGCGGAGAATGCCGCGCGCTTCCACGGCGCGCGCCGGCGCTTCGTCTTCCACGCCGGGATGGGGCATGTGCCGACGGACGTGGCGCCCGATGTACGCAGCCGCAGCTACACGATCGAGGCGCATGTCGAGGTCGGCGAGGCAGGCGCAGACGGCGTGCTGATCTCACACGGCGATGCGACCTCGGGCTACAGCCTTTACGTCAAGGGCGGCCTCCTCGCGCACGATCTCAACATCGGCGGCAGCCATCAGATCGTACGGTCGGACCGCAAGGTGCCTCCGGGTGCGCGGCGCCTCGGCGTTCACGTCGAGCGGCTCGTGCGCAAGGAGCCGCCGGCGAAGGGCGCGCGCACGGGTGTCTCGGAATACACGCTGCTGATCGACGGCGAGCCGGCGGGTTCGCTCCAGACCCAGCTCGGCTTCCACACCTTGATCTCGTGGTCCGGGCTCGACATCGGGCGCGATCGTGGCAGCCCCGTATCGCATTACGAGGCGCCGTTCGAGTACGAGGGACGTCTGCTGCGTGTTACGGTCACCATGCACGACGACCAGAAGCTCGATGGCGATGCTGTCGGCAACGCGCAGATGGCGCGGCAATAGCGGAAGAAGCCCGCTACTTGATCTTGTCGTAGGCCGCTGCGAAATCGTTCAGCGGCATCGGGATCGCGATCGTCTCCTTGGCCATGTTCTGGAAGGAGACCTTCAACTGCTTGCCTGATCGCAAGGCGGCGAGCAGATCCGGCGCCACGGGTATCGAGGCGTAGCAGCCACGGTTCTCACAGGTCTGGATCTGCAGATCGAACGTCTTGCCCTCGTCGACCTGGAGCTTGGCGCCGAGGGGAAGATTGAGGCCGAGTGGCAATTGAAGCAGGGCGATCGGCGTACGAGTGTCGGGCGCGATACGAATGTTAATCAGGACGACGGTTTGACCGGTCTTGGTCAGCACTGCGTTCTGCTCCATCGCGCATTCGAGCGGCGCGTCGCGGCTCGGGCTGCTGCAGCGGACGATCCAGCCGGGTTGCCCCGGAGTGCCGTCCGCCTGCGCTTGCGTCGGAGCGGGAGCCGGCTGCGCTGCCGGGGCAGGAGCGGCGGCGTTCTTCTTGGCACTCTGCTGGGCATTCGCGGCGCCGGTCGACAAAATGGCAGCGGCAGCGAGGGCGACAAGTCGGAATTGTATGAGCATGACGAAACCACATTGGCGTGTAGCGAAGGCCCCCGCTGTAGCGTTGCGGGAGGCACGGCGCAAGCCTACTCGGCGGCTTCCTTGACGTTCCCGTGCGCGGGCGCCTCGTCGCCTTCGCCGTCAGCCGAGCGGCCCCAGGTGGAGAACCAGTTGTTGAGCTCGTCGAGATAGAGATAGACCACCGGCGTGGTGAACAGGGTCAGCGCCTGGCTGACGAGCAGGCCGCCGACCATGGCGTAGCCGAGCGGCTGACGGATCTCGGCGCCGGTCCCGTGACCGAGCATCAGCGGCACGCCGCCCAAGAGCGCGGCCATCGTCGTCATCATGATCGGGCGGAAGCGCAGCAGCGCGGCCTGGCGGATCGATTCCTCCGGTGTCTTGTGCTCGTCGCGTTCGGCGGCGATCGCAAAGTCCACCATCATGATGCCGTTCTTCTTCACGATGCCGATCAGCAGGATGATGCCGATCAGCGCGATCAGGCTGAAATCGAAGCCGGCGGCCATCAGGATCGCGAGCGCGCCGACGCCGGCCGAGGGCAGGGTGGACAGAATTGTGATCGGATGGATGTAGCTCTCGTAGAGGATGCCGAGGATCAGATAGACCACGACGAGGGCCGCGAGGATCAACAGTGGCACGGTGCCGAGCGATTGCTGGAACGCCTGCGCGGTGCCCTGGAAGCTGGAATTGAGTGTCGGCGGCGTGCCGAGCTCGGCCATCGCCCGCTGCACGGCCTCAGTCGCCTGACCGAGCGCCACACCTTGAGCGAGGTTGAAGCTGATCGTGATCGACGGGAACTGGCCCTGATGGCTGATCGAGAGCGGGCGGACCGGATCGGTGCTCCAGGTCGCAAAGGTCGAGAGCGGCACCTGTTCGCCGGTTAGCGGCGATTTCAAATAGAGCTTGTTCAAGGTGTCGAGATTACCCTGCATCTCCGGCAGGACTTCGAGGATCACCTTGTAGGTGTTGAGCTGGGTGAAATATTGCGTGACCTGCCGCTGTCCGAATGCGTCATAGAGCGTGTCGTCGATCAGCTGCGGCTGGATGCCGTAACGGGCGGCGGTGTCGCGGTTGATCTTGAGCTGCACCGTAGTGCCCCGCGTCTGCTGGTCGGTCGCGACGTCGCGCAGCTCCGGCAGCGTCTGCATCTTGGCCAGGATCTTCGGCGCCCATTCGTTGAGCTCGTCCAGATTGGCGTCCTGGAGCGTGAACTCGAACTGCGTCCGCGTCGGCCGGCCGCCAAGCCGGACGTCCTGGGCGGCCTGCATGTAGAGGCGGGCGCCCTCGACCTTGTCGAACTGCGGACGCAGCCGCGCGATGATCTGCTGCGCCGAGGCCTCCCGCATTTCGCGCGGCTTCAGCGTGATGAACAGGTTGCCGTTGTTGCCGGCGCGGCCGCTGCCGCCGATCGACATGGCAACGCTGGCCACGTCCGGATCTGCCAGGATGATCTTGCCGAGCTGCTCCTGACGTCTGACCATTTCCTTGAACGAAATGTCCTGGGAGGCTTCGGATGTCGCCGTGATGAGGCCGACGTCCTGCTGCGGGAAGAAGCCCTTCGGAATCAGGACGAACAGGTAGATCGACAATCCGAGCGTGACGAAGAAGATCGCCAGCGTAGTACGGCGCCAGGCCAGGGCGTGGTCGAGCACATACTCGTAGCCGCGCAGCAATCCGTCGAAGGCGCGCTCGCTCCATTGGTAGACCCTGCCGTGGGTCACCTCGCCATGCGCGCGCAGGAAGCGTGAAGCCATCATCGGCGTCAGCGTCAGCGACACGAACATCGAGACGAAGATGGTCATCGCGAGCACCACCGCGAACTCGCGGAACAGGCGCCCGATGATGCCACCCATCAGCAACAGGGGGATCAGCACCGCGACCAGCGAGATGCTGATAGACACAATGGTGAAGCCGATTTCCTTGGAGCCCTTGAAGGCGGCCTCCATCGGCGAGTCGCCTTCTTCGATGTAGCGGGTGATGTTCTCGAGCATCACGATGGCGTCGTCGACCACGAATCCGACCGCAATGGTGAGCGCCATCAGCGACAAATTATCGAGCGAATAGCCGACCACCCACATCAAGGCGCACGCGCCCAACAATGCCAATGGCACCGTCACCGTGGGAATGACGGTGGCCCAGAAGTTACGCAGGAAGACGAAGATGACCATCACCACGAGGGCGATGGTCAGCAGCAGCGTGAACTGGACGTCTTCGACCGCGGCACGGATGGTCGTGGTCCGGTCGCTGATCAGCTCGATCTTGATGGCAGGCGGAATTGCGGCCACGAGGCGGGGAAGGGTCGCCTTGATGCGGTCGACGGTCTCGATGACATTGGCACCGGGCTGCTTGAATATCACCAGGAACACGCCGCGCTTCCCGTTCGCCCAGGCCGCCTGCTTGGCGTCCTCGGCAGCGCTGACAGCCTGGCCGATGTCGCGGATTCGCAACGGACCGCCGTTGCGATAGGCGATGATAACGTCGTTCCAGTCCTTCGACTGCGTGAGCTGGTCGTTGGCGTAGATCGTATAGGCGCGCTTCTCGCCGTCGATATTGCCCTTGGGGCTGTCGACCGTGGTGATCGCGATCGCGCTGCGCACGTCTTCCAGCGACAGGCCCTTTGCCACAAGCTTGCCGGGATCGACCTGAATGCGGATGGATGGTTTCTGCTGGCCGCCGATGAAGACCTGCGCGACGCCCGAAAGCTGGCTGATCTGCTGCGCGAGCTGGGCGTCGACCGCGTCGCTGACGCTGGTCAGAGGTAGCGTCTCTGACGTCGCCGACAGCAGCAGGATCGGGGCATCCGCCGGATTGACCTTGCGGTAGGTCGGCGGCGAGGGCAGGTTTTTCGGCAATTGCCCGCTGGCGGCGTTGATCGCCCCCTGGACGTCGTTGGCCGCGCCGTCGATGCTGCGATTGAGATCGAACTGGATGGTGATCGATGCCGTGCCCAGATAGCTCGTCGAGGTCATCTGCGCGATGCCCGGAATCTGGGCGAATTGCCGCTCGAGCGGTTGCGCCACCGACGAGGCCATCGTCTCGGGGCTGCCGCCCGGCAGGTTGGCGGTGATCTGGATGGTCGGGAAGTCCACCTGCGGCAGCGGCGCGACCGGCAGCAGGGGATAGGCGACGAGACCGACGAAGAGAATGCCGGCCATCAGCAGCGAGGTGCCGATGGGATAACGGATGAAAGGTGCCGAAATCCCGCCTCCGATCATTCCTGTCGCACCTTGTTCTGGGCTGGATCCGAGCTTGCCACCGCCGTCGAGACGAGGCTTCCGGGTTGCACCTTGAACTGACCGCCGACGATGACCTGCTGGCCGGGGCTCAGCCCTTCCTCAATGACCGAACGTCCGTCGATGGCATAACGGACCTTGACCTTGTGCAGCTCGGCCTTGTTGTCCTGATTGACCGTATAGGCGTAGAGGCCGTTGGTCGAATGCTGGACCGCGTCATCCGGAACCACGGTCGCATCCTTCAGCGTCCGTACCAGGAGCCGCGTCGAGACCGATTGGCCCGGCCACAGCGCGTGGTCCTTGTTGTCGAACACCGCCTTGAGCCGGATCGTTCCGCTGGTGGTGTCGACCTGGTTGTTGATGACCGCGAGCTTGCCCTCGGCCAGCGTCTTCTTGCCGTCCGTTGTGAAGGCGATCACCTTCAGGGCGCCGGCCTTCTGGCCCTCGCTGATATAGGGGAGCTGGTCTTCCGGTGCCGTGAAGATCACCGTGATCGGCTCGACCTGCGAGATCGTGACGATGCCCGTCTGCGTCGATGCGTTGACGATGTTACCGATGTCGACCTGGCGGAGCCCTGCGACACCGGTTATCGGTGCCTTGATCTGGGTGTAGTCGAGCTGGGTCTGGGCGTTGGCGACGGCGGCTTCGTCGGCGGCGATCTGGGCGGTGAGCTGGGCCACGGTCGAGCGCTGGGTATCGACCCGCTGCGCCGTGGCGAACTCGCCGAGCCTCATGGCCCGCTGGAGCTCGAGATTGGCGTTGGCGAGACTAGCCTCGTCTTGCGCCTTCTTGGCCTTGGCCTGGTCGAGCGCGGCTTGATAAGGGCGGGGATCGATCGATACCAGAAGCTCGCCTTGCTTGACGATCTGGCCCTCTTTGAACTCGAGCTTGTTGATCTGGCCATCCACGCGGCTTCTGATCTGAACCGTATTGAAGCCCTGAACCGTGCCCAGACCAGTGAGGTAGACAGGAAAGTCGGTCCTCTGGACCGGAGCAACGCTGACGGGGACAGCGGACGGGCGAGGCGCTTGTGCGGTCCGGGCTTTTTCAGCTTGGGACGAGCCGAATTTCTGCCAACTATAATAGCCCGCGGAGGCCACGGCCGCGATGATCAGAAGCCAGAGGATCGGCCGGGACGTTTTCATGTGGTCTCGTGTCGGCTCGCATGCCCTCAGCTACGAATAATGGGGCAGTCGTAGAGTTCCATCGCGATGTATATTACACGCCAAGTTCAAGTGTAAACAGCACTATCGGTTGAGAATCCTAAACAATTGGAAAGCTTTGCGCCCCTCGGCAGTGGTCTGGCGCGGTGATGTGATGCGATGCATGTTCCCGGCATGACCGATCCGCTGGCCGCTCTCGCATGGCACCTGCAGCGGAGCGCTCAGGCCGAGTGCCGTTGCACTGAACGGTGTTCGGATCGATTGCAAGAACGGTTCTAAGTCGCGTAGCGGCCGTTTCGGTTGTCAGGCATTTCGGCATCGTTCATATCGGCGCCGCCACGAATGGAGCGCAGGATGGACGAGCTGAACGGCAAGCTGATCGCGTGTCAGATTCTGATCACGGGATTGATCGCGCGTGTCGCCAACGAGCAGCGCGATCCCTTGCGCTTCCTCACTGACTTTCGCGACGAGATCAAAGCCGTCGTCAACGGCGTCAACATTGCCGGCATGGAGGGCACTGATCGCGTGCGCGCCGTCGCGCAAAAGACTGTCGACGAATTGTTTTCGCTGATGAAGCCGCCCAGCAGCGACTGAGAGCGAGCGGGTCTTTCTGAGTTATCTTTAGAACGAATCCAATCATGTTTTAGAACGATTTCAAACTGCAGTTTAGAATCGCTTTGATCTGGATTGATTTAAGGGTTCTCGCGAGCGGCTCGCATTGACCCGCTATTTTGTCGCCGATACCAACAGCCATCGTTCGTCGAATTGAATGAGCGAACAGGAAGATGGGGCGTTTGGTAATGGGGCAGGTGGTCGCACCGAAGTCGTTGCGTTCGGTCGCAGCATTCGATCCGGTGGATGAGAGGTTCGCGGGCGTTTCCGGCAAAAGGGCTTCGGCGGTTGCGAGCTTGATCGCGGTGGCGTCGGTGTCGGGCGGCGCGCAAGCGCAGCAGTCGAGCCTGCCGCCGGTGACGGTCGATGCTCCGGTCGAGCGTCCGCGCCCGACGACCTCGAAGCCCTCGCCGGAGCAGGTGCGTGCGCGCAACGCGCTTCGCCGTGCCGCGCAGCCCCTGCAGACGGCCCAGCAGTCGGCTCCCACGACGCCATCGGGCGCGCCCGATGGCAATCCCTATGCCGATCCGGCGGCGCCCTACAAGGTCGATCATGTCCAGGCCTCGGGCAAGTTTCCCGAGAAGATGCTGAACACACCGAAGACCATTACGGTGCTGAGCAAGGAAGTGCTCGAGGACAAGAACGCCACGACGCTGAAGGAGATCGGACGCTCGACCGCGGGCGTGACGCTCGGCTCGGGCGAGGGCGGCAACGCGTTCGGCGACCGCTTCTTCATCCGCGGATTCGACGCACGCAACGACGTCTTCATCGACGGCATCCGCGATCCCGCCGTTTCCATCCGCGAGAACTTCTTCACCGAGCAGATCGAGATTCTGCGCGGTCCTGCATCCTCCTATGCCGGCCGCGGCACCGCCGGCGGCGCCATCAACATCGTCACCAAGCAGGCGGGCGACGTCAACTTCAAGCGCATCGGCACCGAGTTCGGTACCGATATGACCAAGCGCGTTACGCTCGACGTCAACCAGGTCATCGACCCGACCTTCTCGGTGCGTACCGGTGGTCTGTTCCAGGACGCCAACGTCGCCGGACGCAACTACGTCACGGACAATCGCTGGGGCAGCTTCATCTCGACCAAGTATACCCCGACCAACGACATCAAGATCACGACGAACTACGTCCATACCGATCTCAGCGGCTATCCCGATTTCGGCGTACCCTATTACAAGCAAGGCAACGTGCCGGTGACCTCGGCGGGCATTCCGCGTGGAAATTGGTACGGCTTCCTCAACCGTGACTTCCAGACCGCGCGGCAGGATTTCGGTACCGGCACGATCGAGTACAAGGTCAACGAGGCCATTACCCTGACCAGCAAGGTGCGCGGCGAGCACGCGCTGCTCAATTACATCGGCACGCTGCCGCAGAACCCGAACACGACCAATCCCAATCCGCTGCTCTGGACGACGACGGCGAGCGCGCAGAGCCGCTACCAGAACGTTGACGTGTGGGCCAACCAGAACGAGGCCACGTTCAAGCTCGACACCGGAGGGGTCAAGCACACCGCCGTGCTCGGTGTCGAATATTCGAACGAGAACATCTCGATCGACCGCTACACCGGTCTCTCGTCGGAACTGTTCGGCGGCGGTTCGACGAGCAACGGGGCTGTCACGGGAGTCAATCTGTACTCTCCGCAGTACACCAACATTCCCTTCAGCAACACGCCCTCGCTGGTGGGAAATCCGACGCGCTATGGCGTCAACACCAGCAGCGTCTATGTCATGGACACCGCGAACTGGCAGGACACGGTCATCGTCAATGGCGGCGTCCGCTACGACGGCTATAGCCAGAGCTCGTCCACAAACTCGGCCTACCTCAAGCAGACCGCCGATCTCGTCAATTATAACGTCGGCGTGGTCTACAAGCCGGTGTCGATCGGCAGCATCTATGCGGCGTATGCTACCTCGGCCAATCCGTTCGGTTCGGAGCTGGACGCGACGGGCACCGACTACGGCGGCGTTCCCGCCAACTCGACCATTTTGCTGGGGCCTGAGCGCAACAAGGCTGCCGAACTCGGAACCAAATGGGAACTGGCTGATCGGCACCTGCTGGTCACCGCCGCGCTGTTCCAGACAACGAAGGACAACGCACGCGAGACCGTCAGCGGTCTTCTCACCTCCGGCGCAGCCTACAGAATCCAGGGCATCGACATCGAGGCGGAGGGCAAGATCACCGACCGCTGGAGCATCTTCGGCGGCCTGGTGCTGATGCAGTCGAAGGTTACGCAGAGTGGCGTCGCCTCGAATCGCGGGCTGCAGCTTGCCAATATTGCCCACCAGTCGTTCAGCATGCTCTCGAAGTACAAGTTCGATGACGGTTGGGAGATTGGCGGTCAGGCGGTGTACCGTTCCAAGGTCTATGGCGGCACGTTCGCGGCCAACACCGGCAACGAACTGCCGAGCTATTGGCGCTTCGACGCGTTCGTCGAAAAGAAGATCGACCAGAACTGGACCATGAAGCTCTACGCACAGAATCTCACCAACAAGCTGTACTACGATACGCTCTATCGCAGCGCAGTACCTTTCGTGGCGGTTGCGCCGGGACGGGCGTTCTACGTCGTGACGACAGCGAAGTTCTGATCATGTTGACGTGCCTGCCTGGCATTCTCAGCAAGGATGATGTGGCGGATTTCCGCCGCATCATGGACGTCAGTGACTGGGAGGACGGTCGCTCCACCGCCGGTGCGCAGTCGGCCATGGTCAAGCGCAACGAGCAATTGACGCCGGACAGCGAGGTCGCGCGCAAGCTCGGCAACCGGATCATCTCGGCGCTGACATCGAATCCGCGCTTCATCGCGGCGGCGATTCCGCTGCAGATTTTCCCGCCGCTGTTCAACCGCTATGCGGCGAGCAGCGGCCATCATTTCGGCCTGCATGTCGACAATGCGATCCGCGGCGATCGCCTGACCGGCCTTCGCATCCGCACGGACCTGTCGGTCACGCTGTTCCTCGCCGAGCCGGAGGAGTACGACGGTGGCGAACTCGTGATCGAGGACACCTACGGTTCGCACGAAGTCAAGTTGCCAGCCGGGGACTGCGTGCTCTATCCCTCGACCAGCCTCCATCTGGTCACCCCGGTGACGAGGGGAACGCGGGTTGCGTCTTTCTTCTGGCTTCAGAGCATGATACGGGACGATCAAGCCCGGAGCATGATCTTCGACCTCGACACCGCGATACAGGCGCTGGTGGAACGGCTCGGGCGTGACGATCCCGAAACGGTCAAATTGACGGGTATCTATCACAACCTCATTCGCTACTGGGCCGAAGTATGAAGACCATGTCCTTGCAAGCAAGCTTTGCCGCAGCTTTGATGTTGGCGGGCATCTGGCTCGCATCTCCCGTTTCTGCTCAGACACAAAGCCCCCCGGCACCGGCGCAATCGGTGGCTCAGCCGGCCGACCCGACGCCGGTGGCGCCAGCAGCCACCGCGCCTGCAACCCCAGCGCCTTCGGCCTCGACGGCAACTGCTCCCGCTGCGCCCGCTGCTCCCGCGGCCACCGTTTCGACGACAGCAAAGCCCGATGCGGCCGCCGTCGCGCCGGCCATGAAGGAATTGTCGCCGTGGGTGATGTTCATGTCGGCGGACGTCATCGTGAAAGCGGTAATGGTCGGGCTCGCCTTCGCATCGCTGATGACCTGGACCGTCTTCATCGCCAAGTCGATCGAACTGTCGGTCGCCTCCACCAAGCTTCGTTCGGCACTGAAGAAGATCGCGGAGGCGCGCTCGCTCGCCGAAGCGCAGATGGCCCTCGGCACCAAGCCCGGCATCCTGCCGTCCTTCCTGGCGGCAGCGCTGCGTGAGGCGCGGATGTCGGCCGGATTGTCCAGCGATGCCGGCATCAAGGAGCGGGCGGCTTCGAGCTTCTCCGAAATCGTGCGGGCCGAACAGCGGCGCATCCGCATCGGCATGGGCGTGCTCGCCACCATCGGTTCGACCTCGCCGTTCGTCGGTCTGTTCGGCACGGTCTGGGGCATCATGAACAGCTTCATCGGCATCTCGAAGTCGCAGACTACAAACCTCGCGGTCGTCGCGCCCGGCATCGCCGAAGCGCTGCTCGCCACCGCGATCGGCCTCGTGGCCGCCATTCCCGCCGTCATCATCTACAACCACTTTTCGCGCGTGACGAAGAGCTATCTCGAGCTGGTCAGCCGCGCGTCGGGCGCGGCGGGACGGCTGCTCTCGCGCGACCTCGACCGCAGCCACGGCAGCGTGCATTCGCGCGCAGCGGAGTGAACCATGGGCGTTTCGCTTGCAGACAACGACGGCGAAGACGACGATTTCTCTGAAACGCATGACATCAACGTCACGCCGTTCATCGACGTCATCCTGGTGCTGCTGATCATCTTCATGGTCGCAGCGCCGCTTTCCACCGTCGACCTGCCGATCGATCTGCCGACGTCGAGCGCGACGCCGCAGAAGAAACCGGACAAGCCGACTTATCTCAGCATCAAGCCCGATCTGACGCTTGCGATCGGAGAGAACCCGGTTCACCGGGCCGAGTTGATCGGGACCCTCGACGGCCTGTCCGATATGAGCAAGGATAAGTATGTCTTCCTTCGCGCCGACAAGTCGGTGCCGTACGGCGAGTTGATGGGCGTCATGGAACTCCTGCGTTCGGGCGGCTATACGCGGGTGAAACTGGTCGCGCTGGAAGGCGCGCCGGGGGCGCCTGCGCCAGGCGCCGCTCAGCCTTAGAGGCCGGTTCATGTCGGACGAACTCAGACCATCCCGGAGGCTCTGGATCTTGGCGGCAGTGGCGGCGCTGGCGCTCCATCTGGGTGGTGCAGCGCTGGCGCTGGCTCATTTGCGCACCGACGACGACGGCGACGGCCTTGGCGCCAACGGTGCAGAGTTCGCCGTGGAGATGGCCTCGCCCAAGGCGCCAGAAACCGATCTGCCGCCGGGGCCCGACAGCGAAGCCATGCAGGAGCAGCAGGCGCTTCCCGAGCAGAAGGCCGAGACCAAGGAGACCGAGCTTCCAAAGGATCAATCGCAGGAGGTCGAGGATCCCGACCGGGTCGTGACCGAGAACAACGCAAAGAAGCCGGCGGAAGACGATCCGAAGATTCAGGCGGTCGAGACTCCGTCCGCCGAGGCGTCGCCGAAATCCGTTGCGACCGCGCGGCAGACGCTGGAGGAGGATGCCCGCGAGGCCGAGAAGGCGCTGGCGCCGGTCATCGGTATCGGCAAGGACATCCTGAAGCTGACGGCCGATTGGAATCGCAAAATCAGCGCGCATCTGGCGCTGCACAAGGTCAATCCGGAAGGCAAAGTGCCCAATAACCAGAAGGTCAAGGTGAGCTTCGCGATCAACCGGAAGGGCAACGTGCTGTCGGTGGACGTCGTGGAGTCGTCGGGGGATACGGCCTACGATGCTGCGGCGGTATCGATCGTCCGCAAGTCGGATCCCATCCCGCAGCCGCCTGCAGGACTGACCGAGGACCGGTTCGAACGTACCGTCGATATCATCTTCACCCCTCCGGACGCGAAGAAGAAAAAGACGGTTCAGCGCCAGTAGAGCCGGATACCAACATAGACCACGACCAGGCAGACGAAGATCAGCGCCACGGGAAGGGGCCGTTTCTGGGTTCCGGCGAATGCCGCCGCCCCAAAGGAGGCTGCCTGCTTCGGCTTCGGCGCCGGGCGGCGAAAGGCGGTAACATTGTCCGCCGCAGTTTCAGGTTGGCGTGGGCGAACGTCGGGCGGGGTGCCTGCACCGCCCATCTCCGCGTAGTAGGCCTTGTAGATCGCGCCAATGGTGGCTTCGGTAGCCTCGTCCTCGCTGATCTGCGTCAGCAGGTTCTTGTAGCTGTTGAGGAACTCCTGGGCTTCCGGAGGCAGCGCCGACGCGCCGTTGAGCTTGGCCATCATTTTCCAGGTGGCAAAATCCGCACGGGCGCGGGTGTCGGCGCGTCGCGCGATCAGCATATCGGCAGCTTTGACCAAGTCGGCCTCTGGCCCTTCGGCCTGTGTTCGGGTGTCATGTTCAACTACGCGTTGCCGGTCAGGAACAGAACAGCCTGAATCACATGACCGGTCAACGTTCGCAGTATTGCTGAAATAACATCAAGATTTAGACCGAACTGCGAGCCCGCGAGCGGCAGCAGGATCAAGAGGCCGATCAGGATCAGCATACCGAAAGGCTCGAGACGGGCGAGTGGCCAAGCGAGCTGCCGCGGCAACAATCCGACCGCGACGCGGCCCCCGTCGAGCGGCGGGATCGGCATCATGTTGAAGACGGCCAGCACCGCGTTGATGATGAGGGCATTCTTGAGGTTGTCGGCAACCCATTTCGCCGCGCTTGCGGGCACCAGCGGCAGGGCGTGGAAGGCGAAGGCTGCGGCTAGCGCCAGCAGGATGTTCGTGACGGGCCCGGCCAGTGCAACCCAGACCATGTCGAGCCTGGGATTGTTCAGCTTGCGGAAGTTCACCGGCACCGGCTTGGCATAGCCGAACAAGAACGGCGAATGTGCGAACAGCAGCATCGCCGGCAGGATCACGGTTCCGAACGGATCGATATGCCGGAGCGGGTTGAAGCTGACGCGGCCGAGCTGCGAAGCTGTGTTGTCCCCGAGCCTGTCCGCGACGAAGGCGTGCGCGGCCTCATGGAAGGTGATGGCGAGCACCAGTGGCAGCGCCCAGACGGAAAGATCATAGAAAGAGATGTTCACGGCTCGTCTGTCCCGGTTTGCCTCGTGGCCTTGCAGCCGACCCAGCCAACCCGCCGGTGCAGCAACGCTTCAGCTCAACATAGGGAGACCGGTTCCGAAATGCCACGCTGCAAATGGACTACCAGCAGCAGGCCGCCGTGCCATCTCGCAACTCATACAGGGATCGTCGTCTGATATTGGATCAAGCCGTCGTCGAGCTTCAGCCAGGCGAGCTTTTCCGACACCCAGATGTGCTCGGTCGGCGCAAAGGCGTTGCGGTCGTCGAAGGTCGCAAGCGCCACGCCCGCCAGCGTGCCGTTGCGCCGCCAGGCGAACAGGCGCGTGCCGCAGTGCTTGCAGAACACGCGGTCGATGTTCTCCGACGACGGGTAGCGCGCAGTATCGCCCTCGACGGCCAGCGCGCGCTGATCAAACTGCGCGCGAGCGAAATAGGGTGAGCCCATCGCCTTCTGGCAGATGCGGCAATGACAGATGCGGACGTTGAGCGGCTCGCCGTCCGCCTTGAACCGCACCGCGCCGCATAGGCATCCACCTTCCCGGATCATGATGTCCTCAATAGGTCGCCCGTCCACCCGAAATGTCGAACACCGCCCCGGTCGAGAACGCGCAGTCCTCGGACGCGAGCCAGGCTACCATCGCAGCGAGTTCCTCCACCAGCACGAAGCGCCCCTTCGGGATCTTCGACAGCATGAAATCGATATGCTGCTGCGTCATCTGGTCGAAGATTGCGGTCTTCGCTGCTGCCGGCGTCACCGCGTTGACGAGAATGTCGTGTGCCGCCAATTCCTTGCCGAGCGATTTCGTCAGCGCGATCAGGCCGGCCTTGGACGCCGAATAGTGCGCCGCGTTCGGATTGCCTTCCTTGCCTGCGATGGAAGCGATGTTCACGATGCGCCCGTATTTCCGCTCGAGCATCGCCGGCACGATCGCCTTGCAGCAGATGAAAGGGCCGTCGAGGTTGATGCGCAGCACCTTGCGCCATTCCTCGAGATCAGTCTCCCAGACTGGTTTGTTGATTCCGGCAATGCCTGCATTGTTGACGAGGATGTCGATCTTGCCGAAGGCGGCCAGAGTCGCATCGCGCGCCTGCTCGACGGCCGCGGTGTCGGTGACGTCGACCTTGAAGACTTTTATTTCGCCGCCAATCTCTTTTGCCGTCTTATCTGCGAGTGCAGCGTCGAAATCCCAGATCGCGACCTTGGCGCCGGAGGCGACAAAGCGGCTGGTGATTGCGCGGCCAAAGCCCTGCGCTCCGCCAGTGACGACGGCGACACGGCCGTTGAGATCGATCCTGTTCATGAAATTTGATCCCCAGCCTCAGAGCATGTAGCCGCCGTCGACGACGAGGTCGACGCCGGTGGTGAAGGCGCTCTCGTCGCTGCCGAGATAAACCGCCATGGATGCGATCTCCTCCGCAGTGCCGAGGCGGCCCATCTTCTGGCGGGAGATGAACATCTCCTTGCCTTGCGGCCCCTGCGCTGCGGCGCGGTCGAGCATCGAGGGCGTCTCGACGGTGCCGGGGCAGATCGAGTTGCAGCGGATGCCCTTGGTGATGAAGTCAAGCGCGACCGCGCGCGTCAGTAGCGACACGGCCGCTTTCGACGCGCTGTAGACATAGCGGTTTGCCGGCGGCCTCAGCGCGGCGCAAGACGAGATGTTGACGATGCTGCCGCCACCGCCCGCCAGCATGTCCGGCAGGAAGGCCTTGATGGTCCGGTGCATCGACTTGACGTTGAGGTCGAACGAAAAGTCGAAATCTTCTTCCGAGCACTCCAGGATGGTGCCGTGATGGACGAAGCCGGCGGCGTTGAGCAGGATGTCGATCTTGCCGACGCGCTTGGCAAAGGCGTTGACTTCGGCAGTGTTGCGGACGTCGAGCTTTGCGACCTCGGCGATGCCTTCCTTGGTCAGGCTCGCGATGCCGCTCTCGTTGATGTCGGTGGCGATGACGGTCGCGCCTTCACGCGCGAAGGCGATGGCGCATGCGCGCCCGATTCCTGCCGCAGCCGCCGTGACGACGGCGCGCTTTCCCTTGAGGCGATCTGCCATGTTGTTGTTCTCCTCACCTTGAATTTGAGGTGCCGTAGCTCGGATAAGCGCGCGAGCGCGATATCCGGGAGCGGTGTCCCGGGTGTCGCTTCGCTCGCTTGGGCTACGCGCACTTCGCCTAGTGATTATCCCGCGCCACGCCAAACGTGCCGGCGACGTTCTGATAGCGTGTCGCGAGCTCCATGCAGGCACCGGTCGATTGCTGGCCGACGGTGTTGCGGTAGATCTCCTGCCACGGCGTCTGGTTCGGCGGATGCTTGAAGCCGCCATTGGCCTTGAGCTCGGCATGGCGCTTCTTCAGCTCCTCGTCCGAGATCAGGATGTTGGCGCTGCCCTTGTTGAGGTCGATGCGCACCTTGTCGCCGGTCTTGAGGATCGCAAGACCGCCATTGGCGGCGGCTTCCGGCGAAGCATTGAGGATGGAGGGCGAGCCCGAGGTGCCGGACTGCCGGCCGTCGCCGATGCAGGGCAGGGACAGGATGCCGCGTTTGATCAATGCTGCCGGCGGCTGCATGTTCACGACCTCGGCGCCGCCGGGGTAGCCGATCGGACCGGTGCCGCGGATGAACAGCACGCAGCGTTCGTCGATATCGAGGGAGGGATCGTCGATCCGCTCGTGGTAATCCTCGGGCCCTTCGAACACGATGGCGCGGCCCTCGAAGGCGTTGAGGTCCTTCGGGTTGCTGAGGTAGCGGTCGCGGAATTCCTTGGAGATCACGCTGGTCTTCATGATCGCGGAATCGAACAGATTGCCCTTCAGCACCAGGAAGCCGGCGTCCTTCACCAGCGGCTTGTCGTAAGTCCAGATCACGTCGTTGTCTGGCTCCGGTGCGTTCTTGCAGTTCTCGCCGATACCGCGGCCGTTGACCGTGACCGCATCCTCATGGATGCGCTTGTGCTTCATCAGCTCGCGCACCACCGCCGGCACGCCGCCGGCGCGGTGGAATTCCTCGCCGAGATAGAAGCCGGCCGGCTGCATGTTGACCAGCAGCGGCACGTCGTGGCCGACCTTCTGCCAGTCCTCGATCGAGAGCTCGACGCCGATGTGGCGGGCCAGTGCGTTGATGTGGATCGGCGCGTTGGTCGAGCCGCCGATCGCCGAGTTGATCACGATGCAGTTCTCGAAAGCCTTGCGAGTCAGAATGTCCGAGGGCTTGAGGTCCTCCCAGACCATCTCGACGATGCGCTTGCCCGTCTCATAAGCGATCTGGCCGCGCTCGCGATAGGGCGCGGGGATCGCCGCGCAGCCCGGCAGCGAGAAGCCGAGCGCCTCGGCAAGGCCGTTCATGGTCGACGCCGTGCCCATGGTGTTGCAATGGCCGACGGAGGGGGCCGAGGAGGCCACGATCTCCATGAACTCTTCATAGTCGATCTCGCCGGCCGCAAGCCGCTCGCGCGACTTCCAGACGATGGTGCCGGAGCCCGTGCGCTCGCCAGCGTGCCAGCCGTTGAGCATCGGGCCGCCCGACAGCACGATTGCGGGCAGATTGACGGTCGCCGCCGCCATCATGCAGGCCGGCGTGGTCTTGTCGCAGCCGGTGGTGAGCACCACGCCGTCGAGCGGATAGCCGTAGAGGATTTCGACGAGGCCGAGATAGGCGAGGTTGCGGTCGAGCGCCGCCGTTGGGCGCTTGCCGGTCTCCTGGATCGGATGCGTCGGGAATTCCATCGCGATGCCGCCGGCTTCGCGGATGCCCTCGCGGACGCGATGGGCGAGTTCGATGTGGTGGCGGTTGCAGGGAGAGAGATCGTTGCCTGTCTGGGCGATGCCGATGATCGGCTTGCCGGACTGCAATTCGGCGCGGGTGAGACCGTAATTGAGGTAACGCTCCATATAGAGAGCGGTCATGCCCGGATTATGCGGGTTGTTGAACCATTCCTGCGAGCGAAGATGACGGCGAGTACCGTTGCTGCCGGTCGCATGCCCATTGGTTGGTTTCTTTGTCATTGGTTTCTCCTGCAATGCAAACGCACTGGCGCCCGTCTCATCGTGTCGGCATGCAATGCCCAACGGCGCGAGCGATGATCTGCGTTCCCGCTGGCGGGTCGTTTCCTCACGAGTCCGATACTAGTCGCCGCTACTTGGTAACGCTATCATTTTGTTCACCGCACCCGCGGCGGAAATGGCTGGCCTGCTGTCCGAACGCCGTGCCAATGAGCTTTGCCGCTCGATCACCTTGAAGCCGAGATCGAGCACCGGCTGCTCCGGGCGCTGCCCTTCGATGGCGTTGATCAGCATGGTGGCGGCCGTCTTCCCCATCTCATAGCGGTTGGTGCGGACGCTGGTGAGGGTGGGGACGGCGGAGGCCATGAATTCGAGGTCGTTGAAGCCCACGATGGCGATCTGCCCGGGCACCTCGATCTCCCGGCGCCGGCATTCGAACAGCACGCCGAGCGCGAGATCGTCATTGGCGCAGAACACCGCATCGATGTCAGGCTCCCGCGCCAGGAGATCGGTGAACAAAGCTCCGCCGAGCGTCACAGAAGTCGGTGTAGCGGTCGTGACGACGAGGCGTTGCTCGAACAGTCCAGCGTCCTTCATGGCCGAGACATATCCGTCCAGCCGCCGCTGCACCCGCGGATCCATGCGCGCGCCGACGAAGCCGATCATGCGGTGACCTTGTTCGAACAGGTGCGCAACCGCCGCACGAGCTGCATCGTAGTGCGAAAAGCCGATCATCATGTCGACCGGATCCGGGCCGATTTCCATGATCTGCACGATCGGGCAGTCCGCGGCTTCCAGCATCGCGCGGGATTCCGCGGTCTGGTCGATGCCGGTGACGATCAGCCCGGCCGGCTTCTGCGCCAGGAACAGGCGCAGCAATCTCTCTTCCTGGAGAATGCTGTAGCGCGTGTTGGACAACTGGATCGAGTAACGGCTGCCCTCCGACGCATCATAGATGCCGCGCAGTACGTCCGAGAACACGTTATTGGTGAGGGAAGGGATCAATACACCGATGACTTCGGTGCGTTGCGAGGCCAACGCGCGTGCGGCAAGGTTGGGCACATAGCCGAGCTCCTTGGCGGCGCTCTCGACCCGTGTCCGCTTGGCGACCGAAAGCGCCTCGGGATTGCGGAAGAAGCGGGACGCGGTAATCGGGCTGACGCCGGCGAGCTCGGCCACTTCGGCCAGCCGGATTTTGCCTGACTTGGTGCGTTTTCGACCCATTTGCTGCTCTTAACACAGTCAGTCCTGCAAACAAAGGAACGTTGACAGCGCTACCAGCAACGACTAACCAAAGACAAATTGCCAAAACCGCACAAACTACCGACAATGTCGCCCGCTAAGATCGGGCTTCGTTCGGTGAAGTCTGAAAAACAAGACGGTCACGGCGCTAGAGGCGTCGTGGACTTTCGAGGAGGGAGCTAGATGTCGTCTGTGCAAATCCGCGACGTGCGGAAATCGTTCGGCAATTTTGAAGTCCTGCACGGCGTGACGATTCCGATCGAGGACGGCCAGTTCGTCGTTCTGGTCGGTCCTTCCGGATGCGGCAAGTCGACGCTTCTGCGCATGCTCGCCGGTCTCGAGAACATCACCTCCGGCACGATCTCGATCGGCGACCGCGTCGTCAACAATGTCCAGCCCAAGGAGCGGGACATTGCGATGGTGTTCCAGAATTACGCGCTCTATCCGCACATGACGGTGGCCGAGAACATGGGCTTCTCGCTGAAGCTGCGCAATGCCAGCTCGGACGAGATCAACAAGCGCGTCAAGCGCGCCGCCGAGATCCTGGCGCTGTCGCCGCTGCTCGACCGCTATCCGCGCCAGCTCTCCGGCGGCCAGCGCCAGCGCGTCGCCATGGGCCGCGCCATCGTGCGCGATCCGCAGGTCTTCCTGTTCGACGAACCCTTGTCGAACCTGGACGCCAAGCTGCGCGTCGCCATGCGCACCGAGATCAAGGAGCTGCACCAGCGGCTGAAGACGACGACCGTCTACGTCACCCACGACCAGATCGAGGCCATGACCATGGCCGACAAGATCGTCGTCATGCATGACGGCATCGTCGAGCAGATGGGCACGCCGCTCGAGCTTTACGACAAGCCCGACAATCAGTTCGTCGCCGGCTTCATCGGCTCGCCCGCGATGAACTTTCTCAAAGGTCATGTTCGCGTGAACGGCGTTGCCACCTTCGAGGGACCGAACGGCGTCAAGTTGCCGCTCAAGACCGCGCCGGCGGCCTCGGACGGCCGGCCCGCAGTCTACGGCGTGCGGCCGGAGCATTTCACCATCGCCGATGACGGCGCCGAGGCCGAGATCATCGTGGTCGAGCCGACCGGCTCGGAGACGCAAGTGTTTGCCAAGGTCGGTGGCGAGCAGGTCGTCGCGGTCTTCCGCGAGCGTCACCAGTTCAACCCGGGCGACAAGGTGCGGCTGAAGCCCGACCCGTCCCTCGTTCATCTGTTCGACGATGCAACGGGCAAGCGCATGAACGCGTAGTTCATAAGACGAAAAACCATAAGACGACAAAGCATAAGACGACAAAAAAGCATCACAGGGAGGACGACATGCAAGACTTTACCCGCCGGAGTCTGCTTCAAGGCGGAACGGCATTGGCTGCGACCGGCATGCTGACCGGGCCGGCACTGTTCGACTTCGCCAAGGCCTGGGCGCAGAGCGCGCCCTGGAAGGCGGAGCCCGGCGCCAAGCTGACCGTGATGCGATGGAAGCGCTTCGTGCCGCAGGAGGACGATGCGTTCAACGCGATGGTGGCGGCGTTCAAGGCTGCCACCGGCACCGAGATGAACGTGTTCAGCGAATCCTTCGAGGACGTGCAGCCGAAGGCCTCGGTTGCGGCCAATACCGGCTCCGGGCTCGATCTCGCCTGGGGCCTGCACACGCTGCCGCAGCTCTTCCCCACCAAAGTGCTGAAGATGAACGACGTCGCCGATTATCTCGGCAAGAAATATGGCGGCTGGACCGATGCGGCCGCCAAGACTTGCAAGCAAGGCAACGACTGGCTCGGCATTCCCGTCGCGACCAACGGCGGTTACATGACTTACCGCAAGTCGGCGCTCGAGAAGGCCGGCTTCAAGGAATTCCCGAAGGATTTCCCCGGCTTCCTCGAAATGTGCAAGGCCCTGAAGGCCAACAACACGCCGGCCGGCTTCGCGCTCGGGCATGCTTCGGGCGACGGCAATTCGTGGCTGCACTGGGTGCTGTGGGGGCACGGCGCCTACACGGTCGACCAGAACGACAAGATCATCATCAATTCGCCGGAGACCGCGAAGGCTCTGGAATATTGCAAGGCGCTGTACGAAAGCTTCATCCCGGGCACGGCGTCCTGGAACGATTCCTCCAACAACAAGGCGTTCCTCGCCGGCGAGCTCCACTGCACGGCGAACGGCATCTCGATCTACGTCGCTGCCAAGACCGATGCGAGCAAGAAGGAGCTCGCCGCGGACACCTATCACGCGCTCTGGCCGGTCGGACCGGTCGGAAAGCCGACCGAGCTGCAGCTTGCGCTGCCGATCCTCGCCTTCAACTTCACCAAATATCCGAACGCGGCGAAGGCCTTCGTCGCTTTCATGCTGGAGAAGGAGAACTACGAGAAGTGGCTGGATGGCGCGCAGGGCTATCTGACGCAGACCTTGAACGCCTACGAGTCGGCGCCGATCTGGACGGCCGATCCCAAGAATGCCGTGTTCTCGCAGGCCTCCAAGCGCACGCTGCCGGCCTCCGGCGTCGGCACGGTCGGCGAGAAGGCGGCAACCGCGATCGCCGATTTCATCGTCGTCGACATGTTCGCCAATTACTGCACCGGCGCCAAGGATACGAAGGGCGCGATGGCGGACGCCGAGCGCCAGCTGAAGCGCATCTATCGCTGACGGTCACGGAGCGGGCGGCCGTCCGGCCGCCCGCTCGCCAACATTTCGATCAGGGATATCGGGCATGGCTGATGTCGCAATACCCCGGGCCAAGCCTCAGATGAACGAGGCGAGCGCCTGGACCCAGCTCAAATACAATCGCAACTGGCTCGGCTTCTGGTTCATGGTGCCGGCCATGGCGTTCCTGATCTTCTTCCTGGCCTATCCGCTCGGGCTCGGCATCTGGTTGTCATTCACGGACACGCGCATCGGCAGGGTCGGGCACTTCATCGCCACCGAGAACTACGAATGGCTCTGGGACGACTCCATTTTCTGGCTGTCCGTATTCAATACGCTGCTCTACACCTTCGTCGCCAGCGCCTTCAAATTCGCGATCGGACTCTATCTCGCGCTGCTGCTCAACGAGCACATGCCTTTCAAGGCGATGCTGCGCGCGATGGTGCTCATTCCCTTCATCGTTCCGACGGTGCTCTCGGCGCTCGCATTCTGGTGGATCTTCGACTCGCAATTCTCGATCATTTCCTGGTCGCTGAAGCAACTCGGCCTGATCAGCCAGAACATCAACTTCCTCGGCGACACGACCTGGGCACGGATTTGCGTGATCTTCGCCAATGTCTGGCGCGGCGTGCCGTTCGTCGCGATCACGCTGCTCGCAGGCCTGCAGACCGTCTCGCCCTCGCTCTATGAAGCGGCAACGCTCGACGGCGCCACGCGGTGGCAGAACTTCCGCTTCATCACCTATCCGCTTCTGACGCCGATCATCGCCGTCGTGATGACCTTCTCCGTGCTCTTCACCTTCACCGACTTCCAGCTGATCTGGGCGATGACCCGTGGCGGCCCGGTCAACGCCACGCATCTGATGGCAACCCTGTCCTACCAGCGCGCGATCATCGCCGGGCAGTTGGGCGAGGGGGCAGCGATCTCCAGCGCCATGATTCCGTTCCTGCTCGCTGCGATCATGGTGTCATGGTTCGGCCTGCAGCGTCGTAAGTGGCAGCAGGGGGAAAACAATGACTGATCCCCGCGCCGTTTCGGCTTCTTCTTTGCGCGAACGAGGCAAGCCCCGCGCGCTGTCGCAAGTGGCAACAGGGAGAAAGCAATGACTGATCTTCCTGCCTCGAAACTGGATCTCAAGGCCGTCATAGCGGCGCCGTCGCGCGTCGACAACAGCGAGGGCATGAGCTACCTGCAGTCGGTACCACGCAGGCTCGTGACGCTCTATCTGCCGCTCACGATCATCGTCGTCGTCCTGCTGTTTCCGTTCTACTGGATGGCGCTGACGTCGGTGAAGCCCGACGAACAACTGCTCGATCTCGACAAGTACAATCCGTTCTGGACCTGGAATCCGACGTTCAAGCACTTCCACAAGCTGCTGTTCGAGAGCTACTATCCGTATTGGCTCTGGAACACGATGTACGTGGCGATCTGCGCCACCATTCTCTCGATCATCGCATCGGTGTTTGCGGCCTACGCGATCGTGCGGTTGCGTTACAAGGGCGCGAATCTCGTCGGCGGACTGATTTTCCTCGCCTATCTCGTGCCGCCTTCGATCCTGTTCATTCCGCTCGCCACCGTGGTGTTTCAATACGGCCTTTTCGACTCGCCGCTGGCGCTGATCCTGACCTATCCGACGATCCTGATCCCGTTCTCGACCTGGCTCTTGATGGGCTATTTCAAGACCATCCCCTTCGAGCTCGAGGAATGCGCGCTGATCGACGGAGCGAGCCGCTGGCAGATCCTGACCAAGATCGTCGTGCCGCTCGCAATCCCCGGCCTCATCTCGGCCTTCATTTTCTGCTTCACGCTGTGCTGGAACGAGTTCATCTACGCCCTGACTTTCCTGCAGTCGACCAGCAACAAGACGGTGCCGGTCGCGATCGTCAACGAGTTCGTGGATGGTGACATCTACCGGTGGGGGTCGCTGATGGCCGGAGCGCTGGCCGGCTCGCTGCCGCTCGTGATCCTTTACGCCTTCTTCGTGGAGCATTATGTGTCGGCGATGACAGGTGCCGTGAAGGAATGATCACGGGCTTGCCGAGGGCGCGTCAGGAACGGCGCGCTCCGGCCGACAAGAAGGAGTAGGCTCTTGCACATCCTGGTTCTGGGCGCCGCCGGCATGGTCGGCCGCAAACTCTGTGAACGGCTGTTGCGCGACGGCCGGCTCGGCAAGAGCGACATCACCAAATTGACCATGCACGACGTGGTCGAGCCGAAGAAGCCGGAAAGTGCCGGCTTCCCCGTCGAGACCGTGTCGGGCGATTTCGCCGTGCCGGGAGCGGCCGAAAAGCTGATCGCCGGCCGCCCCGACGTGATCTTCCATCTGGCCGCCATCGTCTCCGGCGAAGCCGAGCTCGATTTCGACAAGGGCTACCGCATCAATCTCGACGGCACGCGGATGCTGCTCGATGCCATCCGTCTCGCTGGCGGAGGCTACAAGCCGCGCGTGGTGTTTACATCCTCGATCGCGGTGTTCGGCGCGCCGTTCCCGGACGCGATCGGCGACGAGTTCTTCCATACGCCGCTGCTCAGCTACGGCACCCAGAAGGCGATCGGCGAACTCCTGCTCGCCGACTATTCCCGCCGGGGCTTCCTCGACGGCATCGGCATCCGCCTGCCGACCATCTGCATCCGGCCGGGTCTGCCCAACAAGGCGGCATCGGGCTTCTTCTCCAACATCCTGCGCGAGCCGCTCGCCGGCAAAGAAGCGATCCTGCCGGTCTCCGAGGACGTCCGCCACTGGCACGCGACGCCGCGCTCGGCAGTCGGCTTCCTGCTTCACGCCGGCACGATGGACCTCGCCGCCGTCGGCCCGCGCCGCAATCTGACCATGCCGGGCCTGTCGGCCACGGTCGGCGAGCAGATCGCCGCGCTGAAGCGGGTCGCCGGTGAAAAGGTCGCAGCGCGGATCAAGCGCGAGCCGGATCCTTTCATCGTCGGCATCGTCGGCGGCTGGCCGCGCAATTTCAACGCCAAGCGGGCGCTTGAGCTCGGCTTCACCACGGCCGAGAGGAATTTCGACGACATCATCCGCATTCACATCGAGGACGAGCTCGGCGGCGACTTCGTCGCCTGATCGTTGACTGATCGGGTCACATGATGGCGAGCGTAGCTTGCATCGGCGAATGCATGGTCGAGCTTCGGCAGGCCCAGGGGGGCGCCTCTGCCGGACAGGGACAGGGCGGCGGGCTTTACTCGCGTGGCTTCGGCGGCGACACCCTCAACACGGCCGTCTATCTGGCGCGGCTCGAAACCAAGGTCGACTATCTCACCGCGCTTGGCGACGATACCTTGAGCGATGAGATGATCGCGGCCTGGAATGCGGAGGGTGTCGGCACCAGGCGCGTCGTGCGGCTGGCGGGCAAGCTGCCCGGCCTGTACATGATCCAGACGGATGCGAAGGGTGAGCGCCAGTTCTTCCACTGGCGCGACTGCGCGGCAGCGCGTCAACTGATGAACCTGCCGGAGACGGATGAACTGCTCAATTCGCTGATGAGCTACGACATCATCTATCTCTCCGCGATCACGCTCTCGATCTACGATGGGCCCGGACGCGAGCGCCTGTTCGCCGCGATCAAGCGCGCGCGCCTGCTCGGCACCCGCTTCGTGTTCGACACCAATTTTCGCGCGCGGGGATGGCCGGATCCCGAGACCGCTCGGGAGATGCTTGCCAGGGCGCTTGCGACCGCCGACATCGCGCTGACCTCGACCGAGGATCTGCTTGCGCTCTATCCCGGCGAGAGCCACGACCAGCTGATGGCGCGCATTCCGAGCCCGGAGCTGGTGTTCCGCCTGGCGGAGCCGGTTAGTCTCTTGCGCTTTCCCGGCGGCACCAGCGAGGTCCGCGCCGAGCCGATGACCAAGCCGGTGGTAGACACCACCGCGGCTGGCGACAGCTTTGCCGCGGCCTACATCGCCGCCCGGCTGGCCGGCTCGGACCCGGTGGAGGCCGCCCACGCCGGGCATCGCCTCGCCAGCCTTGTGATCTGCTATCCCGGCGCCATCATTCCGGGCTATGCCATGCCGCCGAGGAAACGGCACCGGCCGGCGGCCTCTCGCCAGGCGACCAAATGAATCGAGACCCATGACCACGACTGCCCAACAGAATCACCTCGTCGCGCTGTTCAAGGCGGCGACCGTCATTCCCGTCCTCACAATCGAACGCATCCAGGATGCGGTGCCGCTGGCGCGTGCGCTGGTTGCCGGCGGGGTTCGCACGCTTGAGGTGACCCTGCGGACCCCCGTTGCGATCGAGGCGGCGAGGGCGATGATGGCCGAAGTACCCGAGGCGATCGTCGGCATCGGCACGATTGTCAATCCGGCCGACTTCACCCGTGTCGAAAAGCTCGGCGTCGCGTTCGGCATCAGCCCGGGCCTGACACCCGATCTGCTCAAGGCCGCAACCGACAGCTCCCTGCCGTTCGCGCCGGGCATTGCCACGGCCTCCGAGCTGATGATGGCGCTGTCCTACGGCTTCGACGTCGCAAAATTCTTCCCGGCCGAGCAAGCCGGCGGCATCAAGGGCCTGCGCGCTCTCGGCGGGCCGTTCCCCAACGTGCGGTTCTGCCCGACCGGCGGCATCGGTGAGGGCAATGCGGCAACCTGGCTCGCCGAACCCAATGTAGTCGCGGTCGGCGGGTCCTGGCTATGTCCGACGGCGGAGATCCGGGCCGGGAACTGGGACGGCATAACTGCCATCTGCCAGCGCACCCTCAAGGCCCTGAAAGCCGCGTGAAGTCTTGCCATCTCTGGGCTAAGACTTAGCTCAGGAAGAGATCCCCAGGGAGAGAACATCATGACCGCCAGCATCGTCGGATGGGCGCACACGCCGTTCGGCAAG
Source organism: Bradyrhizobium cedriense (assembly GCF_054602315.1). Classification (NCBI taxonomy): domain Bacteria; kingdom Pseudomonadati; phylum Pseudomonadota; class Alphaproteobacteria; order Hyphomicrobiales; family Nitrobacteraceae; genus Bradyrhizobium; species Bradyrhizobium cedriense. The sequence goes on along the minus strand of NZ_JBTSWB010000003.1, from coordinate 634,901 downwards.
TTCGACACCGAAACCGTCGAAAGCCTCGTCACTCGCGTCGCCAATGAGGCGCTGGCCGATGCCGGCATTTCCGCTTCCGACGTCGACGAGATCGTGCTCGGCCATTTCAACGCCGGCTTCTCCCCGCAGGATTTTACCGCCTCGCTGGTGCTCCAGGCCGACCCGAAGCTGCGCTTCAAGCCGGCGACCCGCGTCGAGAACGCCTGCGCCACCGGCTCCGCCGCAGTTCACCAGGGCCTGCGCGCGATTGCCGCAGGGGCCGCCAAGATCGTCCTGGTCGTCGGTGTCGAGCAGATGACGCGCACCCCTGGCGCCGAGATCGGCAAGAACCTGCTCAAGGCATCCTATCTGCCCGAGGACGGCTACACCGTCGGCGGTTTCGCGGGTGTGTTCGGCAAGATCGCCAGTTCCTATTTCCAGAAATACGGCGACCAGTCCGATGCGCTGGCGCTGATCGCGGCCAAGAACCACAAGAACGGCGTCGCCAATCCCTTTGCCCAGATGCGCAAGGACTTTGGCTTCGACTTCTGCCGCGCCGAGAGCGAGAAGAACCCTTACGTCGCTGGTCCCTTGAAGCGCACCGACTGCTCGCTGGTGTCCGACGGCGCCGCCGCGCTGGTGCTGGCCGATTCCGAGACGGCGAAGGGCATGAGCAAGTCGATCGGCTTCCGCGCCACCGCGCACGCCCAGGACTTCCTGCCTATGAGCAAGCGCGACATCCTCCAGTTCGAGGGCTGCACGGTCGCCTGGCAGCGCGCCCTGGAAAAGGCAGGTGTGACGCTTTCCGATCTCTCCTTCGTCGAGACCCATGACTGCTTCACGGTCGCCGAGCTGATCGAATACGAAGCCATGGGCCTGACGCCGAAGGGGCAGGGCGCCCGCGCCATCAAGGAAGGCTGGACGCTGAAGGACGGCAAGCTGCCGGTCAATCCGTCCGGCGGCCTCAAGGCCAAGGGGCACCCCATCGGGGCCACCGGCGTCTCCATGCATGTGATGACGGCGATGCAGCTTGCAGGGCAGGCGCCCGAGGGCATGCAGCTGAAGAACGCCAAGCTCGGCGGCATCTTCAACATGGGCGGCGCTGCCGTCGCCAACTATGTCTCCGTGCTGGAGCCATTGAAGTAAGATTTCGTAGGGTGGGCAAAGGCGCGTAACCGCCGGGCCCACCTTTCTTTCTTGCGCTAGATCATGGTGGGCCCGCCCGGGCCAGCCTTAATGCTCTTGATTGAATTGCAGGGAATGCATCATGAGCAATGACTACGAAGATTCACTGTCGATGGACGCGCTGAACGATCGCATCGCGATCCTCGAGGACAATATCCGCCAGCTCATCGAGCAGGCCGCCGCCGCCTCGGGCGAGCAGAACGAGTCGCGCATCGCCGACCGCATCAATCAGCAGAACGATGAGCTCGAGCGGCTCCTGAAGATTCGCGAATCCCGCCAGAAGAAATAGCGGCCCGATATCGCCGCGCGATGCATGCCGCCATACGCCGTTCGCCCTTGCGCGGGCAACGGTGCTGCCGTTAGCTGGACCGAAATCGCGGGGCGCTTGAGCCTCGCGCAATCGGGAGCGAGCGATGGGGCCGCTGAAGGGCGTCAAGGTCATCGACATGACCACCGTGCTGATGGGGCCGTATGCGACCCAGATGCTCGGGGATTACGGCGCCGACGTCATCAAGGTGGAGTCGCTGGACGGCGACGTCACCCGGCTGATCGGCCCGATGCGACACGCCGGCATGGGCCCGGTGTTCCTCAACACCAACCGTAGCAAGCGCTCGATCTGCCTCGACCTGAAAAAGCCCGCCGGCCGCGAGGCCGTGCTGCGGTTGCTGAAGGACGCCGATGTCCTGGTCTATAACGTCCGCCCGCAGGCCATGGCGCGGCTTCAACTCGGCTACGAGGTCGTTTCCGCCATCAACCCGCGCCTGGTCTATGCCGGCGTGTTCGGATTCGGTCAGGACGGGCCTTATGCCGCGAAGCCCGCCTATGACGATCTGATCCAGGGCGCCACCGCGCTGCCGGCGCTGATGGCGCAGACCGGCGACGGCGTGCCGCGCTACGTGCCGAATGCGCTTGTCGATCGCATCGTCGGCCTCACCGCCGTCGGGGCGATCTGCGCCAGCCTCGTGCACCGCGACCGCACCGGCCGCGGCCAGCGCGTCGACATCCCGATGTTCGAGACCATGGCGGCATTCGTCATGGGCGACCACATGGGTGGGCTCACCTTCGAGCCACCGCTCGACAAGGGCGGCTATGCCCGCCACCTCTCGCGCGACCGCAGGCCCTACAAGACTTCCGATGGCTATCTCAGCGTCATTGTCTACAACGACAAGCAGTGGGAGAACTTCTTCAAGGCCACCGGACGCGACGATCTGCGTGCCGATCCCAAATTCGCGACCTTCGCGGGCCGCGCCGCCAATATCGACGTCGTCTATGCCGAGCTCGCGCGCATTTTCGAGACCCGGACGACGGCCGGGTGGATCGACCTGCTGACCAAGGCGGATGTGCCGGTCATGCCGATGCACGACCTCGCGTCGATCCTGCACGACGAGCATCTGGAGGCGACCGGTTTCTTCCCTGTCGTCGAGCATCCGACCGAAGGTCCGATCCGCAGCATGAAGGTGACCGCGACCTGGTCGGAGACCGAGGCGGAGCCGGTTCGCCTCGCGCCGCGCCTCAACGAGCACGGCGCGGGGATCTTGCGCGAGATCGGCTATTCCGCCGACGAGATCGCCGCCATGGTCCGCGACGGCGTCACGCGCACGGCGCCGGAGTAGGGAGGACGTGATGGCGCAAACTCTCTCATCCGTCATACCGGGGCGCGACGGAGTTGCGAGCTCGGAATCCATAACCACCATCGTGAGTATGGATTCCGCGCTCGCGCCTCAAGCAGGCGCGCCCCGGAATGACGAGGAGGAGAGAGCATGACCTTCATCACCGGCGTCGGCCTCACGCCTTTCGGCAAGTATGAAGGCTCGTCCTCGCTCGACCTGATGAGCAGGGCCGCGCAAGCCGCGCTCGACGATGCCGGGCTGAAACGCTCAGACATCGACGGCATCCTCTGCGGCTACTCCACCGTCTCCCCGCACATCATGCTCGCCACCGTCTTCGCCGAGCATTTCGGGATACGGCCGAGTTACGCCCACGCCGTGCAGGTCGGTGGCGCCACGGGGCTCGCGATGACGATGCTGGCGCATCATCTCGTCGATGCGGGCGTCGCGCGCCACGTGCTCGTCGTCGCCGGTGAGAACCGGCTCACGGGACAGAGCCGCGATGCCTCGATCCAGGCGCTGGCGCAGGTTGGCCATCCCGATTACGAGGTGCCGCTCGGCCCGACCATTCCCGCTTACTACGGACTCGTCGCGAGCCGCTACATGCACGAATATGGCGTGACCGAAGAGGACCTCGCCGAGTTCGCGGTGCTGATGCGCAAGCACGCCTGCACCCATCCCGGCGCGCAATTCCACGATCCCATCACGGTCGCCGACGTCATGGCGTCCAAGCCGGTAGCGATGCCGCTCAAGCTGCTCGACTGCTGTCCGGTGTCCGATGGCGGCGCCGCCTTCGTCATCAGCCGCGAGCGGACCGGGGAGGAGGGCGTGCGCATCCGCGGCTGCGCCCAGGCGCACACCCATCAGCACGTCACGGCCGCGCCTGGCCTCAGTGAGCTCGGCGCCGAGATCTCCATCGCGCGTGCCAAGGAGGCGGCGGGCCTTGCGATTTCCGACGTGTGCTACGCCGCAATCTACGACAGCTTTACGATTACGCTCGCGATGCTGCTGGAAGACCTTGGCCTTGCCGGCCGCGGCGAAGCGTCCGCGCGCGTCCGCGCCGGCCATTTCGGCCGTGACGGCGCAATGCCGCTGAACACCCATGGCGGCCTGCTCAGCTACGGCCATTGCGGCGTCGGCGGCGCCATGGCGCATCTGGTCGAAGCGCATTTGCAGATGACAGGACGGGCGGCGAATCGGCAGGTGCGCGATGCCTCGATCGCGCTGCTGCACGGCGACGGCGGCGTGCTGTCGTCCCATGTGAGCATGTTTCTGGAGCGGGTGTGATGAGCGAGCGACTGTCCGACTGGACCAAGGGCGAACAGGCCATCACCTTTCAGACCTGCGCCGTCTGCGGGAATGTCCAGTATTTCCATCGTGCCTTCTGCGCGGCCTGCGGCGCGCCCGATCCGCGCGAGCAGCGTGCGAGCGGCAAAGGCAAGGTCTACGCGACCTCGCTGGTCTGCCGCGCCGCCACGCCGGAGACGCGCGCGCACGTACCCTACAACATCCTGCTGGTCGACTGCCCCGAGGGCTTTCGCATGATGGCGCACGGCGCGAACGATCTCGCCATCGGCGATTCGGTCGTCGCGAGCTTCAAGTCCTTTGCGGGAAAGCTCGTGCCGTTCTTCATAAAGACGGCTTAGAGGGATTTCGTCATTCGGGGGCGGTCCTAGGGACCGAGCCTGGAACGGGTATTCTGGGCCTGGCCTGTGCGAGGGCCACCCCGGAATGACGAAAACTCTGAACTAGCGCCCGTAGAACAAGATGCTGGCGATGACGAGCATCGCCGTCACCGCCAGCATATGCGCAAGCGCTCCCGAGGCCGCCCCCTTGGTGGCTTCCTTCATGCCGTTCTCTCCCTAGACTTGGGCGTGACTCATCGTTGCGCGGCCAGCGCACACGACGGCCAATTGTTTTTACTCGGAACACCCCACTTCTCGAGTATTCGCCGCGATCTGTCCCCACGCGTCGAATATCGACTGTCTCAGGGTCGATCAGCAATGCGGCGGCAATTTGACTCGATGATGTTGCTCCTGCGTCGGCGCAAGAATAGAGTTTCGGAGCACTCTCGCCGGCAACGACAAAAAGCATCAAAAGCTCAGGAAAATCATGGCCCGCATCGGTTACAGCGACCCGTCCAAGGCATCCGACCGCACCCGCGAAATCCTCGACAAGAACCGCAACGCCAACATCTTCCGCATGATGGCGCACTCGCCGAGCTACTTCGAGCAGTACTGCCGCCTGGGGGGCGCCATCCGCCACAAGGGCGAGCTCGATCCCATCGTGCGCGAGCTTGCAATCACCCGCACCGGCATCTTGTGCGAGGCGCCGTACGAGATCGTCGCCCACAAGCGCATCGGCAAGAACGTCGGCGTCACAGACGAGCAGAACGAGGCACTCGAGAACTGGCAGGCCGCGTCTTGCTTCAATGAGGTGCAGCGTGCTGCGCTCGCGTTCACCGACGAGGTCGTGAAGCTGAACAAGCCGACGGACGCGACCTTCAAGGCGATTGCATCGAAGCTGACGCCGGCTGCACTGGTCGAGCTTCAGCTCTCGGTCGGATTCTACATCATGACCTCGAAATTCCTCGAGACGTTCGAGATCGACCTTCAGCCGGTCACCGAAGTGGTGGGCTGATCAGACAGAAGCGGCGAGGGAAGCCGATGACGATCGATGAATATGCGGCTTGGGCCGCCGGCGTTGCCAAAGTCGACGAGCATCCGTCCAACGAGCGGTTGTCCTATCTCGGTCTCGGCCTTGCCGGTGAATCCGGCGAGGTCGCCGACCACATCAAGAAGCTCTTGCGCGATGATTGGCTCGACAAGGCAGGCCTCGTCGATGAGCTCGGCGATGTCATCTATTACTGGGCCTGCCTCTGCGCCGCGGCCGGCCAGAAGCCGTCCGAACTGCTCGAAGCGAGCGCTGCCAAAGTCAAGCGGCGGCTGAGCGAAGCGGCGAGCCGTTAGAGCCTATATGAGCGGGAGGCGTGGATCACCTCTCCCCTCGGTGAGAGATGAAGGATCTCGGCCATCGCTCACGTCGCCGTCAGAATATCCACCTTCGCGTTGGCGACGATCAGGCGGTCGGCCAGAAGCTGGGCGAGGTTGCGCATGATGCGCTCGCTGGCGCGTGGGTGCTGCCTCCGGAAGCGTTCGAAATCCTTCAGCGGTACCTCGCATGCGGTTGCGGCCATGTCGGCGAATACGTCGGCCGAGCGCGTCGTCTCCAGCAGCGCCATCTCGCCGAACGCCATGCCGGCGGTGAGCGTCGCCAGCCGCACGCCATCGGGCAGCGTGACGTGCACCGCGCCGCTGCGCAGGAAATACAGGGCATCCGCGGGATCGCCGGTTGTGAGAATCTTCCCGCCGGACTGATAGGTTCGGATGATGCAGAGCGAGGCCAGATCGGTCAGCTCTTCCTCGCTCAGCCCTGCCAGCAGCGGCTGCTCGGCCAGTTCTGTGGTCTCGTGAAAATCGATCGAGCCGCCGTAGCGATACACGATCTGGTCTTCGGCCCATTCGATCGCGGTGTCGAGCAGGTAGAAATCGCGAACGTTCTTCAACTCGGCGGTCCATTCGCGCAACGTGTTCCATTCCTTGGAGGCACGCCTGACGCCTGACAGCACGACCGTCACGTTCAGCGCCGCAAGCTCCTCGAACGCTTCGGCGACCAGCCGGGCGCCGGCGCGCGTGGTCGAGGTCACGCGGTGCAGATCGAAGATCACGAATTGCGGCCGCGGGCGCCCGGCAAGCCGCCTCGAGACGTAGTCGACCGCGGACAGTGACAGCGTGCCGACCAGCTCGATGATCCGCACTTCCTGTTCGTGTGCCGCCAAAATCTCGCGCTCCTGCGGGCGGCGCACGCGTCGCGAAGGGCTCTTGCCGATGTCGTAGTCGGCGATGACGGCGTTGCGCGCATCGTCGCTGCGGTTGAGCATGTGCAGGTCGTAGTGCGACGACAGTGCTTCGCAGACCTTGATGCCGCGCACGCTGTTGCCATGCTTGTCCAGGCGCGGCGAATAGCTGCCGAGACCGAGACGAGCGGGCAGAGCGGCCAAAATGCCGCCACCGACCCCGCTCTTGGCGGGAATGCCGATGCGGTAGATCCATTCGCCGGCATAGTCGTACATGCCCGACGACGTCATCACCGAGAGCGTGCGCGAGATGGCGTAGGGCGTGAGCACCTGCTCGCCCGTGACCGGATTGACGCCGCGATTGGCGAGCGTCGCCGCCATCACCGCGATGTCCCGCGCGGTGACCAGCACGGCGCACTGCCGGAAATAGACGTCGAGGACGCCGGCGACATTGTCCGAGATGACCGCATTGGTCTTCAGCAGATAGCCGATGGCGCGGTTGCGGTCGCCGGTCTGGCTCTCGGATGCATAGACCGCCTCGTCGAGCGCGAGGTCGCGTCCGGCAAAGCGGCTGAGCGCCGTGCGAATCTGCTCGAATGCTTCCGCACCCTTGCTGTCGTAGATCAGGCCGGTGCAGGCGATTGCGCCGGCATTGACCATCGGGTTGAACGGATGGTTCTCGGAATTGAGCCGGATCGAGTTGAAGGGGTCGCCCGAGGGCTCGACTCCGATCGCGCTCTCGACCCTGCCGGCACCGAGCAGGTCCAGCGCCAACGCGAACACGAACGGCTTGGACATCGACTGGATGGTGAAGGGCACCCGGCTGTCGCCGACTTCATAGACATGGCCGTCCAGCGTCGCCAGGCTGATGCCAAAATAGGCAGGATCGGCCTTGCCCAGCTCTGGAATGTAGTCGGCGACCTTACCAGAGGTCTCGGCGGCGAACTCGCTCAGGCAATTGTTCAGAAACCGCAGCAAAGGCGGTTTGGAGCGGGTCCATGCGGTTTCGAGTGGCGAATGCGGCGTCATCGCCTCTCTTGTGCAACGCAATCAAGGCACGCGCAACCCGTCCGGAACGATGGTCTGCCGCCGCAGCAGCAGGGCAAGCAGAAGCGTCGGCAGCAGAATCGCCAGCCCCAGCATCGTGACCTGCATCTGCGATAGCGGCATGATTCCGCCGCCGGGGGTCGCCACCACGAAGCCGCCGATCACGAGCAGCACGCGAATGGGCCATTCCAGCGCGCCGGCGCGGCGCAGATCGCCGACGAAGGGCTGATAGCCCTGGATGCCGCCACAGATGAACAGCGTGCCGAAGGCGGCAAGCCCCATCAGGCCGAGGCCGGCAAGATAGGGGCTCGGCCCTTGCAGCACCAGCGCCGGATTGAGCACGAAGAAGAACGGCAGGAAATAGATGATGCTACCGACCCACATCGATTCCCAGCCCGTCTTCATCGCGGGCGAACCGGCGATGCCTGCGGCCGCGAAGGAGGCGATAGCGACCGGCGGGGTGATCGAGGACAGCATGCCCCAGTAGAAGATGAACATGTGCACGGCCATGCGGTTGAGACCGAGCTTCTCCAATGCGGGCGCGACCAGTATGGCGAGGAAGATGTAGCAGGCCGTCGTGGTCAGCCCGAGGCCGAGGATGAGGCTGGTGAGCGCGCACATGCCGAGCAGCAGGAGCGGGTTGTCGCCGGCGATGTGCAGGAGGTCGTTGGCGAGGCTCGAGACGACGCCGGTCATCGAGAAGGCGCCGATCAGCAGGCCGCAGCCGGCGAGAATGCCGACGAGTTCCACGAAGGTGCGTCCGTTCACCTCAAGGAATTTTCCGATTGTCGCCAACGTCCAGCGCGTGTCCTTGGAGAAGAGCTGGTTGAGGACCAGCAGCAGCGCGGTGGCATAGAACGGCGCGTGGCTCTCGCGTTTGAAGTAGAGCAGCATCACGACCAGGAGGGCGATGACGAAGACGTAGTACCAGCCGTCCTTGATCGTATCCATGATGCGCGGCAGCTCGGCGCGCGGAATCCCCTTCAGCTTGTGACGGGCGGCGTAGGCGTCGACCTGCATGAACAGGCCGATGTAATAGAGCACGGCGGGGATGATGGCGGCGATCGCGACGTCGGCATAGCTGACGTTGAGGAATTGCGCGATCACGAAGGCGGTGGCGCCCATCACCGGCGGCGCCAGCACCGCGCCTGTCGAGGCGCAGGCCTCGATCGCGGCGGCATAGGAGGCGCGAAAGCCGCTTTTCTTCATGACGGGGATGGTCATGGTGCCGGCGGTCAGCACGTTGGAGATGATCGAGCCTGACATCATGCCGAGCAGGCCGCTGGCAAAGATGCAGACTTTTGCCGCGCCGCCGCGGAACGTGCCGCACAGTGCGAAGGCGAGATTGATGAAGAATTTTCCGGCCCCGGTCATCATCAGCGCGGTGCCGAACACCAGGAAGCCGATCACGGTGTCGGCAAAGGCCTGGATGGGAATGCCGAGCAGGCTTTCGCCCGACAGCACGTGATAGGCGGTCGCCTGCTCCAGCGTCGATTGCGTGCCGCGGAACGGTCCGAGCCAACCGGCCTCCGCGAACAGCGGATAGACCGTGAACGGCAAGACGCTCAAGAGCAGGCTCCAGCCGCCGGTGCGGCGCAGCGCCTCCATCAACATCGCCCACATCACGAGGCCGGCGGCGATGACGCCGTTCGGCGCGCCGCCGAATTCCCAGCCGGCCTCCGCCGCCTTGCGCACGTTCGACATCAAAATGAGCGCTGCCGCGAAAGTCGCGACGAACAGGACGAGGTCGTACCAGGGAATGCGGTCGAGGGGGGCACGCTCCGTGCCGGGAAAGATCAGGAAGGTGAAGGGCAGCATCAAGGCGATCAGGAGATAGAAATACTCCGTATTGAGCTGGGTGTAGCCGATGAAGAAGCGTAGCGAGAATTGCTGGTTGATGCAGAGCAGGATGGTCGCCGCGGTTGCCACCACAAGCATCCAGCGCCAGGCGCCGCGCAGGGTGCGCACGCGCGTGACCTCCGCTTCCTGCATGTTGGCGGCGGCGCCATGCGGATCGTCGAACACAATCCGCTTGGCCTCGTCCTGCGAGGCTGTGGAAGTAGAGGCAGAAGACATCTCCGATCCCGCGTCTGGGTTGATAAGATAATTAGGCGGCGGCACGTTGGTTGCCTCGATCGGGCCGCTTGCTCCTCAACCTCTCCCGCCTGCGGGAGAGGTCGCGCCGAAGGCGCGGGTAAGGACTTTCTCCGCTGGGGATTCCCATCGCGGAGATACCCTCTCCCCAACCCTCTCCCGCAAGCGGGAGAGGGAGTGCAGCTTGCGCGTGGCAACGAAGGAGTCTATTCGCCTCACTCCTCGAACCCGTTCGCCATGCCGGCCTTTGCAAGCGCGGCGGCGCGCGCCTTCACCCAACCGTCCAGGAAGGCCTTGTCGTCCGACGCTGGATTGGACTTGCCGTAATCGGCCCAGGCGGCCGCCAGCACCTCCTGGCGCTTGATCAGCTTGTTGTTGTGCACCTCCTGCGCATCGCTCCATTGCCCGGCTTCCTTCAGCGCCTTCACCGAGCCGGGATGCACCGGCACCACCCAGTTCTTGGTCTGGCGGTCCGCGGCAAGCCCGCCTGCACCGGGCGCGGAGTCCTTGTAGGCGTCGTAGTTCACGATCATCGCCTTGGTGATCGCATAGACCTGGTCGGCCGGCTGCGAGGCGTAGGCGACGAAGATCGGGTATGGGTAGTTGCCGAGCTCGACTGGTTTCTCGGGCGAGATGCCGGCGCCGCAGGTCGCAAGCTGTGGGAAGAAGAACGAGCCGACCTTCTGCATCCGCGCCCAGCCTTCCTTGTCCTTGGCCGGCAGCGGCGGCCAGATCAGCCCGCGCGGCGAACTCTCGGCCTCCTTGGCGGGTCCGGTGATGGTGGTGCCGAAGGCGGCATCGACGTCGTTGTTGATCAGCCCTTTCCACATCGCGCCGTAGCTCGCGAATTCGACGACCTTGACGTCCTTCTGAGTGAGGCCGGCGAAGGCGAGCACCGCGAGCGAATTCTGATTCAGCGCGGGCGAGCCGACCACGAACCCGACGCGCTTGCCCTTGAGGTCTTTCAGCTCCTTCACGCCGGTGTCGGCGGCGACGCCGAGCGAACCGCAATTGCAGTCGACCGTCGAGAGCAGGATCTGGAGCGGCTGCGGGCCCCATTCTTTCGAGCCGAACTCGAACACACCTTCCTGTGCGAAATAGGTGCCCGATCCCATCGCCGCGGAAGCCGCGCGCTTGGCGCGCAGCGGCGCAAGGCGGGCGACGTCATTGCCGGCGGGGAGCACGCGGACGTCGGTGCCGTATTTGTCCTTCATCATCTTGCCGACGCCGACCGCGATGTTGAAACCGGCGGTGCCGGTGTCATACGCCGTGAAGGTCAACGTCGCCGGCAGCTTGATGTCTTCGGCGAACGAGTAGCGTGTAGACGCAAACGAAATGCCCGCCACCAAGGCAGGCGCGAGCACGAGCAGCCCACGAAGCATGTTTCCCTCCATGATCCTCGCTTCAGCGCGAGGACATTCTTGCTTGAACCGGATCATGTCATCCGTAACCGGCGATGGCAACGCCGTACCACGCTTGCGCTAATGCGGCTGACAGATTGTCGCGGAAACGGCAGATAAACCACTCAGCTCACGACGATCGCGATCGCCTGTCCCTCGGCAACGACGTCGTCCAACTTGACGAGGAGCGATGTGATCGTGCCGCTTGCGGGTGAGGGGACCGGTATCTCCATCTTCATGGCCTCGACAACCACAACGTCATCGCCATCTGCGACGGTTCCTCCAACTTGCACGGGAGTTGCGCAGATGCGTCCCGCGATCTCCGTGACGATCTTAATTTCTGGCATGCCATCGCCTTTTTGTTGTCGTCGCAAAATGCCTGAGGTAGCGTCGTCTGCAAGTGGAATTTAATTCCGCACAGCGGAACAAACGGTAGGGAACATGGGACGACGATCGGAGCGGTTGAGTAGGCAAGGCGTGCTCGCTGGCGATGCCGGCGAGAGTGATGTCATCCAGGTGGTCTCGCGCGCGTTCGACGTGTTGCGATGCTTCGAGGGCCACGATAGCAGGCTCGGCAATCTCGAGATTTCAAACCGCTGCGGTCTGCCGCGCTCGACGGTGTCGCGGCTCACGCACACGCTGACCCGCATGGGTCAGCTCGTGTATCTCCCCCGCGATCAAAAATATCGCATCGGCCCGAGCGCCGTGGCGATGAGCGCTTCTATGATGAAGGGCGCTCAGCTGCGCAGCATGATCCGGCAGCGGCTCCAGGAAGTGGCCGAGCAACTGCCTGGCACCGTCGGCTTCGTCGTCCCCGATCGCTTCCATCTCGTTTATCTCCAGTTCGCGCGCTCGGCGACCGCACTCGGCCTGCACGAGGGCACCGGCAGCCGCATCTCGATGGCTTCGACCGCCGCGGGGGCCGCTTACACCGCAGCCCTGGCGCCGGAAGTCGGCGATGCCTTCATCGCGGAGATGGAGCGCGAAGCGCCCGAGGCTGCGAAGATTCTGAAGCCTCGCATCGAGGCCAACCGTGAGTCGCTGCGAGAGCGCGGCTATGTCGTGGCCTGCGGCTTGTGGAGCCCGCACATCAACGGGCTCGCGGTGCCGATCTGGTCGCCGCAGTACCAGACGTTCGTGGTCATCACCATCGGCCTTCTCTCAGCGATGTACGACGAGCAGCGTCTGCATGATGAAGTGGCTCCGCTGATGCTCGCACTCGGTCGCTCGCTCGGCAGCCTGATGGAAGGCGCGGAAGGCGACGCCTTCAACAACCGTATCTCGCGCAAGCCGGTCGCCATGGCCGTGCACAACAATAACAAGCCGATCAATTCGGAGGGAGTGAATGAACTGGAAGCCGGAACTCGACGAGCTCGCCCGGCGCGAAGCCTTCGCGCGGGAGATGGGCGGCGTTGACAAGGTCAAGCGACAGCATGACCAGGGCCGGCTGACTGTTCGGGAGCGTATCGACAAGCTGATCGACAGAGGCAGCTTTCACGAGATCGGTGCCGTCTCCGGCATCGGTGAGTACGATTCCAGCGGCGAACTTCAGAAATTGACGCCGGCGAACTGCGTTTTCGGCCGCGCGCGTGTCGACGGCCGCACCGTGGTCGTGGTCGGTGACGATTTCACGGTGCGCGGCGGCTCGGCCGATGCATCGATCTCCGCGAAGCCGTTGATGGCGGAGGAGATGGCGCACGACTTTCGTCTGCCCATCGTCCGCATCATCGAGGGCTCCGGCGGCGGCGGTTCGGTCAAGACCATCGAGACCAAGGGCGCGGCGAATCTGCCTGGAGGCATCGGCGGCACGCGCTGGTATCGCTTCACGACGGAAAATCTGTCGCGCGTGCCGGTGGTCGCACTCGGCCTCGGCTCCGTGGCTGGCTTGGGAGCGGCGCGACTTGCCGCCAGTCACTATTCCATCATGACCCGGAAGTCCGCGATGTTCGTCGCTGGGCCGCCGGTGGTGAAGGCGCTGGGGCAGGATCTCACGAAGGAGGAGCTCGGGGGCGCCGATATCCAGACCCGCGCCGGTGCGGTCGATCATGCCGTCGATACCGAGGAGGAGGCGTTCGCCTGTGCGCGACGATTCCTTTCTTATCTGCCGTCATCGGTCTACGAGTTGCCGCCGACATTGCCCTGCACCGACAATCCGGAGCGCAGCGACGAAGCGCTGATGAATGCGGTGCCGCGCAACCGCAAGCAGGTCTACAAGATACGGCCGATCATCGAGTCCGTCGTCGACAAGGGCTCGTTCTTCGAGGTCGCCAGGAATTTCGGTAAGCCGATCATTGTCGGCCTCGCCCGGCTCGAGGGCAGGGCGGTGCTGCTGCTGGCCAGCGACAGCTTTCACTATGGCGGCTCCTGGACGGCCGACGCCTGCCAGAAGGTGGTGCGCTGGGTCGACTTCGCCGAGACCTTCCATCTGCCGATCGTCTATCTCATGGACTGCCCCGGCTTCATGATCGGTCTCGATGCCGAGAAGGCGGCGACCATCCGCCACGGCGTCCGCGCCATGGCCGCGGTCAACCAGACCACGGTGCCCTGGTGCACCGTGATCCTGCGCAACGCCTTCGGTGTCGCCGGTGTGGTGCATCAGCCTGCCGACCGCTTCTCGATCCGCTATGCCTGGCCGTCAGCCTATTGGGGCTCGTTGCCGCTCGAAGGCGGCATCGAAGCCGCCTATCGCGCCGACATCGATGCGGCGGAGGACAAAGCGGCGAAGCTGAAGGAGATCGAGGCGCGGCTCAACAAGCTGCGCTCGCCGTTCCGCTCGGCCGAGAAATTCTGGGTCGAGGAGATCATCGATCCCCGAAAGACACGGTCGCTGCTGTGCGAGTTCGCGCGCCTCGCGGAGCCGCTGCGCAAGCCGGGGCCGCCGGAGAATTTTTCGATCAGGCCTTGATGTTCTGTCATCATCGCCGCCGCGGCAATCTTGTCGCGGCGGCGATGGCGTGACCTCAAAACAATAACGCGCTACGGTCCCCCGACAAGAACAAGAGGAAGCGCCAATCGTGTACGACTTCATCATCGTGGGCGGCGGCTCGGCGGGGTCCGTGCTGGCCCACCGGCTCTCCGCGAAAAGCGCCAACAAGGTCCTGCTGTGCGAGGCCGGGCAGGACACGCCGCCCGGTAACGAGCCGGCTGAGATCAGGGACAGCTATCCCGGCACGGCGTATTTCGATCCGCGCTTCCACTGGACCGAGCTCAAGGTCACGACGCAAGTCGTCAGTCACAACAATCCCAACGAAGCCCGTCCGCCCTTGCGTAAATACGAGCAGGCGCGCGTGCTCGGCGGCGGCTCGTCAATCAACGGCCAGATGGCCAATCGCGGCGCGCCGACCGATTACGACGAATGGGAGGCACGGGGCGCCGACGGGTGGAGCTGGAAGGATGTGCTGCCCTTTTTCAAGAAGGTCGAACGTGACCTCGATTTCGACGGGCCCTATCACGGCAAGGAAGGCCGGATCCCGGTCCGCCGCATCCCGCGGGAGCACTGGACGCAGCATTCAGAGGCGTTCGCGCAAGCCTTCCAACAGGCCGGCCATCAGTTCCTGCCGGACCAGAACGGCGAGTTCGTCGACGGCTTTTTCCCGGTGACGCATTCCAACCAGGCCGAGCAACGCGTCTCGGCCGCCATGGGATATCTCGATCGCGACACCCGCAAGCGTGCCAACCTCACGATCTCCACCAACACGCAGGTTCGAGAGCTGCTGTTCGAAGGCACGCAATGCGTCGGCGTAAAGGCCGTGGTCGATGGGCGAGGGCAGGAATTCCGCGGACGCGAGATCATTCTCTCCAGCGGCGCGATCCATTCGCCGGCGCATCTGCTCCGCGCCGGCATCGGCCCGGTCGGTCACCTCAAGGATCTGGGCATTCCCGTGCTGATGGGCTTGCCAGGCGTCGGCCAGCGCCTGATGGATCATCCCTCGATCTCGCTGTCGTCCTTCGTCCGCCGCGGCGCGCGCATGAACGAGCACACCAGGCGCCACATGCAACTCGGCCTGCGTTATTCGTCCGGGCTGCCGGGCGTACCGAAGGGCGACATGTTCGTCGTCCTGCTCTCCAAGTCGGCCTGGCATGCGGTCGGGGAGCAGATCGGCTCGTTGCTCACCTTCGTCAACAAGACCTATTCCGAGACCGGACAGGTCAAGCTTGCCGCGCGCGATCCCTCGGCAGAACCGGTCGTCGAGTTCAACCTGTTGTCCGACCGGCGCGACCTCGATCGCCTGATGAGCGGCTTCCGCAAGATGGCGGCGATTCAAATGAGCGACATCGTGAAAAAGGTGACGGACAAGCCATTTCCGGCCGCCTATACCGACAAGGTCCGCAAGATCGGCGTGGTCAACACCAGGAACAAAATCCTCACCAGGATCGCCGCAACGCTGATGGACGGGCCAGCGGCGCTACGTCACTACATGATCGACAATTTTGTGGTCGAAGGTTTTACCTTCGATCAGGTGATGAACGACGACGAGGCGTTGGAAGCCTTCGTGCGCAAGGCGACCATCGGCGTGTGGCATGCCTCGTGCTCGTGCCGCATGGGCCGCGCCGACGATCCGATGGCGGTGGTCGACAATCAGGGCCGCGTCAGGGGCATCCAGGGCCTGCGCGTGGTCGACGCCTCGATCTTTCCGGTGGTGCCGTGCGCCAACACCAACTTCCCGGTCCTCATGTCGGCGGAGAAGATCGCGGCCGCGATGATGCAGTGAGCGGCAGCCGCGTCTGGCGATCCGGAGCAGTGCGGTGAACAGGAACGCTGATACGCATTTGGTCTGGCGTCCTGCATCCAACGCGCATGCGAACCTGTAGTCCGGCGTCGGCGCTCTCGCCAGCGCAGTCTGCGAATTGGATTGGTTGCATGCCACAAGATTGACCCGCTTGGCGGGCTTCGTGCGCTACGAGTGAATCATCTCAGTTGCTACATGTAGACGATGACGGTTGCTGGTCGCGTTGCGCAACGCAGCCACTTTCAGCCGCTCTTTAGGCCCATTTCAGCCAAACTGTTGTTGATCTCTCGCTGTCCGGGGCAGGGTCTCTCATTGGAGTCCTGCAATGTTCAAGCGAGTATTTTCTGCGTGCGTCTTCTTTGTCCTAGGTTCTGTCGCTTCGGAAGCACGGCCTTATCGCGTTCACCAAGCCCCTGAATGCAATGTCACCATGCCCTGCGACTTCTCGTTTTCGCAGACGCGTAGCGAGCGGATCTACAAGTCTTCAGTTTACAAGTCTTCAGCTTACAAGTCTTCAGTTTACGGGTCTTCAGTAGTTTCCAGATCCTCGCTGCAAGCCTACCGCTCGACGCAACTGACGGTGACTGATGCAGGGGGCACCGCCGCGACGGCGAATGTCTCCGGCGCTCGCGTTGTCGGCGGCCGCCCGGCCGGCTGCCCTTCATCCTTCTGCGGCTGCGGCGCGGCCCTGCGCGTGTTTGGCCGTATTGTGCCGGAATTGAACCTGGCGTCCAACTGGCTGCGCTTTCCGCGGACATCACCCGCACCAGGCATGGTTGCTGCGCGACGAGGGCACGTTTTCGTCCTGGAGCAGCACGTCGGTGGCGACGTCTGGATGGCCTATGACGCCAACTCGGGCGGGCGCGCGACGCGGATCCACGCACGTTCATTGCGAGGGTATACGATCGTCAACCCCCGCGGCGGTTCGGTAGCTTGAGAACAGCGAACACCACGCTCGACAAGACCACGGAAGGGTCGCAAAAATTTTGCGGCCTTTCCACGCTCAATCAATCTGGCGCCCGGCTCAGCCTCGATCACAGCCGCAGCACCTTGCCGGGATTCATGATGTTTTGCGGATCGAGCGCGCGCTTGATGGTGCGCATGATGTCGAGCTCGGTCTTTGTCCGGTAGTGGCTGAGCTCGTCGAGCTTGTCGATACCGATGCCATGCTCCGCCGAGATCGAGCCGCCCATGGAGGTGATGAGGTCGTTCACGGCCCGCGTGATGGCGCCCTTGTACTGGGCCAGCGTCTGCTGATCCATGCCGACCGGCCCCGTGAACGAGAAATGCAGGTTACCGTCGCCGATGTGTCCGAGCGGGTAGGGCCTGATGCTGGGGAGGATGTCGAGCACGGCCTTGGTCCCCTTGTCGATGAACTCCGGTATCCGGGAGATCGCCACCGACACGTCGAAGCTCAGCCCAGGTCCTTCGGCCCGCGAGGCCTCGGCGACACCCTCCCGAATGCGCCACATGTTGCGCGACTGGCCGACCGTCTGAGCGATCGCAGCATCGAGCACACGACCCGCCTCGAGCTGATCGGCGAGAAACTGCTCCAGCTTCTCGGACATGCCCTCGGTCCCATCACGGCGTGCCCGCGCCGACGACCATTCGAGCAGGAGATACCATCGTGTGTCCGCCCTCAGCGGATCCTGGGTGCCGGGGATGTGGCGCAGCACCATGTCGATGGCGCTGCGACTCATCAGCTCGCAGGAGCCGACGTTGTCCTCGGATGCCGCATGGGCTTCGGACAGGATCTCCAGGGCCGCGCGTGGATCCCGGATCGCCAGCCATGCGGTGCAAACGTCCTTCGGTGCGGGCCATAGCTTGAGCACGGCCTTGGTGATGACGCCGAGCGTGCCTTCGGCGCCCATGAAGAGGTGCTTGAGGTCATAGCCGGTATTGTCCTTCTTGAGCGCGCGCAGTCCGTCCCAGACCTCGCCGTTGGGCAAGACGACCTCGAGCCCGAGCACGAGATTGCGGGCATTGCCGTAGCGCAGCACCTGCACGCCGCCGGCGTTGGTCGAGAGGTTGCCGCCGATCATGCACGAGCCCTGGGCGCCAAGGCTGAGCGGCAGGAACCTGTCGTTTTGGCTTGCCGTCTCCTGAAGTGTCTGCAACACGCAGCCGGCTTCGACCGTCATTGAATAGCCAACGGGATCGACGTCCAGCACGCGGTTCATGCGGCCGAGCGACAGCACGATGCCGGTATGCGCAGGCCAGGGCGTCGCCCCGCCCATCAGGCCTGTGTTGCCGCCCTGCGGCACGATCGCGATGCCGTGCTCATGGCAGAGCCGGACCACGTTCGAGACTTCCGCGGTACTGCCAGGCCGAACGACGGCGCCGGCACCGCCAACCAGCAAGCCCCGCCAGTCCGTCACGAACGGCTGTTTGCCGTGGTCGTCCTCGATCAGGCCCTTCTCGCCGACAATCGCGCGCAGGGCATCGCGAAGTTCAGAGGTCAAAGGAGCAGTCGGGATGATGGGATCGGCGGATAGGAAGGCAGCCGGCATTCTGTTTCCTCTGGCGCATCTTGGTGTGCACTGCGCACGTAACGTGCGGAGGCTATTGTCCACGTTTGGGCCGCGGAGTCTAACGGGATGTTGCCCGAACCTGTGGACCCCCAGGGGGAGCCCAGGGGTGTGTCACCAACACCCCGGCCGGACAGGACCGAAGCGACAACGGAATCCGGCGCGCTCGCCATCGAGACCAGATCCGGATGTTTCTTTGCCCGCGACTTTTCCCGATGCCGGCAATGTTCAGGCAATCCTTGCAACATTTCCAAACATCTTCGCCAACATTCCGTGGCTGTTCGCGCGTAGGACGCCCACGTTGCGGATCAGGATCGGAAGAATGCTACTGAAGGTTTTGGCGGCTCGCATGGGTATTGGCGCAGCCTGCCTCGCGCTCGTCGGCATCAGCCCGTTATGCGCAGAGCCGGTGTTCGACGGTTTGGCCGGCGCATGGTCGGGCGTCGGCACGATGAAGCCGTCCGATGGTCCACGTGAGAAGGTTCGCTGCAAAGTGGCCTATAACGTCACCAGGCCGGGACGGTCGTTGACGCTCGATCTGCGCTGCGCAAGCGATGCGTACAAAATGGTCCTGTCGGCGAACATCGAGCAGAGCGGGACGGAGCTTTCCGGCAACTGGTTCGAGAGCGAATACCGACAGGGCGGCAAGGTCTATGGCACGAACAAGGACGGCCTGATCGAGGCGCGAATTGAGGGAAACACGGTGGCGGCGCTGGTGACCATCCAGACCAAGAGCAATCGTCAATCCTTTCTGATGGAGGCGCCGGGATCCTGGATGTCGGAGGTCGCGATCGAATTGAACAAGGATTCGAAGTGAGGCGCTTCTCGCGCCGGGCGGATTGGTGACGCCGGCGTGTTCGGCGTCAGCACGGTCAGCTATTAGGCCGGCTTCAGGCCGCTGCCGTCTGTCGCATCGGCTGCCGCGACAGCGCCAGCACGATTAGCGCGGCGAACACGCACAGCGCGCCGGCAATGAAGAATGCAGGCAGATAGCTCTCATAGATGGTGCGCGACAGGCCTGCGCTGAAGGCGGCGGCGCCTGCGCCGAGCTGATGGCCGGCGAAGATCCAGCCGAACACCAGATTGGCGCGCTCCGGACCGAACTTCTGCGCGGTGAGCCGCACGGTCGGCGGCACCGTGGCGATCCAGTCGAGCCCGTAGAACATCGCGAACACAGAGAGGCCGTAGAATGAGAAGTCGCTGAAGGGCAGGAAGATCAGCGAGAGCCCGCGTAGCCCATAGTACCAGAACAGGAGCCAGCGATTGTCGTAGCGGTCGGACAGCCAGCCCGACAGGATGGTGCCGACGAAGTCGAAGATGCCCATCGCAGCCAGCAGGCTCGCCGCCTGCACCTGAGGGATGCCGAAATCGAGACACATCGGGATCAGGTGCACCTGCACGAGACCGTTGGTCGAGGCACCACAGATGAAGAAGGTCGCAAACAGGATCCAGAACGTTCCCGATCTGGAGACGTCGCGCAGCGTGCCCAGCGCAACGCCCGTGATCGAGCCGTGGCTCGTGGGCGGGGCGGGCAACGGCGCGGTGCCTTCGTCGCCGAAGGGGCGCAGGCCGACATCGCTCGGCCTGTCACGCATCGCGAGCAGCACCGCCAGCGCCGACACGCCGAGCATGATGCAGACGAGGCCGAGGGTAAGCCGCCAGCCATAGCGGTCGGTGAGGCTTGCCAGCAGCGGCAGGAACACGAGCTGGCCGGTGGCGACGCTCGCGGTCATGATGCCGACGACGAGGCCGCGTCTTGCCGCGAACCAGCGCGTGGCAATGGTCGCGCCGAGCACCAGGGCGGTCATGCCCGTGCCGATCCCGATCACCACGCCCCAGAGGGCGATGAGCTGCCAGACCTCGGTCATGCCGAGGGAGAGCACGAGCGCCGAGACCACGATCAGTTGCGCGACCAGCGTCACGTTGCGCAGGCCGTAGCGGTTGAGCAGGGCGGCGGCGAACGGTGCCATCAGCCCGAACAGGATGAACCGGATTGACAAAGCGGAGGAGATCTCTGCCGTGCTCCAGCCGAACTCCTTCTGAAGCGGGACGATGAATACACCGGGCGCGCCGACCGTGCCGGCGCTGATCAGCGCGGCGAGAAAGGTCACGCCGACCATCACCCAGCCGTAATGGATGTTGCGGCGGGAAAGTGCTGCCGCGAGCCAGTTCGAAATCATTGGGCCTCGGTATTGATGGGCAGGTCGCAAGAGACCTGCGTCAGTTTGCAGGATGACACGGGACGAGTCTGTCGGAAATGCCAGAGTTCCCTCGTTTTCGGGCGTTTGCGCCTCAGTGCCCCAGCCGCTCCACCGCGATCGCGGTAGCTTCGCCGCCACCGATGCAGAGCGCGGCGATACCGCGTTTGAGGTTCTGCGCCTCGAGCGCATGCAGCAGCGTCACGACCAGCCGCGCGCCGGTGGCACCGATCGGATGACCGAGCGCGCAGGCGCCGCCGTTGATGTTCAGCTTCTCGCGGGGAATGCCGAGATCACGCTGCGCCGCCATCGCCACGACGGCAAAGGCCTCGTTGATCTCGAACAGGTCGACATCGGAGGCAGCCCAGCCGACCTTGTCGAGCAGCTTGCGGATCGCCGGGATCGGCGCCGTGGTGAACCATTGCGGTTCCTGGCTATGGGTGGCGTGCCCCTTGATCTCGGCCAGAACGGGCAGGCCGCTCCGATCGGCGAGCGAGCGCTTCGTCAGCACAAGCGCCGCAGCGCCGTCGGCATTGGCGGAGGAGGCCGCCGGCGTGATGGTGCCGTTGGCGCGGAACGCCGGCTTCAATCCGGGAATCTTGGCGGGATCAACCTTCAGCGGATGCTCGTCATTGGCGATGACGCGCGGGCCGGCCTTCTCGGTGAGCGTGATCGGCGCGATCTCGGCCTTGAACGCGCCGCCCTCGACCGCCTTGCGCGCCCGGCTAAGCGTCTCCATCGCATAGGCATCCTGGTCCTTGCGGGTGAACTGATAGGCTTCAGCCGTCGCCTCGCCGAAATCGCCCATGGAGCGGCCCGTCTCATAGGCATCCTCCAGTCCGTCCATCATCATGTGGTCGATGATGCGGTCATGGCCGACGCGATAGCCGCCGCGCGCCTTGGCGAGCAGATAAGGCGCATTGCTCATGCTCTCCATGCCGCCGGAGACGACGATCTCGGCCGAGCCGGCGCGGATGATGTCGTGCGCTAGCATGGTCGCCTTCATGCCGGAGCCGCAGACCTTGTTGACCGTCGTGGCGCCGGTGGCATCGGGCAGGCCGGCCGCGCGCGCCGCCTGTCGCGCCGGCGCCTGGCCTTGTCCGGCCGGCAGCACGCAGCCCATGAAGACCTCGTCGACCTTCTCGAGTGCAAGCTTGGCGCGCTCCAACGCCGCGCCGATGACGTGTGATCCGAGCTTGTGTGCGGGAAGCGGCGACAATTCGCCCATGAAGCGGCCGAGCGGGGTGCGGGCGGCGGAGACGATGACGACGGGATCGGCGGCTTCGGCCATGACGGAACTCCCTGAGATGATGGGTAAGATTATGGTCATCATATGATGCGACGCGAGAAATGCAACCGCGCCAGTGATGAGAAATTGTCGTGGTTCGGATGAGATTTGGTCGTGGAGAGCTGTGGCCAGAGCACGTTGCGGGGCGGTAGTCTCTACACAGAGCGCAGTCGTTGGGCGCTAAGGCGGGCGATCCAGTTTTCCACAGACGAGCGTGGGATACGCAAAAGTCCCCACGTACTGGATGGTCCGGTCAAGCCGGGGCATGACATCCTGCGCGTGGCAGCGATCGTGATGGGGAGATCGTCCTACCGCTTCCGATTCACGAACGCTTGCATCAGGCGCGTCGGTTCGTCCGTCAGGAACGACTCGCCGAAGACCTTCACGCTCAGATTTACCGACTCCGTCAGCGGCAACTCCTCCCATTGCCGCAGCAATGCCTTCTGCGATCGCAGCGCCTCGGGACCGCATTCGAGCAGCGCCTTCACGACGTGCTCGACCGCGGCATCCAGTTCGCCTGGCGCGGCGACCTTGTCGACCAGGCCCCAGGCCAGCGCGGTCGGGGCGTCGATGTTCTCCGCCGTCATCACCAGCCAGCGGGCGCGGGCCCAGCCGATCAGGCGCGGCAGCAGCGCGGCATGGATCACCGAGGGGATGCCGACGCGAACCTCCGGCATGCCGAAATGCGCATCATGCGCCGCGATCCGGAAGTCGCAGGCCGCCGCCACTTCGAGCCCGCCGCCGAGGCACCAGCCGGGCATCCGTGCGATCACCGGGGCGGGGAAAGCACGCACCGCCTCGCAGAGATCGCGCAGGCGACTGATGAAGGCTTCGGCGGATTTCTGGTCGAGCTTGGCCATCTCCTTGATGTCTGCACCGCCGATCATGCTCTTCTCGCTCTGGCCGCGCAGCACCAGGACCCGGATGCTGCGGTCCGAGCTGAGCTGCTGGAGGCCTTCGCGCACGGCGTCGGTCACCGGCGAGCCGAGAATGTTGAGCGGGCCGGCGTTGCAGATCGCGACGTGAACGACGCCGCGCTCATCGCGAGTCACGCCGCAGTGATCGTTGAGCATTTCCATCTTGGCATCTCGAAGGTTTCGTGGACGCGTGCGAGGCGCACTGGTCGGGATCACTTCCGGGCCGAAATGCCCGGCTTGTCAAGCAGGAGACGATCGTGAGTTGCCAGCGCGAAGTCCGTGACATAGTATGATGTATATCATTCAAAGAGGTGGCCATGGCCGACATCGATCAACTCGCCCTGTTTTCGCCGGCGCAGCGGCGTGAGCGCGTCGTGGATTGGCAGGTGCCGGCGCCGGTCGCGAGAGCAGCCATCGGGCTCTCGGGCATGGACGCCATGCTCGGAATTCGCGACGGCCGTCTGCCGCCGCCGCCCTTTGCAAAGCTGATCGGGTTCACCATGGCAGTTGTCGAGCCCGGCCGGATCGTCATGGAACTGGAGCCGCGCGAGGATCTTGAAAATACCATCGGCCTCCTGCACGGCGCGACGGCGGCGGCGTTGATCGATACGGCCATGGGATGTGCGATCTCGACCCGGCTCGAGGCCGGACAAAGCTCTGTGACCCTCGACCTGAAGCTGACCTTCCTGCGGCCGCTCTCGGTCCGGTCCGGCCTGATCTCGGCCGAAGGCAAGATCATCAAGCTCGGACGTCAGACCAGCTACACTGAAGGCTTCGTCCGCGATGGTAAGGGGGCCCTTGCGGTGCATGCAACTGCAACCTTCTCCATGATCGGTAACAACTTAACATGAATTAATGCACCGTTCGGATTGCTTTCGTGATATGAAATGATCTCCGACATTCAATGAGATCCCCATGCGCTATTCCCGGGAACACAAGCAGGAAACCCACGACCGGATCGTGAAGAAAGCCTCAGTGCGGCTGCGCGAGAAGGGTGCCCATGGCGTCGGCGTCGCCGACCTGATGAAGGAGGCAGGCCTGACCCATGGCGGCTTCTACGCGCATTTCGATTCCCGCGAGGCGCTGGTGATCGAGGCCTTTGGCTATGCCATGGACCGCTCGATGGAGCACTGGCGCAAGCTCACGGGCGAAGCCGCTCCTGAAAAGCGGTTGGCGCTGGTCGCGGAGAGCTATCTCTCGACGCTGCATCGCGACAATCCCGGCCACGGCTGTTCGATTCCCGCACTTGGCGCAGAGATTGCCCGCGAGAGCCCGAAGACGCGAAAAGCCTTTGCCGGCAAGCTGGATCAGATGATCGAGATGATGACGGACTACATGCCAAACATGCCGCGCAAGGCCGCCCGCAAACAGGCGATCGCGACGCTGGCGGCTATGGCCGGTACCATGCTGCTGGCGCGTATTGCCGGCTCCAGCGAGCTGTCGGATGAGGTGCTGAAGGCGGGCAGGGACAGCGTGCTGGATGGCGCGAAGCGTGAGTCGAAGGTCACCGTGGCGAAGAAGGCACGCGAGAAGCAGAATTAGCGACAGCTACATCCCGCATATTCATCGCCCCGCGAACAACGCCCGCTCGCGCTCGACGATCTCGCTGATGTAATCGGCCACCGCCCTGATCCGCGCAAGATCCTTGCTGTCGGCGTGCATCAGCATCCAGAAGGTCCGCGTGATCGAGATGTCGTCGGGCAGCACCGCCTTGAGCTGCGGATAGTCGTTCGCCATGAAATGCGGCAGCACCGCGATGCCGAAGCCCGAGAGCGTGGCGTTGAGCTGTGCGATCAGATTGGCGCTGCGGAAGCGTGCGGAAATCTTCGGGGACACCTGCGGCAGGTAGTCGAGCTCCGGCGTGAACAGCAGCTCTTCGATATAACCGACGAAACGGTGCTGCGGCAGGTCCTGCCGCGAAGTGATCTCAGGGAAGCGGTCGAGATATCCGGGCGCGGCGTAGAGCCCGAGTCGGTAGTCGAGCAGCTTGCGGCCGACGATGCGGCCTTCCTTCGGCATGGTCAGGCTGATGGCGATATCGGCCTCGCGCTTGGAGAGGCTGAACAGCCGCGCAGTAGCCACAAGTTGCAGGTCGAGATCGGGGTAGCGGTCGGCGAAGGGGGCGAGCCGCGGCGCCAGGAAGGCGGTGCCGAAGCCGTCAGGTGCGCCGATCCGCACCGTTCCGGTCAGCCGCGCCACGGAGCCGCCGACCTGCTCCTGGTTGGCGACGATGGTCGATTCCATGGCTTCGGCGCTGTCGGCGACACGCTGGCCGGCCTCGGTGAGGAGGTAGCCGGTCTTGCGGCGGTCGAACAGCTTGGCCGAAAGGTGCTTCTCCAGCCGGTCGACGCGGCGGATCACCGTGGCATGGTCGACGCCGAGCTGTTTTGCCGCAGCCGAGACCGAGCCGCCCCGCACGATGGCCAGCACGAAGCGAAAGTCGTCCCAATCGATAGCGCCTTGATCCAGCATTTTCGCACATCTATGGTGCATTATCTCAGACTTGAATCCTATAAAATGCAGGTCGATAGGATTTGTCAAAGCGATCAGACCTTGACCTAAGGAGTTCTTTCCATGCGCGCAGTCGGACATTTCATCGGTGGCAAGGAGGTCAAGGGTACCTCGGGCCGCACTGCCGACGTCTTCGAGCCGATGACTGGTGACGTCCAGGCCAAAGTGGCGCTGGCGTCCAAGGCCGAGGTCCGTGCCGCCGTCGAGAACGCGCGCGCAGCACAGCCCGAGTGGGCCGCGACCAACCCGCAGCGCCGCGCCCGGGTGATGATGAAGTTCGTCGAGCTGGTTCAGCGCGATTACGACAAGCTCGCCGAGCTGCTCGCGCGCGAGCACGGCAAGACCGTGCCTGACGCCAAGGGCGACATCCAGCGCGGCCTCGAGGTCGCGGAATTCGCCTGCGGCATTCCGCATCTGATGAAGGGCGAATACACCGAGGGCGCCGGCCCCGGCATCGACATCTATTCCATGCGCCAGCCGCTCGGCGTCGTCGCTGGCATCACGCCGTTCAATTTCCCGGCGATGATCCCGATGTGGAAGTTTGCGCCCGCGATCGCCTGCGGCAACGCCTTCATCCTGAAGCCGTCGGAGCGCGACCCCGGCGTGCCGATGCTGCTCGCTGAACTCATGATGGAAGCGGGCCTGCCGGCCGGCATCCTCAACGTCGTCAACGGCGACAAGGAGGCGGTCGACGCCATCCTCGACGATCCCGACATCAAGGCCATCGGCTTCGTCGGCTCGACTCCGATCGCGCAGTACATCTACGAGCGCGCCGCGCAGACTGGAAAGCGCTGCCAGTGCTTCGGCGGCGCCAAGAACCACGCCATCATCATGCCCGACGCCGACATGGACCAGGCCGTCGACGCGTTGATCGGCGCAGGCTACGGCTCGGCCGGCGAACGCTGCATGGCCGTCTCGGTCGCGGTGCCCGTCGGCAAATCGACTGCCGACCGCCTGATGGAGAAGCTGATCCCGCGCGTTGAGAGCCTCAAGATCGGTACCTCGATCGATCCCTCGGCCGATTACGGTCCGCTGGTCACGCGCGAGGCGGTCGAGAAGGTCAAGAGCTACATCGACATCGGCATCAAGGAAGGCGCGACGCTCGCCGTCGACGGCCGCGGCTTCAAGATGCAGGGCTACGAGAAGGGCTTTTATCTCGGCGGTTCGCTGTTCGACAACGTCACCAAGGACATGCGGATCTACAAGGAAGAGATCTTCGGACCGGTCCTCTCGGTCGTGCGCGCGCACGACTACAAGGAGGCGCTGGCGCTGCCGGCGGATCATGACTACGGCAACGGCGTTGCCATCTTCACCCGCGACGGCGATGCCGCGCGCGACTTCGCAGCCAAGGTGAACGTCGGCATGGTCGGCATCAACGTACCGATCCCGGTGCCGATTGCCTACTACACCTTCGGCGGCTGGAAGAAGTCGGGTTTCGGCGATCTCAACCAGCACGGCCCGGACTCGATCCGCTTCTACACCAAGACCAAGACGGTGACCTCGCGCTGGCCGTCCGGCGTCAAGGAAGGTGCGGAGTTCTCGATCCCGCTGATGAAGTGATCTCCTAAACGTCATTGCGAGGAGCTCTTGCGACGAAGCAATCCAGACTGTCTCTGCGGAGGGATGCTGGATTGCTTCGCTGCGCTCGCAATGACGAAGGGACAACAGCGATAGGCGACGACATGCAGTTCGCTCTGAACGAGGATCAGATCGCGGTTCGCGACATGGCGCTCGCGTTCGCCGCGGAGAAGATCGCGCCGCACGCGCTGCGCTGGGACGAGGAGAAGCATTTCCCCGTCGACGTCATGCGCGAGGCCGCCGCGCTCGGCATGGGCGGCATCTACATCCGCGACGACGTCGGCGGCTCCGCGATGTCGCGGTTCGACGCGGCGCTGATCTTCGAGGCGCTGGCGACGGGCTGCCCGACCACGTCGGCCTTCATATCCATCCACAACATGGCGAGCTGGATGATCGATGCCTACGGCAGCGACACCCAGCGCCACACATGGTTGCCGAAACTCTGCACCATGGAGTTGATCGCGAGCTATTGCCTGACCGAGCCGGGCGCCGGCTCGGATGCAGCGGCGCTGCGGACCCGCGCGGTGCGCGACGGCGACCACTACGTCCTCAACGGCCAGAAGCAGTTCATCTCCGGCGCCGGCGGTACCGATCTGCTGGTCGCGATGGTGCGCACCGGCGGCGACGGTCCCGGCGGTATCTCGACCCTCGTCATCGATGGCAAGACGCCGGGCGTCTCCTTCGGTGCCAATGAGCGCAAGATGGGCTGGAACGCGCAGCCGACCCGCGCTGTGATGTTCGAGAACGCCCGCGTGCCCGTGGCCAATCGCCTCAGCGAGGAGGGCGTCGGCTTCAAGATCGCGATGGCGGGCCTCGACGGCGGCCGCCTCAACATCACGGCCTGTTCGATCGGCGGCGCCCAGACCGCGCTCGACAAGGCGCGCGCCTACATGAAGGAGCGCAAGGCGTTCGGAAAGCGTCTCGACGAATTCCAGGCGCTGCAATTCCGCCTTGCCGACATGGCGATCGAGCTCGAGGCTGCGCGCACGTTCCTGTGGCGGGCGGCTGCGGCGCTGGACCGCAAGGACCCCGATGCCACCATGCTGTGCGCGATGGCCAAGCGCTTCGGCACCGATGCCGGTTTCGAGGTCGCCAATCAGGCGCTGCAGCTCCACGGCGGCTACGGCTATCTCAGCGAATACGGCATCGAGAAGATCGTGCGCGATCTGCGCGTGCACCAGATCCTCGAAGGCACCAACGAAATCATGCGGCTCATCGTGGCGCGCAAACTGATAGAGGGCGCGCGATGAGTTCAGCGGAAGAGGGCGATCTCATCGTTCGCCGCGAGGGCACTGCGGGCGTGATCCGGCTCAACCGGCCCAAGGCGCTCAACGCCATGACGCTGGAAATGTCCATCGGCATCGATGCGGCGCTCGACCGGTTCGAAACCGATCCGGACGTTGCCGTCATCGTGCTTGAAGGCGCCGGCGAGCGCGGCCTGTGCGCGGGCGGCGACATCCGCGGCCTCTGGGACAGTTCGCGCGAGGGCGGCGATCTCGGCGCGCGGTTCTGGCGCCAGGAATACATCATGAATGCGCGGATCGCGAAGTATCCGAAGCCGTATGTCGCGTTCATGGATGGTCTCGTGATGGGCGGCGGCGTTGGTCTCTCGGGCCATGCCAGTCATCGCGTCGTCACCGACCGCACCAAGCTGGCGATGCCCGAAGTCGGTCTCGGCTTCTTTCCCGATGTCGGCGGCACCTGGCTGTTGTCGCGCTCGCCCGGCGAGATCGGCACCTATTTCGGCCTGACCGGGCAGACCATGAACGGGCCGGACGCAATCCACGCAAAGTTCGCCGACGCCGTGGTGCCGGCGGCCAAATGGCCGGAGCTGCGCGAGGCGCTGACCAGGGCTCGCCGGGGCGCGACCGCAGCCGACGTCAGCAAGCTCATCAATGGCTTCGCGACCGGCGAGACCGCAGGGCCGGTCGCCGCGAGGCAGGCGGCGATCGACGCACTGTTCGGTTTCGATCGCATGGAGGACATCTTCGCTGCGCTCGATCGCGACGGCTCCGAATTCGCGCTGGCTACGCTGAAGGCGCTCAACGAAAAGTCGCCGCGGGGCATGGTGGTGACGCTGAAACTGTTGCGGCTGGCGCGCAGCGCATCGAGCCTGGAAGAGTGCCTGGTGCGCGAATACCGCGCCGCGCTGGAAGTCTTCCGCAGCGACGATTTCCGCGAGGGCGTGCGTGCCGCCGTGATCGATAAGGACCGCAATCCGATCTGGTCGCCACCCAGGATCGAGGATGTGACGCCAGAGATGCTTGCGCCGTATCTCGCCGAGATCGGCGCCGACGAGCTGAAGTTCAACTAACAACGCTACAGCGGAGGAAACGAAAATGGCCACGATCGCATTCATCGGTCTCGGCAACATGGGCGGCCCGATGGCCGCCAATCTGGTCAAGGCCGGCCACAAGGTGGTGGCGTTCGACCTCGTCGAGGCCTCCCGCAATCAGGCCAAGGCCGACGGCGCCAGCATCGCCGACAGCGCCGCGGGCGCGGTGAAGGGCGCCGATGTCGTCGTCACCATGCTGCCGGCCGGCAAGCACGTGCTCGGCGTCTGGAGCGAAGTCGTTCCAGCCATGTCCAAGGGCGCGCTGATCATTGACTCCTCCACCATCGACGTCGAAAGCGCGCGGCAGGCGCACGCGCTGGCCGCCAAGCACGGCGTGCTCTCGGTCGATGCGCCCGTCTCCGGCGGGACCGGCGGCGCCAAGGGTGCGACGCTTACCTTCATGTGTGGCGGCGAGGAGAAAGCGTTCGCTGTGGCAAAGCCCGTGCTCGAAAACATGGGCAAGAAGATCGTGCATTGCGGGGGCGCCGGCGCGGGACAGGCGGCCAAGATCTGCAACAACATGATCCTCGGCATCTCCATGATCGCCGTTAGCGAGGCGTTTGCGCTCGGCGAAAAGCTCGGGCTTTCGCACCAGGCGCTGTTCGACGTCGCCTCGACCTCGTCAGGCCAGTGCTGGTCGCTGACGACTTATTGCCCGGTGCCGGGCCCGGTGCCGACCTCGCCGGCGAACAACGATTACAAGCCGGGATTTGCTTCTGCGCTGATGGTGAAGGATCTGACGCTGGCGCAGGACGCGGCAAAGGCCGCAGGCGCGGCGACGCCGCTCGGCAAGCATGCGCAGGAGATCTATCAGTCTTTCGACGCAGCCGGCCAGGGTGGGGTGGATTTTTCCGGAATTATCAAGCACGTTAGGAGTCTAGCCGGGAAAGCTTGATGACGACATTTCAGGAAGCGCGCGCGTTTTTGCTAAAGCACCGCACGGATTACGAGGCAGCGGTCAAAGGATTCCACTGGCCTGATCCAGTTCCCTTCAACTGGGCGCTCGACTGGTTCGACGCCGAGCTGGCGGCGAGTGCGGACAGCAAGGACCGGCCTGCGCTCTGGATCGTCGATGCGGCACTGGACAAGCAGACGAAGCTGTCATTCGCGGCGCTCTCGAAGCGCTCGAACCAGGTCGCCAACTTCCTCCGCGCGCAGGGGCTCAAGCGCGGCGACCATCTTTTGCTGCTGCTCGGCAACGTGGTTCCGCTGTGGGAGACCATGCTGGCGGCGATGAAGCTCGGCGTCGTCGTGATTCCCGCGACCACGCTGCTCACGGCTGACGAACTTCGGGACCGGCTCGATCGCGGCAAGGCGAAAGCGGTGGTGGCCGCCGAGGATCAGGTCGCAAAATTCGCGAGCCTTGGCACCGAGAATGCCGTCCGCATCGTGGTCGGCGCGGCTTCCAACGGCTGGCTTGCCTATGACGAGGCGGCCAAAATGCCGGAGGGCTTCACGCCGGATGGCCTGACCAACGCCGACGATCCCATGCTGCTGTATTTTACCTCGGGCACTACGGCGAAGCCAAAGCTGGTCCGGCACAGCCAGAGCAGCTATCCGGTCGGCCATCTCTCGACCATGTACTGGATCGGGCTGAAGCCCGGTGACATCCATCTCAACATCTCTTCGCCCGGCTGGGCCAAGCATGCCTGGAGCTGTTTTTTCGCGCCGTGGAACGCGGGCGCGACCGTGTTCGTGGTCAACCAGCCGCGCTTCGATGCCAAAGCGCTGCTCGCCACCATCGGCCGCTGCGGCGTCACCACGCTGTGTGCGCCGCCGACGGTATGGCGGCTGTTCATCCAGGAAAACCTTGCATCATTCAAGGTGGCCTTGCGCGAGGTCTGCGGCGCCGGCGAACCACTGAACCCCGAAGTGATCGACCAGGTGCGGGCGGCCTGGGGCCTGACCATCCGTGACGGATACGGCCAGACCGAGACCACGGCGCTCGCCGGCAACTCGCCGGGCCAGAAGATCAAGGTCGGCTCGATGGGCCGGCCGCTGCCGGGCTATCGCGTCCAGATCAGCGACGCCGACGGGAACCCGGCGAAGGAAGGCGAGGTCACGCTGGTGCTCGGGACTGTGCGCCCGGCCGGTCTGATGCAAGGCTATCAAAGCGACGACGGCAACCTGTCCGGCGCGGAAGGCGAGCTCTACCGCAGCGGCGACGTCGTCTTCGAAGACGACGAGGGCTATCTCACCTTCGTCGGTCGCTCCGACGACGTGTTCAAGTCGTCGGACTACCGTATCAGCCCGTTCGAGCTGGAAAGCGTGCTGCTCGAACATGAGCTGGTGGCGGAGGCCGCCGTGGTGCCGAGTCCGGACCCGATCCGGCTCGCAATCCCCAAGGCCTTCGTGCTGTTGACGTCGGGTGCGGAGCGTTCGCCCGAGACCGCGCTCTCCATCTTCAAGCATCTGCACGCGCGCCTCGCGCCATTCAAGCGCATCCGCCGTCTCGAAATCGTCACCGAGCTGCCCAAGACGATCTCTGGAAAAATTCGTCGCGTCCAGCTACGACGGCTGGAACGCGACGGTGATCGCGACGATCCGCTGCGCGGCCGGGAATTCCGCGAGGAGGACTTTCCGGAGTTGCCGAAAGCCAGGGGTGAAAGTTAAGTGAGATCTCGTCATTCCGGGGCGCGCGAAGCGCGAGCCCGGAATCCATTTCGCAACACGCTCGGCGGCGCGATGGATTCCGGGCTCGATGCTCCGCATCGCCCTGGAATGACGATACCAGGAGCGATCAATGAACGAAGTCTGGAAGAAGCCGCCGATTACGCTTCAAGCCTATCAGGCTATGGTCGGCAAGGAGATCGGTGTGTCGTCGTGGCACCTGATCGACCAGCCCCGCATCGACACCTATGCCGACGTGATTGAGGACCATCAGTTCATTCACGTCGATCCCGAGCGTGCGAAGAAAGAGACCGCCTTCGGCACCACCATCGCGCACGGCTTCCTGACGATGTCGCTGCTGTCGATCATGTCCTATGAGGTGATGCCGGTGATCGCGGGCACCACGATGGGGGTGAACTACGGCTTCGATAAGCTGCGTTTCATCTCGCCGGTGCGCTCCGGCAAGCGCGTCCGCGGTCGCTTCGTGCTGGCCGAAGCGAAGCTCCGCAAGCCCAACGAGTTGCTGTCCCGCACCAACGTCACGGTCGAGATCGAAGGCGAGGACAAGCCGGCGCTGGTCGCGGAGTGGCTGGGCCTGATCTATTTCGCCTGAGACCACCCGTCGTTGCCGGGCTTGACCCGGCAACCCATCACTGGTCAAAAAGGTGCCCCAGAGCGGGGTTTTACCCTCGCCCCTTGTGGGAGAGGGTGCCTCGCTGAACGCGAGGCGGGTGAGGGGTCTCTCTCCGCGAGTGCATCTGTCGAGAGAGACCCCTCATCCGGCGCCGTAGCCGACGCTACGCGTCGGCATCCATTTTAGGTACGGCGGCCGTAGGCCGCCTATGCCACCTTCTCCCACAAGGGGAGAAGGAAGTAGAAGCAGGAACTGCACAATGGCAATCAGGTTCGACGGACGCGTCGCCATCGTCACCGGCGCGGGCAATGGTCTGGGACGTGCGCATGCGCTGGGATTGGCCAGCCGCGGCGCCAAGGTCGTGGTCAACGATTTCGGCGGCGCGCGCGACGGCACCGGCGGCTCGCTGTCGCCGGCCGAAGCCGTGGTCGAGGAGATTCGCAAGGCCGGCGGCACCGCGATGGCCGACGGCGCGGACGTATCCAATTTCGAGCAGGTCACCGCCATGGTCGAGCGCGCCACCAAGGAATGGGGCAGCGTCGACCTGATGTGCGCCAATGCCGGCATCCTGCGCGACAAGTCGTTCGGCAAGATGGAAGCCGCCGATTTCCAGAAGGTGCTCGACGTGCACCTCGTTGGCAGCTTCTATTGCTGCAAGGCGGCCTGGGCCGGCATGCGCGACCGCAATTACGGCCGCATCGTTCTGACCACCTCGTCCTCCGGCCTCTACGGCAATTTCGGTCAGGCCAATTACGGTGCGGCGAAGTCGGGCATGGTCGGCCTGATGAACGTGCTCGCGGAAGAAGGCCGCAAGAACGACATCCGCGTCAACATCATCTCGCCCACGGCGGCGACCCGCATGACCGAAGAATTGCTGCCGCCGCAGGCGCTGCAATTGATGAAGCCGAACGCGATCACGCCGGCGGTCGAGTACATGCTCAGTGAGGACGCGCCGACCCGCACCATCATGGG
Source organism: Bradyrhizobium cedriense (assembly GCF_054602315.1). Taxonomy (NCBI): domain Bacteria; kingdom Pseudomonadati; phylum Pseudomonadota; class Alphaproteobacteria; order Hyphomicrobiales; family Nitrobacteraceae; genus Bradyrhizobium; species Bradyrhizobium cedriense. The sequence continues at coordinate 601,432 of NZ_JBTSWB010000003.1, read as the reverse complement.
CGCCGGGGCCGGCTCCTTCGCGGTGATCAAGATTCTGGAGAGCGAAGGCATCAACCTGCCGGAGTCCGAATGGACGCCGGACGCGGTCGCCGCGCATTTCGAAGAGATCAGCGACATGTCGAAGGCGAAGGCGCTAACGGGTGCGTTCGAGCAGACGCAGAAATACGTGGCGCAAGCGGCGGCGCGGGCGGGGATAAAGCTCTGACGGCCGTCGCCGTCATCGGCGCCGGCCCCGCCGGGTTGATGGCGGCTGAGGTGCTAGCGCTGGGCGGTGCCCGTGTCACCGTCTACGACGCAATGCCGTCCGCGGGCCGCAAGTTCCTGATGGCGGGCCGCGGCGGGCTCAATCTCACCCACAGCGAACCGCTGCCGCAATTCATCGCGCGTTACCGCGAGGCCGGGCCGAATCTGAAGGCTGCCATCGACGCGCTTCCGCCAGACGCGCTTCGCGCCTGGAGTGAGGCGCTGGGTGAGCCGACCTTCGCCGGCACCAGCGGACGCGTGTTTCCAAAGGCGTTCAAGGCTTCACCCTTGCTGCGCGCGTGGCTGCGGCGGCTCGATGCCGCCGGCGTGCGCTTTGCGTTTCGCCATCGCTGGATTGGCTGGGACGAGCACGGCCGATTGCTGTTTCGCACCAGCGGCGGCCAACGGTCGACCGAGGCCGGGGCAGTGGTGCTCGCCCTTGGCGGCGCAAGCTGGCCGCGGCTCGGATCGGACGGCGGCTGGGTCGATCTTCTCGCCGCAAAGGGCATTGCCGTCTCGCAGCTCCGGCCGGCCAATTCCGGCTTTACGGTCGCTTGGTCCGATGTGTTCCGCGACCGTTTCGAGGGCCAGCCGCTCAAGGGCGTGGCGCTGACGATCGGTGCACACACGGTGCGCGGCGAAGCGATGATCACGCGTAGCGGCATCGAAGGCGGTGCGATTTACGCGCTGTCGGCCGAGCTGCGCGAGGCGGTGCTGGATCTCGGGCAGGCGACGCTGATGATCGCGCTGCGGCCCGACCTTGCCGTCGCCGACCTGGCAACGCGCCTGTCGGGTACGCGCGGCAAGCAATCGCTCGCGAACTTCCTGCGCAAGGCGGTGCAATTGTCGCCGGTCGGCATCGGCCTGATGCAGGAGGCGGCGATCGCATCGGGCCGGCCGCTGTCGTCGTTCTCACCGGCCGAACTCGCGCGCTTGATCAATGCAATTCCGGTTCGGCTCACCGGCGTCGCCCCGATCGATCGCGCGATCTCGACCGCGGGCGGGATTGCTTTCGATGAGCTCGATCGGCATTTCATGCTGTGCAAATTGCCCGGCGTGTTCGCCGCCGGTGAGATGCTGGACTGGGAGGCGCCGACGGGCGGCTATTTGTTGCAGGCCTCGTTCGCGACAGGCGCGGCCGCAGGGACAGGTGTTTTGAGCTGGCTCGACCGCTAGGGCGTCATTGCGAGCGAAGCAATCCTGAGTCTTTTCCGCGCAGGGGGCCTGGATTGCTTCGCGAAGTGCTCTACCGCAGCTTTCCCCGCGCCGCGACCGGCAGCGTGCCGATGATCTCCTCGCCGCGCACCATCACCACTTCGTCCATCATGTTGACGACGACGCAGACATGGTTCGGTACGATGCGGACGACGTCGCCGACATTGGGCCGGGTGTTGCTGCGGGAAAGGTCGAGGAAGCCGTGCTCCTCGGCGAATTTCGCGATCTTCGCCTCGGGATGCTCGAGGATCAGGCCATGGCCGTCGAGCCCGCCGGTGTCTGTCGTCAGCGTCTTCGAGCCGGCGTCGAGGATGCCGCGCTCGGGCGCGGCGCGGCTCACCACGGTCGAATAGATGTGCAGCGCGCAGTCGTCCCAGCTGGCGACGCCAGCGGCGACCTGCATGCGGTCGTTGTAGATATAGGTGCCGAAGCGATGCTCGGTGCCGCCCTTGAGCTTGCCGAGATTCTTCAGGTTCGGCGTGCCGCCGGTCGAGACGATCTTCGCATCCAGCCCGTGTGCGCGCACGCCGGCCAGTGCTTCGTCGTAGAATTTCTGCGCGTCCGCCCAGCCGGTCTCGGTCGGGTACATCATGAAGCCGGCGAATTGCAGCCCCTTCGATGCCGCGATCTCGCGGGCGAGGGCGATCGCCTCGGCCGGCGTCTCGACGCCGGCGCGCTTGCGCCCCGTATCGCATTCTACCACGACGGAGAGCGGGCGGCCCGATGCGGCCGCGGCTTTGGGCAGCCCTGCAACGACGGTCGAATTGTCGGCGGCCACCGTCATATTCGCCTTCGTCTGCAACGCGCCGAGGCGCGCCATCTTCTCCTCACCGAGCAGATTGTAGCTGATCAGGATGTCGTCGATGCCGGCATTCGCCATGATCTCGGCTTCGCCGAGCTTTTGGCAGGTGATGCCCTTGGCACCGGCCGCGACCTGCATCTTGGCGATGGTCGGATTCTTGTGCGTCTTAATGTGCGGACGGTTGGCGATCCCGGCGTCGTCGCAGGCTTTCTGGATCCGCGCGATGTTGCGTTCCACCCTGTCCATGTCGATGACGGCGCAGGGCGTGCCATATTCGCGGGCGATCTTGGCGGCAAGGGTCGTGGTCATGATTCAAGCCTGTTCTATCTCTTCGCGGAGCATCTCAAGTTCGAGCCATCGCTCTTCAGCGGCAGACAGTTCTTCGTGGACCTTGGCGATCGCGGCTGACGTATCGTCGAACTTCTTGCGATCCTTGGCGTAGAGGTTGGGATCGTCGAGCACGCGTTGCAGCCTGGCGATATCGGCCTGCAACGTCTCCATCTTCTTCGGCAGCGTTTCCAGCGCGTGCTTCTCGTTGAAGCTCAGCTTCCGCTTCGGCGCCGACGCCGGGGCAGCGGAACGCTGCTCTTTCTTCTCCGTCGGGACTTGCGCCTTCGCCGTCTCACGCTTCAGGTCGGCGCCGCGTTGCGCCAGCATGTCGCTGTAGCCGCCGGCATATTCGATCCACTTGCCGTTGCCTTCGGGCGCGATCACTGAGGTGACGACGCGATCGAGGAAATCGCGGTCGTGGCTGATCAGGATGACGGTGCCCTCATAGTCGCCGAGCATCTCCTCGAGCACGTCGAGCGTCTCGAGATCGAGGTCGTTGGTCGGCTCGTCCAGCACCAGGAGGTTCGATGGCTTTGCCAGCGCGCGGGCCAGCATCAGCCGGCCGCGCTCGCCGCCGGAGAGTACCTCCACCGGAGTGCCGCGCTGCTCCTGTGCGAACAGAAAGTCCTTCATGTAGCCGACGACGTGCTTCGGCCTGCCGCCGACCATGATTTGATCGCCCCGCCCGCCGGTCAGCGCTTCCGCCAGCGTGGATTTTGGATCGAGGCTTTCGCGGTGCTGGTCGAGCGTCGCCGTCTCCAGATTGGCCCCGAGACGTATCGTTCCGGAATCAGGCTGCATCCCACCGGTGAGCAGGTTGACCAGCGTAGTCTTCCCGGCGCCGTTTGGGCCGATGATACCGAGCCGATCGCCGCGCTGGATGCGGGTCGAGAAATTCTCGACGATCTTGCGCTCGCCATACGCCTTGGTGATGCCCTTCGCCTCGATCACCAGTTTGCCGGACTGCTCGGCTTCAGCCGCCGCGAGATTGGCGCTGCCGGCGGTGCCGCGATAATTGCGGCGCTGGTCGCGCAGCGTATGCAGGTTCGCGAGCCGCTTGACGTTGCGCTTGCGGCGACCGGACACGCCGTGGCGCAGCCAGTGCTCCTCGTCAACGATCTTGCGGTCGAGCTTGTGCTGGTCGCGCTCTTCCTCAGCGAGCACTTCGTCGCGCCAGGCCTCGAACGAGGCAAAGCCGCGATCGATCTGCTTGATCCTGCCGCGGTCGAGCCAGGCGGTCGAGCGCGATAGATTGGTGAGGAAGCGGCGGTCGTGGCTGATGATCACCAGCGCGCTGCGGCGACCATCGAGCTCCTTCTCCAGCCACTCGATGGTGGAGAGATCGAGGTGATTGGTCGGCTCGTCCAGCAACAGGATGTCCGGCGAGGGCGCCAGCACCCGAGCCAGAGCGGCACGACGGGCCTCGCCGCCGGAAACGTTGGCCGGGCTCTCGTTGCCGGTGAGCCCGAGCTGCTCAACCAGGTAGCGCGCTTGGTATGGATCATCGCCCGGTGCGAGCCCCGCCTCGACATAAGCGAGCGTGGTCTTGTGGTCGCCAAAATCCGGCTCCTGCGGCAGGTAGCGTACCGTCGCGCCCGGCTGCACGAAGCGGGTGCCGCCATCGGGCTCGACGAGGCCGGCTGCGATCTTCAGCAGCGTCGACTTGCCCGAGCCGTTGCGGCCGATCAGGCAGACGCGCTCGCTGGGCGCGACGTTGAGCTCGACGCCGTTCAGTAGCGGTGTGCCGCCAAAGGTCAGCCTGATGTCTTTCAGTTGGATCAGCGGCGGCGCCATGATCAGCCCTGACTTGTTGCGGCCTGATCGGCGCGGCGGCGCTGGATCCGGCGCAGCGTCTGGTCGAGCGCCGAGAGGAAGGCGGAGCGGTCGCGCGGCGCGAACGATCGCGGGCCGCCCGTGACCTCGCCGGCCGAGCGCAGATCCGTCATGAGGTTGCGCACCGCCAGCGTCATCCCGATCGACTCTTCCGTGAACGGTTTTCCGTTCGGCGCAATCACGTCAGCGCCCGCCTTCACGCAGCGGCTCGCCAGCGGAATGTCCGATGTCACGACGACGTCGCCGGGCCTGGAGCGCTCCGCGATCCAGTCGTCGGCCGCATCCATGCCGGCACCTGCGGCGATCCGCTCGATCAATGGGTCCTGCGGTACGCGAATGAAATTGCCGGCGACGACGCTCACGGGCACGCCGTGCCTGAGCGCGACACGGTAGATCTCGTCCTTCACCGGACAGGCGTCGGCGTCGACATAGATGCGGGTAGGGGTGTCAGTCATTCGCCGCGTGGTACCCCATTCAGGCCCTAAAGGCGAGGGGATTGACCCTGGTTCCTCAGGCCCTACGATCGCTCCTGAACAACAAGAAAACAGGGAAGATGCCCCATGCCGAACCGGCTCGAAACCTACCGTGTCCAAGCCTACAACACCGCAAAACAGTCCGAAAACAAGATGCATGACGACACGGTCGCGCGCCGCTTCGGCTTCTCCGGCGGGCTGGTCCCGGGCGTCGACGTCTTTGCCTATATGATGCACGTGCCGGTGGCGCGCTGGGGCCGCGATTTCCTCAGCCGGGGCCTGATCGAGGCCCGTTTCATCAAGCCGGTCTATGACGGCGAGGCCGCCGACGTCGATGCCACCGAGCACAACGGCCTGCTCACGATCGAGGTGTTCAGCCGCACCGAGCTTTGCGCGACCGGCACGGCGTCGCTGCCGGAGAAGGCGCCTGCCGTGTCATTGAGTGACTATGTCGCGGTCCCAGCGGTTGCCGAGCGCAAGCCGGTCAGCCCCTCGACGTTCGAAACATACAAATGGCTCGGCACGACACCCCGACGCTGGGCCGGACAGGACGCAACGGATTATCTCGCCGACGTCAGGGAGGCCGATCCGATCTTCGCGCGCGAGGGGCTCGGCCATCCCGGCCTGATCCAGCGCGTGATGAACCGCGTGCTGGTCGACAACACGATTCTGGGTCCTTGGATTCATGTCGGCAGCCGCATGCAGCTGCTGTCGGCGGCTCGTGCGGGTGACGATATCACCGCGCGGGCGAGGGTCACCGCGAATTACGAGAAGAAGGGCCATCGATTCGTAGAGCTCGACGCGCTGGTCGTCGCCAACGGCACCACGCCGCTGGCGCATTGCCATCACACCGCGATCTACCAGCCGCGCGAGCAGGCAGCGGCGTAGGTGTTGACCGTCATTCCGGGGCGGTCCGCGAGGACCGAACCCGGAATCTCGAGGTTCCGGGTTCGATGCTTCGCATCGCCCCGGAACGACTGGTGAGGTTCAAACGCGGTGTCATGCCCCGCGAAGGCGGGGAATCCAGTACGCCGCGGCGGATGTGGTGAGAGCAAGGTCTCCAACGCGTGCCTCTGGAATACTGGATCGCCCGGTCAAGCCGGCCGATGACAGCATCGTTGTGCATGCGGAAGAGCAGCCTTACGCCGCCTTTTGCTTCGCCTCCTGGATCGCCCGCCACACGCGCTCCGGGGTCAGCGGCATGTCGATGTGCTTGATGCCGTAGTCGGAGAGCGCATCGATCACCGCATTCACCACCGTCGACAGGCTGCCGGCGCAGCCGGCTTCGCCGCAGCCCTTGCTGCCGAGCGGATTGGTCGTGGCCGGCACCGGGTGATCGCCGACCGTCATGTTAGGTACGTCCTCGGCGCGGGGCAGGGCGTAGTCCATCAGCGAGCCCGTGATCGGCTGGCCGCTTTCGTCGTAGCGGACGTGCTCCATCAGCGCCTGGCCGATGCCCTGGACGACGCCGCCATGCAGCTGGCCCGCGACCAGCATCGGGTTGATCACCGTGCCGAAATCGTTGACCGCGCTATAGCGCACGATCTGTACCACGCCGGTCTCCGGATCGACCTCGACTTCGGCGACGTGGCAGCCGTTCGGGAACGCCGATGGCACCGGCTCGCTGGTGTGGTCGACGTCGAGGCTGTCGGGCACGCCCTCCGGCGTCTTGCCGTCATGCAAGCGCTTGGCCAGCTCCATGATGTCGATGCTGCGGTCCGTGCCGGCGATGGTGAAGCTGCCGCCTTCGAACTCGATGTCGGCCTCGGACGCCTCCAGCATGTGCGCGGCGGCGCGCTTGCCCTTCTCGATCACGAGCTTGGCGGCGCCCACGATCGCCATGCCGCTCGCGGTAATCGAGCGCGACCCGCCGGTGCCGTTGCCGGAGTGAACGACGTCGCTGTCACCCTGCACCAGCTTGACGCTCTCGAACGGTACGCCCAGCTGCTCGCACAGCACCTGCGCGAACGGCGTCGCATGACCCTGGCCGTAATCGAGCGTGCCGGTGATGAGTTGCACGCTGCCGTCGGGATCGAACACGATCTTGCCGAGCTCGGGGCTTGGCGGTGCGGTGACCTCGAGGTAGGAGCCGACAGCGATGCCGCGCAGCTTGCCGGCCTTCTTGCTCTCTTTCTTGCGCTTGGCGAAGTTCTCGTGGTCGGAGATCTCGAGTGCCTTGTTGAACACGGCCTGGAAGTCGCCGCTGTCGTAGGTGACGCCGGAGGACGCCGCGAACGGGATCTGGCTCGGCTTGATGAAGTTGCGCTTGCGCAAGGTCAGCCGGTTGATGCCCATCTCGTCGGCCGCGCTGTCGATCAGCCGCTCCATGTAATAGTTCGCCTCGGGGCGGCCGGCGCCGCGATAGGCGCCCATCAGGGTGGTATTGGTCAGCACCACCTTGATGTCGACGCCCATCAGCGGGGTGCGATAGACGCTGGAAAAATTCTTGCCGGTGTTGAGCGAGAGCGGCCCCGGCGCGACTCCGGTGATGTAGGCGCCGAGATTGCCGTAGCCGGACAGTTTTGCCGCCAGGAAATGGCCCTCGGCGTCGAGCGCAAGTTCGGCATGGATCTTCTGCGCACGGCCGTGGCTGTCGGAGAGGAAGCTGGTGGAGCGCTCGTCGAGCCACTTCACCGGCCTTCCCAGTTCCTTCGCCGCGTACAGGATGCACATGTATTCAGGATAGTTGATGTTCTTCATGCCGAAGGAGCCGCCGACATTGGCAGTGAGGATGCGCACCTTCTCGTTCGGCACTTTCAGGTTCTTGGCGAGGTTGGCGCGGTTGCCGGCGACCCCCTGCGTCGGCACCTGGAGCGTGTAGCGCTCGGTCTTCTTGTCATAGGAGGCAAGGCCCACCCGGGGCTCCATCGAGACCACGGCGACGCGAGTGTTCTCGATGTCGAGCTTGGTCACATGGGCGGCGTTGGCGAAGGCCGCGTCGACCTTGTCCATGTCGCCATAATGGTAGTCGAGCGCGACGTTGTTCGGGATGTGCTCGTAAAGCTGCGGCGCCCCGGGCCTGGCGGCTTCCTCGGGATCGGTCACCGACGGCAGAGGTTCGATGTCGAGCTCGACCGCTTCGGCCGCGTCGCGCGCCTGCGCCAGCGTCTCCGCGACCACGAAGGCGACGGGATCGCCGACGAAGCGGACCTTGTCGGTCGCGAGCGGCTGGCGGTTGGTCTGGAGCAGGGGCGAGCCGTCGCGGCTCTTCAGCGGCAGGCCGCAGGTAAAGGGGCCGTAGCCGGCGGCATCGAGATCCTTGCCGGTCCACACCCCCAGCACGCCCGGCATCGCCTTGGCGGCATCGATGCCGATGCCGCGGATGATGCCGTGGGCATGGGTCGAGCGGACGATCACGGCATAGGCCTGGCCGGGCAGGTTGAAATCGTCGGTATAGCGGCCCTTGCCGCGCACCAGCGTGTCGTCCTCCTTTCGGCGGACGGGCTGCCCGACGCCATATTTTTGCAGTGCAATAGCGTTTTCAAGCGTGGACGATTTGGCGTGTTCTTGCATGGAGAATGACCTGAAAAGCCGGCATTTGCGCATTTTCGCGGCAGGGGAGGACCGGACCCTGTTCAGATAACCCACGGCCCCGTTCACGACAACGCACGAATGGGCATGGTCCTATGTGATGCGTTGTTGCGCAGGCCTGCCGCGCTGCTAATGTTTGAGGCGAAAAAGCAATTCCAGATCGGCCCGTTGGGCCGCGGAAAGACAGTTTGTATGAATGACCACACGCGGCTCCGCGACGGCCATGGGCCGCACGGTGAGCTGGAGGGGTCGATGGCGGCGGTGGTATTGGCCACCGAAACGGCCGTCCCCGCACAGGCGCCGGGAACCGGCGTCTACGCGGCGCTGGACCTCGGCACCAACAATTGCCGGCTGCTGATCGCCTGTCCGACTCACGACGGCTTTCGCGTGGTTGATTCCTTCTCGCGCATCATCCGGCTCGGTGAGGGTGTATCGGCGACGGGCTGCATCAGCGACGCCGCGATCGAGCGCGCCATCGCAGCGCTCAGCATCTGCCGCGACAAGATCAACCTGAGAAAGGCGCGGAGGCTGCGGCTGATCGCGACCGAAGCCTGCCGCGCAGCCTCGAATGCGGAAGGTTTCCGCAGCCGCGTCGCGGCCGAGACCGGGATCGAGCTCGAGGTGATCGACCGTGAGACCGAGGCGGCGCTCGCCGTGCTCGGCTGCTCGCCGCTGGTCGACCCCAGGGGACGAGGTGCGATCCTGTTCGACATCGGCGGCGGCTCGACCGAGCTGGTGCGGATCGAGCGCGATCCGCAGAATCCCGCACCGCGCATCAAGGCCTGGATGTCAATCCCGTACGGCGTGGTCACGCTCGCGGAGCAGTTCGGCGGCCGCGACGTGACGCCGGAGATCTACGCCGCGATGGAGCGCGAGGTCGCGAGCCACGTCGCGCCGTTCGCGGAGGAGCACGGCAGCGAGCTCGCCGGCATGCATCTGCTCGGCACGTCGGGCACGGTCACGACGCTCGCCGGCATCCATCTCAACCTTGCGCGCTATGACCGTCGCCGCATCGACAGCATCTGGTTGGACGATGCCGACATCACCGCGACCATCAACAAGCTGCTCGGCATGAGCTATGAGGAGCGCGCGAACAACAGCTGCATCAGCGTCGAGCGTGCCGACCTCGTGCTGGCCGGCTGCGCCATCCTCGACGCCATCCGCCGGGCCTTCCCGCTGCCGCGCCTGCGCGTCGCCGATCGCGGGCTGCGCGAGGGCATGCTGGTCGAGATGATGCGCGAGGACGGCGCGCTCAGGAGCTGGTGAGATGGCCAAGGATACCACCGGCCGCTTGCACGTCCAGGTCAAGACCGGCGGCAAGCGCAAGCTCTCGTCCAAGCTCTGGCTGGAGCGACAGCTCAATGATCCCTATGTCGCCAAAGCCAAGGCGGCGGGTTATCGCTCGCGCGCGGCCTTCAAGCTCCTGGAGATCGACGACAAGTATCATTTTCTGAAACCCGGCATGGCGGTGGTCGACCTCGGCGCCGCACCGGGCGGCTGGAGCCAGATCGCGGCCAAGCGTGTCGGCTCCGCGGACGGCAAGGGCAAGGTCGTCGCGATCGATCTGTTGGAAATGCCGGAGATTCCCGGCGTCGATTTCGCGCAGCTCGACTTCATGGACAATGACGCGCCCGAAAAGCTCACTGCGATGCTGGGCGGCGGGGCCGACGTCGTAATGTCCGACATGGCCGCCAATACCACCGGTCACCGCAAGACCGACCAGCTCCGCATCGTCGGCCTGGTCGAGACCGCGGCCGCGTTCGCCTGCGACGTGCTCAAGCCCGGCGGCACGTTCCTGGCGAAAACGTTCCAGAGCGGCGCCGATGCCGAGCTTCTGGCGCAGCTCAAGCGCGATTTCGCGACGGTGCGTCACGTCAAGCCGGCGGCGAGCCGGCAGGATTCCTCGGAGCGCTACGTGCTGGCGACGGGCTTTCGGGGCGCCACCAGGAGCGAGTCGGATAGGGCCGGCTAGGCGAACAAGAAATCCTGCGTGTTGAGATTCACAACGCCCACGATAGTGAGGTCGTTATTTGCATCGAAGCGAATGATGGTGTCTCCCCCGGTCACTTCGATATTCAAGTCTTCAAAACCGTGGATGTCATTCGCGGCCAGGCCCGTGAGATCGATTCTATCGTGGCCCTGATCGAAAACGGCCGTGTCATGCCCGTTCTGGTCGGCAAAGACGAACGTATCCGCGCCGCATCCGCCAAACATGCCATCGTTCCCGATGCCGCTCACGAGCGTGTCGTTGCCGTCGCCTCCATTGAGGACATTTCCCGACCCGCCAAACACCGTGAGTTGATCATTGCCTGTACCGCCAGCAAGGAAGCTCGATCCGAGCGAACCCGGCGCAACGGTTGCGGCCAGCACATCGTTTCCAGCGCCGCCATCCAGACGGTTCTCGGCAGTCGAATCGTCTGTAACCGCAGGATCAGGAGTTGCCGAAAGAAACGCAGTGAGCTGGTCATCTCCGGCGCCGCCATTCAGAACGTTCGCGACATCGTATAGAGCCTGCTCCGGACCGAACCCACCGTGAGCTACGGCGTGGAGGTGCGCCGTGAGACTGTCTCGTCCATTGCCTCCCTCGAGTTGATTGAGCGCGAGAACAAACCCGCCGAGCGCGGTGGAGTCTGCGACCAGACTGTCATTGCCTCTCCCGCCATCCAGGTAATTGGTAACATCTGTGACAGAGTTCTCCCCGTCGGTGGAGTGGATCGCCTCGAGGGTGTCGTTGCCGTCATCGCCCCAGAGCTGGTTGATACCCACCGGAGTCCGGCTATTGGAGTCGGTCAGGTTGAAGGCGTGCAAGACGTCGTCGCCCTGGCCACCGTGCAGCTCATTGGTGACCAAATCGGTCTGATTGGATACGCCCTCGGCGCTTGCATTCAATTCATCGTTGCCGGCACCGCCGAAGAGGACGTTGCTGGCTGTGCCGTGGAACGCGGAAAATGCCGTTTCGGCATGAGCGGTGACCCGGTCATCGCCGGAGCCGCCGTCGACGGTGTTCAAGGCGATGCTGTTTCCGAGGGTGTTGCGACCGTCGGCAACGGCGTGAATGGTATCGTTGCCGCTTCCGCCGAACAAATCGGTCCTCACCGTTACATCTCCGATCACAGGAAGCGCCACATTTGCCGTGGCGCTGATGGTGTCGTGTCCGCTGCCGCCATCGAGCCGGACATCAGCGACCTGCTCCGGATTCTGAGGCGCGTTCCCACCTTGAAGGGTTACGGTCGCGTTGAGGTCGTCGCTGCCTGTCCCGCCGAACTGAATGGCGAGGCCGTGCAAAGGCGCGTTGTCCTGCAGCGGGACGACGACGTTGGTCGTCAAAGTGTCGTTGCCGCTGCCGCCGATCAATGCTGTCCGGTTAAATGCGCTGTCCAGATGATCATTGCCGGCAAGTCCCAAGACAATGTCGCCCTCGGCGTTCGCGCTCAGGACATCGTCGTGCCTGCTGCCGATGATCAGACCGTTGATGGTCTCCAGGAGGGAAATCCAGTCGAATAGGCGAGAATCTGCGAGAGTTCCGTCGGTTCGAAGCAATTGCTGGGCGACTTGGCTTTTTGTTTGATTGGTATTCGCCATGTTTTCCTCCTTGGGCATGAAATATTGAGGTCAACAGAACTCGGCTCCGGGATTGCGCGACCAAACTGAACAATCGCTTCGCGCTGCCGCCTCACGCATTCAGCGTGCCGACGCGCTACCGGGCCTTATCAGCGCCGGTCTGCATTAGTCTTCCCGAGGGCTTCCGTCGCCGCAGTACCGCGAACCTTCCGCAGGCGTGTGCCATTAAATCATAAGTTGCATTAATGTCTAATAAAATTTAAATCACGTAATATTAATTGATGTGATTTAATAGGGGCGCTCAACATTAGGCCCGCGTAGGCCCCTACGGCAGGGAACGTGTGCTTGGCCCACTTGCAAACGCAAGCAATGGCCTATCCCAGCCGCTGATCCCCAACGTCCTGCGTATCCTCGCTCGCCGCCTTGACGGCGGCCTTCGCCGCGCCTTTGCCGGCACCCTTGCGGCTTGCGATCTCCACCGCCTTGCGGCCGGAGATCTCGTTTCCGGCATCGGCAGGCATCTGCCAGAAGAACCAGCTCGACGCCGCGGAGGTCAGCGCAACCACGAGGAAGGCGGGGGCGAACACGGTCGCGTCGATCTCGCTGACATGGTTGAACCACATGGTCGTTTCGACGCAAGCCGCGCCGACGGCGACGCCGGCGGAAACCGCGAGCTGCTGGTTGACGCTGACGAGGGTGGTCGCACGGCTCATTTGCGCGGTCTCGACTTCGGCATAGGCGACCGTGTTGATCGCGGTGAACTCGAGCGAGCGGAAGAAGCCGCCGACGACCAGGATCACCATGATGATGAGCAGCGGCGTCGTCACGGTGAACAGGGCGCAGACGCCGAGGAAGAACGCGCTGACGACCGCGTTCACCGTCATCAGATTCCGGAAGCCGAAGGTGCGGATGATGCGCGCCGCCAGCGTTTTCATGCCCATGGCCCCCAGCGAGGAGGCAAAGGTGACGAGACCCGAATGGAACGGGGACAGGCCGAAGCCGATCTGCATGAGCAGCGGCAGCAGGAACGGCAACGCGCCGATGCCGAGCCGGAACAGGAAGCCGCCGAACACGGCCGCGCGCAGCGTTGGCAGCTTCAGAAGCGAGAAATCAAGCACCGGAGACCCGGTGCGCCGGGCGTGGATGACATAAAGCGTCATCGAGATCGCACCGCCCGCGATCAACGCGGCAACGGTGCTCCACGGCAGCAGGTTGAGACCGGCCACCGACAGGCCGAAGGCGATGCCTGCGAGGCCGATGCCCGCGAGCACCATGCCGTAGAGATCGAACGGCTCGCGTTCCTCGCTCTTGATCGGATCGATGAAGCGCAACGCCATGAAGATGCCGAGCAGACCGATCGGAATGTTGATCAGGAAGATCCAGTGCCAGGAAGCGTAGGTGGTGATGAAGCCGCCGAGCGGCGGGCCGATCACGGGACCGATCAGGGCAGGGACCGTCACCCAGGCCATGGCGTTGACCAGTGCGCTCTTGTCGACCGAGCGCAGCAGCACGAGGCGTCCGACCGGCGTCATCATCGCCCCGCCCATGCCTTGCAGGATGCGCGCGAACACGAAATCGGTGACCGAGGTCGAGAGCGCGCAGCCGACGGAGCCGACCATGAACACGCCGACGGCGATCGCGAACACCATGCGCGCGCCGAAGCGGTCCGCGGTCCAACCGCTCGCCGGGATGAACACCGCCAGCGACAGCAGGTACGAGGTGATCGCGAGCTTCAGCGTCAGCGGGCTGGTGCCGATGTCGGCGGCGATCGCCGGCAGCGAGGTCGCGATGACAGTGGAATCCATGTTCTCCATGAAGAGAGCGGTGGCCACGATCAGCGGGATGACGCGTTGCTTGTCGACCATGACGGATTGGTAATGAAAATCGGAAGGACGGGCGGACTCGCGGCTTATCACCGCCCTCCCTCCGGGACCATTGCACATCAACGCATGGCACCTAGGTCCCGCGTAACAACGGTGTGACCGTTCCCCCTCGCATTCCGGGTCGCGCCTTCGCCGTGGAGTGGAATGGCGGCGGTTGGGTCGCGTATGGGCTGTCCCCGCCGAATTAACGCAAAAAGCCTGTGCATGGCTGGCCAGCGGTCCGAATTGCTTTGATTCGTCACGCAGCCGTGCTATCGACCCGCGTCAACCCCACCGATGGGCTCCGATTCTCCGGCGTTGCCGCAAGGTACGCCGAGGGCGGCGCTCATCCATAAGCATTTGCGGCAGGGCCGCAGGAAGGAGTTGGCAGATGGCCACGGTGCAACTTCAGGGCATTCGCGAAGCCTTCACGTTCGACGACGTGCTGTTGAAGCCGGGCCTGTCGGATGTCATGCCGGGCGAGGTCGACATCCGGTCCCGAGTCACCCGCGCCATTCCGCTCAACATCCCGATCATGGCCTCCGCCATGGACACCGTCACCGAGGCCCGCATGGCGATCGCCATGGCGCAGGCCGGCGGCCTCGGCGTCATCCACCGCAATTTCGATCCGGAAGGGCAGGCCGCCCAGGTCCGCCAGGTGAAGCGCTACGAGTCCGGCATGGTGGTGAATCCGCTCACCATCAGCCCCGACGCCACGCTCGACGATGCGCTGAAGCTGATGAGCGATCACGGCATCTCCGGCATTCCCGTCGTCACCGGCGCCGGCAAATCGACGCCCGGCAAGCTGGTCGGCATCCTCACCAACCGCGACGTTCGCTTTGCGACCAACCGTCAGCAGAAGATCTCCGAGCTGATGACGCACGAAAATCTCGTCACGGTGCGTGAGAATGTCAGCCAGGACGAGGCGCGTCGGATGCTGCATCAGCACCGCATCGAGAAGCTGCTCGTCGTCGACGACCAATATCGCTGCGTCGGCCTGATCACCGTGAAAGACATGGAGAAGGCGGTCGCCCATCCGCTCGCCTGCAAGGACGCGCAGGGCCGCCTGCGCGTTGCCGCCGCCACCACCGTCGGTGACAGCGGCTTTGAGCGGACTGAGCGGCTGATCGATGCTGGCGTCGACCTCGTCGTCGTCGACACTGCGCATGGCCATTCCCGTCACGTGCTGCATGCGGTGAACCGCATCAAGCGCCTGTCCAACTCGGTGCAGGTCGTCGCCGGCAACGTTGCCACCACGGAAGGCGCGCAGGCGCTGATCGATGCAGGCGCGGATTGCATCAAGGTCGGCATCGGCCCGGGCTCGATCTGCACCACCCGCATCGTCGCCGGCGTCGGCGTTCCCCAACTCACCGCGATCATGGACGCGGTGGAAGCGGCGAAGAAAGCCGACATCCCCGTCATCGCCGACGGCGGCATCAAATTCTCCGGCGATCTCGCCAAGGCGCTCGCCGCCGGTGCCGACATCGCGATGGTCGGCTCGCTGCTCGCCGGCACCGACGAGACGCCCGGCGAAGTGTTCCTGTGGCAGGGCCGCTCCTACAAGGCCTATCGCGGCATGGGATCTGTCGGCGCAATGGCGCGGGGATCTGCCGATCGTTACTTCCAGCAGGACATCAAGGACACGCTCAAGCTCGTGCCTGAAGGCATCGAGGGGCAGGTGCCGTACAAGGGCCCGGTCGGCAACGTCATGCACCAGCTCGCCGGCGGCTTGCGCGCAGCAATGGGCTATGTCGGCGCGCGCGACATGAAGGAGCTGCACGAGAAGGCCCAGTTCGTCCGTATCACCGGCGCCGGCCTGCGCGAGAGCCATGTCCACGACGTGACGATCACGCGCGAGAGCCCGAATTACCCGGGCGGAGGGTAGTTGCTTCGGTGGCGCGCGGGATTTGCGCGCTCGCCCACAAGAGTTCTGCCGTGCCCCGTTTGACCGGGGCAGCCCGCGACCGGATCTCGGACATCCCCGTTGTCGCGGTCGCTTCGGTCTGTTGAGATGTCATCCTACTCGGCGAATGGCGCTGCATCCACCAGATCGACCACCGAAGGCGCGCTGTATCCTTCGACAAAGCGCTCGCCGAAATCGCGGATGAAATTGTCGTAGCTTGTTTCCGGTCTGGTGCTTGCGATATGGCAGAAGCAGCGGCGGAATTGTCGCTTGATCTGCATTCGCGGGAATTCGGCGACGATCCGTTCCACTTCGGCGGCGGGAATGACGTTGTATTGCAGCCCGATGACGTCGAAGCAGATGCCGGCGGTGCACAGCGCAACCTCGCTCTCCTTGTAGAGACCGATCGACGGGGTCGAGTTCAGCGCGACGCTGTCCCAAATCAGCTGGGTACGGCGTTGGTCGAAGCCGCGCTCGGCGGCAAAGTGCCGCGCCAGGTCCGCGCCTTCGATCTCGAAGCGGCGCGGTCCGGCGAAGCTTTCGTTCAGCGTGATGTCGTGCAGCAGGGTACCGACCGCGAGCACTTCCTCATCGTGCTCGACGTTCTGCAATTGCCCGAGCCGCGCCGCGAACAGCCACGAGCGCACGACGTGGTTGAACAGATACGGCTCGCAGTGCTGCCGCGCATGTTCGATCGCGGCATCGACGATCGGGGTGTCGGGAACGGCTACGCCCGCGAGGGTGCGGTTGGCAGGTTTGTCCATGCTGCTGTCTTTCTCGCTGGGGTCTGCAATTCGAGTGAACGAGATCGCTAGCCCCGGATGAACCTCAGGAGCTCGGCGTTGACCTGATCCTGATGGGTGGCGGTCAGGCCGTGCGGGGCGCCGGGGTAATAGACGTCCTTGGCGCCCTCAATGAGCTTCGCCGATTTGCGTGCGGAGTCCTTGACCGGCACGATCTGGTCGTCTTCGCCGTGCAGCACCAGCGTGGGCACGTCGAACTTCTTCAGGTCCTCGGTGAAATCGGTTTCGGAGAATGCCTTGACACTCTCATAGGCGTTCTTGGCACCTGCCTGCATGCTCCAAAGCCAGAACTGGTCGAGCGTGCCCTGCGAGACTTTTGCGCCCGGCCGGTTTGCACCGTAGAAGGCAATCGCCAGATCCTTGTAGTATTGCGAACGGTCGCCTGCGACGCCTGCGCGAATGGCGTCGAACACCTCGATCGGAAGTCCTTCCGGGTTGGCTTCGGTCTTGAGCATGATCGGCGGCACCGCCGCGATCAGCACCGCCTTGGCGACGCGGCCGGTACCGTGGCGGCCTATGTAGCGTGCGACCTCGCCACCGCCGGTGGAATGGCCGATCAGCGTGGCGTCACGTAGATCAAGCGCTTCGATCACCGCGGCGAGATCGTCCGCATAGCCGTTCATGTCGTTGTGCTCCGAGGCCTGGCTGGAGCGACCATGGCCGCGCCGGTCGTGCGCGACGACGCGAAAACCGTGCTGAGCAAGGAACAGCATCTGGCCGTCCCAGGCGTCTGCATTCAGCGGCCAGCCGTGCGAGAAGGTGACGACCGGGCCTTTGCCCCAGTCCTTGTAGTAGATCTCGGTGCCGTCCTTGGTGGTGATCGTGCTCATCGTTTTGCGTCCTTCGTAAAGGTAGGGGAGAGGGTGGACTGCTGCGGCCGCCGTACTTTGGCGAGGCCGGCGCCGGGAGGTGCGATCGCGGCGGCAACGGCGAGTCCTCCCAGGAGCACGTCACGGCGAGATGCATCTGCTGAGGGAGACCAAGTCCGGTCCATGACTTGTCCTTTCACGCCGGGTGGGAGTTGCGGAGCCAGTCCGTGAGCCGGGTCGGCCCGAGCCGCGGCTCGTCGCCCGGCGTCAGTGACTGATCGTTCAGGGTCAGGCCGAAATAGTCGGCGTGGATGTCGGGGATCACTCGGCGCGAGTCGCCCCTGGCGGCAAGAACCTGCTGCGCGAAGTCATCGAGGCCAAGCCTTTCGGGACCAGCGATCTCGACAGTGCCGTTACGAGGCGGACCGAGCGCCAGTTCGGTCAGCGTGGCCGCGACGTCGTCGGCGGCTACGGGCTGGAAATGCGCGGGCGACAGCCGGATCACATCGCCTTCGGCACCGCCTGCGATGATCGCGCCGATGAACTCGAAGAACTGTGTCGCGCGCAGGATGGTGTAGGGAAGGCTTGATGCTCGGATGAGGTCTTCTTGCACCAGCTTTGCGCGGAAATAGCCGCTCGTCTGCAGCCGGTCCGTGCCGACCACCGACAGCGCGAGATGATGCTTCACCTGAGCGGCGGTTTCGGCAGCCAGCAGGTTGCGGCCCGAGGTCTGGAAAAAATCCATCGCCGTCTTGTCGTCGAAGGCCGGCGAGTTCGCGACGTCGATTACGACTTGTGCGCCGTAGACCGCTTCGGCGAGGCCCTCGCGGGTCACCGTGTTGACGCCGGAGGAGGGCGAGGCCGCGACCACCTCGTGGCCTCTTGCCTGAAGCCTGCGCACCACATTGCTACCGATCAAGCCGCTGCCGCCGATCACCACGATCTTCATTTCGCCCTCTCGCCTCGTTCGATCCGGAGACGGGAGGATGCGCCGAAAACCGGCCCGAGACCTTGTTGCGGACTTGCATCGCCCTTGGTTTTTGCTTGAATTTCACTTGCAGTTTCGTCCAAACAGGGCGCGGCGGCTTCTGTTGGGGGGCGTCGAGGGCGGGTTGCCACTTGGTTTCAATTGGGGTCTTTGTGGTGCGGTTCACCTTCGGAGCCTATGTCCTCGATGCTGACCGGCGGGAGTTGCGGCGGAACTCCGAGGCGGTCAGCATCACGCCGCAGGCTTTCGATCTGCTGCTGTATCTGGTGCGCAACCGCGACCACGTCGTTACCAAGAACGATCTGTTCGACACGGTGTGGGGCGGGCGGATCGTCTCGGAATCGACGCTGGCCAGCCACATCAACGCTGTGCGCAAGGCGCTGGAGGACAGTGGCGAGGGGCAGCGGCTGATCCGCACCGTTCCGCGCAAGGGGTTTCGCTTTGTCGGCGAGGTGCACGAAGCGGCCGATCCGCGCATCGCGATCGTCCCGTCGGTGGAGAAGCCGGTCGCCACGCTCGACCTGCCCGACCGACCCTCGATCGCAGTGCTGCCGTTTCTGAACCTGAGCGGGGACGCCGATCAGGACTATTTCGCCGACGGCGTAGTCGAGGACATCATCTTCGGTCTGTCTCGAATCCGCTGGCTGTTCGTGATCGCGCGCAATTCCAGCTTCACATACAAGGGCCGCGCGGTCGATGTGAAGAAGGTCGGCCGCGAACTGGGCGTGCGCTACGTGCTGGAGGGCAGCGTGCGCCGCTCCGCCGGCCGTGTGCGCATCACGGGGCAATTCATCGACGCCTCCACCGGCGCCCATCTGTGGGCCGAGCGATTCGAGAGCACCATGGAGGATATCTTCGAACTGCAGGACCAGATCACCGCCAGCGTCGTTGGCGCGATCGCGCCGCAGCTCGAACTGGCCGAAATCGAACGCGCCAAGCGCAAACCGACCGAAAGCCTCGATGCCTACGACTATTATCTCCGCGGGCTGGCGCAATTCCACACGGCGACGCGGGACGGAATCGATGCGGCGTTGCCGCTGTTCTACCGGGCGATCGATCGCGATCCGGACTTCGCCGCGGCTTATGGCATGGCGGCGTGGTGCTTCTACTGGCGCAAGATGAATCGCTGGCTCACAGATCGCGCCGCCGACGGCGCCGAGGCGGCGCGGTTGTGCCAGAGCGCGGTGACGTTGAACAAGAACGACGCGGTTGCGCTGTGCCGCGGCGGCCACGCCTGGCCGCATTTCGGCGGCGACCTGGACACCTGTGTCGCCCATGTTGACCGCGCGCTGGTGCTCAATCCGAATTCGTCGACGATCTGGTATCTCGGCGGCTATCAGCGAATCTCGATGGGCGAACACGACAGCGCGATCACCCATTTCAGCCGTGCCATGCGGCTCAGCCCGCTCGATCCGGAGATATTCCAGATGCAGACCGGGATCGCGATGGGGCACCTGTATTGCCGCCGCTTCGACGACGCGGTGGCGTCGCTGCAGCGGGCGTCGCGGCAGATGCCGAACGTCTTGCGGGTGGCCGCCTTCATGGCGGCGAGCCACGCGCTGGCCGGGCGGATGGACGAAGCCCGCGAGGCGATGGCCCACGTCCGCAGGCTGGATCCGACCTTACGGGTTGGCGTTTTGCAGGATTGGCTGCTCGTCCGCCGCCCGCAGGATTTCGCGCTCGCCTCGGAGGGCATGCGGATGGCCGGACTACCTGAATGAAGGGACGCCGCGTCGGCACCAAATGCTGGAAACGGCGACAACGGACCTGAGAAAGGCTTGGTCGGCGACAGGCCCTGCATGAACGGCGACGCCCCCTCGGTGCCGGGGAGCCAGCCGCACCTCGCTTTTGTATTGACGTAGCTACGCCCCTCCGCTTCCGTTCACGGCGAAAGCCAATCTGGAGGAAGCCACCATGTCCCAGGCACAACGCATCGTTCTCGCCGCACGTCCCGTCGGCGAGCCAAAGCCGTCCGATTTTCGCCTGGAGGAATTCGCCGTCCCGACGCCGGGGAACGGCGAGGTCCTGCTGCGCACGATCTGGCTGTCGCTCGATCCCTATATGCGCGGACGCATGAGCGACGGGCCGTCCTATGCCGCGCCGGTGCCGCTCGGCGGCGTGATGGAAGGCGAAGCGGTCAGCGAGGTCGCAGCGTCGGACAATCCTGATTTCGCGGTCGGCGACATCGTTCGCGCCCGCACCGGCTGGCAGACGCACGCGATCTCCAACGGCAAGGGCCTGATCAAGGTCGATCCGAAGCTCGGCCCGATCTCGACCTCGATCGGCGTGCTCGGCATGCCCGGGATGACCGCGTATACGGGCCTGCTCGACATCGGCAAGCCGCAACAAGGCGAGACCGTCGTCGTCGCCGGCGCCTCCGGTGCGGTCGGCTCGGCCGTCGGCCAGATCGCGAGGATCAAGGGCGCTCGCGCCGTCGGCATCGCCGGCGGCAAAGACAAGTGCGATTATGTGGTGAAGGAGCTCGGCTTCGATGCCTGCATCGATCACCGCGATCCCGATCTCGCCGCCAAGTTGAAGGATGCCTGCCCGAAGGGCATCGACGTCTATTTCGAGAATGTCGGCGGCGCCGTGTTCGAGGCGGTGTTCCCGCTGCTGAATCAGTTCGCGCGCGTGCCGGTCTGCGGCCTGATCGCCCATTACAACGACACCGAGGCCAAGCCGCCGAAATGGGCCGCCAGCATGATGCGCGCGACCCTGACCAAGCGGCTGACCTTCCGCGGCTTCATCGTCTCCGACTTCGCGTCCCGTCATGGCGACTTCCTGCGCGACATGTCGGCCTGGGTTCGCGAAGGCAAGGTCAAGTACAAGGAATTCGTGACCGAGGGCCTGGAGAGCGCCCCCGGTGCCTTCATGGGCCTCCTGAAGGGTGCCAATTTCGGCAAGCAGCTGGTCCGGGTCGGGCCGGACAAGGCTTGATCGTCGCGTCAGGCCGTTTCCGGCCGGGGATAGTTAAGAAAGAGTCACCAATTGGCCACACCTTGCGGCAAAAGCCGCAGGTGTGAACGCCTGTTGATTGACGGGCCGGCGAAGGCATTGAATCATCGCGCATATTTTTGGTGTTGCGATGTTAGAGATCAGTGTTTTCTGCGTCATCTTGCTGGCCGCCGGTTACTGGACGACCATGTTCGTCATGGGCCGGCGTGACGACGTCATCCACGGCAAGTTCGTTCACACGGAGGACGAGGCCGATTTTGCCCGCCCCCCGATGCCGACGCCACCGCCGCCGTTTCCGAAGCGCCCGCTCCACGCCGCGCAAACTGCGAGGCAACCGCGCGCCAATGATCCGGCAGCCAAGCCGGTGAACAGCGAGGCATTGCAATCCTTGCTCGCCGCGATCCAGCAGGATCTCAAGAGCGTCGCCTGAGTCAGTGCTCGCCGATCTGGGCGAGCAGCTCCTCGATATCGACATCGCGCTGGCCCGCGGCCCTGACGTGGCGGACCTCGAAACTGTCGGGCTGGAAGCGGTATTCGACGAGGCCGACTTCCTTGATCGCGATCCGGTCCTGGCGCGCATCATTGATCACGAAGCCCGCGGATGGCGCCCACACATGGCGGGTGTCGCGATGGGTGAAATCGCGCCGCTGGTGCACGTGGCCGCTGGCGATGAGGCGCAGGTCGACAGGCGCGAACATCTCGATCAGCCGCGCCCGCGCCGGCTGTGGGACGTAGCGGATCGAGGTCTCAGGCGTCTCGGGATCGTCGGGCAGGTTGAGAAATAGCGGCTTGTGCAGGAACAGCGCGACCGGCCTGCCGTTCGTGCGCGCAACTTCCGAGGCGAGCCAGTCGAACTGCTCGCCCTCGAAGCCAAGCCCTGAGTTCATCACCAGCGAGTTGAGGCCGATGAAGCGCCAGCCGGCAGCCTCGAACGACCAATGGTCTTCGCCGATGATGTCGCAGAACTGCTGGCGTTGCGCCTCGCTGACCGACGGCTTCGGCGCAGGTCCGATTGCGGTCGGATTGTCGCCGATGTCGTGATTTCCGGGGAGGTAGCGGCAGGCGACGGGCAGGGCGTCGTGCAGGCCTTTCGCGAACTCGACGTCGTCGCGGCTGGTCGGGCCGTCGAACGAGACGTCGCCGGTGTTGATGACGAGATCGGGCCTGCCAGCATCGATGTGCTCGCAGATGCAGTGAAAGTTGGCGATCAGGCCGGGAAAGCGCCGGCCAAGATGGGTGTCGGAAATCTGCGTGAGGCGAAATTCGGACATGGGCGCATCATACCCATCGCCACGCGTCGGAACGATGACGGCGCGGGCATGGATGCATCGAACAAAGTTTAAAGCACGCGGTAGCGGATCGTGTAGTCGTCCTGGGGCGCGATCGGGCCTGCGAGCGGTGAGGCGATGCGGTCGGCGAGATGCCAGGGACTGAATTGCCCGGAGCGATACGGGTCGGCCGGCAGGCGGAGGCGGAATTCGAACGTCCCCTTGCCCGGCATGTTCACGACCAGCAGCCGGTCCGCGGTGCGGTGGTTGAGCGCCACTGCGCCGCGCAGCAGCGCGCGGCCATCCGCAAGGTCCCGCACCCCCTCGACCAGCGCCAGCGTCTGGTTGCGGTCGGTGTGCAACTCGATCTGGGTGTCGGCCGCCGCCGTCAGCGTCTCCCGCGGCATGCGGATCTCGAACTCGACCGCGGGCTTGGACGGATTGAGACCGAGATAGGCGAGCGCGGCATGGCGCATGTCGTAGGCGGCGAAGGCGAACAGGATCATCGCGGCCAGGGTGGCCAGGCCGTGCCGGACGACGTCGCGCCAGGTCCGGTAGCTCAGGCGGAAATAGACCGTCATTGCCAGCGCCACCGCAAGCGCGGCGGCGATGCCTGATAGGGCCGACATCAGAATGCCGAGCCGCCCGTCGGCGGATTCGGCGAAAAGGCTGGACAGCGTGTTCATGGCGGTATCTCGCCTCGGGCCCGGAGGGCAAAATCGCTTTGATTGTCGAGCCTTGGTCGCGTGATCGGGAACGCCGGTTCAAGTCGTTCATTGTCAGCGGCAAAAGTCGCGGCTAATGACGGTCGGCGGCATTTCGCCTCCCGGGAAAGTTCCGATGTCCGTTCAAATGGTCCTGCTGCCGGTCTTCGTGCAGGTCGCTCTCACCTTCGCACTCCTGATTGGCATGGTGTTGGCGCGGCGCAAGACGCTGGTTTCGGGCGAGACCAGGATCCGCGACATTGCGCTGGGCGAGCCGAACTGGCCGAAGGGTGCCACACAAATCGCCAATTGCTACCGCAACCAGTTCGAACTGCCGGTGCTGTTCTACGTCCTGATCGCGCTGGCATTGCCCTTGCGCCGCGCCGATCTCTTCATCGTGCTGATGTCCTGGGTGTTCGTAGTGACGCGCTTTGCCCATGCCGGCGTGTTCGTCTCCTCGAACGATCTCGGCCGCCGCTCGACGGTCTGGCTTGCCGGCGTGCTGGTGTTGCTGGCGATGTGGTTCTACTTCGCGCTGAAGCTCTTGCTGCTGATCTGAGCGCGCATGATCCGGAAAAGTGGATCCCGGTTTTCCGAGAAGATCATGCGCAAAACCGAAAGATTTAGATGACCCCCGCTGCCCGGCTGTCCGCAGCCATCGAACTGATCGACACCATCGAGAGGGACCGCGTGCCCGCGGCCAAGGCGCTGAAGGAGTGGGGCACCGCGCACCGTTTCGCCGGTTCCGGCGACCGTGCCGCCATTGCCGGTCTCGTCTGGGACGTGCTGCGCCGCTACGCCTCGAGCGCGTTCCTGATGGATTCCGATACCGCGCGGGCCCGGCTGATCGGCATGCTCCGCCTCGAGCGCAACATGGACACGGCCACGATGGCCGCGCTGTTCGACGGCAGCCGGTATGCGCCGGCGCCGCTGACGGATGCCGAGCAGGCCGCGCTCGCCTCGCGCTCCCTCGAGCACGCGCCTGCTGCCGTGGCCGGCGACTATCCGGAATGGCTCGATCCGCACTTTGCGAAAGTGTTCGGCGAGGACCGTGCCGAGGAGACCACGGCGATGGCGAGCCGGGCCCCGCTCGACCTGCGCGTCAACACGCTAAAGTCCAATCGCGACAAGGCGCTGCGTGCGCTTGCTCATCTTCATGCGAAACCGACGCCCTGGTCGGCAACCGGCCTGCGCATCGAGCTTTCCGCCGATGCGCGCAACCCCGGCATCCAGGCGGAAGAGGATTTCATCAAGGGCGCAATTGAAGTGCAGGATGAAGGATCGCAGCTTGCGGCCCAATTCACCGCGGCAAAGCCCGGCGAGCAGGTGATCGATCTCTGCGCCGGCGCCGGCGGCAAGACGCTGGCGCTCGCCGCCTTGATGCAGGGCAAGGGCCGCCTGATCGCGACCGACCGCGACAAGCGCCAGCTCGTCCCGATCCATGAGCGGCTGTCGCGCGCCGGCGTCCACAATGCCGACGTGCGCACGCCCAAGGGCGAGGCCGATCCGCTTGCCGACATTCGCGCCTCGGCCGACCTCGTCGTGATCGACGCCCCCTGCACGGGAACCGGCACCTGGCGCCGCAACCCCGATGCCAAATGGCGGATGCGCCCGGGCGCGCTGGAGATTCGCCTGCGCGACCAGGCCGAGGTGCTGGAGCGTGCGGTTCCGCTGGTGAAGCCGGGCGGCCGCATCGCCTACATCACCTGCTCGGTGCTGTCGGAGGAGAACGGCGAGCAGGTGAGGGCGTTCGTCGGGCGCCATCCCGAATTCGCCGTCGTCCCGCCCGAGCAGACCGCGAGCGTGCTCTGGGACAAGGCCGAAGCTTTCGGCGATGCCGCGCTCCGGTCGGCGGAAGGCTGGCTGATGACACCGCGGCGGACCGGGACGGATGGATTTTTCGTGGCGGTATTGAAGAAGACGAACTGATCAACGCCGTCATTCCGGCGCGCCCGCAGGGCGAGCCCGGAATCCCTCGTGCGGCAGTGTGTGCGGTTCGATGGATTCCGGGCTCTCGCTTCGCGAGCCCCGGAATGACCGGGCCAAACAAAAGCCCCGCAGACCGATCCCGGTCGCGGGGCTTTCTTTTTCTAGCGTTCTGCCGGTACGTCCGCGGTCAGAACGTTGCGCCGGCGGTTAGCCGACGCGGAGATTGTCAGCCGAGGACTTGCCGCTGCGGCGGTCGGCGACGATGTCGAACGAGACCTTCTGGCCCTCGTTGAGGGTGGAGAGGCCGGCGCGCTCGACCGCGCTGATGTGCACGAACACGTCCTTCTGCCCGTCGTCCGGCTGGATGAAACCATAACCCTTTTGGGTGTTGAACCACTTCACGGTGCCCATAGCCATGGGAATTTCCTTTGTTAGAGAGGGTACGCACGCGGACCGGTACGCGTCGCTGCGCCCTTGATCCTGTTCAGTCGATGTTTGGAGAAGTCATCTGAAGCGTGCGCGCCCGTCTGTAACGAAGCGAAGCGGCCCAGTCGTTCGGCCAAGTATCGATGATCACAATATAGCGAGAATTTGGGGCTACTTCAAGGCACCACCCGTGGCTCGGGATGTCGCGCCTCTTTGCTATTTTGCGCTGCAATGAACCGGGCCAGACGCATCAGTCGACGATGAAGAGCGTGGCGCCGATGGCCGTCGAGGACCGGTGCGCGGCGTCGCCAAAATCCGACACCTGGTAGCTCATCCCCGCCGTGAGCTTGAACGTTCGCCCGTCGCGCAGCTCGCTGTCCAGCTCGCCCTTCAGCACATAAAGCACGTGGCCGCGATCGCACCAATGGTCGGCGCGATAACCCGGCGAATACTCCACCATCCGCACCCGGAGATCGCCGATATTGAGCGTGCGCCATTTGGCCTCACCGCTCTCGCCGGGATGCGTGGTTGCCTCGATCCGGCTCCAGTCGGTGACGGTAAAAGGGGAGGTGGGGAGTTTCATGAGGGAAGATCCTGCCTTGATGCCGTGCATCGCTTGTTAGCCGATGCCGATTTCCAGGTCGTGCACTTTACCTGGGCGGCGAGGTCGTCAGCGCGCAGCCGGCCACCTCTTGCATCCTGCTCGCATTGATGACCCAGACCAGCAGAGCGGCGGCGCTGATGCCGGAACCCAGCATGCAAACGCCGCTCCAGCCCACCATCGCGTACACCATGGTCGCCGCGATTCCGCCAGCCGCGCTGCCGATCGAGTAGAACACCATGTAGCCGCCGACCAGCCTGCTTGCTGCGTCGGGGCGCGCGGCGACAATCAGGCTCTGGCTGGTCACATGGACGGCCTGCAGCCCCAGATCCAGCATGATCACGCCCGCGACGACGAACCAGAGCGAGACGTGCAGGCCGGCGATCGCGGCCCAGGCGGCGAGCATCAGCATCAGCGACAGTCCGGTGGTGCGTTGGGCCCATCCCAGGTCGGCGAGACGGCCGGCGTTGCGCGCGCCCAGTGCTCCGGCGAACCCGGCGACCCCCAGCAGTCCAATCGTCGTGTGTGACAGCACGAAAGGGGGCGCCGAAAGCGGCAGTACGATCGACGTCCAGAACACGTTGAGATCGGCAAAGATCAGGAACGCAAACAAGGCGCGCTCGCGCAGGATCGGCTCCTCGACGAACAGCGCTGCCGTCGAGCGCAACAGCGACAGATACGAGGAGTCGGCCATTGCCGCGTGCGGACCGCGGGGCAGGACGCGCAACAGCAAGACGGCCATGGCGAGCATGAGGCCGGCCGAAACCAGGTAGACCGTGCGCCAGCCGCCGATATCGGCCAGCGCGCCCGAGGCAAAACGCGCGAGCAGGATTCCCCCGACGACGCCGCTGGTAACTGTCCCGATGGCGCGGCCCCGGCCGTCCGGCGTTGCGAGCGTTGCGGCAAAGGCGACAAGGATCTGCACGACGACGGCAAGCACGCCGACCAGCGTCAGCCCCGCGAGCAGGACCGCCGTGTGCGATGCGGTGCCGACGACCACGAGCCC
The DNA here is from genome assembly GCF_054602315.1 of Bradyrhizobium cedriense. Lineage (NCBI taxonomy): Bacteria > Pseudomonadati > Pseudomonadota > Alphaproteobacteria > Hyphomicrobiales > Nitrobacteraceae > Bradyrhizobium > Bradyrhizobium cedriense. The sequence goes on along the minus strand of NZ_JBTSWB010000003.1, from coordinate 574,190 downwards.
GGTCGCTGACAGTGCAATCTGGCCGGCTATCAGCCGTCGGCGATCCCAGAGGTCGCCGAGCGGCACGATCAGGATCAGGCCGAGCGCGTAGCCGATCTGCGTGAAGGTCACGACCATGCCGATCGCCGCGGGAGCGATGCCGAGGTCATGGGCCATAGCGTCGAGCAGTGGCTGGGCGAAGTAGACGTTGGCAACGCTGAGGCCGCAAGCCAGCGCGAGCAGCAGCGCCATCGCGGAAGAAAGCCCGTGCCCGGCCGGCCCGGCACTATTCTTTGGATTGGCCCCGGCAGGGTCATTGCTCGTCATCCGTCATCTCCAATCTGGTCTTATAATGAGACCAGTTGCGTGCCGCCCTGTCTAGTCTTATTTTAGAACCAGATTGGAGTGGGAGCATGAAGCGGACAGGTTTTTCCGGGGCCGACTGCCCGGTGGCGCGCGCGCTCGATGCAATCGGAGACTGGTGGTCGCTCCTGATCGTGCGCGATGCTTTCGACGGGCTGCGCCGGTTCGGCGATTTCCAGAAGAACCTCGGCATTGCCAAGGGCATGCTCAGCACGCGCCTGCGCAAGCTGGTAGAGCTCGACGTGCTCGAACTGGTTCCGGCTTCCGACGGCAGCGCGTATCAGGAATACGCGCTGACGAGGCGGGGACGCGAGCTGTTTCCTGTCATCGTCGGCTTGCGCCAATGGGGCGAGGCGCATCTCTATGCGCACGGCGAGGCGCATTCCAGTCTGGTGGACCAGACAGGCCAGCCGGTGGGGCAACTGGTGCTGCCGTCGCGAACCGGCCGGCCGCTGACGTGGGCCGACACGCGGGTGCGAAAGGCCGGCGCACGCAAGCGCTGATGTCGCGGCGCAGACGGATCAATGGGGCAAATGATTCGCCGAGCCCTGCACGATCAGCCCGGCGTCGTTCACCCGCAGATACTCGCAGATCTTCTTGCCCCGCTCATTCGCATAGAGCACCACCACGCTGTCCGGGCTGACGAACAGATCGATCAGCGAGAAGTGCAACTCCGGCAGCAGCCCGAGCGCCTTGCCCCAATAGGCGCGCAAGGCGTCCTTGCCGCGCACGGTGCCGCTGGCGTCGAACCCCATCGCGGGGATACCGTCGGAAGTCATCACGGCCGCCTCGTCATAGAGCGCGAGCACGCGCTCGAGATCGCCAGTATTCCAGGCCTCGACCCAGGTCCGGCCGAGCGCGGCAAGCGTCGATGGCTGATGATGCTGTGACATGGCATTCCCCCTCATTGGCCCATTATTAGAGCGGGCATATTAGGTCAATAATACTGACCTATATCAGTTTGTCCATGCCCAAAGAAGAATGTGGGCACGCGGCGTGCGCGGTTGCGGCGCGCCCGCTGCCAGCGTATCTGCTGGCCATGACAGCAGCACAGAACGACCGCTCCGCGTCGACGCCCTCGGTGGTCTCGGCGCACGACAAGATTCTCATCGTCGACTTCGGCAGCCAGGTGACGCAGCTGATCGCACGCCGCGTCCGCGAGGACGGCGTCTATTGCGAGATCGTCCCGTTCAACAAGGCCGAAGTGGCCTTCGATGAGATGAAGCCGAAAGCCGTGATTCTCTCCGGCGGCCCCGAGTCCGTGCACGAGGCCGGCTCGCCTCGCGCCCCGCAAGCGATCTTCGATTCCGGCGTGCCGGTGATGGGGATCTGCTACGGACAGATGACCATGGCGGCCCAGCTCGGCGGCGAGGTCGAGGGGGGCCATCACCGCGAATTCGGCCGCGCCGATGTCGAGGTGAAGGCCGACAGCAAGCTGTTCGCGGACGTCTGGTCGTCAGGCAGCAAGAACCAGGTCTGGATGAGCCACGGTGACCGCATCACCAGGATGCCGCCCGGCTTCTCCGTCGCCGGCACCTCGCCGAACGCGCCGTTTGCGATCATCCAGGACGAGACGCGCAAATATTACGGCCTGATGTTCCACCCCGAAGTGGTGCACACGCCCGACGGCGCCAAGCTGATCCGCAATTTCGTGCGCAAGATCGCGGGCCTTTCCGGCGATTGGACCATGCGCGCCTTCCGCGAGGAGGAGATCGCGAAGATCCGCGCGCAGGTCGGCAAGGGCAGGGTGATCTGCGGCCTCTCCGGCGGCGTCGATTCGGCCGTTGCGGCCGTCTTGATCCACGAGGCCATTGGCGACCAGCTCACCTGCGTTTTCGTCGATCACGGCCTGATGCGTCTCAACGAGGCCGAGCAGGTCGTCGACCTCTTCCGCCACCACTACAACATCCCGCTCGTGCACGTGGATGCCTCGAAACAGTTTCTGGGCGAGCTCGAAGGCGTCACCGACCCGGAAGCGAAGCGCAAGACCATCGGCCGCCTCTTCATCGAGGTGTTCGAGGCCGAGGCCAAGAAGATCGGCGGCGCCGACTTCCTCGCACAAGGCACGCTCTATCCTGACGTGATCGAGAGCGTCTCCTTCACCGGCGGCCCCTCGGTGACGATCAAGTCGCACCACAATGTCGGCGGACTCCCTGAGCGCATGAACATGAAGCTCGTCGAGCCCCTGCGCGAGCTGTTCAAGGACGAGGTGCGCAAGCTCGGCCGTGAGTTGGGCCTCCCCGAAATCTTCGTCGGCCGCCACCCGTTCCCGGGCCCGGGCCTTGCCATCCGCTGCCCCGGCGAGATCACCAGGGACAAGCTCGACATCCTGCGCAAGGCGGATGCCGTCTACATCGACCAGATCCGCAAGCACGGCCTCTACGACGACATCTGGCAGGCCTTCGCCGTGCTGCTCCCCGTCAAGACGGTCGGCGTCATGGGCGACGGCCGCACCTACGACTTCGTGGTCGGCCTGCGCGCCGTCACCTCCACCGACGGCATGACCGCGGATTTCTACCAGTTCGACATGAAATTCTTAGGCGAGACCGCCACGCGCATCATCAACGAGGTCAAGGGCGTGAATAGGGTGGTGTATGACGTGACGAGCAAGCCGCCTGGGACGATTGAGTGGGAGTGAGGTGTGACTCACCCGCAGGTCCAAGAGAGATTTCGCAACGAGGTGGCTGCGGCGGTAGCCAAGTTTAAAGAAACGGCAGCAATGAGCCACGCTGGCGTCAAGGGCAAGTTTCGAGAGATTTTCGTTTCCGACCTGCTAAGCCGTATACTCAGCTCGGACTTCATTGCGGGCTCGGGCGTTGTGGTCGATGCTGCAGGCGGGACATCGCAAGAAGCGGACGTGATCATATTTGATAAATTCCACGTGCCCGCTGTTCTTTACAGTGAGCGTGATGGGCTCTTTCCAATTGAAGGAGTGTATTACTATGGCGAGGTTAAATCCCGCCTGACTAAACAAGAATTGCGCGACTCGGTGCAGAAGTTTCGATCTCTGTTGGCGATGAGTTCTCTACCAAACGTGCGTGGGCAACGCATGATCGGTCCACGCTTTTTGTTTGCATGGAGCTCAGATCTTAAAGAGGAGACAATCGAAGCTGAATTAGCGCGATACATTGATGTCGATCAGGAAGCGATGACACTAAGCGCCGCCACAATCATCTGCGTTGTCGGAAAGGGGTACTGTTATGCTGATCCCGTTCAGGGGCAGGTCGTTTGGTACAAGTGCGGTGTTGCCGATGGACTTCAAGAAGTAGTCAACTTTGTTGGCGGCATCGCGAACTCACTAGTGGATTTTCGATTCCAGAGATTTGGCACTAGATTCGGCCATTACATTATTCCCGAGGGGGACCGAGTGCGCCTGCTGTAACCGAGAACGTGTCAGCGCATAAGCAGTGAATGCCCCCTTTGGGCATCAGGAGGGGATGCATGCGATATCCGAAGTCCATCGCCGACCAGGTTGAACGTATTGAAAAGGCAATCTCGACTTGGCCAGCGGATATGGCTGCTTCGTTTGACGACGTCATCAAGTGGGTCCTTCAGTTTGATGAAGAAGACTTTGGGCTAGCGCTCCGCGTTGTGCAGAATCTGAACGTTGTCGGGCAGCGCGACATCGACCGGGGGCTGCAGATTGCTTTCTCAAAGCTGGTGCGGAAGGCGGTCGAGAAGAATTCCCGCATTACGGGGGTGAACACAATGTATGCCGCGATGGGCGATGTCGGCAAGAGCGGCGCTATGATCGGGTATCATCTCCGGATGAACGCCTCGATCTCCGAGGAGAACTTCCTGGGTCCCGAGTCTTTTCATCACATCGAAGCCGGTCGCGTAGAGAACCTTGTGCTTCTTGATGATGTGATCGGCACGGGTCATCAGGCTGCGGACGAGATAGAGAGGCTCGCCGTAAGTGTCCTGCCACTCGGGGTGAAGAACATCTTCGTGCTGTCTGTTTGCGGTATGAAGAACGCTATCGAGGAGATTGAGGAGAAGACGAAGGCGTTCACATTCTCCGCATTCGAGTACAATGCCGCAGACACCGCCTCGTCGTTGGATTCTCCATTCTATGCCGGCGTACCCTATGATGAGCGACTTCGCCTCAAGAATAGGCTGAAGGATTACGGGCGGATCTGTTACAAGAGCAATCCGTTGGGCTACGGCGATCTCGCCGGGCTGCTGGTCCTGCCCTATAACACTCCCAACTTCACGCTTCCGATCGTGTGGAGCGACAATAACGAGTGGATACCGCTGTTCCGCCGCGTCCGCAAGGTGAACGGGATCTCTGCTTACTACAAGCAGTTCAAGCAGGCAGTTGAGAAGAAGACTCATGCGGAGAAACCTGCAGAGGAGGGAGCGGCGCTCGGTGAGGTTACGCTGTTCGTCGAGGGGAAGCGCGACGAGGCCTTTTTCGACGAGCTTGTGAAGCGGGGCTTGGCCGAACAGATCGGCGCGAAGAGCGTTTCGGTCGTGAGTTTGGGCAGCAACGTAGCGCCCGAACGACTCGCCGAACTGCTTGCAAGTACCACCCCGAATGCCGTCTTCGTGGTCGATGACGATCGCCATGGGGCGGCGCGCGCCCATGAGCGCCTTCAGAGGATGGCGCCGGTTATCTTCTTGAAGCCGTCCTATTTTCAATTCTTCGATCTCGAACGTCTCAGAGAGGTCCTGCCGGAGGAGGTGGCGGCACGTCTACATGGGGCGCCGCGCGAGGTGATTGCAATCGAGGTCGAGCGCAATCTCGTTCGGACGGGCCCGATTGAGCGGTCGCTACGACTTACAAGGGAGTTGATCGAGCGCTACATCGATTGGCGGGAGGTGGACGGGTTTGTTGAGCAGCTTCGCGGAGTGATCGGTCAACCGCGAGGTCAGGCGACTGAGCCGACGACGAGCTAGCCGCGTAACGGGATGGATCTGTGCAGTAATCCGCCGCGCGCAGCGATGGCCACACAGCGCAAACGCGGGGTGTGCGCCGGGCATTACGGTGACAACGTCGGACTGCACCCCTTAAGTAGGTACGGTAACGCATTGTGACAATCGCGGTGTCACTGCAATTATGTGTCTCACTTCAGGGGTGCAGTCCAGTGCAGTCCAGTGCACTCAATACCTTGGAGTGTGGAGTGTCCGCGGCTTGGGAGCCGCGCGGGGATAGGTAGGACGCAGCGAAGACGATCGCGACTGCAATTGAGATTGACGGGTATTGCCGCGATCCCGTCATCCCACGACCCGCATCAGATCGCCCCGCGCACCGGATTGACGACCTGAAGTCCGGCGAAGTCCTTTTCGTTATCCGTCACCACGATACAGTCGTTTGCATCGGCCACCGCGGCGATGATCATGTCGAGCGCGCTTCGCGGTTTGCCCGCCGTTTTCCCTTCGGCCATCAGCCGTGCCCAGACCAGTCCCGCCTTGTCATCGAAGGACAGGATGCGGCCGGCAAAAAGCGCCTGCGGTCCTTCAGGTCCGGAGAACCAATTGTCGAGGATATCGCGCTTCTTGCCGCCCGGCTTCTCCAGAATGCCGCGGCGGATTTCTGCAACGGTCAACGAGGCGATGAACAGATCCTCGTCGCGCTGCGCCGACATCCATGACAGCAGCGATTCCGATGGTCGCGGTTTGACGACGTTGCTGAGGATGTTGGTATCGAGGAGATAGCGCATCACAAGTCGACCTTGCGCCCCTTTTCACGAGGCCGGGAGAGATCTAGATCGGCGCCGACGAGCGGTGAACGACGCAGTGCGGCAAGAATCCGGCCAAGCCTGGGCGGCTCGCCCGCGATCGACTTGCTCACGGCGGCACGAAGCGCCGAGGCCTCGGGTGTATCCTCCGACAAACGTCTGGCGAACGAACGGATCAGATCGCGATCGGCGTCCCGGCCGAGCACTTCGAAACGCGCCAACCCGCGCTCGGCGAGCCGGGAGCGGTAATTCTGGATGGCGCGCTTCTGTGAATTTCCCATGGAGTCCTCCAGAAGATTTCCAGTAATATATCCAGAAAGTGCTGCGTTCTGCAAGGCATGTTCAAGGACGCGCCCGGCCTAGCCAACCATGCCGGGATTTTGCTTGCCCAGCATCGGTCTCTGGATATAACCTCATATAGGTTATATCATGGAGGATGCTTCCTGATGAACTTCAACCTGTATCTCGACGACAAGACCGCCGAGGAATTGGACCAGACGGCGAAGACGCTGGGCGAGACCCGGAGCGGATTGATCCGCAAGGCGCTGCGCGAGTGGCTGGACAAGAAGACGCTCGGCAGTCCCGGTTGGCCACCGGCCATCCTGGAATGGCAGGGCGCTCCCGACATTCAGCCCTTCGAGTCGCATCGCGACGAATTGCTGCCGCCGCGCGAAGATGCATTGTCGTGAAGTATCTGCTCGACACCAACGTGCTGAGCGATTTCGCGCGTGGCGAGCAGGCCGTGGCGGCGCGGCTCCGTCAGGAAGCGCCATCGCAACTGGCCGTCTCGGTGATCACCGAGATGGAGGTCGAGTATGGGCTCGCCCGCAATCCCAACCTGGCGCCACGTGTGCGGGACGTGATGAGGACGCTGCTGAACACGATCTCCGTCCTGCCATTCGAGCGTGAGGATGCGCGCGTGGCAGCGCAATTGCGCGCGAGCCTGAACAGCCAGGGAACTCCCATCGGCGCCTACGATGTGCTGCTCGCAGCCTCTGCCTTGCGGCGTGGACTGAAGATCGTGACGCACAATGCGCGGGAGTTCGGTCGCGTCGGTGGCCTCGGGCTCGAGGACTGGCGTACCCCATAATCAGACGTCGAGGCTTGGGCTGCGCGCCGCCGCTTTACAATCTTCAAAGGGAGGTCCGCGCTCAAAGATGGCGCAATCTGCCCACCACTTGGCGCCTTCCGTCAATGCCGCTGGTCCGGCGCTGGCCTATCTTCCTCGCACAAGCAAGGAAGGTGACACATGTTCGATCGCAACAAAAAATCCGCTCTCGTCACGGGGGCGTCGTCCGGAATGGGCAAGGAGATCGCAAAGCGGCTGATGGCCGACGGCTACCAGGTCTATGTGGCCGCCCGCCGCATGGCCGAAATGGATGACCTGAAGGCGCTCGGGGCGCATCCGCTCCGCATGGACATCGCCAGCGAGGCCGATATCGTGGCGGCGGTCGATACGATCACGGCGCAGACGGGCGGCGTGGACGTGCTGGTCAACAATGCCGGCTTCGGCCTCTATGGGCCGATGGAGGAGATCGGTTTGGACGAGGCGCGATACCAGTTCGAGGTGAATGTCTTCGGCCCCGGTCGGCTCACGCAGCTGTTGCTGCCGGCGATGCGCGCAAAAAAGGCCGGCCGGATCATCAACATCACGTCGATGGGTGGCAAGATCTACACGCCGCTGGGCAGTTGGTATCACGCCACTAAACATGCACTGGAGGGCTGGTCCGATTGCCTGCGTCTCGAACTCGCCCCACTGGGCATCGATGTGGTCGTCATCGAACCCGGCTTGATCGAAACGGGATTTGGCGACGTGGTGGCGGATAGCCTGCTCAAGCGTTCCGGCACCGGGCCCTATGCAGGGTTGACCCGTGCGGTCGCGGCCGGAACCCGCGACACCTATGCCAAGGGACGCAACAGCCACCCGCGCGTGATCGCGGATGTGGTCGGCACAGCGGTCGCCGCCGCCCGTCCACGCACCCGCTATGTCAGGGGCAAGTTCGGTGCGCTGCTGATTGCGATGCGCACGTGGTTGGGCGACCGCATGTTCGATCGCATCATCCTCAGCCAGCTGCCGAAAGGCGCCTGAGCGTCATGCGGCCCGCTCCCGCTGACCGGTGCAAGGTGCCGCACGGATTGTGGAACGCGGTGAAGGCGATCGGCATCCCGCCCCCGGCGCTGCTGCGCCAGGCGCGGCTGCCGGTAACGCTCGCCCAAACCGGGGAAGGCATCACGACTGCGCAGTATTTCGCGCTGATGCGGGCGCTGGAGACGCTGTCCGACGATCCTGCGGTTGGCCTCAAGATCGTGCGCAGCGCCGACACGGCCGTCCATCCGCCTTCCACGCTCGCCGCCTTTTATGCCCGCGATCTGCGCGACGGGCTCGAACGGCTGGCGCGGTTCAAGCGGCTTTGCACGCCGGAGACTCTGGAGGTCACCGAAGGTCTGGATGGGGGACGGCGCAGCTGCACCGTGGGAATGACATGGTTTCACGCCAGCGAGGCCGAGCCGTCGGTGAGTGTGGACGCAACCTTTTCCACGCTGATGGAGCTGGCACGCCGCGGCACGGGGACTGACATACGCCCCTTGCGCGTCGACCTCGCCCGGCCCGGCGCGCGAAGCGCTGCCCATGAAAGATACTTCGCCGCGCCGGTCCGGCTCGGCGCGCCGCGCGACCTCCTCGTGCTCGACGCCGCCGATCTCGACCGACCGTTTCCAGGCCACAACCCTGAACTGCTCGCCATGCTGACGCCGGCGTTGGGCACCGCGCTCGAGGAGATGCAGGCGCGGACTCTGAGCGAACAGGTGGTCCTCGAACTCAAGCGCAGCCTGCCGAGCGGTCGACCAGACGTAAGCGAGGTCGCCCGCAGGATGGGTATGAGCGAGCGGACGTTGCAACGTCGGATTACCGAGGAAGGCCGTAGCTTCCGCGAGCTGCTGGTCGAGGCCCGGCGGGAGCTTGGATACCGCCTTCTCAGCGACGAAGCCCTTGAACTCGACGAGATCGCGTTTCTTCTCGGCTACCAGGACGCGACCTCGTTTCATCGCGCCTTTCGCGAGTGGGAAGGCGTTACGCCCGGACGTTGGCGGGAACTACGTGCCAGTGATGCCACCCACACGCCGCTCTGATCTTGACACCAAAGAAGACCAAGGGTGCGGCTTTGACGACATTTTTGACGTCTTCGTAGGTGACCAGCACGCGCTGAAGCACTTAAAATGCGGCGAGTGGGGCGAAAGGTAGCGATCGATCTGGACAGGTCGGTTTGTGCCAAGGGGTTAAAATCCCCAATGAAATCATTAGCCCGATTTCTGACGGTACGCGGAGGCGGAAAGGATCTTCGCCAGAGCGCTCTCTCTGCCCTGTGCCAAGGCAGGATCGGCGCGCTGCCGCACCCAGTCCAAACCGAGGATTACCGCGTCCAGTTCATCCGATGAAAACGCGAATTCGGGGAGAAAGAAGCCCTCTTCCAAACGATAGCCGATACCCGCCTGTCCATCGAGAGGCGCTCCGAGTGAGCGTAGCGTCTCGATGTCTCGGTATACGCTCCGCTGCGAGATACCCAGTTCACGCGCTAAATGCTGCGCCGTAACGGGCATCCTGCGTGCTCGCAGCACGTTTATAATTTCAAACAGACGTCCCGTTCTCGACATATACAGGGCTCTTCCTCGACAAATGTCGTTCTCTTAGGAGCTTATCTAAGCTGGTCCTCGATAGCGGCCTTGTCGATGACCGACCAAACCTCTTGGATACGGCCCTCCCGGAATTCGTAGAAGGCGTTCTCCGCGAAGGTCACCTTCCGACCGTTCACAGGGAGGCCAAGAAATTGCCCTTTCGGCGTGACATCGAACCACAGCCGGGCTGCGATGTGGGGTGGTTCGGCAACGAGGATCTGAGTGTCGAAATGGAGGTCCGGTATCTGCTCGAAATCATCCTCGAGCATTCGTCGGTATCCACTCAATCCAAGCGTAGCGTTGTTGTGACGAACATGATCCTGGACGAAGCGTCCGAGATTGTCCCAATCTTGATTGTTCAGGCAGGCGATGTATCCGCGGTAGATGTTTGCAAGATCAACTGTGATCATCGGCGGCCCTCGGATACGTGTCTGGCGAATGTTTGAAGTTCGCGTTCAGGATTGAATCTATGCGCCCGCGTTAAGCGCGCAATGGCGGTCTAACGATAGCAATTGCGAGATATCCGACGCCCAGTTTGTGGCCGCGTCCCTCGCACATGGCTGTAACCGTTCTCGCGCTCGAAATTGGCAGCGAAACGGGCCCGCCAGTCCTTCTCCGCGGATGGCGTGGCACGCACATCAGCAGCCGTGACTGGGACCATATTCAGGTGGATGCCAAGCAACGCTTGTAGACGGCCATAGGCCATAAGCTTCGACCTTGCCCCTGATCCCATTGAGTCGCCGGTCGGGAACATGGATGGTATAAGGCTTGGCCATCTTCCTCTCCATGATCGGTTGTCCAGTGTTCGGAAGCAATCGCCAAGCCCAAACCATTTCAGCTTCAGTGGGGCTATAACAATTCGAGTGCGGCAATCGGCCAGTCGCGTCGACTTTTGGTTTGTCGCCAGCGTCCACTTTTTCGCCAGAGCCGATGCCAAAAATGGGTTCCGGTCGTGTCACGTCTGTACTTGCGTCACGATGCCAGGCCAGCTTTCGGAGGAGTGCCGAACTCGCGCTTATAGGCGTGACCGAATGCGCTTTGCGACTCGTAGCCAACTGTCCTTGCTATCGTAGCAACAGTCGCATCACCTCTAACCAGCGCCGCACGAGCGATGGTTAGACGCCACGCCCGCAGATAGGCGAGCGGCGGTTGCCCCACGCGGCGGGTGAAAGCGGCGGAAAAAGCGGCGCGCGACATACCGGCGACGCTCGCGAGCCCGGCCACCGTCCAACGCCGCGAGACATTTTCGTGGATCGCATGAAGAACCCGACCTAGCCGAGGGTCGGAAAGCGCGCCAAACCATCCAATCCCGACTTGCTCGGACTGGCTTGCGTAAGCGCGGATCGCTTCTACCACCAATAAGTCGGCCAGCCGTGAACTTACGATCTCTCCGCCAATTCTGTCTCGATGGATCTCGTCGTTCATCAGGCCGAGGATCGTTGCTATTGCTCCCGACGCAGGCGAACCGCGGGAGACGAGCAGGAAGTTCGGCAGCATATTGAGCAGGAAGTCTGCATTGTCAGCGGCAAATGTGACAGTTCCTCCGATTCCTATTATGTCGTCGCCTCCAAAGCGCGCGACATCGCACCCCGAAGTTCCATAAAAGATCTGTCCGTCGACCGGCGTCTGCGCCGGGTCGCTCGCCACCACATAGGGTGTGCATCCGAGCAGACACACATCGCCTGCACACATCAACTGGGGCGCTCGCGACGGCAGCAGCATCCAGGAGCTTCCGCGCAGCACCGCAACGAATTTGAGCCGGTCCAGCGCGGGAAATGCGAGAGCCCAGTCCCCCGCGGCCTCCATGCGGGTGCGCCGGGTCACCCTCGCACCAAGGACATCGAGCACATTCGATAGTGGGTCGGCCACCAAGCTGGACGATTGCGACAATTTCATAGCCCGTGCAGCATAGATCATCTTGCCACACCTGACTATCTTCGAAGAACTCGGCAATGGAGATCGGCAATGAGCGTCGAAGGCAAAGTCGTCGCGATCACTGGGGCGAGCAGCGGGATTGGATGCGCGACGGCGAAACTGCTGGCCAAACATGGCGCTTTTGTCGTGCTGGGCGCCCGCAACGAGAAGGCGCTCGCAGCGATCACGGACGAGACGATCGCTGCGGGCGGCAAGGCTGCGTTCCAAGCAACCGATGTCCGCCGCCGGTGCGATCTTGAAGCGCTTGTCGGATTGGCGGTCGAAAGGGGCGGCAAGCTTGATGCAATCGTCAACAACGCCGGGATCGGACCGATCTCGCGCTTCGACGCACTACGTGTCGAGGATTGGGATGCCATGATCGACGTCAATCTACGCGGCACTCTTTACGGAATCGCCGCCGCGCTACCGATCTTCGCGCGACAGGGAAGCGGCCACGTGATCAACGTCATCTCGACGGCGGGACTTAAGATACTGCCGACAATGGGCGTCTATGCCGCGACCAAGAACGCAGTCCGTACGGTGACGGAAGCGCTGCGGCAGGAGGCGGGACCGAAACTTCGCGTCACAGAGATTTCGCCGGGAATGATCGCCACCAACTTCGGAGATTCGATTACAGACCAGGCAGTCAAGGAGGCCATAGGGAAGCGCTTAGAAAATATCGCAATCCCTCCCGATGCAGTCGCACGGGGCATTCTCTTCGCGCTGGAGCAGCCGCCCGAAGTCGATGTCGGCAGCATAGTCATTCGGCCGACAGCGCAGGACTGAGGAGAGCTTCTTGCGACCGGTTGTGAGCCTTATCGGCCAATCGAAGGGGGACGTTGCGGCCGGAATCGGGCTGGCTCGCCTCAAGACGACCCTCACATGTGCCGGAATTACGGTGACAGTGCTGGGAGATTACGGTGACGGTGCATAAAAGCTAGCTGGGATTACGGTCCTCGCATCATCCGTGCCTAACCCTCAGCCGTTTGGGCGATCGCCGGCGCCTCCAGCGCTTGTCGCGCAATCCGCTTCGCTATTTCGGCGTGTTGCCGCCGATGCTTCTCCTATCCTTGACCGGCAACTTCGCGTGCAAGGTCGATGAAGGCTCTGAACGCGGCCGGAGGATTTCGTCGGCTCGGGTAGTACAGGCACAGTGGTGCAAGTGGTGGCGTCCAATCTTCCAGGACGCGGACGAGCCGCCCCGTCGCGATGTCCTCGCGAACGTCAGATTCCATGAAGAAGCCAATGCCGAAATCTTCCAGCACAACGATCCGCGAGAGGCTGGCCTCATCGAGCGTGATGGGGCCGTGAACGTCAATCTGGATCGGTTGCCCCTCCTTCTCGAAATGCCATCGGTAAAGCGCTCCGTTCGGTAGCCGGACACGGATGCAGGAATGAGCAAGCAGATCGGGAGGAACACGCGGTCTGTCGTTGTTTCGGAAGTAAGACGGCGAGGCGACCACGGCATGACGCCGAGCACGCTCCAGCGGGATTGCGATCATGTCGCTCGGGACGAGATCCGCGTTCCGGATGCCGATGTCGAACCCATCGGCGACGATGTCGACAAGCCTGCCCTCGGTGACGAGATCGATATGCACCTGAGGATAGCGCCGAAGGAATTGCAGGAGAAGGGGCGAGAGGACCTCACGCGCGGCGGTCGGATACGCATTTATGCGCAGCGTTCCAGATGGCGTCTCCTGCTGCGATCGCGCGGCGTCCATCGCATCGTGGATGTCGTGGAGCGCAGGTCCGATTTTATTGACGAAGTTGTGGCCGGCATCGGTGAGCGAGACGCTTCGGGTCGTCCGGTTGAACAAGCGAACCCCGAGTTGGCGTTCCAGCTTGCCGATGGCGTTGCTGAGCGCCGTCGTCGACATGCCCAAATCCAGTGCCGCCGCCCGAAACGAGCCCCGGCGCGCGATGGCGAGGACGGAATCGAGCTCATTCAGGCTAGGTCCGGTCATTGTCCTGCATATCGCAACGTCGCATTGCGCTTTGTCCTGATTATCAATGCTAACGTCTATCTCTAAGTTCGCGCGACAGTCGAGGGCAGATCGTAGCCGACGATCTGCCCAGCCGATCAAATCTTAGAACCGAGAAGAACGATGGCCGTCGAGCTCCCCAAAGCAGTTGCCGAGTATTTTGCCGCAGACAAGGAGCGAGGCGCTGATGCTGTTTCTCAATGCTTCACCGAAGACGGTGTGGTTCGTGACGAAGGCAATATCTACACCGGCCGCGATGCGATCCGGCGGTGGAAGGCAGGCTCCTCCCAGAAGTACAAATATACCGTCGAGCCATTCGCGATAGCGAGCGAAGGCAACCGAACGGTCGTCACGAGCCATCTCGTCGGCGATTTCCCCGGTAGCCCGGTCGATCTGCGCTACTTCTTCGTCCTGCAGGACGCGAAGATCGCGGCGCTGGAGATCATCCTATGAGCGTCGACGCTCAAAGCGCCGGCCAGGACACGAGCATGGTCCCGTTTCTTACCTTGCTTGGGAAAAGGGCATTGATCACGTCGGGTACGCGAGGTGCGGGAGCGGCGACAGTCGCCCTCTTTCGCAAACTCGGCGCGCAAGTGCTGACGACCGCCCGTGCCCAGCCTTCCGATCTCCCTGACCCGCTGTTCGTCGCTGCTGATCTCACAAGCAGCCACGGTTGCGCGGCTTTGGCGGCGGCCGTGCGGGAGCGCATGGGAGGGGTGGACATCATCGTCCACATGCTGGGCGGCTCCGCAGCTCCCGCGGGTGGCTTCGAGGCTTTGAGTGACGAGATCTGGGGTAGAGAACTGGCTTTGAATCTGATGCCGGCGGTGCGCCTGGATCGCGAGCTCCTTCCAGAGATGGTGTCACGGGGCAACGGCGTCGTAATTCATGTGACCTCCATTCAGCGCCAGTTGCCTCTGCCTGATGCGACGACGGCCTATGCGGCAGCAAAGGCGGCGCTATCGACTTACAGCAAGAGCCTTTCAAAGCAGGTGTCGCCTCAAGGCATCCGCGTTGTTCGAGTGTCTCCCGGTTGGATCGAGACTGAGGCGTCCATTCACCTGGCGGCGCGGTTGGCGGCGGAACACGGCGGTGACATCGAGCAAGGCAAGAGAATGATCATGGAATCGCTTGGCGGGATACCGATCGGTCGCCCCTCGACGCCCGACGAAGTGGCAAACCTGATCGCCTTCCTGGCGTCGGATCGTGCGAGCACCATCACTGGGACCGAATATGTGATTGACGGCGGAACCGTGCCGACAGTTTGACAGCCCTGGTTTATCGCTCAGCGTAGAATTTCCGACTCGCTCGGTCCCCTTGGGCGAGGCCGAACCTGCGCACGGGCGTCGCAACCGAAGGGGAAGCGGCATTCGCACGGGTCAGGTAGGTAGGTGGTCAGGATTATTATCGCGCATTTCAGTGGCGCGATAATCCTGTAGGCCCACGGGACGGGCGACGATTGCAGGTAAGTCTTTTGGGGAATGCGAGCGATCACCTTGATTTCGAAATCGAAGCCAGCAAGCCAGTTCGACCGCGCAGGCGCCGCCGCGGCGCTATTTTCCCCCAGACGGCTTCGGGCTGTACACCGAGTTCGCCGGATACGTCGAAGTCGTGATCGTCAACGTGCTTGCATCGAGGTTGTAGATGCTCGCCCCATCTCGGGCCTTGTTCTTTGAGAACGTGGATTGGCTCACCTCGAGGATCGTCGCCTCCAATTGCGAGGCGCGGCTGATCTCGTAGATGGCGCCACCCTGGTGGCGAGCCCTGTTGCCCGTGAATTTGGTTTTGGCGTAGCTCACATGAGAGCCGTAGTCCTCATAGGTTGCGCCGCCATCCTGATGAGCGTTGTTGCCGACAAATGAGCACTTCTGGCAGACGGCGACGACACCCTCGCGGTTGACGTTTGCCCCGCCATAGACAGCCCGGTTGCCTGCGAAAACGGTATCCGAAATGGTGAGATTGGCCTTGCCGAAAGCGTAAATTGCACCGCCCTCCAGAGCTTCGTTGTGCTCGAAGCGGCAATTCTGGAGGGTCATCTTGAACCCAATCGCAGCTTCCCGTGGCAGAAATTTCTTGCCGGCGTGATAGGCGAGCAATCCTCCGCCCTTGCCGTTGTAGGTCAATCCAGTCGCGCGGCCATCACGCGCCGTCAGGCCGTCCAGCAGTGTATTGTCGGCGCCATAAAGGACGTGGGGATAGTGATAGCCGTCTTTGGCAGCCCTCGCGCTCAAGATCGTCCGCGCGCCCGACGCGGGCCGCTGCTCCAGAGCGGTTTCAGTTCCGGCAAAGCCGCCGTACAGCTTCACGCCGTCGTAGAGAGTGAAAGCAGCGATTCCGCCGTCCTTCCTGGCGGGTCGATACGTGCCTGCCTTGATCCAGACCGCCGCATTCGAAACCGACGCCAGATCGATAGCTGCCTGCAGATCCGAGAACGCGGTCGCCCAGGAAAGCCCGTCCTGAACTTTGGCAGGGCTGTTGGGGGTGGCATAGATGACGGTCGCGGACACGGCTTTACTGGTCACGCTCGGCCGCGTGTACTCACCGCGGTATTCGACTGCGCCGTCGTTCTTCACATAGAGCTGGACGAGTTTCTCGATCAAGCCGTTCTTCAACAGGAGCGCGCCGTCCAATCTCGGCTGATAGCCACGCCCATAGGCCGGCGCAGACTTGAGCTCGCTGGGCGCCAACTGTCCCCTCAGATTGCTGATCGGAATGAATTCGGCCAGCGGCAACGTCTTGCCCGGAGGAACCGACGAGCCGACCTCCGACACAGTGTCTTCATGCCAATTGTAGACGTTATCGACGATGCTGCGGACCAGGATCGGATTGCTGTTCGCTCCGGTCCCCTGGTAGAGGCCCGGCCCCAGTTCACTGCTAGCCTTGTTGTCGACGATCGTCACGTTGACGAGCAGTGGCGCTGCGCCGCCATCGTTGCCGACGCCGCCGGCGCTGACCGCCGAGTTGCGCGTGAACAATGCGTTGAAGACGAGAGGCGAGGCGGCAAAATCGTTGTAGAGGGCGCCGCCCTTGTCGTTGCTGCGGTTGCCGATGAACCGGCAGTTGATGAAGCGCGGCATCGCGCCGAGGTCGTTGCTCACGCCGCCGCCGCGCAGCTCCGCCACGTTGTCGATGAAGTCGACGTTGATGAAAGTCGCTTGGTCGGCGCCGGGCTTATGCACGTTGTAAACGGCGCCACCCTTCGGAGAATAGTTGTTCTTGAAAATGGTGTTGCGCACGACGGGGCTGGTCATGAAATTCCTCATGCCGCCGCCGACCACCATGTCGTTCTTGAGGATGTCGGCAGGTACGAGGTGCATGCGCGGGACATCGGTCCCATAAGCATCCGAGACCGTGAATCCATCCAGAATGGCCCGATCGGCCCCCATGATGATGGTTTTCGTGTTCTTTGCCTTGTCGCCCTTGCCGATATTGCCGCTGAGGACAGTCACGTTCCTTCGGAAGTTTCTTTGCTGCCGCGCGGTTTCGGTGCCGGCGAAGCCTCCATAGACGGCCACGTCCTCTTTGAGCACGAAGGATTTGGTCTGGTCGCTCGCATCGGGATAATAGGCGCCGCGTGCCACCCAGATCTCGTCATCCTTGGAGGCCACCGTCAGCGCATCCTGGAGAGACCGGAACGCCGTCTTCCAGGCGCGCCCGTCTCCCGCAGACCTGCTTTCGTGATTCACGTACCAGATTTTTCCGGATGCAGCCTGTGACACGCCCGAAGCAAGGGCCACGACGATCACTGCGAGCAATACCGAGAAAGTGTACTTCATCGTCGTTCCTGACAAGGTAGTTGACGCGACGCGCGTCCGGTGGCTCCGCAGGCGTCACAGCTTGACGGAGCAAGATCGTCGTCGGCTGGCGGGTGACATGCACATTGGGCAGGTTCCGTGCCTGCACGATTC
Organism: Bradyrhizobium cedriense; assembly: GCF_054602315.1. Classification (NCBI taxonomy): domain Bacteria; kingdom Pseudomonadati; phylum Pseudomonadota; class Alphaproteobacteria; order Hyphomicrobiales; family Nitrobacteraceae; genus Bradyrhizobium; species Bradyrhizobium cedriense. The sequence goes on along the minus strand of NZ_JBTSWB010000003.1, from coordinate 556,691 downwards.
TACGGCTGACCACAATGTGCGGCAGCGCCGCCACGCGCTCGACCTCGATCGTTCGCGTTGATTTGAGTCAATGCAGCGTCATCGCCTGATGCGCGCGATTCGTGTTTGGCTTGATCTGTGGATCCGGTGCTGCGCCCCGATGATGACTTCGCAGGCACGCTTGTTGATGGCGGCCGTCCATGTCCATCCACGCGATCTGCGGGCGCGTGGCGCAAAGCAAGTCTGGCCGCGCCCCCCGTCGCTGCGTAGCTGCCCAGCGCGCGGGCGAGATGCCTGCTACGCTCTCCCATGCTACGACGTCAGCATTGCCTCTCTGGAGCAACCGTTGATGTCGTCCGTGCCTGACACCGCCAGACTACCTGTCACCTCTATCTCCACCGACCCCGAAACCCTCGGCTGGATGCGCGGCTTCCCGCCGTCCCCCGATCGCCTCATCACCTTCCAGGACGGCTCGTTCCGCAGCTTCCCCGAGCTGCGCTGGGCCTGGAGCAACATCCGCCAGCTGGTGCCGACGGTGAACGTCTGGCGCGGGGCAGGGCCCGCCTCGGTGCTGCCGCGGGAGGACCACGACATCGGCGCGGTGGTTTCGACCACGATGGACGGCCGGCCCACGACCTTCGCAGAAATGCTGGAGGAGACTTATGCCGACGGCATCGCCGTGCTGCATCGGGGTAAGCTGATCTATGAGCGCTATTTCGGCGCGTTGAAGCCGCACAAGCCGCATATCGGGATGTCGGTGACGAAGTCGTTCACCGGCGTGCTAGCCGGCATACTGGTCGCCGAGGGCAAAATCGATCCGCAGGCGCCGGTGACGGATTATGTGCCGGAGCTGAAGGCGAGCGCGTTCGGCGACGCGCGCGTGCACGAGGTCATGGATATGACCACGGGGCTTGCCTACACCGAGGTCTATACCGACAAGAATTCGGACGTGTGGGGGCTGCGGCGCGCCAACGGCATGGCGCCGATTCCGCCCGACTATGACGGCCCGACCACCATTTTCGATTTCCTCGTCGCTCAGAAGAAGCAGGGCGAGCACGGCAAGACCTTTGCCTACAAGACCGTCAACACCGACGTGCTGGCCTGGATCATCCGGCGCGCCAGCGGCATGACGCTGTCCGATTGTCTCTCCGAGCGCATTTGGCAGCCGATGGGTGCGGAGGAGGACGCACATTATCACGTTGATCGCATCGGCACCGAGAGCGGCGGTGGCGGTCTCTCCACCACGCTTCGCGATCTCGCCCGCTTCGGCGAGACCATGCGCAATCACGGCCGCTTCAACGGCCGCCAGATCGTGCCGTCACAGGTGGTTGAGGACATCGCGCGCGGCGGCGATCCCGAAAAGTTCAAGCCGGCCGGCTACACCACGCTGCCCGGCGCGTCGTATCGCAATCAATGGTGGGTTACGCACAATGAACACGGCGCCTACATGGCGCGTGGAGTCTACGGCCAGGGCATCTACATCGATCCCAGGGCCGAAATGGTGATCGCGCGCTATGCCTCGCATCCCATGGCCGGCAACGCCGCCAACGATCCCGTGACGCTACCGGCCTACATGGCGCTGGCGAAGGCGCTGATGGCGGGCGGGTAATGCTGACGCATCGCGATCTCGCGCCTCTCACTCGCTGATCGCCCGACTTTGATCGGGCGATCCAGTATTCCAGAGGCGATCGTGGCTCAACCGAGCCGCGGCGACGACAGTGTGCCAAGACAGTGTGCCAAACCGCAAGATTGGTCGAGCACGTCACCGCCGCCAGCGCCTAACTGGAGCCGCCACGGAAGGAGCGACGATGAAGCGGCGCCGCAAGACTATCAGGATCGGATGCGGCGGGTGCTGGACCGTATCGACCGGCATCTCGACGATGATCTGGATCTGGGCACGCCGAGCGGTGTTGCCGCCTTCTCGAGATTCCATTTCCACCGCCAGCTAACGGCGAGCTTCGGCCTCGAAACGCCCGCTTCGGCGAGGCCCTCACCATGAGGGTCCAGGCCTAGCCACAAAATGAGACTTCATCCTAAGTCCCGCCCGTAGTCGGGCGCCTCGAAGGATGGGCCGCGGGCGGGCCCGCGGCTCACTCATGCGCCTCCTGCCAATGCGGGTAGGTGACGTAGGCGGTGAGGGCGCCTTGCTCGTGCGAGCGGATGGTGACGGTCTCACCCTTCGGCATGTAGACGATCTCGCCGGGACCCGCGGTCACGGTGTTGCCGCCGCTCGTGACCGAGAGCTTCCCCTCGAGGACGATCATGACATCGTCGACCTTCATCGTCTCCTCGAGATTCTGATTCGGCGCGTAGCGGCCATAGCCGATCGTGATCGGTCCGCCGTGACGTTGGTCGACCAAATTGCCGACCAAGATATCGCCGTTCTGTCCCGGCGAGCGCTCGAGCGAGACGTCGGAGATGGCAAATTTGCGAACTTTCATGAGGTCCTTCCGTGCTGTGCCAGGCCTGGCGGGGTGGGAACCGATAGACTCCTAAATCGCAGTTTTGTTCACGCTGCCTGCGAGGCGGTTTGACGCAGCGGAAGCTCTAAATATAAGTATTGACTTATATTCGTGGCGATTGATATTCCCGTCGCGAGCGGTGGGGAGAGATGCAATGGAAATCGACGTCGCGAGGGTGCTGGGGCTTGTTGCGCGTTCAGTGCGCAATTTCGACAAGGACGGGAAGCCGGCGAGCGCGGTGACTCTGACGCGTCTCTACGACACCGGCCTCGACGATCTCTGGGACGCGGTGACCAGCAGGGAGCGTATTCCGCGCTGGTTTGCGCCGGTCGAGGGAGACCTCCAGCTCGGCGGGAGGTATCAAATCAAGGGCAATGCGGGCGGCACCATCACGGCGTGTACGCCGCCGACCCATTTTGCCGCGACATGGGAATTCGGTGGCGCGACGAGTTGGATCGACGTCAAGCTGTCGGCAGAACGACGTCAGGCGCGCTTGACGCTTGAGCATACCGCGATCATCGAGGATCATTGGAATCAGTTCGGCCCCGGTGCGGTGGGCGTCGGTTGGGACCTCGCTCTTGCGGGACTTGAGCGATATCTTGCGACCGGGGCGTCGGTCGACCACGAGACGGCCGAGGCGTGGATGGTCTCGCCTGAGGGCAAGGACTTCATGACGACAAGCGGCGAATATTGGCGTGCGGCGCATGTTGCGAGCGGGGTCGATCCCGACACGGCGAAGGAGCGCTCGGACCGTACCATTGCGTTCTATCGCGGTGAGATGCCGCCGGGCATCGCTCATCCCGGCACAGGAAGCTGATGCACGTCTTCGAGGTCCTCGCCGATCCCGTGCGCCGTCGCATCCTCGAGCTGCTCGCGCCCGGGGAGATGGCGTCCGGCGAGGTCGTCGAGGCAATCGGGGCCGAGTTCGGGATTACCCAGGCGGCGGTCTCGCAGCACCTCAAGGTGCTGCGCGAGAGCGGCTTCGCAACGGTTCGGGCGGAGGCGCAAAGACGCCTCTATTCGGTCGACGCTGCCGGGCTTCAAGCGGTCGATGCCTGGATCGGTCAGTTCAGGAATTTCTGGGAGCCGAAGCTGGACGCACTGGCAACTGAGATCGCCCGCGGCAAACGAGAGCGTCGCATCGCGCCGCTCACCAAAAGGAGCGGGAAGAGAGCTTGAGATGATCGCGAATTGGGAGTGAGGAACGAGGTTACGCGGGTTGCGGAGCCGGCTCGCAATACTCAATCAGCAACTCGGTGAGGACCCGTATCTTCCGTGCGGGATGCTGGCCCGGCGGGCGGATCACATATGCACCCGCCGGAGACGGGGGATATCGTGTCATGACCGGCACAAGCGCGCCGGAGGCTACGTATTCATGGGTGAGCCTGTCGGGAAGATAGGCGATCCCAAGTCCTGCCACTGCAGCGAAAACCAGAGCGGTGCCGTTGTCGGCCTTGAAGCGACCCTGCGGACGCACCGTGATGATCTTGTCGCCATCCATGAGTTGCCACGCTTCGGTGCCCTGCATGAGGGCTTCATGGGCGACGAGTTCCTCCGGCGATTCAGGCGACCCATGGGTCTTGATGTAGTCCGGGCTCGCGACAAGCTTCCCATATACAGGTCCAACGCGTCTTGCGATCAGATTGGAGTCCTGAAGATAGCCAACTCGTATCGCGCAATCATATCCTTCTGCGATGAGATCGACGAACCGATCACTGTAGCAGGTTTGGATCTGAAGATGGGGATGGCGCCGGCCCATTTCCGCAAGGATGGGTGCGAAGTGGATCGGGCCAAAAGAAAGCGGCACTGCAACTCGCAAGCGGCCGCGCAAGTCTCCGGCGGGTAGAACTGCCTCTCTCGCTGCATCGGTAATGACTCTGGCGGAATGGTCTCGGAAAGTGACGCCGGCTTCCGTGAGCGCAGCACCGCGGGTCGTTCTTGCAAGCAGTTGGACGCCAAGTTCCGCTTCAAGCCGCAGGAGCCGACGACTGACGATCGATTTGGCGATGCCCAGTCGGGTCGCGGCCGACGAAATCCCCCCAGCTTCGGCAATTTCGACGAACGTCCGTATGTCTTCAATATCCAATTCAGCGTTCCTACTTCGGCGACACAGTGTACCGCGGCGTGACACTACCGTATCGCATCCGGGAACACCAATCTCGCATCGGGCTACGTCGCTGTTGGCGTACGTCTCCGAAAAACCAGTGCCGCTCACAGCGGTAGTAAAGGATGCAACGATGACTTTTCGTAACGGCCTTGCTTCGCTTCTTCGTCCTGAAGACTCCGTGCTCGTTCTGATCGACCACCAGCCTTACCAGCTTGCGAATGTGAACAGCCACGAACCGCAGATGGTGATCAACAATACGGCCGGTCTGGCCAAGGCCGCCAAAGCTTTCGGCGTCCCCACGATCCTGACCACGGTGATCGCTGAACGGGGTGGTCTCCTTTTTCCTCAGATCACCGACGTTTTCCCCGGCCAGGAAGTGATCGACCGGACGTTCATCAACACCTGGGAGGATCGAAAGGTGGTGGACGCAGTCAAGAAAACTGGCCGCAAGCAGCTCATCATTGCTGGCCTGTGGACCGAAATCTGCGTTGCGATGCCGGCGATTCAAGCTCGCGGCGAAGGCTGGGATGTAACGGTGATCACCGACGCCTCTGGCGCCGTTTCGGTGGAGGCCCACGAGGTCGCAATCCAGCGCATGATCGCGGCGGGCGTGAATATGATGACCTGGCTTGCGCTCGCGGCCGAATGGCAGCGCGACTGGGCTCGGGTCGATCAAGCTGCCGCGCTGACGGAGGTGATCACCCAGCATGCCGGCGGTAGCGGCATCGCGTACCTGTGGGAGCAGCAACTGCTCAACACGCCCGTACCCGCCAAGGCCGGATGATCTGAATGTGTGAGGCGCCAGCGGCTGCGCGAAAGCGAGGGCCGCTGGCGTAGTCCATCCGTCTAGCTTTCGGCGCTAGCGGTAGCGGATTCATTTGGCTGATCCCCTCAATATCTCTGCATCTTCTCGTACTTCTTCACCAGCCGTTCCCGCTTCAGCCGGGACAAGCGTTGGATCCAGAACATGCCGTCGAGCTGGTCGATCTCGTGCTGGTGGCAGACGGCGCGCAAGGCCTCCGACTCTTCGGTTCGTGTATCGCCGTCGAGATCCTGATAGCTGATCCGGACCCGCGCATGGCGCTGCACCTCGTCATTGACGCCCGGCATCGACACGCTGCCTTCGCGATGCAGGATCATCTCGGGCGAGGCCCATGTGATCGCCGGGTTGACGTAGGTCTGCGGGCCGGCCTTGGCATCGAGCTCCAGCACGACGACACGCAAGGGCACGCCGATATGCGGCGCCGTGATGCCGATGCCGGGCGCGGCACGCATCGTGTCGAGCAAATCCTGCGCGAGTTCGCGCAAGCCGGCGTCGAACGCGGTGACGGGGCGGGCAGGGGCCATGAGCCGGCGGTCGGGATAGCGGATGATGGGGCGGATGGTCATGCGAGGCTCCTACCACTCACGGATCATTGAAGCACCCCATTCTTGAGCATCTACCAACTGGAAGGTAGAATGCTCGCATGAGCACCACGTCATCCACGGCCGACGATATTCTCGCCTGCGCCCGCACGCTGATCATTGCGGGCGGCTACAACGGTTTCAGCTATGCCGACATCGCCGAGGTCGTCGGCATCCGCAAGCCGAGCATCCACCATCATTTCGCCAGCAAGGTCGATCTGGTCCGGACCCTCGTGTCGCGCTATCGCGAGGAGGCTGCTGCGGGGCTCGCGGCGCTCGAACGCAACGTTACGGATCCCGGCGAGCAGCTCAGAAGCTATATCGCGTACTGGGAGGCATGTATCAAGGACGCGACGGCTTCGTTCTGCGTGTGTGCGCTCCTGGCAAGCGAGCTTCCGATCTTGCCCGAGGAAGTCGCCATTGAAGTGCGGGCTCATTTCCGCGCGCTGGCCTCGTGGCTGACCTCGGCGATGGAGCGCGGCAAGCGGCAGGGGCGATTGCAACTCGCCAGCACGGCCCGGATCGAGGCTGAAGGGTTCATGGCAACCGTTCACGGCGCGATGCTGTCGTCGCGCGCCTATGGCGATCCCAAGATGTTCGGGACCATCACCCGGCCGCTGCTGGACCGGCTTTCCACCAGACACTGACGAAATCGATACGGGAAAGCCGTCGTGGCGGGGCATGCTTCCGTTTCGCAAGTGATCTACCAACTAGTAGGTAAGGAGAAGAAATGAGAACTCATGAACTGGCGTCGGATACGACCGATCATTCACAATGGCTGAAGCAGTACTATTTCCTGCGGGCGGCGTTTTCCGTTGGCTGGGTCATTGTGGCCTTTGCCATCGCGCCGACATCTGCGGTGATCGCAGCGACGCTGCTCGTTGCCTATCCGGCATGGGACGCTGCGGCCAATTATCTCGACGCGCTCTCGAGCGGCGGGTTGAACCAGAACCGCACGCAAAGCCTCAACGTGGTGGTCAGCCTGGCGACCACCATCGCGGTCATCCTGGCCCTGCAGGTCAGCATGAACTGGGTGCTCGGAATCTTCGGCGCCTGGGCGATCCTGTCCGGATTGCTCCAGCTCGGCACGGCCGTGCGGCGCTGGAAGCTGTTTGGCGCGCAATGGGCCATGGTGCTCAGCGGCGGCCAATCCGCGCTGGCGGGCGGCTTCTTCGTTTTCCAGGCCACGATGCCTGTGGTCCCGTCGATCGCGAACGTCGCGGGCTATGCCGCGGTCGGCGCGCTCTACTTCCTGGTCTCGGCGGTCTGGTTGACCGTCACGGACTGGCGGCGACGTGCGGCCACGTGAAGATTCGCCGGGGACGTCACGCCGGATACGGCGTGCCGTCCCTTGTGCAGGAAGCGGCCGTCGGAGGCCGGGCTCATCATGTCGACATCGGAACAGGTGATGAGGTCCTCTTGCGAGCGCGAGCCGACCTCGAGATAGATCGCCGTCGCATTCGACCTGTTGATCATGTGATGGCCGTTGCCGCTGGCCTTGGGGAAGGCCGCGCAATCGCCCGCGCGCAGCAGGGTTTCACCGTCGTCCTCGATCAACGTCACTTCGCCTTCGAGGATGTAGACGAACTCGTCCTCGTGCGAATGCCAGTGCCGCTGGCTGGACCAGCCGCCCGGCGGCAGGCGCATCAGGTTGACCCCGAAGTCCTTCAGGCCGCCGGCATCGCCGAGCCGCTGCCGGATGCGACCGGCGCAAGGTGCGTCGAAGGGCACCGGATAGCCGGACCCCTTGCGAAGCGGCACGACGGCAATGTCGATCTTTGGCATGGAGGGATCTCCTGTAATTCCAGGCACGGATGACGGGGCGGTTGATCATGACGTAGTCGGCGTCGGCAACTACGCCCACACCGGCGGCGAACCGATTGAATCCCGCAACGCGGCTGTCAGGATCGTCAGTTTGGCAGACGGCTGGGCGAGGGCACGCAACAGATAGACGCCGGCCTTCGTCTCATTCCACCGTTCGTCGTCAAGCGGGATTCGTGTCAATGAACCGGCGCGTAAATCTGTCCCGACGACCCAGTCTGCCAGGAATGCGATGCCGATGCCGGCGAGTGCCGCGAGCCGCATCGCTTCGAAGTCGTCGCATCGAAAAACGGCTTGCGGCCCGGGCGCTGCGCCCGCGGGGTGACCAAGCACGTCCGTCCAGCCCAGCAGGTCGGCGCCGTGCAGTTTGTCGATCAGCCGATGGCCGGTGAGGTCTTTCGCTTCGGTCGGTGTGCCGTGACGATCGAGATAAGCAGGGGTGGCGACCAGTAGTCTGTTCTGCGATGCCAGCTTGGTCGCGATCAGGGTGCTGTCGGCAAGTTCGCCGATCCGGATCACGGCATCGAGCCGCTCCAGCACGGGGTCAGCGAGCCTTTCCGTGAGATCGAGCTCGACCGTGAGGCCGGGATGATCCCGCATGACCGTTTCCAGGGTGGGGATCACGTAGCGCTTGCCAAAGGTCGGAAAGCAGGCAAGGCGAAGAACGCCGGCGACCGCCCCATCGAAAGCGGCGATCTCTGCGTGCGTGTCGGCCAGGTCGTCGAGCAACCGCTGCGCGCGTTCGAACAGTCGTTCTCCGGCGTCGGTCACCGCGAGAGCGCGGGTCGAGCGCACCAGCAGCGGCACGCCGACACTGTGCTCCAGCGCGTCGATCTGCCTGACGATGGCCGAGGGCGTCACACCGCGATGACGCGCGGCGCTGGAGAAACTCCCGCCACGAACCACGTCAACATAGATGGCCAGATGTTCCGCAAACCGCGGGTCTTTCATCTTTGCGCCTTTCGCAAAAGCGTTTCGAGCTCAAGGTTCATTATCATCAACTCTCAAAAGCCGTATCTCGTCTCTCGAAGGCGGGCCTTACCGGCCCAAGCCCTTGAATGAAAAGAGATTATCATGAAGGTTCTCGATCGCCTCCTGTCACAATCGGCCTATACCGCAGTCATTGATGTGCCGCTCGACCGAGTGGACATCGCCGAATGGCTGTTCACGCTCTCCGAAGCCGAATATCTGCGCTGCTGCCCGCCTGATCACATTGCGGCCGGCGTCAGCACCACGGACGGCGGACGCCGCATGATGATCAACGTCGAGCAGATCGGCACCGGGCTGGTCATCCAACACTACGTCGCGGAAGAGGCCGGCAAGACCTACTGCCGCATGAATTCAATCTCGGACGTGTTTACGACAAATGGCCGGACCCAGGTCAACGTGATCTGGGAGCTGAAGGCCGAAGCCATCGATGAAGGGCGAACACGCTACACGAACAGCGTCACGGCACACCCGACCGATGTGTTCATGGCATTCCTGGAAAAGCACGGCATTTCCTTCGAAGACGCCGCCAACGCGCGCCAAGCGGCCGGAAGCGACCACAATCGCCGCGAGACGCCGTTGTTCGCCGCCAGCATCGCGCGGCGCGCCAAGGCCCATACGCAGGAGCAGGCAAAATGAAGGGCGTCGTCTATGACGGCTTCGGTCCCGCGGAGGTTCTCCGCCTGGACGAAGTGCCGAGGCCGGAGGTTCGTCCCCAGGACCTGCTGGTGCGTGTCAAGGCGGCAGGCGTCAACCGCGCGGATATTCTCCAGCGAAACGGCGCCTACGGCAACCAGAGCTTTGGCGAGAGCACCCTGCTTGGCCTCGAACTGGCCGGTGAAGTCGTTGGCGTCGGCGCCGAAGTCGACGACGTCTCGATCGGGCAGCGTGTGATGGCGATCGTCGGCGGGGGCGCGTATGCCGAATTCGCCCGGGTCGACCGTCGCATGGCGATCAACATTCCAGGCAACGTCTCGTTCGTCGAGGCTGCGGCGATCATGGAATCATTCGTTACGGCCGTCGAAGCGGTCTCACATGTTGCCGGCGTCGGGCAAGGTCAAACCGTCCTGGTTCACGGCGCCGCGGGCGGAGTGGGCTCCGCCTGCGTGCAGGTTGCCCATGCGTTGGGCGCCACCGTCTACGCAACGGCGAGCGCTTCGCGGCTGGCGGACGTCGGCAGCATCGGCGCCGCCGCTGTGATCGACTATCGGGCCGACGATTTCGAAAGCGTCGTCGCGAGGCTTACCGATCATCGCGGCGCTGACGCCGTGATCGATTTCGTCGGCGGCGATTACCTGCCGCGCAACCTTCGCAGCCTTCGGCCTGGCGGAACCCTGGTTCAAGTCGGCATTTTGAGTGGCCAGCACGCCCCCTCGATTCCGCTCAACCTGCTGCTCCACAACCATTTGCATTTGGTGGGCACCGTCATGAAATCGCAAGGCCTGGACGCGAAGCGGGCGATGGTCCGTCGTTTCTCCGAAGGCTTCTTGCCGCTGTTTGAGTCGGGTGGGCTGAAACCGTTGGTCGACCGGGTGTTTCCGCTGGAACGCGCCGCCGATGCCCATCGCAGCGTGGAGCGCGGCGGAGGATTTGGAAAGGTTGTCTTGGTGGTGGATTGAGCGCGGGCAGGGGTGGGATGATGGCATTGTGCCGGTGTTTTGCCCGACGAGTCAAACCACGGTCCAGGCATTGCATGTTGCCGGCATCGTAAGTCATTGATCCTGCAGCGGCCGGCTACTGTGCATGGGGTTGTTTTCGCCAGTTCGTTGGCAGCTCGCAAACAGTGCCGCAAAATTTGACGTCAGCTTGTCGACTGCGGCTGTTCCCGTTCGTCTTTCACCCAGACAGACCTGACGGAGACCGAAATGACCTCTTCCAACTATCGCTGGGTGATCGTCGCGGCCGGCGGCCTGCTCGGCTGCGTCGCGGCCGGCGGCATGTTTTCGCTGCCGGTGTTCCTGCAGCCGATCGCGAAGGATACGGGCTGGTCGGTGACCGGCATTTCCAGCGCGATGACGATCGGATTTCTGGCGATGGCCTTCACCAGCATGGCCTGGGGCGCGGCGACGGACAGGTTCGGGCCGCTGCCGGTGGTGCTGACGGGATCGACCGTGCTGACGCTCAGCCTGTTCGCGGCGAGCCACGCGACCTCGCTTCTCGTGTTCCAGGTCGTGTTCGGCCTCCTGGTCGGCGCCTCCTGTGCGGCGATCTTCGCGCCGATGATGGCAACCGTCACCGGCTGGTTCGACACAAATCGCAGCCTCGCGGTGTCGCTGGTCTCCGCGGGCATGGGCATGGCGCCGATGACGATGGCACCGCTCGCGGCCTGGCTCGTCTCCGGCCACGACTGGCGGACCTCGATGCAGATCGTCGCGCTCGTGGTCGGCGCGATCATGATCCCGGTCTCGTTCCTGGTCCGCCGTCCGCCGGCGCTGGTGCATGCCGCGGCCGCACCGGGGGGCGAGGGCGCTGCGCAAGGCGAGATGTCGATGGGCGAGGCGCTGCGCTCGCCGCAATTCGTCATTCTGCTTGCCACGAACTTCTTCTGCTGCGCGACCCATTCCGGCCCGATCATCCATACCGTCAGTTATGCCGTGAGCTGCGGCATCCCGCTGGTCGCGGCGGTGACGATCTACAGCATCGAGGGGTTTGCCGGCCTCGGCGGGCGCATCGCCTTCGGACTGATGGGCGACCGTTTCGGCGCCAAGCGCGTGCTGGTCTCGGGCCTGCTGCTGCAGGCGTTCGGCGCGCTCGCCTATGTCTTCGCGCATCAGCTCACGACGTTCTATGCGGTCGGGGCCGTCTTCGGCTTCATCTATGCCGGCACCATGCCGCTCTACGCCGTGCTCATCCGCGAGAACTTCCCGCTCAAGATGATGGGCACGGTGATCGGCGGCACGGCCATGGCCGGCAGCCTCGGCATGGCGACAGGCCCGCTTGCCGGAGGACTGATCTACGACGCGTTCTCCAGCTACGCCTGGCTCTACATCGCCTCCTGGGCGATGGGCTTGGGTGCCTTCCTGATGGCGATGATGTTTCGGCCATTTCCAAGGCCGCAGGCCGCGGCGGCGCCGGCAACGGCGTGAGCTGTCATTCATTCCGGGCGATGCGCGCAGCATCGCCCCTTCATTGCAGCGAGTCTGCCGTCACTCCCCGGCCAGCACCTTCTGCCAGGTCGGGATCACGGCACCTGGCTGCAGCTTGCCGTCCTCTCCTTTTCCGAGAATGCCGAGGTCGAACACGGGCTTGTACGTTGCCCGGGTCTCGGTGAGATATTTGGCCTTCACCTTGTCATCGAGCGTGGCATTGAAGGGATCGACGACGCCCCGGTACTGGATGCCGATGAAGTAGGGGAAGGCGGCCTTGCTCAGGCGCTTGCGGTCAGAAACCTCGGCGCCGAATGTCGCGACGTAGTGATACACGGCGCGGTTTTGTCCTGGAACAAAGCTCTCGATGCCGTTGTAGAAATCGAGGTCGCCATAGCCGGACACGAATTCATAATCCTCGGCGAAAGAGCCGGTCACGGCGTTGAACAGAAACTTGTCCTTGTCCGCGATCTGATAGCTGACGGGCAGGATCGACTGGCCGATGTCGGCCCCCCACAGTTCGGAGGATTTTAGTAGGTAGTTGCGGACCACGGCGCTCTTGCCGTTCGGGAGCCTGACACTGGCCTCCCAATAGACATAACCCTGACCGTCGCGCTTGAGGTCCTTCTTGTCGCTGAGCGCCTTGATCTCGGCCGCCAGTTTGGCGTCGTCTCCGCTGTACCGCACGGGCCCTTCCGTCGTCTTGTCGGCGTACAGCATGTCCGCCTTGGCCTTCTGGAACAGATTGACGAGGCTCGCGCCGGTGTCGTTGCCGCGATCCCAGTTGCGCACCGACCATTCCGGCATGGAGCTGCGGTGGCCGGTGCCGCCCTTGCCGGCTTCGATCCAGTCGCGCTTCACATAGCTCGACCGCAGCGTCTTGATCCCGGAGGACTTGTCCATGGACGCGTATCCGAGCGGTCCGTAGATCGGGTAGCTGTCGATGGCGAAGCCGACGACCCTGGAATGCGCGCGCAATCCGAGCGCAAAGGGATCCTTGAGCTGTTCGAGCAATTCACGCGACATCTGGTGGTTATGAAAGATGCCGCGGCTCCTCGGGAATTGCGGCAGGTTGCTCGGTGTCGCGTGCGAGATGTCCGAATTGACGATCGTGGCTTCGGCGACGTTCGCGTCGTAGGCCCACGCGCCCTTGTCGTTGTAGGAGAACGTGTCGGTATAGTTGAAGATGCTGACGCCGTTGACGAAGATGCCGATGGCTCCTTTCGAGGCGAACGTATGCAGGGCCACCGTGTCGGGTTTCGGTTCGGCGGAGATCTTGTAGGCGCCATAGATGTTGCCGGGCTTGAAGCCGGCGAACAGCTTCGGCGTTTCCATCGTGTAGTCGGGAATACCGGTGACATAGACCAGGGCGTTGTCGAAATTGCCGGAGACTTCCAGCCCGACGACGTCGGCGGGGATGCGGGAGACGACCTTGCCCCAGACCGCCGTGTCGCTGTTGGCGAAGCACGGCCTCGTCTTGTCGGTGTTGACCCAGAGATTCGAGAGGACGCCCGTCCAGATCGGCTTGGTCTGAAGATCCGCGAATGCCGTCCGTTCGTTGTAGGGCGGACTCAGTCTCTTGACGATCTTGCTGCCGAGGAAGGTCGCGGTCCGACAGGATGTCGTCTTGCCGTTTCCATGGGGCGCGGTGTCGTGGGCGGCGGCCGGCCAGTTGAGTGCTGTGGCACAGATGGTGCCGCATGCCAGCAACGTCATTCCCATCGAAGGTCGGCGGGGGCGGAAGCATGCAGTCATTCAAATTCTCCAGACACGATGCACCTTTTGGCCCGAGGCGTATGACGTCACAGCACCATGAGGCCAGACGGAAGGTAACCGGCTCTGGGCGATGGAAGTCATCATGAGTTCGGAAAGCGCTGTACCCGCCTGATTCGATGCGCATTATGCAATAACGCTGCTGCGCGGGCAGAGGTTTTTGACCGCATGCCGCCGGGCGGCGTAGGCCCGGGCAGTCCGCGATCGCGCGCGTGCGTTGCCGTGGCAGGTCTAGGTCGCCAGCCGCTTTTCGAAGAACAGATCCGGATACGGATCGTCATTGAAGCGGGGGATCTCGCTCCAGCCATTTCGGCGATAGAGCTGGCCTGCTTCCACGAGTGCGCTATTGGTATCGAGCCGCAGCAACTCGACGCCCAACTCGCGCGCCGTGCTTTCGGCGGCGTCCATCAGGCGCCGGCCGAGCCGCAATCCGCGCGCGGCGGGCGCGACCCACAGCCGCTTGATCTCGGCGTAGCCGTGATCGGTGCCCTTCAATCCGACGCAGCCGATCGGCAGCGTATCCGACATCGCGACGATGAACGTGCCGCGCGGCCTTCGCATGTCCTTGGCATCGGGATCGCGCGAGAGCGAGACGTCAAAGCCCTGCCTGAAGCGGCGGCCGAGCTCGTCATAATACTCGCCAAGGCAACAGCGCGCCTCATGGCTCTGCGGGTCGATCTCGTTCAGCGCAACACGCTCGCGCGTGAGCGCCGAGGCGATCAGATCCATCGCCGCCAGCAGCGCGTCGCGTTGCGAATGCTGCGCGAGCAAGCCCTCGGCCTGCGCGTTCGACAGCGCTTCATAGGCCGCGAACTCGCGCCGGCCCGTGCGCGTGAGCTTTGCCACGCGCCGGCGGGCATCATCCTCATGCGCGGCGGTCTCGACCAGCCCTTCCTCTTCGAGGCTGCGGAGCAGCCGGCTCATCAGCCCGGAATCGAGACCGAGATAGTCGCGGATCTCCGCCACGTCGGCGCGGCCGTGCCCGATCGCGTTGAGCACGCGCGCCGCACCCAGCGGGCGGCCGCGTCCGAGGAACGAGCTGTCGAGCGCACCGACGGCAGAGGTGACCGCACGATTGAAGCGGCGAACGCGGGAGACGGCATCAAGCATAATGTCTGACTTTAGTCAGATATATTCCCATGTCAATTGCGACGGGCAGCCGGCAGGACGAGCACGATGCTGGACCCTGGTCGAGGGCTGTCCCCGCGAGAACGGCCCGTCCGTCTCGAAGCCGCCGCGCGCCTCTTTGTGAGTTGTGCCGCAGCTATGGACCGCTACGATCGGTCGTTCTCAGCGTGTGGGACACACAACAATCGGGAGGCGGCATGAGCGCGCAGGACCACAAAATGAAGGGATCGGACCTGTTCGTCGCGGCGCTGGAGAACGAAGGCGTCGATCGTATCTTCGGCGTTCCCGGCGAAGAGAATCTCGATCTGGTCGAATCGCTGCGCTCGTCAAAGATCGAGCTGATCCTGACCCGGCACGAGCAGGCCGCCGCCTTCATGGCCGCAACGCATGGTCGGCTGACCGGCAAACCCGGCGTCTGTCTGTCGACGCTCGGACCCGGTGCGCTCAATCTGTCCACGGGCGCAGCCTATGCGCATCTCGGTGCGATGCCGATGATCCTGATCACCGGCCAGAAGCCGATCATGAGCAGCCGGCAGGCACGCTTCCAGATCGTCGACGTGGTCGCGACCATGAAGCCGCTGACGAAGCTGTCGCGGCAGATCGTCAGCGCTTCCAGCATCCCGACCGTGGTGCGCGACGCCTTTCGCGTGGCGATGGAGGAGCGCCCGGGGCCGGTCCATCTCGAGTTGCCCGAGGACATCGCCGGCGATGAAGTGCCTGATGTCCCCGTGGTTCCGGTCCATCCGATCGAGATTCCGGTCGCCCATCGTGCCGCGCTCGACCGCGCAGCAGACATGATCCTGGCTGCGAAGCGTCCTTTGGTCATGATGGGTGCTGCGACCAGCCGGCCGCGGTCGACCCACGGCATTGCCAGCTTCGTGCGGCGGACCGGCATTCCGTTCTTCACGACGCAGATGGGCAAGGGGACCGTGCCCGGCGGCACCAATCTCTACATGGGCACTGCGGCGCTGTCGGAGCGCGATTACATCCATGACGCGATCGACGCCGCCGATCTGATCGTCGCCATCGGTCATGATCCGGTCGAGAAGCCCCCCTTCATCATGGGCCCCTCGGGGCCGAAGGTCATTCACGTCAGCTACACGCCGGCGAGCGTCGAGCAGGTCTATTTCCCCGATGCCGAGGTCGTCGGCGACGTCGGGCCGAGCCTGGAACTGCTGGCGGATCGGCTCGAAGGCAAGCTGCCGCAGGCCGCGGCGCTGCTCCCGCTGCGCGAGAAGATCCTGAGGCACATCGCCGATCGCGCCACCGAGGCGCGCTGGCCACCGACGCCGCAGCGCATCGTGCACGATATCCGCCAGGTGATCCCGGAAAACGGCATTGTTGCGCTCGACAACGGCATGTACAAGATCTGGTTCGCGCGCAACTACCGAACCCGCGTCGCCAACACGCTGTTGCTCGACAATGCGCTGGCGACGATGGGCGCCGGCCTGCCGTCGGCGATGATGGCGGCCATGCTCTACCCCGACTGCCGCGTGCTTGCCGTCGCCGGCGACGGCGGATTCATGATGAACAGCCAGGAGATGGAGACCGCCGTTCGCCTCAAGCTCAATCTGGTCGTGCTGGTGCTGGAGGACAAGGCATACGGCATGATCCGATGGAAGCAGGCGGTCGATCATTTCGCCGATTACGGCATGACCTTCGGCAATCCCGACTTCGTCCTGTACGCCAAGGCCTATGGCGCCAAGGGGCACCGCATCGAGACGATCGACAGTTTTGTCCCGACGCTGGATGCGGCCTTCAGGGAAGGCGGCGTGCATCTCGTCTCGATCCCGATCGACTATTCGGAGAATGTGCGCGTGCTCGTGGACGAATTGCGGGCGCATGAGAAATCGAAGGCGTAAAGGCTACAGTCTCGTGCCCCGGACGCGGCGCAGCGCCTCTTCGGTGGTGCGCTGCAGAGCCGGGGCCCATGCATCAGCGAGCTCTGTGGCGTCCTGGGTCCCGGCTCTGCACAGCAACGCCAAGAGCGTTGCAACGCGTCCGGGACACGAGGGAGCAACCGTACTTGTGCCGCGCGTCCCGATCGCCGACACTCCCTATCACTCAACCAACCACAGGAATAGAAAATGACCCGCGTTCGTTGTGTCACCGAGATGGGCATGGGCGTCGACGTTCACGGCAGGGACGCCACCAAGGCGGCCAAGCGTGCTGTGTCAGATGCCATCAGGCATTCGAGCCTCGGCTTCTTCCGGATGATCGGCAAGACCGCAAACGACATGTTCGTCGATGTCACGATCGCGGTGCCCAATCCGGAAAGCGTGGACAAGGAAGCCGTTGCCAAGGAGCTGCCTTACGGCACGGTGACCGTGACTGCGGTCAAGGGCGGGCTGGAGATCCCCTCGGCTACGGAAGTGGCCAACGACCCCATCCTCATCGCCAATGCCGCCGTCATCGTCAGCTTCGACAAGGACTAGGCCGGTGCCCGACAGCGATGAGGCGCTGCTGGATCGTCCGATCTGGAGCGCACTGACGACGAGCCAGAAACACCTGGCCGAAGGTGGCACGCGGGCGCTGCGCTACCCCGTGGACATGACGCCCTTTGCCGACATGGTCGACATGTCCGCCGCAAGCTTTGCCGCGCTGGGAGATTTGCTGTCCGGCACTCAGGTCGCCGCGCTGTTCACGCCGGAGCCGGTCGAAATTCCCGCCGGCTTCAAGGTGGTGCTCGCCGAGACCGGTGAGCAGATGATCGGCTCGCCGGCCGACAGCTCGCTTCGTGATGCCGAGATCGTCACATTGGGTGCTGCCGACGTTCCCGCCATGATGGCGCTGACCGAGCTGACGAAGCCCGGTCCGTTCGCGCTGCGCACACATGAGCTCGGCACGTTCCTCGGCATTCGCTCCGGCGGCGAATTGGTTGCGATGACGGGGGAGCGGATGAAGCCGGGAAGGTTCGTCGAGATGACGGCCGTCTGCGTGCATCCAGAATATCGTGGGCGCGGCTATGCACAGGCGCTGCTCGCGGCGGTCGCGCGCCGGATCGAGGCGCGCGGCGAAATTCCGTTCCTGCACGTGTTTTCGAGCAATACGTCCGCGATTGCGCTGTACCAGCGGCAAGGCATGCGAATTCGGCGTCGCCTGCACGTCACAGTGCTGATGAAACAGGGATGAGCTGCGCTGTGGGCTTCATATCCCGCGAATTCGCGCTATATCGATCGCAACCACAATTGGGGGGAATACATGGACGTGAGGACACCTGATTTTTCCGCCGCGCGGACGGCGATGCAGCGCTATGTCGATCAGGAGATCATTCCGGGCGCATCCTGGGCGGTGCTGCGCGGGCGCGAGGTGGTCGACCAGCAATGCGTGGGCTTTGCCGACCGCGAGGCGAACACGACGCTTCGGCCCGACCATATCTTCCGCGCGTTTTCGAACACCAAGATCTTCGTCACCTGCGCGATCATGCTGCTGGTCGAGGAAGGCCGCATCGGACTCGATGATGCGATCGAGAAGTTCCTGCCGCAGCTCGGCAATCGCAAGGTGCTGAAGCAGGACGCGGCAAGTCTTTCGGACGTCGAGCCGGCGAAGAGCTCGATCACGATCCGACAACTCCTGACCCATACCTCCGGTCTCAGTTACGGCATCTTCGACCCTGGCACGGTGCTGTTCAAAGGCTACAACGAAGCGCGCGTGCTCAATCCGCTGACACCGCTCACCGACCTGATCGACAGGCTGGCTGATCTGCCGCTGTCCTATCATCCTGGTACGGCCTGGGAATATTCGGTGGCGACCGACGTGCTCGGCCGTGTCGTGGAGGTCGTCTCCGGCCAGCCGCTCGATGCTTTCCTCAAGGCGCGCATCTTCGGTCCGCTCGGCATGACCGATACCGGCTTTTACGTGCCGGAAGCAGAGCAGGGCAGGCTGGTTGCGCTCTACAATGGCGCTGACGTGCTCGATCCGATGAAGCCCGGCCTCACCCGGGCGGACCATCTGCCTTACCCGCAGGCTTATCGTCGGCCGCTGCCGCGGCTGTCGGGTGGCGGCGGCCTGGTCTCGACCTTACCCGACATGCTGGCGCTGGTCCGCGCGCTTCTGCCCGGTTCGGACACGCTGTTGAAGCCGGAGACGCTGCGGCAGATGATGACGAACCAATTGCCCGAAGGCCAGACCATCCGCTTTGCCAATCTCGGCCCGATCCCCGGCAAGGGTTTTGGTCTCGGCGGCGCCGTCACCTTTGCGCCGACGCCGTTCGATCCCCCGAATTCGACCGGCGAATTCCAGTGGGGCGGCCTTGCCGGCACCCATTGGTGGATTTGTCCTGAGGCCAATACCGCCGGCGTGCTGATGACGCAGCGCTACATGGGCTTCTGGAATCCGTTCTTCTTCGAGTTCAAGCGCCTGGCCTATCAGGCAGTCGGCGCGGGCTGACGCGAAGCGCGGCCTGATCATCGAGCTCTGGCGTGAAGGGCAAGCGAGCGGAAGGCAGTTGCCTCCCGCTCGCGATGTTTTCGTCAGTCCTTCCACGGATCGAACTCGCCTTCGCCAGCCATGGCGACGGCGAACGGCCGCAACGTGTGCAGCACCCGCACGGTGCCGACGTGCTGGGCAAGCACCTCCGGCAGGCGGCGATAGGCCATCGGGCTCTCGTCGAGCTCGGCACCGATCAAGGTGACGCCGCGCTCGTTCAGCCAGCGGTCCATCTCTTCGCGCGAGAAGCGCCGCTTCGCTTCCCTTCGTCCGAACAGGCGGCCGGCGCCGTGCACGGTCGAGTACAGCGAAGCCTTCGCTTCCGGACTGTCGACGCCTTCGAGAATAACGGCGTCGTCGCCCATCGAGCCGCCGACGAATCCCTTCTGGCCGGGAAACGCCGGCGTCGCGCCCTTGCGCACCACCCACAGATCCTTGCCGTCGTGGGTTTCACGCCAGGCATAATTGTGGTGGTTGTGCACGCTCTCGGTCACGCTGCCGCCGATGATCTGGCGGACGCGCTCGACGACCCATTCGCGACCCGCATAGGCATAACGCCCGGCGAGCTGCATCGCCGCGATGTAGCGGCGGCCGAGCTCCGAATCCTCGTCGACCACGGCAGGCGGGACGTTCATGCCGTCCTTGCCGCCGGCAGCCTTGAGGTAGCGCGTCGCGGAGGTGTGTCCGAGACCGCGGCTTCCGAAGTGGACGCCGATCCAGACGAAGCCTTCTTCGTCGCGCATGAGGTCGACATAATGGTTGCCCGATCCGACCGTGCCGAGCTGGCTCACCGCCTTCTGACGGTAGGCCTCCATGTCGCTCTCGCGCCAGGCATCGCCGTCGTCGAACAGCGCGTGCTCCGCCCGTTCGGCATTGGCTCGTCCCACGCCGAACGAGATCGTCTTGGCGACGTCGCGGATGATCGTGGGCACGAGACCTGCGATGTCGTCGAAGCGCGTGTCGAGCTTCGCTGCCATGTTGCCGCAGCCGATGTCGAAGCCGACGCCGGAGATGCTGATCTGTTTCTCATAGGCGATGACGCCGCCGACCGGCTGAGCGTAGCCGAGATGACCGTCGGCGCAGATCACGCCGGAGACTACGTGGCCGACCACCATGCAGTTGCGCATCTGCGCCACGGTCGCCTCCTCATGCGGGCCGAAGACCTTCAGCGGCGTATTCTGGAAACGGGCCTCCTGCGGGCGCAGGTTCGCGATCTCGCCCGCGGCAGCATCGGCCTCGCGCGCAAGATGCTCCTTGCGCGCGGCGTCCCGGTACGCGCACCAGGCCGGCTGCCCGCGTCCCTCGCCGACGCGCGAGTCGGGATCGACACCGGCGGCGAGACAGAGCTCGCGGGCGCGTGCCATGTAGGGATCGGATCTTCGCATGGTCTTGGTCCTGCATCACATCCCGCGCGCACCTCTTGAGGTGCGCGCGGGCATTTCAGAGTTTGGGCCGGTCCCCGGCGCGGTGCTCCGCTTCTGGGGCCGTTGTCGTTGCGCATCGGTTCAACGCCGTCTCCAACGCCGCGATCCACGCGGCCACGGCGTCGGAGAAGCCGTCGAGGGCGCCGCGCGCCTGGGCACGCCTTTCGAGCGCGAGCCCCGGGATCCGGGTCTCCCGTCCGGCCATTGCCGGGATGTTCGAACGGGCCGCGCCGCGGGCAACAAAAAACCCTCCGGAGCGGCAGGCTCGGGAGGGTCCGTGAGAAGCGGACTGTCGATCTTGCCGTTCAGGCAGGATCGCTCCCATGAGCCGGGCGTGCACCGTCGATTGGCCGGAAGCCATTCGATGTGCAGACTAGGATTTCGTAGCGGTACGGCATCGCTCGGTTCATGTTGTCTGTCGCGAACGGAAGTGTTCGCGAGGCCGCGGGACATACGCCTGCAACCTGCGGATGTCAAGCAAAGGCGCGTGTGAGATTGTATGGGGTCAGCCAACGACGTGCCAACCTATCTCGGTATCGACGGATTTCGCTTCGGCTGGGTCGCTGCCTGGATCGATGAGCGTGGCGATCATGGCTTCGATTACTCGCCGGGCCTGACGCGTCTGCTCGCGCTACCGCATGCGCGTGCGATGATCGACATGCCGATCGGCTTGAATCCAAGCGGCTATCGCGCATGCGATCTGCGGGCGCGCGAGCTGATCGGCCCGGCCGTGTTTCTCGGCGCGCGCAGAGACCTCTGGGGCTTTCCCGACATGGCGGCGGCCAATCGCTTCTATTGGACGCATGAAGGCAGGGGCAGGGGCGTTTCGGCGCAGCTCTGGAATATCAGAGACAAGCTCAAGGAGGTCGACGATGTCATGACGCCGGCGCGACAAGCGACGGTGGGGGAAGCGCATCCGGAGTTGATCTTCTGGAATCTCGCAGGCCGGATCAGGCTTGAACCGAAGACGTCGCTGCGAGGCCGCGAGCAGCGTATTGCCCTGCTGAGAGACCGGGGCTTCACTGGGATCGAACGATGGCTGACGCTTCGCCACGGCACCGGCATTGGCCGCGACGATCTCATCGACGCCTGCGCCTGTGCGGCAGCGGCGCGCGATAGCACGCAACGTATCGGCGGCGACGAGATCGATCCGCGCGGGCTGCGAATGGAGATCAACTATTGAGTTTCCTCCTCGCGGACCCCTCCGTCGCGCGAGCGGTCGCGACGAGCATGGCTCTGCTCACGATCCTCGGCATCGTCGTCCAGTCTTGCGGCTCTCTTCTCGTAGGCCTCGGCCATTGCCTGCAAGCGCCGCGCGGCTTCGCTATGTGCGAGATCGCTGGCGACGCGGCGACAGCGTTCAGCATGGTCGAGCAGGGCGCGCTTCTCGATGTTCATTCGGAGACAACGCCTGGAACGACCATTGGTCCCTGCAGCCTCGTTGAAACAGCGGCTTCGTCTCACTTGGGAAAAAGTAGCAATATTTTCGCACGAGCCCAGGAACATGGCGCATCAGCCGACGTTGAGGCCAAAGCCTGCTGAGGGACAAAACGCCATGTACGACATGTGCCAATTGGCGACCGGGACGCTCGCGATCGCCTTTACGGCCCTGCTGTTGATCACGGGTGAGCGCTTCATCGAGTCTCGACTGCAGCATGAGGCAATGATCCCGACCGTGGTGATGGCAACGCTGCCGCCATAGTCGCAGGTCGCCGGGACGATGTGACTTGCGCCGCACGGCGCCTCGCCTAGATTGAGCTCGCCTCAGTCCGTGCACAAAGGTCCCGATGTCAGATCTTGCAGCTTTTCCCATCACCAAACGCTGGCCGGCGAAACATCCTGAGCTGCTTCAGCTTTATTCCCTGCCGACGCCGAATGGCGTCAAGGCCTCGATCATGCTGGAAGAGATCGGATTACCTTACGAAGTTCACCTCGTGGACTTCGGCAAGGACGATCAGAAGACGCCGGAATTCCTCTCGCTCAATCCGAACGGCAAGATCCCGGCGATCCTCGATCCCAACGGTCCCGGGGGCCGGCCGCTGCCGCTGTTCGAGTCCGGGGCGATCCTGCAGTACCTCGCCGAGAAGTCCGGCAAGCTCGTGCCGCAGGATGCCGCGCGCCGCTACCAGACCATCCAGTGGCTGCACTTTCAGATGGGCGGTGTCGGGCCGATGTTCGGGCAGGTCGGCTTCTTCCACAAGTTCGCCGGCAAGGATTTCGAGGACAAGCGGCCGCTGGAGCGCTACGTCAACGAGGCCAAGCGCCTGCTCGGCGTGATGGAGACGCATCTTTCCGGCCGGCAGTGGTTCATGGATGACGACTACACCATTGCCGACATTTCCATGCTCGGCTGGGTGCGCAATCTCATCGGATTCTACGGTGCCGGCGATCTCGTTGAGTTCGGTCAATTCGAGGCGGTCGGCAATTGGCTCGAACGCGGGCTGGCACGTCCGGCGGTGCAACGCGGGCTGAATATTCCGAAGCGGCCGTAGATCGTTTCCTAAAACAGCCGTCCACCGTTCGGCACGGGCTTGCTCGGGTGCACCAGCACGACCTTGCCGGCGGCGTCGGGAAAGCCGAGCGTCAACACTTCGGAGACAACAGGGCCGATCTGGCGCGGCGGGAAATTCACGACGGCGGCGACCTGTTGCCCGACCAGCGTCTCGAGCGGATGATGCTCGGTGATCTGGGCCGAGCTCTTGCGGACGCCGATCGTGGGGCCGAAATCGATCCATAGCCGAAAGGCCGGCTTGCGCGCTTCCGGAAACGGCTTGGCCTCGACGATGGTGCCGACGCGAATGTCGACCGCGAGGAAGGCATTGAAGTCGATGGTCGGCGAGGCGTCGGCCGCGGGATCGTGGGTGACGTGCATGGTCGTTCCGTCCGGAGGGTGGCGTTGTCCGCGATATTGTCGCGCGAACCGGAGTTTCGTACAACGTCGCACCCCCTGGCATCAGGCATGCGCGAGGACGTCTTGCCCAACATCAT
This sequence comes from Bradyrhizobium cedriense, assembly GCF_054602315.1. Lineage (NCBI taxonomy): Bacteria > Pseudomonadati > Pseudomonadota > Alphaproteobacteria > Hyphomicrobiales > Nitrobacteraceae > Bradyrhizobium > Bradyrhizobium cedriense. Next base: position 533,104 of record NZ_JBTSWB010000003.1, on the reverse strand, counting down.
CTACGGCATCAAGAACTGTGACACCATGAAGAAGGCGCGCGTCTGGCTCGATGCCCATGGCGTGCCGTACGAGTTTCACGACTACAAGGCGGCGGGCGTCGAAAAGGACAAGCTCAAGCAGTGGAGCGACAAGGTCGGGTGGGAGACGCTGCTCAATCGCGCCGGCACGACCTTCAAGAAGCTCCCCGAGGCCGAAAAGGAAGGCCTTTCCGAGAAGCATGCGCTGGCCCTGATGCTAGCGCAACCATCGATGATCAAGCGGCCGGTGCTGGAGGTTGGCGGCAAGCTGTTGGTCGGCTTCAAGCCGGAGACCTATGCCAAGGAAGTCGGGGCCAAGTCTCGCTAGTTCAGCTCGATGATCTCGGTGGTGACGCTCGGGCCGGACGGATCTGCGAGCTCGACGACATCGGCCGCCGCGATGCGGCCGGGCGCGCGATGAAACAACTCGCGATCGATCACGGCACGCAGATTCGGACGCGGCAGCGCGTCATTTCCGCGCATCAGATTCTTGATCTCGAAGCCGCCGTCCTCGCAGAACGTCTTGACCGACGCGATGATGTGGCTGACCTTCCCGTCGGTCATGAAAGGCAGCAGCAGCCGTTCGTAGGCCACGATGCGCCCGCTTATGTCCTCGACGTCGGCCACACTGTAGACGGGCAGCGCGCGTGCCAAGCATTCGTGATAGATGGGCATCACGAATGGGGCTAGCCGCGGCCCGACATAATCATCGAGCAGGACCCCCTTGCCGGTTTGTCCATAGGCACGCGAGATGCGCGTGCCTTCGCTTTGGATGATGAGGCGCGGCGTCGGCGCCGAGAATTCCACCGTGTAGTAGATGAGATCGGAAAGCTCTTCCTCGAGCCGCGCAGGCTGGTACTCCCAGATCGCCGGTGCGACCTCATGGCGCGCATAGAGCCGCAGCCACGTATTCAGGAGATCACGCTGCCTGATCGACTTGACGACGGAGGGCGCGGCGCTTGCGAAATCCAAAACAATATTCCCCACGTGAAAACCCCCGCGCATGATCCGGCTTGCAGGAAAATTTTCTATGAAGGCTGGCGCACCGAACGAAAGACCGTTAACGACGGCTTGATGGCCGGTGTCTTGCGAACCGGGAGCCGGGCAGGCACGACATCGAAACGCGTCCGACTAAGGGAGCATTTGTATCCCAGCCGGAGGCCTGATCTGCTCAGCTTTCCGCCTTGCCTAACCCCCGTCACCTCCGGCATATTCCGCGCCCGGAGGCGGCGCCCCGGGTGGGCTGCAAGTCCTCCGGACAGCCGAAGCAACAAGGACAGCCACGCGCCTTGCGCGGGCAGGGGGAAATCTGTTTGGCCGATGAGTTCATTCTCGAAACGGAAGGCTTGACCAAGGAGTTTGCGGGCTTCTTCGCCGTCCGCGACGTTGCGCTCAAGGTTCGCCGTGGGAGCATCCATGCGTTGATCGGCCCGAACGGGGCCGGCAAGACGACCTGCTTCAATCTTCTGACCAAGTTCCTGAAGCCGTCAGCCGGAAAGATCCTGTACAAGGGACAGGACATCACGGCGATGGCGCCGGCGGACGTCGCCCGCATGGGTCTTGTGCGTTCGTTCCAGATTTCGGCGGTGTTTCCGCATCTCACCGCGCTGGAGAACGTCCGCGTGGCGCTTCAGCGCCAGCACGGCTCTTCGTTCGACTTCTGGCGCTCCAAGTCCGTGCTGAACCGCTTCAACGACCGCGCGCGCGAGTTGCTCAATGACGTGGGCCTCAGCGAGTTTGCGAGCACGCCCGCGGTCGAGATGCCCTATGGGCGCAAGCGTGCACTTGAGATCGCAACCACGCTCGCACTCGACCCAGAGATGATGCTGCTCGACGAGCCGATGGCCGGAATGGGCCACGAGGACATCGACAAGATCGCGGCGCTGATCAAGCGCATCTCGGCGAAATATACCATCCTGATGGTCGAGCATAATCTGAGCGTGGTGGCCAATCTCTCCGACATCATCACCGTGCTGACGCGCGGGCAGGTGCTCGCGCAGGGCCATTACTCCGAGCTCACCAAGGACGAGCGCGTCAAGGAAGCCTATCTGGGAGCCGGTCATGCCTGACACTGCGATCGCCGAGGCTCCGGCCAGGGCCGCGACCGGCGGAAACATCCTTCAAGTCCGCAACCTCGAAGCATGGTATGGCGAGTCCCACATCCTGCACGGGATCAACTTCGACGTGAACGCCGGCGAGGTCGTAACCTTGCTCGGGCGCAACGGCGCCGGCAAGACCACCACGCTGAAGTCGATCATGGGCATCATCGGCAAGCGTACCGGCTCGGTGAAGTTCAACGATCAGGAGATCATCCGCGCGACCTCCGACAGGATCGCGCGCATGGGCATCGCGTTCTGCCCGGAGGAGCGAGGCATATTCGCCAGTCTCGACGTGCGGGAGAATCTGATGCTGCCGCCGGTGGTCCGCGAAGGCGGATTGCCGCTCGATCAGATCTTCGAGCTGTTTCCGAACCTGAAGGAGCGGCTCAACAGCCAGGGCACCAAGCTGTCGGGCGGCGAGCAGCAGATGCTCGCGATCGCGCGTATCCTGCGCACCGGCGCGAGCTTCCTGATGCTGGACGAGCCGACGGAGGGCCTCGCTCCGGTCATCATCCAGCAGATCGGCCACACCATTGCGCGGCTCAAGAAGGAAGGCTTCACGATCCTGCTGGTCGAGCAGAACTTCCGCTTCGCATCGACCGTCGCCGACCGGTATTACGTGGTCGAGCACGGCAAGATCATTGACGGGTTCTCCAATTCGGAGCTTGCCGCCAACATGGACAAGCTCCACACCTATCTCGGTGTCTGACGCCTCGACGCATTCAATAGTGGATTTCCCGGAGGGAATTATGAAACAGCGTTTTTCTGCAATTGTTCTCGGCATGGCGTTGGGATTCGTCGCGAGCGGCGCGTCGGCACAGGACAAGACCGTCAAGGTCGGCGTGCTGACCGATAATTCCGGTCTCTATTCCGACCTCGGTGGCGCGGGCTCGACGCTGGCCGCCCAGATGGCGATCGAGGATTCCGGCCTTGCCGCCAAGGGTTGGAAGGTCGACTTGATCTCCGCTGATCATCAGAACAAGCCCGACATCGGCGCCACCATCGCGCGCCAATGGATCGACGTCGAGAAGGTCGACATCTTCATGGATGTGCTGAACTCCGGTGTCGCGCTCGCGGTCAACAATGTCGTCAAGGAGAAGAATTCGATCCTGATCGACACGGGTGCGGCGACCTCGGATCTGACGAACGCCCAGTGTTCGCCGAACACAATCCATTGGGTCTATGATACCTACATGCTGGCCAACAGCACCGGTCAGGCGCTGGTGAAGGCCGGCGGCGATACCTGGTACTTCCTCACGGCGGACTACGCGTTCGGCGCGGCGCTGGAGCGCGACACGGCGGCGGTGGTGCAAAAGGCCGGCGGCACGGTGCTCGGCAGCGTCAAGCACCCGCTCAATTCCTCGGACTTCTCCTCGTTCCTTTTGCAGGCGCAGGCATCGAAGGCGAAGATTGTCGGTCTTGCGAATGCCGGCGGCGATACCACCAATTCGATCAAGCAGGCTGCCGAGTTCGGCATCGTTGCTGGCGGACAGAAGCTTGCCGGACTGCTCTTGTTCATCACCGATGTTCATTCGCTCGGCCTCAACGTGGCGCAAGGGCTCAATTTCACCGAGACTTTCTACTGGGATCTCAACGACGGAACGCGCGCCTTCTCCAAGCGCTTTTCGGAGCGCATGAAGAACAAGGCGATGCCTTCGATGGTGCAGGCCGGTGTCTATTCGGGACTGATCCATTACTTCAAGGCGCTGGAGGCGATGGGCGGCAATCCGCATGACGGCGTCAAGGCGGTCGAGAAGATGAAGTCGATGCCGACCGACGATCCGTTGTTCGGTCAGGGCAGTATCCGGGTCGATGGCCGCAAGATTCACCCGGCCTACCTGTTCGAGGTCAAGAAGCCCTCGGAGTCGAAGGGGCCGTGGGACTATTACAAGCTGGTGGGCTCCGTCCCCGCGGACCAGGCGTTCCGGCCGCTCTCCGAGAGCGTCTGTCCGCTGGTGAAGAAGTAACTCTCGTGGCCCGCCGCGCGGTCGTGCCGCAGGCGGGCTTTCATATTGGTGGCGGAAGCTAATCCCGATGCAGGCTCTCTACGCACAACTACTGGTGGGACTGATCAACGGCTCGTTCTACGCGCTGCTCAGTCTCGGGCTTGCCGTGATCTTCGGCATGCTCAACATCATCAATTTCGCCCATGGCGCGCTCTACATGATGGGCGCCTTCGTCGCCTACTTCCTGTTGAACCTCGGCGGCATCAACTATTGGTGGGCGCTGTTGCTGGCGCCGATCATCGTCGGCATCTTCGGCATGATCCTGGAACGGACCATGCTGCAATGGCTGACCGGGCTCGATCATCTCTATGGACTGCTCCTGACCTTCGGCATCGCGCTGATCGTGCAGGGCGTGTTCCAGAACTATTTCGGCTCCTCCGGCCTGCCTTACGCCATTCCGGACCAGCTCAGGGGCGGCATGAATCTCGGATTCATGTTCCTGCCGGTCTATCGCGGCTGGGTCGTCGTGTTTTCCCTCGTCGTATGCTTGGCGACCTGGTTCCTGATCGAGAAGACGCAGCTCGGCGCCTATCTGCGCGCCGCCACCGAAAATCCGACACTGGTGCGCGCTTTCGGCATCAACGTGCCGCGCATGATCACGCTGACCTACGGTCTCGGCGTCGGCCTTGCCGCGCTGGCCGGCGTGCTCTCGGCGCCGATCAACCAGGTGCGGCCGCTGATGGGCGCCGACCTCATCATCGTCGTGTTCGCGGTGGTCGTGATCGGCGGCATGGGATCGATCATGGGCTCCATCATCACCGGCTTTGCGCTCGGTGTGATCGAGGGCCTGACCAAGTATTTCTACCCCGAGGCCTCCAACACCGTCGTGTTCGTGCTGATGGTGCTGGTGCTCTTGGTGAAGCCAACGGGATTGACGGGAAGGGCGGCCTGAGATGACAACCCTGACGGACGACACGCTGCCGGTGACCCCTCGCGCGGTGCGCGACGAGATGATCGTGTTCGTGCTGATGGCGCTGCTGCTGGCGGCGGTGCCGTTCACGGGAGTCTACCCGTTCTTCGTGATGCAGGCGCTGTGCTTTGCGCTCCTCGCCTGCGCCTTCAACCTGCTGATCGGCTACGGCGGATTGCTGTCCTTCGGCCACGCGATGTTCCTGGGAACGGCGGGCTATTGCAGCGCGCATGCGCTGAAAGTATGGGCGCTGCCGCCCGAGCTCGGCATCCTCGTCGGCATCGCCGCGGCGTTCGTGCTGTCGATCATCACCGGCTACATCTCGATTCGCCGCCAGGGCATCTATTTCTCGATGATCACGCTGGCGCTGTCGCAGCTCCTGTACTTCATCTATCTCCAGGCGCCGTTCACCCATGGCGAAGACGGCATCCAGGGCATCCCGCAGGGACACATGTTCGGCATGCTCGACCTCTCGAAGCCGACGGTATTGTATTATGTCGTCCTGGTCGGCTTCCTCGCCGGCTTCCTCCTGATCTTCCGCATCATCAACTCGCCATTCGGCGAAGTCCTGAAGGCGATCCGCGAGAACGAGCCGCGGGCGATCTCGCTCGGCTACCGCACCGACCAGTACAAGTTCCTGGCCTTCGTCCTGTCCGGCACGCTGGCTGGCTTTGCCGGCGCGCTGAAAGTGTTCGTGGCGCAGAACGCATCGCTCACCGACGTGCACTGGACGATGTCGGGCGAGGTCGTGCTGATGACCCTGGTCGGTGGTCTCGGAACCATTTTCGGTCCCGTGGTCGGCGCCTTCGCGATCATCGCCATGCAGCAATATCTGGCGGGTTTCGGCCAGTGGGTGACGGTGATCCAGGGCACGATCTTCGTGGTCTGCGTGCTCACCTTCCGCCGCGGCGTCATCGGCGAAATCGCGCATTACTTCCGGCGATCTCTCTAACTGGCTGATTCAAAAGCTGTTTGCGAGCAGTTGGAAAGCGGTGGATGACCCGGCTTCGCAGGCGTGAGATGACACGCGCGCGGATCGAAAATGGTCTATGACAGTTTCATGACAGCCCTTCGGGCCTGACCATTTCCAACCGGTAGCCTATCCACATGATGCGATGGTTTCGTGCATTCCTGCCCAAGGAAGAGCGGTTCTTCGACCTGTTCGACCGGCATGCCCAGACGGTGATCCAGGGCGCGATCGCGCTCCAGGGCATGCTCAATGGAGGCGAGGAGACGCCGGTCTATTGCCAGCGCGTCAACCAATTCGAGAACGACGCCGACAACATCACGCGCGAGGTGCTGACGGCGGTGCGCCGCACCTTCATCACCCCTTTCGACCGCGGGGACATCAAGAACCTGATCACGTCGCTGGACGATGCCATCGACCAGATGCAGCAGACCGCCAAGGCCGTGATGCTGTTCGAAGTCCGAACCTTCGAGCCTCCCATGCGCGAGATCGGCGGGCTTCTGATCGAATGCGCCAATCTGGTCGGGCGTGCGCTGCCGCTGATGCAATCGATAGGTCCGAACGTCGCCATGCTGACCGCCATCACCGAAGAACTCGGCAAGCTGGAGGGGCGGGTCGACGATCTCCACGACATCGGCCTGAAGGAGCTGTTCCTCAAGCATCGCCAGGGCAATGCGATGGACTTCATCGTCGGCGCCGAGATCTACGACCATCTCGAGAAGGTGGCCGATCGCTTCGACGACGTCGCGAACGAGATCAACAGCATCGTCATCGAGCAAGTGTAACGCATGATCCGGAAAAGTGTCCTGCGGTTTTCCGCACAGATCATGCGCAAAGTGTAAGGCGGGGCCGCCGTGGATGCAGCGTTGGGCTTTCCCATCCTGGTCGGCTTGATCGCCGTCGCGCTGCTGTTCGACTTCCTGAACGGCCTGCACGACGCCGCCAATTCGATCGCGACCATCGTCTCGACCCGGGTATTGCGGCCGCAATACGCGGTGTTCTGGGCCGCGTTCTTCAATTTCATCGCCTTCATGGTCTTCGGCCTGCACGTCGCTCAGACCATCGGCACCGGCATCATCGATCCTTCGGTCGTCGATGCCCAGGTGATCTTCGCTGCGCTGGTCGGGGCCATCGTCTGGAACCTCGTGACCTGGGCGCTCGGAATCCCGTCCTCGTCGTCGCACGCGCTGATCGGCGGGCTCGTCGGCGGCGGCATGGCGAAGGCGGGGATCTCGGCCGCGGTGTGGAGCGGCCTGTCTAAGACGGTGCTGGCGATCGTGCTGTCGCCGCTGGTCGGCTTCCTGCTCGCCATGATGCTGGTGGCGATCGTGTCGTGGGCCTCGGTGCGTTCGACACCGTTCGCGGTCGATCGCGCCTTCCGCATCCTCCAGTTCGCCTCCGCCTCGCTCTATTCGCTCGGTCATGGCGGCAACGACGCACAGAAGACCATGGGCATCATCGCGGTGCTGCTTTATTCGCAAGGCCATCTCGGCAGCGAATTTTCCGTGCCGTTCTGGGTGGTGCTGTCCTGCCAGGCGGCGATGGCGCTGGGCACGCTGATGGGCGGCTGGCGCATCGTCCGCACCATGGGCCTGCGCATCACGAAACTGACCCCGATGCAGGGCTTTTGCGCCGAGACCGGAGGGGCCGCCACTCTGTTCATGGCGACGTTCCTCGGCGTTCCCGTTTCGACCACCCACACCATCACCGGCGCGATCGTCGGCGTCGGCGCCGCCCGTCGCGTCTCGGCGGTGCGCTGGAACGTCGCCAGCTCGATCGTCTATGCCTGGGTGATCACGATCCCTGCCTCGGCCATCGTGGCAGCGCTGACCTGGTGGATGGTCCAGATCTTCGTCAGGTAACGAACTTCAATCCGACGATCCCGGCGACGATCAGGCCGATGCTGGCGAGGCGGAATGCAGTGGCGGGCTCTCCGAACAGGATGATGCCGAGCGTCGCGGTCCCGACCGCGCCGATGCCGGTCCAGACCGCGTAGGCGGTTCCGACGGGAAGCGACTTGAGCGCGAGTCCGAGCAGGATGACGCTGCCGGCCATCGCCACCAGCGTGATGACGGATGGAACAAGCCTGCTGAAACCCTCGGTGTATTTCAGGCCGATCGCCCAGGTGATCTCGAGAAGGCCCGCGACGAACAGGATGCTCCAGGCCATGACGACCCTCCGTACCAAGGCAGGGTCGTCCCCGCGGCTGACAGGCTGAGAAATGGGAAGGTCGTCCTTCCCGAAAGCCGATATGGGGCTGGCCGGAAGCCTCCGCAATCACCAAATGAGGCTTGATAAGGCCCGTTTTCCCTGCCACACGCTCCCGCCATGTCCGACATCGCCACCACCACAGCCGAATCGCCGGCCCGATCCCCGCTTGCCGCTGAAGTGGCGCGGCGGCGGACCTTCGCGATCATCTCCCACCCCGACGCCGGCAAGACCACGCTGACCGAGAAGCTGCTGCTGTTCGGCGGCGCCATCAACCTGGCCGGCCAGGTCAAGGCCAAGGGCGAGCGGCGCAACACGCGCTCGGACTGGATGAAGATCGAGCGCGAGCGCGGCATCTCGGTCGTGACGTCGGTCATGACCTTCGAGTTCGAAGGCCTCGTCTTCAACCTCCTGGACACGCCGGGCCACGAGGACTTCTCGGAAGACACCTATCGCACGCTGACGGCAGTCGATTCGGCCGTCATGGTGATCGACGCCGCCAAGGGCATCGAGGCGCGCACCCGGAAGCTGTTCGAGGTGTGCCGTCTGCGGGATATTCCGATCATCACCTTCATCAACAAGATGGACCGCGAAAGCCGCGACGTCTTCGATCTGCTCGACGAGATCGAGAAGACGCTGGCGCTCGACACCACCCCGATGACCTGGCCGGTCGGCCGCGGCCGCGACTTCCTCGGCACCTATGACGTCGTCAATGGCGGCGTGCGCCTGCTCGAAGGCGGAGGCGCCAAGACCGGCGCGGCGCAGCAGATCGAGATCGAAGAGCTCGCCAAGCTCAACGCCAATCTCGACGTTTCCGCCGTGAAGGACGAGCTGGAGCTCGTCACCGCGGCGTCGAAGCCGTTCGAGCTCGAAGCGTTCCGCGAAGGCCATCTTACGCCGGTCTATTTCGGCAGCGCGCTACGCAATTTCGGCGTCGGCGACCTCCTGGAAGGCCTCGGCAAGTTCGCGCCCGAGCCGCGCGCGCAGGACAGCGACCAGCGCAAGGTCGAGGCTACCGATCCGCGCATGAGCGCCTTCGTGTTCAAGATCCAGGCCAACATGGATCCGAATCACCGCGACCGCATCGCCTTCGCGCGGCTGTGCTCTGGCAAGCTCAGCCGCGGCATGAAGGCCAAGCTGGTCCGCACCGGCAAGAGCATGCCGCTGTCGAGCCCGCAATTCTTCTTCGCCCAGGACCGCTCGGTCGCGGACGAAGCCTTTGCGGGCGACGTCGTCGGCATTCCCAATCACGGCACGCTGCGCATCGGCGATACCTTGACCGAGGGCGAGGATTTCAACTTCGTCGGCGTGCCGAGCTTCGCGCCGGAAATCGTCCGCCGCGTCCGTCTCACCGACGCGATGAAGGCGAAGAAGCTGAAGGAAGCCCTGCAGCAGATGTCGGAAGAGGGCGTGGTGCAGGTGTTCCGCCCGCGCGACGGCGCGCCGGCGCTGGTCGGCGTCGTCGGGGCGCTCCAGCTCGACGTGCTGAAGGCCCGGCTCGAGGCCGAATATTCGCTGCCGGTCGAATTCGAGGTCAGCGAGTTCCAGCTGGCGCGGTGGGTCTCCTCGGAGGACCGCAAGAAGCTCGACGCCTTCATCGCCGCAAACACCTCCAGCATCGCGGACGACGTCGACGGCGATCCCGTGTATCTCGCGCGGAACGAGTTCTATCTCGGCTATACCAGGGAGCGCGCCGAGGGCATCGAGTTCACCAACGTCAAGGACGTCAAGAAAAAGGGGTAGGGTGGTGTTCCGCCCGCTCTGTAGCCATTCCCTCCGCTGCCATGCCCCGGCTCGAGCGGGGCATCCAGTGCACTGCGGCCCCTCTATTCAACCACAAGCGTCTCGGCGTACCGGGGCGCCCGGTCAGCCGGGCGACCCGGGTATTGAACGCGGGCATGTGAACGCACGCAGGCTTGATGCTTTCACAGACGATGCCACGTTTCACTCACATGACATCGCGAGCTCAGAGCATGTGGCGCGGCATTCTCGTTTTCACGCTGCTGGCGGTATCGGCCGCCGCCGCCGACGCGCGGCCCCGGCAGATCAATCCGATTCCGTTTTCGCACGAGCCGTGCAGCGTGCTCGACGGCAGGCCCTGCACGCCGTCCTACTGCAGCCCGCTCGAGCCCGGTCCCTGCATTCCCGAGATCGATTATCCCTACGGCCAGAACCTCCAGCTCACGATCGAGAGCGTGCCTGCAGAGGCCGACCGCGCCAAGTACCGCAAGCCCGATCACGATCTCGATACGATCGGCGACCTCTTCGCAGAGCTGCGCAGCTGCTGGTCGCCGCCATCGGACAATGCCCGCGCGGGCATGCAGATGTCGGTGCGATTCAGCCTCAACCGATCGGGCGGCCTGATCGGCCCGCCGCGCATGACATTTGCGACCGCGGGCGTGCCGGCTGACACGCGAGCGTCATATCTGAACGCGATCAATTCGTCGCTGAAGGCCTGCCTGCCGCTGAAGTTTACCAGCGGTCTTGGCGGCGCGCTGGCTGGCCGACCGATCGCGATCCGATATGTCGACAATCGCGAGCTCGGCAAATAGCTCTATCTCCTCATCCTGAGTAGCGCGCTCGCGCGCGTCTCGAAGGATGGAAGGCCCCGCTGTTGCGGCAGCCGGGCCTGCATGGTTCGAGACGCGCGCAAGGGCGCGCTCCTCACCATGAGGGCCGAGAGTTGCGAGCGGCGGCCAATCGATGATACCTCAGAGGCGGGGCGCTCGCCGAAGGGGAGGATGTCGTGGGTCTGCTGGTCATGATACTGGGGCTGGTGCTGTTCTTTGCGGCCCATGTTTTCACGACGAAGCGCGAGGTTCGCGCGCAGGCGATCGCAAGGCTTGGCGAGGGCACCTACAAGATCCTCTATTCGCTCGTCTCGCTTGTGGGGCTCGCGTTGATCATCTGGGGCTATGCCCACTATCGCGCGACCGGCTGGATCGACGTCTGGTATCCGCCGAAGGCGATGAAGCACATCACGCTCGCCTTGATGCTGCCCGCCGTCATCCTGGTGGTCGCGTCATATTTGCGCGGTCGCATCTATGCGACGCTGAAGCATCCGATGCTGGCCGGCATCAAGCTGTGGGCGGCGGCGCATCTCCTTGCCAATGGCGATCTCGGCTCCATCATCCTGTTTGGCTCGTTCCTGGGGTGGGCGGTGTATGATCGCATTTCGCTGAAGCGCCGCACCGATGCCGGCGCTCCGCCGATCCCGGTGGGGGGCGTCAGCAACGACCTGATTGCGGTGGCAGTCGGCGTCGTTGCTTATCTGGCGCTGGCATTCGCGTTCCATCCGGTCGTGATCGGTGTTCCCGTCATCGGCGTCTAGCCGATCAGCACAAGACAGGATCTGCCCGACCATGCGCGGAAGGTAGCAAGAGCAACAAAACCGAGGCACGCCGATGATTTGGTTGCGATCGCAACTTCCGTCAATGCGGTACGAGGCGCGTTTTGGCGATAGAATCGTGCCTGCGTTCGCGGACCGGCCCGAGAGCCTGTGGGCGATGATCGCGGAAGCCCGCGCCCGCAACGCCGAGGGCGAAGCGCTGATCGCAGGCGACGTCCGCCTGAGCTGGCAGCAGGCCGTCGAGCAGGCCGCACGGATTGCAGCGGGATTTCGCAGGCTCGGATTGCAGCGCGGCGATCGTGTCGCGATCCTGCTCGGTAACCGCATCGAATTTCCGTTGCTGCTGTTCGCCGCTGCGCATGAGGGCCTGGTGACGGTGCTGCTCAGCACGCGGCAGCAGAAGCCGGAAATCGCCTACGTGCTGGCCGATTGCGGCGCCAAGATCCTGATCCACGAAGCCGCGCTCGCCGAGCGGCTTCCCGATGCGCGGGATGTGCCCGATGTGATCCACCGTATCGCCGTCGACGACGATCCGGCTCTGTCGCGGTTCGCTCTGCTCGCCGACAATCCCCCGGAGGGGGCGCCGGCGGAGACGAGCGAGGAGGACACCGCGATGATCCTCTACACCTCGGGGACGACAGGAAAGCCGAAAGGCGCGATGCTGGCACATTGCAACATCGTCCATTCCTCGATGGTGTTCGCGTCCTGCCTGCAATTGACGGAGGCGGATCGCTCGATCGCGGCCGTGCCGCTCGGCCATGTCACCGGCGTCGTCGCCAACATCACGACCATGATCCGCTGCGGCGGCGCGCTGATCATCATGCCGGAGTTCAAGGCCGCCGAATACCTCAAGCTCGCCGCGCGCGAGCGCGTCACCTACACGGTGATGGTGCCGGCGATGTACAATCTTTGCCTGCTCCAGAGCGATTTCGACAGCTACGACCTGTCGAGCTGGCGCATCGGAGGTTTTGGCGGCGCGCCGATGCCGGTCGCGACGATCGAGAAGCTCAAGGCGAAGATCCCCGGCCTGAAGCTGATGAATTGCTACGGCGCGACCGAGACGACGTCGCCCTCGACGATCATGCCGGGTGAACTGACCGAGAGCCATATCGACAGCGTCGGCCTGCCGTGCCCGGGCGCGCACATCGTCGCGATGGGGGCGGACGGGCGCGAGCTGCCCCGTGGCGAGATCGGCGAGCTCTGGATCCAGAGTGCATCCGTCATCAAGGGCTATTGGAACAACGCGAAGGCCACGGCCGAGAGCTTCACCGGCGGGTTCTGGCACTCCGGCGACCTCGGCTCGGTCGACGCCGAAGGCTTCGTCCGTGTGTTCGATCGGCAGAAGGACATGATTAATCGTGGCGGCCTGAAGATCTATTCGGCCGAGGTCGAATCCGTGCTGGCCGGCCATCCAGCCGTGGTCGAGAGCGCGATTATCGCCAAGGCTTGCCCCGTGCTGGGTGAACGCGTCCACGCGGTCGTCGTGACGCGCACGCCGGTCTCCGGCGAGGCCTTGCGCGCCTGGTGCGCCGAAAGGCTGTCGGATTACAAGGTGCCCGAAACCATGGCGATCACCGCCGACCCGCTGCCGCGCAATGCCAACGGCAAGGTGCTGAAGCGGCAGTTGCGGGAGCTGACGGGAACCTGAGCCGCTTAGTCGGGAGCACGATGATTCAACCGCATTCTCGTAGAGTGCATTGATGCACATCGCGGCGAACAGTCCTGGCTCCTCCGATCGCGTCGCTTTATGTCTGTCAACCGGAATTGCTATGCCGCTTGGGGTTCGTCAATCGCATCCATGCTGCCGTATCAACTTCAACTGGGACTAAAGATTTGAGCGCGGCTCCTTTAGTAACTGACGTTGAGCGCCGTCTGAAACCTGAATCGAACGCTCCAAGAATTTTGGTTGTTCGCGAGGAGACTGGAACCGGAAAAACGACTGTTATGCGACGAGCTGCGTTTGAATTGGCCCAGCGTGGGCTCCTTGTTCTGAACTGTTCGGCTTTAAGTCGAGTCGAGCCAAAGTCCACGGCTTCAATTATCGATCTAATTGATGATCCGCTTGTTGTCTTTGTCGATAACTTCGCCGATCAAGCTTATGTGTTTCGCGACGTGATCGATCTGCTGGAGAAGAAGGACATTCCGCCGCGGCAGCTTACGAAGAAGCGTACGAGAGATTGACTGATGCCATAATTCTGGAATCAAAATGGCACCGGAAAGCTGTTCAGCCTTACGTTCTACTGTTCAGAGGTTCGGCTGATTATATCAGGAGCGGCGGTCGACTGAGCGCAAAGCAAATAGAGAAAATCATGTCTCTGGTAGAGAACGCGAAGTCGATTTGGGGCAGGGACAACGAGATCCAGGAAGTCTGCGCTTCGGTAGAAACTGAATTTGCAGCGCTACGATACTGAATTTGCTGCGGTGCGATAGAGCGCTGCAGTGCTCTGCGCGCCTGGTGCGCCGAAAGGCTGTCGGATTACAAGGTGCCCGAAACCATGGCGATTACCGCCGACCCGCTGCCGCGCAATGCCAACGGCAAGGTGCTGAAGCGGCAGTTGCGGGAGCTGACGGGAACCTGAGCCGGGGCGGGTGGTCTCAAGGGCTTCTGCCGGGTGGTTAACGCCTTGATCGGGCTGGCTTTGCCTTGCCACCGCCATATCGTTGGGGTACCTCGCCGCCACGTGGGGACGGGATTCCTGACGCGAACGCTTTCGCGCGCGCACTCGGCCGGGCATGGGATTGGCATAAGTGTCTGAATTATTTAACGAAATCGATGAGGAAGTACGTCGCGAACAGCTCAAGAAGCTGTGGGACAAGTATTCGATCTACTTCATCGCCCTGATGGTGCTGGTCGTGGCCGCCATCGGTGGCTGGCGCGGGTACCAGTATCTGGAGGCCAAGAAGGCCGCCGAGGCCGGCGCCGCCTTCGAGAAGGCCGTTGAGCTGTCCGAGCAAGACAAGCACGCTGACGCCGAGAAGGCCTTCACCGAACTCGCCGCCAAGGCTCCGTCCGGCTATCGCACCCTGGCACGGTTGCGCGCTGCCGCCGAGGCCGCGAGCCGCGATCCCAAGGCCGCCGCGAAGATGTATGACGACATTGCCGCCGATCGCAGCGTCGAGGGCGAGTGGCAGGACCTGGCGAAGATCCGTGCCGCCGGCCTGCTGCTCGACGGCGCCAGCTACGCCGACATGCAGCAGCGGCTGGAGCCCTCCGCCGCACCGAAATCGACCTTCCGTCACACCGCCCGGGAGATGCTGGCGCTGTCGGCCTGGCGTAACAACGACCTGACCGCAGCCCGCAAATGGCTCGATGCGATTGACGGAGACGGCGAAACACCGCCCGGCCTGCGCTCGCGCGCCGAGGCACTCCAGGCCCTGCTGCCGCCTGTCGCCAAGAGCTGACGACGGCCCTCTGACGTAGACGAGACACAAGATGCGCCGCACGCAACGCTTGATCGCAGCCGCCGTCCTGATCGCCTTCACGGGCGTCCTGGGCGGCTGCTCCAGCTTCGATCCGAGCGACATGTTCGACTTCCTCGATACCAAGAAGAAGCTGCCGGGCGACCGCAAGCCTGTGTTCCCGGAAGGCGTGCCGGGTCTCGAGCAGGGCGTGCCGAGGGATCTTTACAAGGGCGCCCAGCAGCAGCCCGATCCGAACGCGCCTGCCGTCGCGGCTCTGCCCGCCGAGCCGCCGCCGGAACCCGCCAGGCCGGCCAAAGGTGCAAAGGCGCGGCAGCCGGCCGCAGCAGCTGTGGCGCCGGCTGAAGCCCCGGCCGGCGAGATCGATGGCGAGGCCCAGCCGGAGGCCGCGCCGTCCACGGCCGCACCGCCGCCCAAGCACAAGATCGTCCGCAGGCGCACCACCGCGCCGCCGCCGGATCAGCCGGTCCAGCAGACGCAACCGGCCCAGACCACGCAGCAGCAATCGCAGGGCGCTTTCCCGGCGCCGCTGCCGAGCGGGAGCTTCTCTCGCTGATATTCTTCACTGCATTGACAGACGCGGCTCCGGCAGCGCACGAATGACTGATGCCCTTCACGATTGCCATCATCGGCCGGCCCAATGTCGGCAAATCGACGCTGTTCAACCGCCTGGTCGGACAGAAGCTCGCGCTCGTCGATGACCTGCCGGGCGTCACCCGCGACCGCCGCGAAGGCGAGGCCAGACTCGGCGACCTCCAGTTCACCATCATCGACACTGCCGGGCTCGACGAGGGCGCCAAGGGCTCGCTGACCGCGCGCATGCAGGAGCAGACCGAGGCCGCGATCGCGCAGGCCGACGCGCTGTTCTTCGTCATCGATGCCCGTATCGGCCTCACGCCCACCGATCGCGCCTTCGCCGATTTCGCCCGCAAGGCCGACAAGCCGGTGCTGCTGATCGCCAACAAGAGCGAGGGCAAGCATGGCGACGCCGGAGCCATGGAGTCTTTTGCGCTCGGCCTCGGCGATCCCATCCAGATCTCCGCCGAGCATGGCGAGGGCATGGGCGAACTCTACGATGCGCTGGCCACGCTGATGCCCGAGCCGGTCGAGGAAGACGAAGACGAGGACGACGCGCCGATCTCGGAGGAAGAGGCTGCGACGCGCCCGATCCGGGTCGCCATCGTCGGCCGTCCCAATGCCGGCAAGTCGACGCTGATCAACCATCTGCTCGGCGAGGAACGCCTGCTGACGAGCCCGGAAGCCGGCACCACGCGGGATTCCATTGCGGTCGAGATCAACTGGAAGGGGCGCGATTTCCGCGTGTTCGACACCGCTGGCCTGCGCCGGCGCTCGCGCATCGAGGAGAAGCTGGAGAAGCTCTCGGTTGCGGACGCGCTGCGCGCGGTGCGCTTTGCGGAAGTCGTCGTGTTGATGATGGACACGCAGAACCGCTTCGAGGAGCAGGATCTGCGCATCGCCGATCTGATCGAGCGCGAGGGAAGGGCGGTCGTGCTCGCGGTCAACAAATGGGACCTGATGGAGACCAAGGGCGGTGGCGCCATTTCGGGGCTGCGCCGCGATGCCGATCATTGGCTGCCGCAACTCAAGGGCGTGCCGATCGTTGCCGTCTCGGGCCTGATGGGCGAGGGCATCGACCGTCTGATGCAGGCGGTCCAGGACGCCTATGCGATCTGGAACAGGCGCGTGCCGACGGCCGCGCTCAATCGCTGGTTCGAGCAGGCGATCCAGGCCAATCCGCCGCCGGCGGTCTCGGGCCGCCGGCTGAAGCTGAACTACATCACACAGACGAAGGCGCGCCCGCCGAGCTTCGTGCTGTTCTGCTCGCGCGCCGATGCGGTGCCGCAGTCGTATTTGCGGTACCTCACCAATTCCATGCGCGAGACCTTCGAGCTGCCGGGCACGCCGGTGCGCATCACCCTGCGCGAGAAGGCCAATCCCTTCGCACACAAGCGCAAGCGGCCGTCGTGAGTGACGGTGCCGGCGCGCCGTTGCATCTGCCCGGGGCGCCGTTCCTGCTTTGGCGATGTTGATGGTGGGTTGCGTGGGGATCTCGCGATGCGGTCGCTGGGCGCGACGAGGACGGTCTGAAACGCCAATGCCCGGGACGAGCCCGGGCATGACGCCGTCAAAACCTTTGCACGACCGCTAGGCGGTCACTTCTTCAACAGCGGGCAGTCGCTGTCCTTGAGCGGCTTGGCCGCGTCTTCCGCCGAGATCGTGGCGATCTGCTTGTAATAGTCCCACGGGCCCTTCGACTCCTCGGGCTTCTTCACCTCGAACAGGTAAGCCGGGATGAGGCGGCGGCCGTCGGCGCGCAGCGGGCCCTTGCCGAACAGCGGGTCGTCGGTCGGCAGCTCCTTCATCTTGGCGACGACCTTGGCACCGTCATGCGGATTGCTGCCGAGCGCGTCCATTGCCTTGAGATAGTGCAGCACCATCGCGTAGCTGCCGGCCTGCGTCATCGAGGGCATCGCGTTCTTGTTCGCCAGCGCCGAGAAGCGCTTCGACCAGGCGCGAGTCTGCTCGTTCATGTCCCAGTAGAAGGACTCCGTGAAGGTCAGGCCCTGGGCGGTCTTCAGGCCCAGCGAATGCACGTCGTTGATGAACAGCAGCAGCGCGGCGAGCTTTTGGCCCGCGGAGACGATGCCGAATTCGGCCGCCTGCTTGATCGAGTTCGTGGTGTCCCCGCCGGCATTGGCGAGGCCCACTACCTTGGCCTTGGAAGATTGCGCCTGGAGCAGGAACGAGGAGAAGTCCGCGGTATTGATCGGATGCTTGACGCTGCCGAGGACCTTTCCGCCGTTCGCGGTCACAACGGCCGTGGTGTCGCGTTCCAGCGCGTGGCCGAAGGCATAGTCCGCGGTCAGGAAGAACCAGCTGTCCCCGCCGGCCTTGGTCAGCGCCTTGCCGGTGCCGTTCGCCAGCATGTAGGTGTCATAGGTGTAGGAGATCGTGTTCGGTGTGCAGGCCTTGCCGGTCAGGTCGGCGGAAGCGGCGCCTGAATTCAGCAGCACCGCATTCTTTTCCTTGACGAGATTGCTGACCGCCAGCGCGACGCCGGAATTCGGAGTATCGGCGATCGCGTCGACCTTCTCGTTATCGATCCACTGCCGGGCGATGTTGACGCCGACGTCGGGCTTGTTCTGATGGTCGCCGCTAATGACGTCAATCTTCCAGCCCTTCTTCAGCAGGCCGGAATCCTCGACCGCCAGCTTGATTGCCACCACGGAATTCGGGCCCCCGATGTCGGCGTACAGGCTCGACATGTCGTTGAGCACGCCGATCTTGATGGTCTTGTCCTGGGCGAAGGCGGAAGTGGCAAAACCGAAAGCGGCACAGGCCAGAAGGGCCGCGGTGCTGCGTGCGAACGTCGTCGTCATGAAAGTTTCCTCCATTGTCAAATATGCGGACGGCCCTCTTGCGGAGCCTTGTTCCGGCTGATGGCTCTAGCCTGTCCCACGGCCGGCGGCAATGCATCTAAAGCCGGATGCCGCTGCGCCATAGTGCATGATCCGGAAAAATGGGAAGCGGCTTTTCGAAAAGATCATGCTCAAATACCAGCCTAAGGCGCGATGACTATTCGTCGCAATCTCGTCGCGCTCGAGCGTCATCCGGCGGTTAACCTTACGACAAGATACGTTGAGACGCTATTTGAGTGCATCCGACGTCAGCCTGAACTTCTGGATGCGCTTCCCGGTATCAACCTCGGCGGTATAGACGTTACCCTTGGCGTCGATCGCCATGGCGTGCACCCAGTGGAATTGTCCGGCATTGCGGCCGCTATGCCCGAAGCTGCCGACCACGCTGCCGTCTTCGCGCTTGATCACCCGGATCTCGTTGTTCTCGCCGTCGGCGCTGAGCAGATAGGTCTGCTTCGGGTCGGGCCAGATCGCGATGTCCCACACCGCGCCGTTGCCGAGCGTGTTCTTCTCGAAGAAGAACTCCTTCACGAAGGTGCCGTCCTTCCTGAACACCTGAATCCGGTTGTTGATGCGGTCGCAGACGTAAACCAGTCCGTCGTTGGAGAGCTTCACGCAGTGGACCGGGTTGCCGAATTGCTGGGCGACCGGGCCCTTGGGATCGTAGGGCGTCTGCTTGCCGTCCTCAGGCTTGTTGCCATAGGCGCCCCAGTGCCGCTTGTAGGCGAGCGTCGTGGCGTCGAACACGATGACGCGGCGGTTGCCGTAGCCGTCGGCGACGTAGATCTCGTTCGCCTCCTTGTCGAGCGCGGTCTCGGCGGGCTTGCCGAGCTGCGACGTATCGTTGCTGCCGAGGCTCGGCGCGAATTTCCCGATCTGGGCGACGAACTTGCCGTCGAGCGTGAATTTCAGGATCGCATTGTCGTTGTCGGCATTGCCGCCGACCCAGACGAAGCCGCGCTCGTCGACCTCGATGCCATGCTCGCGGCCGACCCACTCGTAGCCCTGGCCTGGACCGCCCCAGGAGCGTAGCAGATTGCCGTCAGAGTCGAATTCGAGCACCGGCGGCGCCGAGACGCAGCATTTCGAGCGCGGCGGGTTGAGGCTCGCGCCCTTCTCGTCGTCGGTGAGCGAGCGCGGACGATGGATTACCCAGATGTGGCCCTGCCAATCGACGGTGATGCCGCCGACCTGGCCGAGAATCCAGTTGTTCGGCAGCTGCTTTGGCCAGGAGGGATCGACTGCGAAGGTCGGGACATCGCCGGCGTTCGCCGCGCGCGGAAGCGCGAAGGCAATGGCTGCGATGAGGATGAAGATGGCTCGAGAGACCTTTGCAGGCGCATGCGCTGAGCTTGCGCGATCATGCCATGGCGCCATGGCAACCTCCCTTGTTGTTGGCTTGACGGCTTGCTGCCGACCAAGCGCTGGCAGTCAATCGCGGGGAGGTCAGCGAGTCAATCAGGCCGGCGCGCGGAAGCTCATCAGGCTGCGCGTCTTGTAGTCGTAGAACTTCCCGGTCTCGGTCCAGTCAGGCGCACACATCGGCACGATGAATTCGGCAACCTGCTCGGGCGTGTCGAGCGTCTCCGGATCCTCGCCCGGCATCAGGGTTGCGCGCATGCGCGTGCGGACCGGGCCCGGATTGAACAGATTGACGCGCAGCTTGGTGTTCGCGGTCTCCTGCGCCCAGGCGCGCCCCAGCGTTTCCAGCGCGGCCTTGGATGCCGCGTAGGGGCTGACATAGGCGGTCGCCTTGTTGGCGGCGCCCGAGGTGACGAACACGGCGCGCCCGGCATCGGACTGCCTCAGCAGCGGCTCCATGCAGCGGATCAGCTGGAAGTTCGCGGAGACGTTGACGGCCATCACGTCGTTGAAGGCCTTCAGCTCGATATGGCCGATCGGCGAGGAGGGTCCGAGCACGCCGGCATTGCCGACGAGGATGTCGAGCTTGCCGTAGCGTTCGTGCAGGCCGGCGCCCAGCCGCGCGATGCCGTCGGAGTCCGTGAGGTTGAGCGGTACCAGCGTGGCGCTGCCGCCGTCCTTGCGGATTTCGTCGTCGAGCTCTTCCAGACCGCCCTGCGTGCGCGCCACGGCGACGATATGCGCGCCGGCCTTGGCCAGCGCCTTGGCCGTGGCGAAGCCGATGCCGCGCGAGGCGCCGGTGACGAGAGCGATGCGATCAGCGAGGGAACGGGACATTTACATTATTCTCCGTCATGCCCGGGCTTGTCCCGGCCATCCACGTCTTTGCGGCGGGTTTTTGCAGACGTGGATGGCCGGGACAAGCCCGGCCATGACGAAAAAATAGCAATGATAGTGATCTATGGACCACCGACCGAGGGCCCGCGATCTTCACGATCGTCAGGCTTAACCTTCATGCCTTGCCGGAAGCAAAGATGATAAATCCGACCAATAGCAACCCGCCGACAATCGCAACGAGTGGCTGAGTCGTTGCACTAGCTCGCCTCCGCCAGCAAAGACAATTGCCGCGGCTGCGGCTCGGTCTGGGTCTGGTCGGTGAGGTGGGTCGGATAGGCCCCGGTGAAGCAGTGATCCGAGAACTTCGGATTGGCGGGATCGCGGCCGGGCTCGCCCATGGCGCGGTACATGCCATCGATGGACAGGAAGGCGAGCGAGTCCGCGCCGATGATCTCGCGCATCTCCTCCAGCGAATGCGTCGCGGCGAGAAGGCCGCCGCGGTCGGGCAAGTCGATGCCGTAATAATCGGGATAGAGGATCGGAGGCGAGGCGAGGCGGAAATGGACTTCCTTGGCGCCGGCATCGCGCATCATGCGCACGATCTTCTTCGAGGTGGTGCCGCGCACCAGCGAGTCGTCGATCAGGATGATGCGCTTGCCTTCGATCGCGGCGCGGTTGGCCGAATGCTTCATGCGCACGCCGGATTCGCGGATCGCCTGCGTCGGCTGGATGAAGGTGCGGCCCACATAGTGGTTGCGGATGATGCCGAGCTCGAACGGCACCCCGGAATGCTGGCTGTAGCCGACCGCGGCAGGCACGCCTGAATCGGGCACCGGCACGACGACGTCGATCGGCACGTGGCTTTCGCGTGCGAGCTGCGCGCCGAAGGCCTTGCGCACCTCGTAGACCGAGCGGCCATGGACGATGGAGTCCGGACGCGAGAAGTAGATGTATTCGAAGATGCAGGGACGCGGCGCCATCGGCGGGAAGGGCTTGTGGATGTCCTGGCCGTTCTCGTCGAACACGATGACTTCGCCGGGCTCGATGTCGCGCACGAAGCGGGCGCCGATAATGTCGAGCGCGCAGGTCTCCGACGTCAGGATCGGGCAGCCGTCGAGCTCGCCGAGCACCAGCGGGCGGATGCCGCGCGGATCGCGCGCGCCGACCAGCTTCTTGTTGGTCAGCGAGACCAGCGCATAGGCGCCCTCGATCTCGCGCAGCGCGTCGATATAGCGCTCGATGAAACGGCTGCGCTTGGAGCGCGCGACCAGGTGCAGGATCACCTCGGTGTCGGTGGTCGACTGCATCATCGCGCCGCTTCTGACGAGCTCGCGGCGCAGCGTCAGGCCGTTGGTGAGATTGCCGTTATGGGCGACGGCCAGACCGCCGGCATTGAGCTCGGCGAACAGCGGCTGGACGTTGCGCAGGATGGTGGCGCCGGTGGTGGAATAGCGGACATGGCCGACCGCGACATTGCCGGGCAGGCGGTCGATCACCTCGCGGCGGGAGAAGGTGTCGCCGACGAGGCCGAGGCGGCGTTCGCTGTGGAAGCGGCTGCCGTCGTAGGAGACGATGCCGGCGGCTTCCTGGCCGCGGTGCTGGAGGGCGTGAAGGCCGAGCGCCGTGATGGCGGCCGCATCGGGGTGACCGTAGATGCCGAACACGCCGCATTCCTCGCGCAGCGTATCTCCCTCCAGATCGTCCTGAACCTCCAGCGCGGCCGGGCCCGGAACGGCGTTCGGGTCGAGATCAAGTTGGGCGTCCTGGTCAGGGTATCGCATCTCGTTCTCGCCTCTCTTTAAGGGCCAATCAACGCGCCGCAGGTTTCTCGATCAGCTTTTTCATGCCGTCGCGAGCGGATTTACTGTACCCGTCGCCACTGCCCGAAGGCTGCTGCTCGGATTCAGCTTGATCATCTTCTGGTTTGTTTTTCTTGAATTTCTTCAAGATGGTGTTCTCGGGGTCGTCAGGCAAGAGGGCCATCAGCCAATCCCCGGTTCCCTGGAGCACGACGCGGGACTTGGCCCCCGTGACCCAGTCCGGGCGCTGCTTGTCCGGCACCAGCCAAGTGAAGAACAGGAAGGCGACCACGACGATCAAAAGCCCGCGAGCCAGACCGAACAGGAAGCCGAGGGTGCGATCCAGCGCGCCGATCCGCGAATCCAGGATCATGTCGGAGATGCGGACGGTGATCACGGAGACCACGACCAGAGTACCGACGAACACGCCGGCGACGACGACCACGCTCGCGACCGTGTCGTTGTTGAAGTAGGTCTTGGCGGTCGGCAGCAGTTTCGAGAACGAGTACAGCGTCACGATCGCCGCCGCGCCCCAGGCCGCGATCGACAGGATTTCGCGCATGAACCCGCGGACCATGGCGAGCAGGCCCGAGATCAGCATCACACCGAGCAGGATCAGGTCGAGGAGTGTAACTGGCATCGGCTGGTCTGGTCCGCTCGTACTCTCAAAGGTGCTCTAGCCGAATCGGTGTTGGGCCGCTGCCCTAAAAGAGGGGCAGACGGCGTTCCCGGCAAGGCCGCAACCACGCAATCCCATGCTGCTTTTGTGACGGCTGTATAGCGGCGGGGGCCTCCGTCGTCACCTCCACCTAGCCCTCTCCGCGGCGGAATCTTGCCGGTGTGGCATTTTTCTCGGCCGGTCCGTTCGATTCGCCCCGGCGGGAGCCGCGGGCCGCGATTTCGGCGACCAGCGTCGTCAGGCTGTTCACCGCATTCAGCGACAATCCGGCATCGCCGCCGGTCTCGCCGCGGGCCGATTCGGGCAGCACGGCGCGCTGGAAGCCGAGTTTTGCAGCTTCTTTCAGCCGGGCCGGGGTCTGCGCCACCGGGCGGACCACGCCAGAAAGCGAGATCTCGCCAAAATAGACGGCATCGGTCGGTAACTGTGCATTAACCAGGGATGACACCAGCGCGGCTGCTGCGGCGAGATCAGCCGCCGGCTCATGGATGCGCAGGCCGCCCGCCACGTTGAGATAGACGTCGTGGCCGGACAGCTTGACCCCGCAATGCGCCTCCAGCACCGCCAGCACCATCGACAGCCGGCTCGGATCCCAGCCGACCACGGCGCGGCGCGGGGTGCCGAGCGAGGTCGGAGCCACCAGCGCCTGCAATTCGACCAGGACGGGCCTCGTGCCTTCGATGCCCGCAAAGACTGCGGTGCCGGGCGTGCCGAGATCGCGCTCGGAGAGGAACAGCTCCGAGGGGTTGGTGACCTCGCGCAAGCCAAGGCCCGTCATCTCGAACACGCCGATCTCGTCGGTCGGGCCGAAGCGGTTCTTCACGGCGCGCAGGATGCGGAATTGCTGCGAGCCTTCGCCCTCGAACGACATCACCGCATCGACCATGTGCTCGACCACGCGGGGACCTGCGATCTGGCCATCCTTGGTGACGTGGCCGACCAGGATGATGGCGGCGCCGGTCTTCTTGGCAAAACGGATCAGCGCCTGTGCCGAGGCGCGCACCTGGGTGACGGTCCCGGGCGCGGATTCCACCGTGTCGGTCCACATGGTCTGGATCGAATCGATCACGATCAGCCGGGGCACCGCGCCCTCCGACAGCGTCGAGACGATATCCTCAACGGAGGTTTCGGCGGCGAGCTGCACCGGCGCATCCGACAGCCCGAGCCGCTCGGCGCGCAGGCGCACCTGGGCGACCGCCTCTTCGCCGGAGATGTAGACGACGCGGTGGCCGGCACGCGCCAGCAGGCTGGTCGCCTGCGTCAGCAGCGTCGACTTGCCGATGCCGGGATCGCCGCCGACCAGCAGCACCGAGCCGCGAACGAAGCCGCCGCCGGTGACGCGGTCGAGCTCGGTCATCCCCGAGGATAGGCGCGGCGCATCGGGGCTTTTTCCGGCAAGGCTCTCCAGCGCAAACGTTCGGCCTTTGCGTTTGGAGCGGATCGACACCGGCACGCTGCCGCTGGTGTCTTCTTCCGCGAGCGTATTCCACTCGCCGCAGGACTCGCATTTGCCCTGCCAGCGATTATAGGCCGCGCCGCAGTTCTGGCAGACGAAGGAGAGGGTGGATTTGGCCATGGGAGGGAAATAGCGGTCTCGGTGGAACGGGCGGGGAGTTCTTAGCACGAATAGAGGCTGTGAAGGGCGATGGGTGCCGATGCATCCACCGCAAGCTTCAAGGCCCGACGTTAGCGCATGTCCAGATGCCGACGGGTTGCTCGAGGCCGCGAATGGTCTGTGCCGGCCGCTCGACCAGCGCTGCGAAATCGATACTCGAGTGATTCGGTTCGGCCTGGGCCTGTTGTACCAGCGCGTCGCTGACGACGATAGCGCATCCGAATTCGCGGGTCAGCGCCTCGAGGCGGCTCGCCGCATTCACGGTGGTGCCGATCACGGCGAATTCCAGTCGGTTGAGGCCGATATCGCCCAGCACCACTTGCCCGTAGTGCAGGCCGACGCTGACTTGGATCGGCGGTTCGTTGCGATCGCTACGCTCGCTGTTCAACTTGGCGATCGAGGCGATCATGCCCCTCGCGCATCGCAAGGCGTTCAGCGCATCGGAATCGCCGACGAACGGCGTACCGAAAGTCGCCATTAGTCCATCCCCGAGATACTTGTCGAGCGTTCCGCCGTGCTGGAACACCTCCCGTTCCATTCGCTCATGGAATTGCCGCAGCGTCTCGATGACGTCCTTCGGGTCGCGTCCATCGGCATAGGCGGTGAATCCCACGATATCTGCAAACAGCACCGCGACGTCCTGCGTGCGGACCCTCGCGAGGGGCTCGTCATTGCCGGAGAGCTCATCGACGACATTGGGGGAGAAGTAACGCGCCAGGTTGGCACGTTGGCGCTCGAGTCCGGCATGACTGATCAGGAGCGCATTCGAACGGCGCACCGCCAGTGCCAGGATAGCGGCCACGACGATGAATACGATCACTTGCTGGAAACGCTCGCCGAAACCGATCGAGGAGGGGTCGAGGATGTTGAACATGCGAATATCCGCACCGATCGCCTCCCTGACGCGCTCCGACAGCGCGGCATGGGTTTCCGGTTGCAGATAAGCCCAGCCGACGGCAATGGCCCAGAGTGTTCCGGTCCAGATGCCCATCGCGAGTACCGTTCGCCAGGAATAGGCGAGCGTGGCGGTGGCAAGGAAGATAAAGAAATAGATGAAGCTGTCGAACCGGAATTGCATTCCGATCGGCCAGTGGACGTTGCTCCAGGGATTGGGCACGACACTGAGGAAGGTCAACAGCGCCAGGTCGCAAAGTATCAGGAAAAGCTCGGGACGCGAACGGCCCACCTTGCCCACCTTCAATTGCGCCCAGCCGATGACGGCAAAGAAGCCTAGCATCAGGATGTAATAGACGACGTCCCAGTTCGGATTAATGAGCGACAGGGTAACGGCAGTAACCGCGAGCGCGACCCAGCGGGCCCGGACCGCCAGCAACAGGCCGTCACGCTTGCTGTCGGCAAGGGCAGCTTCGGCGAATTTCAGGGTGTCTTGTTGGTCGTCGGTTCGCCCAGCCGCTTTGCTTCGGAGCCTTGTGATATCCGCCGCTTCCGCCAGTGCGCTCAAGACACATCTCCCCCGTCAACATCAGATCGTGCGATCGTGCACGGAGCGTCGATCAAGGTGGCACGCCTGAGAACTCGCGGCCACCCAGCGATGTCATATCTGATAAACGCAGCAGCGGTCAGGCCCTCGGATAAATTCGGGCGGCTCGCTTGTTCAGCACGGGACGCGAGGGCGACGCCGCTCTCTCGCGCGTGCGTCGCCCTTCCGATGGATAGCAGTTGCAGGTTTGAGATTGCTGAGGCCAAGGAGGGGCGCCGATCGCCGGCGCTCCGATTATCTCAATTCGGCACGGCAGATATACTTTTCATTAGCCCTTTGCCGCTCTCACCGGCTGGATTTGCAAAGTGTTAGCGGACGCGGGTCCAATCTCGGAACCGATCGGGGTGGGAATGGAAATGCCGAGATTCCGACGAATATTGCTCGCTGCGGGCACGGCCTGCAGCATCTTCGCGTATGCCGGCGGTAGCCTTGCCAAGCCCATCGACGTCGTCTTCGTCAATCCTGGCAAGACCGGTGAGGTCTACTGGGATATGGTCGCGCAGACCATGCAGGCCGCCGGTCGCAAGCTCGACGCGCATGTCGAGGTGCTGACCAGCGAGCGGAATTACCGCACGATGCAGGAGCTCGGCTTGGGCGTGGTGGCACGTCCCGACAAGCCCGATTTCCTCATCCTGTCGAACGAGGAGTCCGCCGCCGTCCCGATCCTGGAGGCGGCCGAGGCTGCGGGCATCAAGACGCTGCTGCTCTCGAACACGCTGATCGGCGAGGATGCGGCGCGTTTTGGACCGCCGCGTCAAAAGCTCAAGACCTGGCTCGGCGACATCACCACCGATCTTCAGACCGCGGGCGCGCGGATGGCCAATGCGCTGATCGGGGTGGCGCGCGCCGAAAAATGGCAGAGCCCCGACGGCAAGATCCACATTCTCGGCATCGGTGGCGACGAGATCACGCCCGCCTCGATCGCCCGTAACGCCGGTCTCAAGCTCGCCGTGGATGCCGCGCCAGACGTCGTGGTGGACCGGCTGCTGTTCGCCAACTGGACGCAGTCGGAGGCCGAGCGGGTCACGGCGAATTACCTGGGCTGGGCGTCTCGCAAGGAGATCCGGCCTGCGGGCATATGGGCCGGAAACGATCCGATGGCGATCGGCGCGCTGCGCGCTGCAACCGCCGCCGGCCTTGTCCCCGGCCACAACATCCAGGTCGTGGGTCTCAACTGGTCCGAGGCCGCGTTGCGCGAGATCAAGGCGGGTCGTTTGCTCCTGACCGACGGCGGGCACTTCCTGCTCGGCGGCTGGTCGATCGTTCTCCTGCGCGACTATGCCGACGGCTGCGATTTCGCCGCCGTTTCCCCCCGTGTCGAGGTCAAGACGTCCGCGATCACGCGCGACAATCTCGCTTCGGTCGGCGATCTCATCAGGACGCGCGCGTTCGACCGGATCGACTTTACGCGGTTCCGGGCGAAGGCCGGGCGCTGCGGCCAATATGACTTCTCGCTTGATGCGCTCATCTCGTCGCTGCCGCTTGCCGAAGGCGTTGCGGACTGATGCACAAGGATGAGGCGATGACCGATCCGGATCGCAACGAGCAGGCGGCGCCGGCACGCTTGGGCTCGGTCGTCCACGCGATGATCTGGGCCACCGTGCCCGTTCTGTTGCTGGTGCAACTGCTCGCCTCCGCCGGCGTGGAGGCATCGAGCTTCTGGTCGCAGGTCAGGCAGCTCGACGCCCGCATGGCCCGCGTCGCGGAGAGCCGGGCCGAGTTGATCGCCGAGCCGCTCTGGAAGATGCGCTACGACCAAGTCACGGGCGTGCTCAACGAGATCATGCACGACGAGACGATCGCGGCAGCGGCCGTCTATGACGATACCGGCGCGGCGATTGCCCGCGTCGTTGCGCGGCCCGAAGACCAGGCGGTCGCGGAAGTCTCGCGCCCGATCCGGTACAGCAACGGCAACATGGCCGTTCAGGCCGGCCGCATCGGCATCGCCTATTCCCGTGCGACGCTCTACGCGGATGCGGGCAGCCGCCTGGTGCTGCTGTTGGTGGTCGGCCTGCTCGCAACGTTTGCGACCCTGATCGCCATGCGGATCTCCGCCAACATCTTCATCGGCCGGCCGCTGGCGGTCATGATGTCGGCGATCCAGCGCAGCAAGCAGGATGGCCGGGCCTATCCGGCGGACGTCATGTCCTCCAATGAATTCGGCCAGCTCGCGCGCGCCTTCAACGCCATGCAGCATACGACCTCAGGCGCGCTGGACCGGCTCGGGCACATGGCCACGCACGATCCGCTCACGGGGCTGCCGAACCGACGCTCTCTGACCGAGCGCCTGGCGGTAGCAAGCCGGGACGGAGGCTCGCCGGATACGCTGGTCGCGTTCTGCTTCATCGATCTCGACGACTTCAAGGGCGTCAACGACACCTTCGGTCACGAGGCCGGCGACAAGTTCCTGATTCAGATTTCGGAGCGTCTTCGTAGCGCGGTCGAAGCGGAGGACTGGGTTGCCCGACTCGGCGGCGACGAGTTCGTCGTCATTCGTCCCGAGGTGAGCCACGAGCAGGCCGCGTACGCATTCGCGCAGCAGGTGCTGGAGGCCATTTCCGAGCCGATCCGCCTCCACGACAAACAGGTGGTGCCGCGCGCCAGCATCGGCCTTGCCGTACGCCGCGCCGACGATCCGGAGCTGTCGCATCTGCCGACACTCGCCGACATCGCGCTCTATCATGCCAAGAGCAAGGCGCCAGGCACGGTTGCCGTGCTGGACGAAGCGCTCCAGCGCGACTACCGCCGCCGCAGGGATCTCGAGCTCGCAATTCCCACCGGCTTCGCCGAGGGGCAGTTCGAGGTCTGGTACCAGAGTCAGGTCGATCTCGAAAGCCACGAGGTCGTCGGTCTGGAAGCGCTGATCCGCTGGCGCCATCCCGAACATGGCGTGATCGGCCCCGGCGAGTTCTTGCCGCTGATCGAGCGCAGCGGCAACAATGCGCGGTTGACCCGCTACGTATTGACCGATGCCTGCTGGGCCTTGCAGCGGCTGGCGGCCGCCGGCAAGCCGCAGATACGGATCGCGATCAATTTGCCGCCGTCCGAACTTGCCGACCATTCGCTCGCCGCCGAGCTGCGCGCGACTTGCGCGCGCTTCGGTGTCGCGGCATCAATGCTCGAGCTCGAGATCACCGAGGGATCGCTGATCAACAACATCGCCAGCGCCTCCGAAACGCTGCATCGCCTTCGGCGCCTCGGCGCCACGATCGCGCTCGACGATTTCGGCACCGGCTATAGCTCGCTCGCTCATCTCAGGCGCTTCCCGCTCGACAAGGTCAAGATCGACAAGGCGTTCATCCGGGAGATTCCCGACAGCGCCGAAGACAAGGCCATCGTCGGCGTCATCGCATCGCTCGCCGGCACGCTGGGGCTGACGCTGGTCGCAGAAGGCATCGAGCGCGCCGAGCAGGCACTGGCCATGCGCGAGATGGGCGTGAGATTCGGGCAGGGCTTCCTGTATCACAGGCCGCAATCGATCGACGCCGTGCTGCAATGGCTCGAGGGTCAACCGGCAGCCGGAAGTCGCGTCCTCGCCGCCAGCCCATCGATCGCGCCCGAATTCGCCGCCTGAGACTCCTTCACGTCTGCGTCGCGGTCCAGAGCATCGAGAGCCCGGCCGCAATCATGATCCCGTCCATCAGCAGACGGAAGGCCTCCGGCTTGAGGTGAAGCACGAAGCGCTTGGCGATGAATGCGCCCGACATCAGCGAGGAGCCCGCGATCAGGCCCTTGATGAAGATCTCGCCGGTCAGCGCGCCGAAACGCTCGAAGGTCACGGATTTCGCGAAGTAGAGGCCGAGCGAGGAAGCCGCTTCGGTGGCGAGGAAGGCGCCCCTGGACAGGCCGTAGAACAGGAACAGCGGCACGCTGAGCGGGCCGGTCGAGACCACGACGCCGGTGAGATAGCCGATGACCGCGCCGCCGATGGCGAGGTGCCAGAGATTGGCCTTCAGATCGTGCCGCGCCAGCCAGTGCCGCACCGGCACCATGGCGATCAGGAAGATGCCGATCGTGAGATCGACGGTATGCGAGGGCAGCGCCAGCAGCGTCCGCGCGCCGAGCGCTGCCGCCGGAATGCCGGTCACCGAATAGGCCGCGCAGGCCCGCCAGTCGACCTCGCGCCACCACGCCAGGATGCGCGAAAAATTCGCCATCACTGAAGCCACAGCCATGATCGGCACGGCTTCCTTCGGCCCATAGGCATAGACCAGCACCGGCATCAGCATGATCGACGAGCCCGTGCCGACGATGCCTGAGATGGTGCCGGCCGCGAGGCCGACGGTGAGGACGAAGAGGAAGGCCAAAACCGGTCTCCGCGAATCGCAACAGTCTAGCCCCGACCAGCGATGCCGGCGATCCGCGTTCAGCGAGGGAACTGTGTTGCGTATGGCATGCCGGTGTGAGCTCCCGCCTTGAATGCAGGCGGTGAGGTCGAGAATCTCCGTCGCCATCCGGGGCGCATCTCTCCGTAACCGAGCGAGATTTCAGACGACGATGCCCCGAGATCAAATTCGCCCTTTTCAGGCGCAGAGTGGCTGAATTTGGATTGATCTTGCGGCGCGCCTTCCGAATTGCAATCATCCGAGCGAACTGAGATCTGATGTCGTGACCCTCACGTCCTTGAGAAGCAGCGTTCGCCGCCTTTACGAGGGCGCGACGCCGAGTGGCGTGCGCTTCCGCTACGCTCTGCTCGCCTTCGACATCGTGACGGTGCTGTTCATCATCGCAACCTCGTTCCTCCATCCCAGTGAGATCGTTGAAGCGCTCGATGTCCTGTTTGGGGCGATGTTGCTTGCCGACTTCTCGGCGCGGCTCCTCGTCGATCCGCATCCACTTCGGAAGTTCACTCAGCTCGCGACGTGGGCTGACATGGTTGCCATTGTGTCTTTCCTGGCGCCGCTTGCCGGCGAGGCGGGCGGATTTCTCCGGATTCTGCGAACCTTGGGGCTGCTTCGTGACTACCAGATGCTGGTGAGGCTGCGCATCGATTCTCCGTTCTTTCGTCGCAACGAAGACGTCATCTTCGCCGTCACGAACCTGGCAGTTTTCATATTTGTCATGACCGGGATCGTCTACGAGACTCAGAAGTTTCGGAACGATGAGATCCGGAACTATGCCGATGCTCTGTATTTCACCGTCACGGCGCTGACAACGACCGGCTTTGGCGACATTACCTTGCCGGGAACGTTGGGCCGTCTGATCACCGTCGTGATCATGATTTTTGGCGTAACTCTATTCTTCAATCTCGCGCGGGCACTCATAAGCCCCCACAAGGTGCGATTTCCTTGCCCGGCTTGCGGGCTCCAGAGGCATGATGCCGACGCCGTGCACTGCAAGGCCTGTGGAACTCTTCTCAACATTCCGGATGAAGGAGCAATCTGAAGAACTCTCGCTGCCGGCGACGAGCGGGAGATCCTCGATGATGACATTCTGCCAGTGTTTTGCCCGACGAGTCAAATTGAATTTCGGAATATCGGTAAGATATTGATTCGGCTCGGCTCCTCTACTGTGCATGGGGTTGTTTTTCACTTTTGTGCTGGGCGGTCCGCTGGCTGACCGGTACGGCAGGAACCTGTGGTGACGGTCACCGCAACACCACCCAGGCGGGCGCGTGATCGCTCGCGCCTTCCTCGCCGCGGATATTCTTGTCGACGCCCGCTCTGGCCAGACGCGGGGCGAGGGCAGGGCTGAGCAGGAGATGATCGAGCCGCAGGCCCGCATCGCGCAGCCAGCGGTTTCGCTTGTAGTCCCAGAAGGTATAAATGCGCTTGCTCGGATGCTGCTCGCGGATCGCATCGCACCAGCCTTGTTCGACCAGCACGGCAAAGGCCGCGCGGCTCTTCGGCTGGATCAGCGCATCCTTGTCCCATGAGCGCGTCGGATAGATGTCGAGCTCGGTCGGCGCGACGTTGTAGTCGCCGGCGAGCACCACGGGCAGGTCCTGCTTGATCAAGGTTTTGGCGTGGCGCCTGAGCCGCGCGAACCAGTCGAGCTTGTAGTCGAATTTCGGCCCGGGCTGCGGATTGCCATTGGGCAGATAGATGCTGGTGACGATGACGCCGCGCACGGCGGCTTCGATGTAGCGGGCTTCGTGATCGCCGGCCTTCCCGGGCAGGCGATCGCGAGTCAACACGGGCTCGGCGTTGCGGGCGAGGATCGCCACGCCGTTCCAGGTCTTTTGTCCACGCCAGACTGCGCCATAGCCGGCTTTTTCGATGGCCGCCGCCGGAAATTCGCCATCACTTGCCTTCAACTCCTGAAGCGCGACGACGTCGGGCTTCGCGACGCGCATCCATGCCAACAGGTTGGGCAGGCGGCGGTTGATGTTGTTGATGTTGAATGTCGCGATCTTCATGTAGAGCTACGGCTCCTGCCTTCCGTCACCGGAGATACAATGTCCAAGTCGAGCTTTGTTGCCATCGCCCTCGTCATCGTGGTCTCCGGAGGCGCATCGGCACAATCGTCCGATCAGCGCGGCGCGTGCAAGGCGGACTATGACAAGTTTTGCGCCGGCATCGCACCCGGCGGAGGCATCGTCGCGTGTCTCAACGGCAAGCGTGATCAGCTCAGCGCGACCTGCAAGGCGGCGCTGGACAACCGAAAGAAGAAGTGAACAGGCAGCGCGATCAGCTCGGCGGCGGCGAGGGCACCGGCGCTGGCGCCAGCGGCTCCTCGACATTGCCGCCCCTGTAGATGCGCGCATAGCGGTGGCCGAGGCTCGTCAGCACCTCATAGCCGATCGTGCCGAAATGATGCGCGAGCTCGTCGACGGTGATGCCGTCGCCGATCAAGGTCACCATGTGGCCGCGTCGCGCTGCATTCGGCGGCAGGTCGGTGATGTCGATCGCGATCAGATCCATGGAGACACGGCCTGCGACCGGGCAGCGTTTGCCGGCCACGATGACATCGGCGCCGCGGGTTCCGTCGTTGGAGCTGGCGGCGCGGAAATAGCCGTCGGCATAGCCGACTGCGATGATGGCGAGCTTGGTCGGCCGCCGTGCGGTCCAGGTGCCGCCATAGCCGACGGTCTCGCCGCGGTCGATGGTGCGGATCTGCACGATGCGCGCCTTGAGGTCGACCACCTGCTGCATGGGATTGTCGGCCTCCGGCGTCGGGTTGACGCCGTAGAGCGCGGCTCCCGGCCGCACCAGGTCGAACTGGAAGGGCGCGCCCAGGAAGATGCCGGAGGAGTTGGCGAGGGCCGCGGGCACGCCGGCGAATTCGCTGGCGATGCTGCGGAAGGCCGCGAGCTGTCTTGCATTGACCGGGCTGTTGAGCTGCTCGGCCGAGACCAGATGGCTCATCACAAGCGTGATGCCGTGATCGCCCGCGTTGATGCGGGGGATGATGGCCTGCGCCTCCGCCAGCGTCAGACCGAGCCGGTTCATGCCGGTGTCGATGTGGATTGCGGCGCCCCCGGTCCAGCCGGTGCGGCGGCAGAACACGTCCCATTCGGCGAGCTCGTTGAGATCGCCGATCACCGGCCGGCAATTGATCTTCGCATAGTGCTCGCCGGTGTTCTGGAAGTAGCCGCCGAGCACGTAGATCGTGGGCTCGGGCACGGCCGCGCGCACCTTGCGCGCCTCCTCGATGGTGGCAACGAAGAAGGTCCTGCAGCCCGCCTTGCTGAGGGCTCGCGACACCTGCTCGGCGCCGCAGCCATAGGCGTCGGCCTTGATCACGGCCGAACACTCGGCCGGCACCGCCGTCTTCTCGAGCTTGCGCCAGTTGGCGATGATGGCGTCGAGATCGACGGTCAGTGCGCCGCCATAGGCCGCGAGCGCAGCAGCCTGATTGGCCTCTGCGGAGAGAAGGCCGGATTGCGGGGTGGTTTTCGGGTCGGACGCCATTGTCATGGCGCCGTTTTACGCAAGAGGCCTGCGTGGTTCAAGGAACTCAGTAGTCGTTACCACTGCGAGCCGGAACCTGACTGTCAGGCGCGAGGTCGCCGAACCGCGTGACTGAGGCTTCGAACGCCAAATCGACGGTGCCGGTCGGGCCGTGGCGCTGCTTGCCGATGATGACCTCGGCTTTTCCGTGCGCAAGACTCATGTCGAGCTGCCACTTCTCGTGCTCGGGCGTACCGGGGCGCGGCTCCTTCATGGCGAGGTAATATTCCTCGCGGTAAACGAACAACACAACGTCGGCGTCCTGCTCGATCGAGCCGGATTCACGCAGGTCCGAGAGCTGCGGCCGCTTGTCGTCGCGCGATTCGACCTGGCGCGAGAGCTGCGACAGCGCGATCACGGGAACGTTGAGCTCCTTGGCCAGTGCCTTCAGGCTGGTCGTGATCTCCGTGATTTCCTGCACGCGATTATCGCTCCGCTTGCCCGAACCCGAGAGCAGCTGGATGTAGTCGATCACGAGGAGATCGAGGCCCTTCTGGCGTTTCAGCCGGCGGGCGCGCGCCATCAGCTGTGCGATCGACAGGCCGCCGGTGGCGTCGACATAGAATGGCAGCGACTGCAGCTCGATCGAGACCTCCCGGATCTTCTCGAAATCGGCTTCCGAGATGCCGCCGCGACGGATGTGGGAGGAGGGGACGCCGGTGCGCTCGGCCACGATACGCGTTGCGAGCTGGTCGGCCGACATTTCGCAGGAGAAAAAGCCGATCACGCCGCCATTGGCGGCCTTCGTGGTACCGTCGGCCTGGACTTCCGGAACGTAGGCTCGTGCGACATTGTAGGCGATGTTGGTCGCAAGAGAGGTCTTGCCCATGCCCGGACGGCCCGCGACGATGATGAGGTCGGAGTGCTGCAGGCCCCCCATCTTGGTGTCGAGGTCGCGCATGCCCGTCGAGATGCCGGACAGCTTGCCGTCGCGCTGGAACGCCTTTGCGGCGAGATCGACCGCGACCGCCAGTGCCTGCGAGAATTTCTGGAAGCCGCCGTCATAGCGGCCGGATTCAGCAAGCTCGTAAAGCTTCCGCTCGGCGTCCTCGATTTGCGCCCGCGGCTGGAAATCAACAGGCGCGTCATAGGCGACGTTGACCATGTCCTCGCCGATGCCGATCAGGTCGCGCCTCAGCGACAGGTCGTAGACGGTGCGGCCATAATCCTGGGCGTTGATGATGGTGGTCGCTTCGGCGGCGAGCCGCGCAAGATATTGCCCGATGGTCATGCCGCCGACATCGGTATCGGCGGGCAGGAACGTCTTCAGCGTGACGGGCGTCGCGATCTTGCCCATCCGGATCAGGCTGCCGGCGGTCTCAAAGATGGTCTGGTGCAGCGGCTCGAAGAAATGCTTCGCCTCCAGGAAGTCGGAGACGCGGTAGAAGGCGTCGTTGTTGACCAGGATCGCGCCGAGAAGGCTCTGTTCCGCCTCGATATTATGCGGCGCGCTCCGATAGGCGGGAGTTCCGGAATCGGGCGCGAGTTTGAGAACGTTCGAATCAGTCAGGGCCATGGTCGGACGTGCTTAGCAATTTTCTTTGGCGGATGCGGGGCCGGGATAAAGCGCCGCCGCAGGCGAAAGCGGAAGCAAAAGCTGACCGCTATCAACCGCTCAGTTAAAATGGTGGATGATTGGCAGCCGCAGCACGCGCCGCGCTTGACGCATTTTCGCGGAACCGCTCGGGCTGGAAACGGCCGCGACCGCGGCATGGAAATATAATGAAACCGTGAACCTAATGGATTGGCGCGCCGACGTATTCAAAAGCGCGCCGAACGACGCGCGCCGAGAGCTGCGGCTCGGATCAGACCAGCAGGAGATAGACCAGCGCAACCAGGGCCGCCCCGACTCCGGTGACGATCAGGGCAAAATCGGTGCGGAGGTCGTCCTGCACGTCGAATGAGGTTTGGGTCTCTTTGCTCATGGCGACGATCTAAGCCAGGACCGATCAGACTTATGTGAAGCAGATCACATCTCCCCGGATTCTTTCGGGGTAGTGCCGGAACAGGCAGGCGGGCAGGGGGTTATCCCCGTCCGGCCAGCAGAGAGACGAGGCAGACGATGCGGCCAGAACGGCAGCACCAGATGTGGCGGAGCGAGGCAGGCAGCCGGCTATGGCTGTCCGGCCTGATTGCGGCGATGGAGCACATCGAGCGACCGGATGTGCGGCGCCAGCCTGTCGCACCCGAACTCCTCGCGGAGGTGCGCGCCCAATTGGCGTTAACGGAATCTTTCCGGCTCTCCCAGATTTCGACCCTGCGTCATTAGCGCTCATTCGCCGGCGAGCTTTAGCCTGGGCTTGGTGCCGCTTTCGAGGCCTCGCAGCCGGGCCTCTTCCCGAGCGATGTAGTCGCGCGTCATGGGCACCACGCCCTGGCGGCGGGTAATCTGGATCTGGAAGTTCATCATGTCCTGCTTGCGGAACGTCATCTCACAGGCCGCCAGATAGAACTCCCACATCAGGGCGAAGCGCTCGTCGTAGAGCTGGACGGCCTCCTCGCGCCGCGCCATGAAACGCTCCCGCCAGGCCTTCAGCGTCTCGGCATAGTGCAGGCGCAGTATCTCGATGTCGCAGACCAGGAGGCCCGCTCGCTCGATCGCCGGCAGCACCTCCGAAAGCGCGGGGATGTAGCCTCCGGGAAAGATGTATTTGGCGATCCAGGGATTGGTCGAGTCAGGGCCTTGCGAACGGCCGATCGAGTGCAGCAGCATGACGCCGTCCTCGTTCAGCAGTTCGGCGCAGCGCTTGAAATAGGCGTCATAGAACCTTGCCCCGACATGTTCGAGCATGCCGACCGAGACGATGCGGTCGAACGTGCCGTCAACGTCCCGATAATCCTGGAGCTGGAATCTGGCCGAGTCCGTCAGGCCCTTTTCAGCGGCGCGCGAATTGGCGACCTGCAACTGCTCGGTCGATAGCGTGATGCCGGTGACGTCGGCGGCCGCGATCTCGGCGAGATAAAGACCGAGGCCGCCCCAGCCCGAGCCGATGTCGAGCACGCGCTGGCCGTCCTTGATCAGAAGCTTCGCTGCGATGTGGCGCTTCTTGGCCAGCTGCGCGTCGTCCAGCGACATCTCCGGCGTTTCGAAATAGGCACAGCTGTATTGCTTGTCGGCATCGAGAAAGAGTGAATAGAGCCGTCCGTCGAGATCGTAGTGATGAGCGACGTTGTTCCGGGAGCGGGTGGGGGGATTGAACTGCTTCAGGTGCCGCGTCAGGTAGCGCAGGTGCCACCACGGTTTTGCCCACTGCGGCAATAGGTCGGGTTGATCGAGCAGGATCGCGAGGGCATCAGCTATGGTGCCGCGCTCGACCACGAACTCGCCGTCCATATAGGCCTCGCCGAGCCCCAGTTCGGGATTGAGGAGGATCCTGCGCTCCGCGTCCGCAGTCGCGAAGCGCACCGCGACCGGCTCGCCGGAGCCATCGCCGAAGGTGAACTTCGATCCGCTCGCGCTGGTCACCGTCATCGACCCGCGGCGAATGAATTGAGACAGGAATCTGCGCAACAAACGGTCCATCGACACTTCCTCTCGAGCGAACCCGAAAGATGCGACTAACCCGGCTTTCACGTCTGACGCCCAGGCGCCGCAGCGGTTCCTATGCGTTTGCATCCAAATCTAGCGAGGCGGTTCCGCTTGCGCTATTGCACTGTATTCAAAGCCGATATTCGAAAACCGCTTAATCACATCCTTGCGCGTGGACCTGCTTCCATTCGCGGCTCAATCGGTTAAAAGGTGACCGCCGCCGCGCCGAATGCGGGCTGGTTGGCGGATTTCAACGGAGATAATTAGAATGTCGAGCCGAGCGCTCAGCCTCGCGACGGTATTGCTTCTGATCGGCTTCGGCGCGGCCGATTCCGTTTATGCGCAGGCAACGAACCTCGAAGCCGGCAAGACCCCGTCCCAGCTCTTCTCGCAGACCTGCAATGTCTGCCACAAGAGCCCGCGCGGACTGTTGAAGTCTGTAGCCCCGGGTTCGCTTCCAGGCTTCCTGCGCCAGCACTACACCACGAGCTCGGACATGGCGGGCGTCCTCGCCACCTACCTGATCTCCAACGGCGCCACCGACACCCGCTACCAGGCCAAGGACGGCAAGAAGGACGGCGCCAAGGAAAAGGAAGCCACCACTGCTCCAGCCCAGTCGCCCGAGCATCAGGGCCGCCGCCAGCGCTCGCAAGATGCCGCGAGGACGGAGGACGAGGGTGCCGCTCCGGCCGCCGACGGCGCGCGCCAGAAGCGCGCTGCACGGCCAGCCGAGGAAGGCGCGAAGCCGGAGGGGCAGGCAGCACCGGAGGCCCGCAAAGGCAAGCGGCGCGCTAAGCCCGGGACCGAGGAAGCCCCCAAGGTCGATGCCGCCGTGCCGGCTGCCGAGGACAAGAAGACCGAGCCAAAGCCTGAAGCCATCAAGCCTGACGGCGCCAAGGCCGAGCCCGATGGCAGCAAGGCGTCGGAGAAGCCCGCCGACACCAAACCGGATAGCGCGAGGGTCGCGCCGGCCGGTAACGAAGCTCCATTGCGACCCGATCCGGTCCCGCAGGTGACGCCGGTTCCACCTGCCGCCGCAAAACCAGCCGAGCCGGCCGCGCCGAAGCCGGCAGAAGAGGCCGCTTCCAAACCGGCCGCGCCTGCGGCCAGCTCCGAACCGGCGGCCAAGCCCCAGCAGGAGCCAGCACCGCCCGCGGCCGCTGCAGCCCCGCCCCCGGCGCCAACCGGGTCGTCCGGTCCGCCCGCACCGCCGATCTCGCGCTAGATCCGTTACCTTATGCGATACGCGGAGGCCGCCTTCATGGCGGCCTCCATATCGTATTGACCAAGTCTAGAGTGTCACTCTAGAGTATTGCTCTAGGAGGGTCGATGACGACGAGCGTGCGAGACGACCTGTTGGCAGCCGGGCTTATCGTCTTCGACCGAGTCGGCTTCGAAGCCGCAACTGTCGCCGCGATCCGCGCGCGGGCGCGCGCCTCCAACGGCAGCTTCTTTCATGCCTTCGGCTCCAAGAAGGAGCTCGCGGGCGCGCTGTTCCTGGAGGTCTTGCGGCTCTATCACGCAGCGATGCTGGCCGCGCTCGATCCCCTGCCGGGCGCGGAGCAGGGCATCGATCGCCTGGTCCGGGCACATCTCGGCTGGGTGGTCACCAGCCGGCGCGAGGCGCGCTATCTGTTCGAGATTTCGCGTAGCGAATGGGGCGAGGACGTGCGTGACGCCCAACGCGCCCAGAATGCGCGGCTTGCCGACGGCATTGAACGCTGGCGCGCGCCGCTAGTTGCGACCGGCGAGCTTCTGCCGATGACCCCGGTCATGTTCGTCAGCCAGCTCATCGGGCCGGCGCAGATCTTCTGCCGCGCGTTCCTGTCGGGGCGAGACCGCTCCGACCCGCGCGCCGAGGCCGACACGCTGATCGCCTGCGCCATCCGGGCGCTTCGGCCCCTCGATCGCATCAACAAGCAATGAGGAGAGACTGCATGCGAGCCGAAGCTGATCCGGAATTCGCGCCGATTGCCGAGCGCATCCACGCCAATGTCGGCCGGCAAGGCTTCATGAACCTGGTCGGCGCCGAGCTGTCCGAATTGTCGCGCGGCACCTGCACCATCGCCGTGGAGCGCCGGCCGGAGTTGCTTCAGCAGCACGGCTTCTTCCATGGTGGCGTGACGGCGTTCCTGGTCGATAACGCCACGACGATCGCGGCCGCCACCTCGCGTGGCCAGGCGGCGCTGACGGCGGAATACAAGCTCAATCTGTTGTCGCCCGCGGTGGGCGACAAGCTGATCTGCCGTGCCAGGGTGATCAAGCCGGGCCGTCAAGTGTCGGTGGTTGCGGCCGACGTGTTCTGCGTCAGCGGCGGTGTCGAGAAGCATACGGCGACCGCGTTGGCCTCGATCGCGATGTTGAGCGAGGACGTGGCCGCCAAAGCGAAAAGCCCGGCCGCCTGAGGTGACCGGGCTTTTAGTTCTGTTCGTCGTTCCGGGGCTCGCGAAGCGAGAACCCGGAACCTGGACATTCCGAGTCTGGTCCTTCGGTCTACCCCAGAAATGACGACTCCTGCCTACTTCTCTTCCGCAGCCGGCGCCGGTGCGACCTCGTCGTCCTGCTGGGCTTCCGGATCGAAGAACTCGCCGGCGGCGGCGATCGCCTCGGCGGCTGCGTCGCGATCCTCGTTGCGGGTCGAGATGTCCTCGCCGCGATTGATGCGCTCGGCCTCGTCCTGGCTGCGCGCGACCGTCACGGTGATCTCGATCTCGACCTCGGGGTGAACGGCGACGATGACCGTGTGCTTGCCGATGGTCTTGATCGGCGCGTCGAGCTGCACCTGCGGACGGTCGACGTGGACGCCGTCGGCCTCGAACGCCATGACGATGTCGCGCACGGTGACCGAGCCGAACAGCTGGCCGGATTCCGAAGCCTGACGGATCACGATGATGTTCTTGTCCTTGATCTTCTCGGCGACCTTGGACGCTTCGCCCTTGGCCTGAATGTTGCGGGCTTCGAGTTCCGCCTTCATGCCGTCATACTTGGCCCGGTTGTCGGCGGTGGCGCGCAGCGCCTTGCCCCGCTTGAGCAGGAAATTGCGGGCGTAGCCATCGCGAACCTTCACGACTTCGCCCATATGGCCGAGCTTGTTGACGCGCTCCAGCAAAATGACTTCCATATTCGTTCTCCTTTGAAGTGATCTGAGTTGCAGGTTTCGGGTTGGACTTAAGGGGTCGGCAGCGGCGGCGGCTGCCGGCTGCGCAGGAAACGCTCGCGGAAACCGAACACGGCATCGGCAAGACCGAGAATCACCATGGCGATCACGGGCCATCCGAACACGACGACCACGGCGTAGGTCGAGCTGAGCCAGAACGTGCGGCTCTTCAGCGCCAGCGTCAGCGTGTGCAGCACGGCGAAACCGGTCAGCGCATAGGCCATCATGAGCGCCGCGGTGATGATCTGGGCCACGATCCCAAGGAGTCCGCCGGTGAAGCAGAACGCGAGTGCGATGCAGAGCGCGACCAGCGTCATCGGCGGCAGCTCCGCTGTCTTCAGATCCGGCCAGGGACGACGCAGCCGGCCCGACGTCGCGGTCACCTTGGCGCTGAGCCAGAGATTCAGCGTGAGCGTCATCATCGCGATGATGGTGGCGGCGGCCGGCACGATGCGCACCAGCGCGTCGACGTACTGGCCGACTTCGCCCGACGTTTGCGGGTCGGTGGAGCGGAGGAGGCGCATCAGCCCGCGTCGCAGCGAGCCGGTAATGCTCTCGGCGTCGGTGCCGAGCGTGAGCAGGGCGGCGATCGTGGTCAGCGTGGCGAAGGCTGCAATCCAGAGCAGGACCCGTCCGACCGGATACCATTCGACATTCGGCTCCGCTGCCGGCTCGGCGCCGCCAGCAGGCGCGACAGGTCCCACCTGCCGGCCGAGCAGGACGAGATGGCCGAGCCACCAGGCGGGCAACGCGACGGTGACGGCGAAGGCGATGCAATAGGGCAGGCCGAACAGGGCGCCGAGTCCGATCGCGGCGGCAATACCGCCGAGGCTGGCGCAAAGCGGTCCCCAGCCGATCGCGGCAACCATCAGCGGCAGAGGCGCGAGATAGAACAGGACGAGCGAGATCAGCGCGCCCGAGATGATCGAGGCGAACATCAGCGCCGACGCAGCGCCGGCGATCAGGGCTATGAGTACAAATGCCATCATCAGCTGTCCCGCTCCCTTCGAGCGGTTAGAGGCATTTCGCCCCAACCATCGGCAACCGGACGACCCGGAAGCCTTATGAATTCAGAAAGTCACGACCGGCGGCGCGACCGCCGCCGGTCGAATGTCGTATCAGCGAATGACGTAGGGCAGGAGGCCCAGGAAGCGCGCGCGCTTGATCGCGCGGGCGAGCTCACGCTGCTTCTTCGCGGACACCGCCGTGATGCGGCTCGGCACGATCTTGCCGCGCTCGGAGACGTAACGCATCAGCAGCTTGGAGTCCTTGTAGTCGATCTTCGGAGCATTGGTGCCCGTGAAGGGGCAGCTCTTGCGACGACGGAAAAACGGGCGACGTGCACCAGCTTCAGCCATTGGTCTTACTCCCCTTCCGTAGTTTCAGCTTCGTCGCGCGGACGACGCGGACCGCGATCACCCCGGAAACCGCCCTCGCGGTCGCCGCGGAAGCCGCCTTCACGCTCGCCGCGGAAGCCGCCGCCACGGTCGTCACGCTCGCGATCGCGATCGGCCTTGCGCATCATCGCGGACGGGCCTTCCTCGAGTTCCTCGACGCGGACGCTGAGATAGCGGATCACGTCTTCGCTGATGCGCTCCTGACGCTCGATCTCGGCGATGGCCGCAGACGGCGCGTCGATGTTGAGCAGTACGAAGTGCGCCTTGCGGTTCTTGTTCATGCGGTAGGTGAGGGAGCGCACGCCCCAATTCTCGGTCTTGGTGATCTTGCCGCCGAGACCTTCGACGATGCCGGTCATCTGCGCAGTCAGCTCTTCGACCTGCTGCGGGCTCGCGTCCTGACGCGCGAGAAAAACATGCTCGTAAAGAGGCATGGACGTCCTTTCCTCATGTTGGCGCATCGCCCGGCGTCAAACCCTTAAGAGGCCTTCGGAAAGGACTCTGGGATCAAGCTCAGAAGGCGGAAACACGGGACGACGGGCCGACTGGCCCTGCCACATCAAAATCACGAATGATTTGCTGAGACCGTCCGTTCAGCTCCCGGCCGGGGTCTGCGGATGCGCGCCTTATACGGATTTTGGCTGGCTTTGCAAGGTTGGAGAGGCAATCTCGACCCCGGTGCTTCCTGGCACGGTGAGGTCAACCCATCCTTCCACACCATCTTCAGCTTGATCTATTTGTTTGTATGACATACAAATAACAGGCAGGAGAGAACCCCGATGGCGGAAACGTCGGCCGGTGCGCCACTTGAGGCGGCAGGCGACCCCAAGCACGCCGTGCGCGCGACGCGGTCGGCGGGCCGCAAAATGAGGTCGCTGCTCCTGGATGCTGCGAGCCCGCTGTTTCGGGAGCGGGGATTGTCCGGCACGGCGATCGCCGACATCGCCGCTGCCGCAGACGCGTTCCCGAGTCAGATCACCTATTACTTCCGCACCAAGGAGGCGCTGTTCGTCGAATGCGCCTGTCGCGATCTGCTGTACCTCGCGCGTGCGACCGAGCAGGCGGCGCTGAACGCCCGCACGCCGCGTGACTACACCCGTGCGCTGGCCGAGACGGTCACCGCGAGCGATTCGGTCGCCTTCTTCGCCGAGGCCCTGACACTGACGCGGCGGCGCCAGGATCTCGCGCCATTGGTCGAGCGCACCATCGAGCGCCTGCAGGGCGAAGGCGCACGGGCCTATGCGAGCCAGGTGGCGCGCCATGGTTGGCGCTCGCTACGTGCGCCCGACGAAAGTTCGCGGCGCTTCTGGGCCGTCGCCATCGGCGTCATTCTCGAAGGCTACGCCATGGGCCGTTCGCCGGATGAATTATGCGCCGAGATGCTGCGCGTGCTCGGCGAGCAGGCGAAATCGACGGGCGATGCTGCGCGCCTGCGTCTGGTCGAGCCGCGCGACGCGACGATCCCTTCGGACGAGGAGAGTTAGGCCATGACCGCGCTTCGCATGCGTGCCCGCGATTTCCTGACCGACGATCAACTGGCCGACGTTCGCCAGCGCGTGACTTGGAAAGGCATTGCGCTGATCGCGCACGCCTGGGCGCTGATATCAGGAGCAATCGCCCTGGTCGCGTGGTGGCCCAATCCGCTCACCTATATTTTCGCAGTCGCCATCATCGGCTCGCGCCAGCTCGGCCTTGCGATCCTGATGCATGACGGTGCGCATGGCTGCCTGTCCGCCGACGAGAAAACCAATCTGGCGCTGAGCCAGTGGTTCTGCGCCTATCCCCTGTTTGCGGAGACGCGCAGCTACCGGCGCTATCACCTTCAGCACCATGCGCGCACGCAGCAGGAGGATGATCCCGACCTCGTGCTATCGGCGCCGTTTCCGATTACGAAGCTGAGCTACCGCCGCAAGTTCATTCGCGACATTACCGGACAGACCGGCTACCAGCAGCGCAAGGCGCAACTGTTCAACGCGCTCGGTCCGAAGGACTGGCCGTGGCGCCAGCGCGCGGCGCATTTTTGGGACAAGCTCGGCCCGCAATGTATGGTCAACGCCGCGATGTTCGCAGCGCTCGCGGCGGCGGGCGTGTGGTGGGCCTATCCGCTGCTGTGGCTGGTGCCGCTCCTGACCTGGATGATGGTCATTACCCGCATCCGCAACATCGCCGAGCACGCCGTTGTCCCCGACAGCAGCGATCCCCTGCGCAACACCCGTACCACGCATGCAAATTTTCTCGAGCGCCTGTTCATTGCGCCGTACTATGTGAACTATCATCTCGAGCATCACCTGCTATTCTACGTGCCCTGCTACAATCTTCCGAAGGTGCATCGCCTGTTGAGCGCGAGCCGGTATGCGGATCGCATGGAAGTGCAGCCGAACTACGCGGCGGTGCTGGGGCTGGCGACGGCAAAGCCGAACCGCGAGGATCGTCCGGGGCAACTCGTCAACAGCGCGCGCCGCGCGCAGGCCGGGGCCGAAGTCGATGGCAACCAGACCGCCGGCGGGTTTTGAGGGAGCGCATTCCCCGTTGAATGCTGGTCGAAGCTCCCGTCTCGGCTTGACAGTGCGGCCCCGGACGGTGTCTACGGCCCCCTTTGGAGCATGATCCGGAACTATGGCCCAAGGCCGTGCGTCATCGGCTGCCGGTTCTCGCAGGGATCATGCCCGACAAGC
This sequence comes from Bradyrhizobium cedriense, assembly GCF_054602315.1. NCBI lineage: Bacteria > Pseudomonadati > Pseudomonadota > Alphaproteobacteria > Hyphomicrobiales > Nitrobacteraceae > Bradyrhizobium > Bradyrhizobium cedriense. Next base: position 488,244 of record NZ_JBTSWB010000003.1, on the reverse strand, counting down.
AGGGAGCGCCGATGACGGCTGCATTCACATTTCCTGGGCAGGGTTCCCAAGCCGTTGGCATGGGCAAGGCCCTCGCCGACGCCTTCCCGGCAGCCCGCGCAGTGTTCGACGAGGTCGATGCCGCGCTTGGCGAGAAGCTGACGGCCATCATCTGGGAAGGGCCGGCCGAAACCCTCCAGCTCACCGAGAACGCGCAGCCGGCGCTGATGGCGGTGTCCATCGCCACCCTGCGCGTGCTCGAGGCTGAGGCTGGTTTTTCCGTGGGACGAGATGCGGCCTTCGTTGCCGGCCACTCGCTCGGTGAATATTCGGCGCTGGCCGCGGCCGGCAGCCTGACGGTTTCGGATACCGCCCGCCTGCTTCGCACGCGCGGTCTCGCAATGCAAAAGGCCGTCCCGGTCGGCGCCGGTGCGATGGCCGCGCTGCTCGGTCTCGACTACGAGGCCGCCATGGAGGTCGCTGGCGAGGCAGCGCAAGGTCAGGTCTGCCAGGCAGCCAATGACAATGGCGGCGGGCAGGTGGTTGTCTCAGGCGACAAGGCTGCGGTCGATCGCGCCGTCGAGATTGCCAAGACCAAGGGCGCCAAGCGCGCGATGCTGCTGCCGGTATCCGCCCCCTTCCATTGCAAGCTGATGCAGCCGGCTGCGGATGCCATGGCAGACGCGCTGGCCACGGTCACGATCAAGGCGCCGGCCGCGCCGCTGGTGTCGAACGTGCTGGCGAGCGCCATCACCGATCCCGACGAGATTCGCCGCCGTCTGGTCGAACAGGTCACCGGCACCGTGCGCTGGCGCGAGTCGGTCGCTTATATGGCCGGGCAGGGCGTCACCCGCTTCTTCGAGATCGGCGCCGGAAAGGTGCTGACCGGTCTCGTCAAACGCATTACGGACGGTGCCGTCGGCATTGCGGTTGGCGGACCGAACGATATTGCTGCCGCCAAGGATGCGTTGGCCGTTGCGAAGCAGGGCTAAAGCGCGATGATTCCTCATCGCGGTTGAGTTTTTCGGTTTACGCACGATCTTTCGGAAAACCGCTGCGCACTTTTCCGGATCGTGCTTTGGAGGAGTTGTTATCGATGTTCGATCTGACTGGCCGAAAGGCGCTCGTCACCGGCGCGACCGGCGGCATCGGCGGGGCGATCGCGCAGGCGCTGCACGCGCAGGGGGCCACTGTCGCGATATCAGGAACGCGGAAGGACGTGCTGGACGAGCTTGCGGGCAAGCTCGGCGAGCGTGCCCATGTGCTGCCCTGCAATCTTTCCAAGGCCGATGAGGTCGAGGCCTTGGTGCCGGCTGCGGAAGCGGCGATGGGCCAGGTCGACATTCTCATCGCCAATGCCGGTATCACGCGCGACAATCTCTTCGTGCAACTGCGTGACGAGGACTGGGACGAGGTCATCAACGTCAATCTGACCGCGACCTTCCGCCTCGCGCGTGCCGCGACCAAGCTGATGATGCGCAAGCGCTTCGGCCGCATCATCGCCATCACCTCGGTGGTCGGCGTCACCGGCAATCCGGGGCAGGGCAACTATACTGCATCGAAGGCGGGCCTGATCGGCATGATCAAGACGTTGGGCGCCGAATACGCCAAGCGTGGCGTCACCGCCAACTGCATCGCACCGGGCTTCATCAAGACGCCGATGACGGACGCGCTCAACGACAAGCAGCGTGAAACGATTCTAACCAAGGTTCCGGCGGCCCGCCTGGGGACGCCCGAAGACATCGCGGCCGCCGCTGTTTACCTGAGCTCGAACGAAGCATCCTATGTCACCGGGCAAACTATCCACGTCAACGGCGGCATGGCCATGATCTGATGCCTCGTTGCCGCACCGCCCGTCAGGCCGGTGCCGGATGAGGCAAACGGCCGTTTCCGGAGCGAAATGAGGCTTGTAGTCAAGGCAATTGAAGTATGATAACCGGACCTTCAACGGATGGGCAAAGAACGCCATTGCAGGTTTTTGAAACCCTGTATATTGGCGATGCGGAGCCTTTGGCCGTCGTTCGCCGGGCCTGCATCGGTTAGGATGGGCCAAATCAAGTTCGTAAGCGAAGGCAGTCAAACGACCACGACGGCTCGTATCGTCCCGGGGGGTCGGGTCTACAGGGAACAACACGAGGTTAAGCAATGAGTGACATTGGCGAGCGGGTTAAGAAGATCGTGGTCGAACACCTTGGTGTTGAGCCCGAGAAGGTTGTCGACAACGCGAGCTTCATCGACGACCTCGGCGCCGACAGTCTGGACACCGTCGAGCTGGTGATGGCGTTCGAAGAGGAATTCGGTTGCGAGATTCCGGACGACGCTGCGGAAACGATTCTCACCGTGGGCGACGCCACGAAGTTTCTCGAGAAGAACGCGAAGAGCTGACGCTCTTCATTTCGCGGGGACAACATTGAAACCGGACGGGCCGTTTCGCAGCGGTCAGCCGGTTTCTTGTTATTGGCCGTGAATCTTTCGATGCGGAGTTTTCGGATATGAGGCGGGTCGTCGTCACGGGTCTCGGCATGGTCTCGCCACTCGGCTGTGGCGTAGAGCCGACCTGGAAGCGCATCCTGAACGGCGAAAGCGGCGCGCGCAGGATCGAGAGATTCGACGCTTCCGATCTTCAGACCAAGATCGCCTGCACGGTCGTGCGCGGCGACGGTACGAACGACAGCTTCAATCCCGACAAGTGGATGGAGCCGAAGGACCAGCGCAAGGTCGACGACTTCATCATCTTCGGCATGGCCGCAGCCGGCCAGGCGCTCGACGACGCCAACTGGCACCCGGAGTCCGAAGAGGACAAGTGTGCGACCGGCACCATGATCGGGTCCGGCATCGGCGGCCTCAACGGCATCGCCGACACCGCAATCCTCTTGAAGGAGCGCGGCCCGCGCCGGGTGTCGCCGTTCTTCATTCCCGGACGTCTGATCAATCTCGCCTCCGGCTACGTCTCGATCGCGCACGGGCTGAAAGGGCCGAACCATTCAGTGGTCACGGCCTGCTCGACCGGCGCACACGCGGTCGGCGATGCCGCGCGCATGATCGCGTTGGGCGATGCGGACGTCATGGTCGCAGGCGGCGCCGAGTCGCCGATCAGCCGCATCGGCATTGCCGGCTTCAACGCCGCGCGCGCGCTCTCGACCGGTTTCAATGAAACACCAGAGAAGGCCTCGCGTCCCTACGACAAGGACCGCGACGGTTTCGTGATGGGCGAGGGGGCCGGCGTCCTGGTGCTGGAAGAGCTCGAGCACGCCAGGCGCCGTGGCGCGAGGATCTACGCCGAGGTGATCGGCTATGGCCTGTCGGGCGATGCCTATCACATCACCTCGCCGTCGCCCGACGGCGATGGCGGTTTCCGCAGCATGTTGGCGGCGCTGAAGCGCGCCGGCCTCACCGCATCCGATCTCGACTACATCAATGCGCACGGCACTTCGACGCCGCTCGGTGACGAGATCGAGCTCGGCGCGGTCGAGCGTCTGCTCGGCAATGCCGCTTCCAAGGTGGCGATGTCCTCGACCAAGTCGTCGACCGGCCATCTTCTCGGCGCGGCCGGCGCGATCGAAGCGATCTTCGCTATTCTCGCGATTCGCGATAATGTCGTGCCGCCAACGATCAATCTCGACAACCCGTCGGTCGAGACCGCGATTGATCTCGTGCCGCACAAGGCGAAGCAGCGCGAGGTCAACGTCGCATTGTCGAATTCTTTCGGTTTTGGCGGTACCAACGCGTCGGTGATCGTCCGGCGCTTGGTCAGTTAGTTGCGTTTGAGACGAATCCACCGTTTTGCCGCATTCGGCGATAGTCATGGACGTGGGCGCGTGCATTTTGGCAGGGCAAGCGATTGTCGGGCCGCGATTGAACCGGCAGGATTCAGGTTGTTTCGATGAGTGAAAGGCCGCCCATTTCACCCCGGAGTCCGCGGGCAGCGCTCGAGCCCGAGCAACTCCCGCCGCCGCCCAAGCGATCGGACCGCGCGCGCAATCCGTTCGTGATCGTCGGCAATGCCATCATCACCCTGCTGCTGATCTCCATGCTCGGCGCGGGCGGCATCTATTACTACGGCCGGCAATTGCTGGAAGCACCCGGGCCGCTCAGGGAAGACAAGATCGTCAACATCCCGCAGCGGGCGGGCAAGCGCGACATCGCCGAGACGCTGAACCGGGAAGGCGTCACCGACGTCAATCCATGGGTGTTCATCGCCAGCGTCGCCGCTCTGAAGGCGAGCTCGGACCTCAAGCCGGGCGAGTACTCGTTCCAGAAGAGCGCGTCGCTTCGCGACGTCATCGCCACCATCGTCGAGGGCAAGGTGGTGCAGCATGCCGTCACGATTCCGGAGGGCCTGACCTCCGAGCAGATCGTGGCGCGGCTGTCCGACAACGACATCTTCACCGGCAGCGTGCGCGAGCTGCCGCGCGAAGGCACGCTGTTGCCGGAAACCTACAAATTCCCGCGCGGCACCCCACGCGAGCAGGTGGTCCAGCGCATGCAGCAGGCGCACAAGCGCGTGCTGGCCGAGATCTGGGAGCGCCGCAACCAGGACATTCCGGTCAAGACGCCGGAGCAGCTCGTCACGCTGGCATCCATCGTCGAGAAGGAAACCGGCAAACCGGACGAGCGCAGCCGCGTCGCCGCGGTGTTCGTCAACCGGTTGAAGCAGAGGATCAAGCTGCAGTCGGATCCGACGATCATCTACGGCCTCGTCGGCGGCAAGGGCACGCTGGGCCGTCCGATCAAGCGCAGCGAGATCACGCAGCCCTCGCCCTACAACACCTACGTCATCGACGGCCTGCCGCCGGGCCCGATCTCCAATCCGGGCCGCGCCTCGCTCGAGGCCGCCGCCAACCCGGCGCGCACCCGCGATCTCTATTTCGTCGCGGACGGCACCGGCGGGCACTCCTTCACCGAGACCTACGACGCGCACCAGAAGAACGTCGCAAAGCTCCGTGCGCTGGAGAAGCAGATCCAGAACGACACGGTCGAGCCGCCCGAGGACGCGCAGCCGCCGGCGGCCAGCGCGCCGGCCGCCGCCGATGCGCCGACCGCGACCGCACCGGCGCGCCCGAACCAGCAGAAAAGGCCGGCGACGCGCCCGGCCAATCCAGCCACTCCCGCCAATCCCGCGCCGGGAAGGCAAGGCGCGGTGCAGTCCTCGCCGCCGGTGGTCCAGCGCTAGGCTTGCGCGCGGACCTGCCTGTGGACATTGCGGATTCCACTTTCCGGCAAAATAGTCTTAAGATTCGCGTGGCTTGATGGCCTCGCGAATCCCGTGTTCTGGAGAATTTGAACTGATGGCTCTGTCGTCCATGACCGGCTTTGCCCGAAGCCACGGCGCGAGCGGGCCGTACACGTTCGAATGGGAACTGAAGTCGGTCAACGCCAAGGGCTTTGACCTCAGGGTGCGGTTGCCGCAGGGGTTCGACGAGCTCGAGGCTCACGCCAAGAAGCGCGCCGGAGAGCTGCTGTCGCGCGGCACGGTCTACGCCAATCTCAACGTCAAGCGCGCCAACGCCGCCGCCACGGTGCGCGTGAACGAGGACGTGCTCAACGCAGTCCTGAAGGCGGCCGTGTTGATCTCCGGCAAGGTCGACGCGGTGGCGCCGAGCATCGACGGCCTGCTCGCCATCAAGGGCGTCGTCGAGGTCGCCGAGCCCGAAGGCGACGAGGAGGAGGACAAGGCCGCGCGGGCCGCTGCAGCCGACGCATTCGACAAGGCGCTCGCCGACCTCGTCGAGATGCGCAAGCGCGAGGGCACGTCGCTGGGGCAGATCCTGACCCAGCGCGTCGACGAGATCGAGCAGCTCGCCACCAAGGCCGAGGCCGCACCCGGCCGCAAGCCGGAGGCGATCAAGGCCAAGCTCGCCGAGCAGATCGCGACCCTGCTCGACACCTCCGACCGCTTCGATTCAGACCGGCTGATGCAGGAAGCGATCCTGATCGCGACCAAGGCCGACATCCGCGAGGAGCTCGACCGCATCGCCTCGCACATCGCACAGGCGCGCGAGCTGATCGGCAAGGGCGGCCCGATCGGGCGCAAGCTCGATTTCCTGGCGCAGGAGTTTCACCGGGAAGTCAACACCTGCTGCTCGAAGTCGAACGACATCGAGCTGACCAACACCGGGCTGGCCATGAAGAACGTGGTCGAGCAGTTCCGCGAGCAGGTCCAGAATCTGGAGTGATCGATGACGACGGGCGGTCACGGAACTGACGGTCTCGAACGGCGTGGACTGATGTTCGTGCTGTCCTCGCCGTCGGGCGCGGGCAAGACGACGCTGTCGCGTCTCCTGATCGAGCGGATGCCCGGCTTGAAAATGTCGGTGTCCGCAACGACGCGGCCGATGCGTCCGGGCGAGGTCAACGGCAAGGATTATTCCTTCGTCGACAAGGCCACGTTCGACGCGATGGTGAAGGCCGACGAGCTCCTGGAATGGGCGACCGTGTTCGACAACAGCTACGGCACGCCGCGCGGCCCGGTAGAGGCGGCGCTTTCGGCGGGACAGGACGTGCTGTTCGACATCGACTGGCAGGGCACGCAGCAGCTGCGCCAGAAGGCGCGCGCCGACGTCGTCAGCGTCTTCATCCTGCCGCCTTCGGCAGCCGACCTCGAGAGGCGCCTGCACTCACGGGCGCAGGATTCCGACGAGGTGATCCGCAAGCGGATGAGCCGCGCCAGCCACGAGATGAGCCACTGGGCCGAGTACGACTACATCGTGATCAACCACGACGTCGACGAGGCCTTCTCCGAGGTGCAGTCGATCCTGAAGGCCGAGCGCCTCAAGCGCGAGCGGCAGATTGGCCTCGTAGGCTTCGTGCGAAATTTGCAAGGTCAGCTTCAAGGTTAGGCCGCGACAGGCGCGGCCCTTCCTTCGCCAGCTGTTCCAGCATCGTCGTGATGACGTCGATGTCGACGGCCTCCGTGTCGTCGCGATCAGCCGCCGGCTCTGCGCGGTGTTCGCCGATCTCGTTCGTGGCGAGTTTGGGCGCTGTGGCCACGACCTCGAATTTCCTGTCGAACGCTTTGTCGAACGTCTTGGGCTCGACCTCGCTGCTTTTGAGCTGGGCGTGGCCTGCGGCCGGAGTGGTAGCAGCCGGCTTTCGCGCGTCGATCAGATTGATCTCGCGGCCGAGCGTCGCAAGCTTGGTCACCTGCTTTGTCGCCTTCCGCGCTTGCGGACGAGCCGCATCGAAGTCGACCGGCCGCGGCGGATGGGCGTCAGCCGTCGGTGCAGCGTGCCAGGGCGCGCGGCTTGCATCCTGCTGCTGCGGCTCCCAATCGTCCCAATAGCTGTGACGGTCCGCGGAGTGGACGCGGACGCGCCCGCCGGCGAAGCGATAGATGACGCTGGCGAGGATGCCGGCCAGCGCCAACGCGCCGCCGATCACGAGCAGCAGCATCTGGAGCGAGCCGGTCGGCTTGTCGACTGTGCTGTCAGCGGCAGCGAGCGCCACGGGGGAAAGCGATTTGGATGGTTTTGCCGGCTGCGCGGCTGCGACCGCGGCAGGTGCCGGCTGCGTCGCCGGCGGAGCGGACGCCGTGGGGACATCTGGCCAGGGCGCGGCGGGCTGGGGGGCGTTGCCGTCGGTCGTCTGGTCCGCAGAGTGTTGCGTCGGCGTGGCGGCTGGAGCTTGTGCGAGAGCGCTTGGCGTCTTGGGGGCTGCACCGCTGCTCGGCGGCGCGAGATATTCGGCGCGCGCGTCCTGCACCGTGTGCTGCTGCGGCGCCGGGGCATCCGCTGTCGGCGTATCGCTCGTGGCCTGTGCGGTCTGCGCGGCTTTCGCACCATTCTTGTCGGCCGCGGCGCGCAGATACCAGCATTGACGCTTGGTCGAACGCTCGAGGCGATAGTACCAGTGCTGCCCCTGCGGCGCTGCGCCCTTCGGCGAGGTGAGGCACTCGGCGGCCGCGTTGGCGGTGCTCGATGCGCTCGGCGCGTTCTGCGACAGGGCGGCCAGTGGTGCGCCGGCAATGATGCTGCCTACAAGCGCAGATACGAATTTTGCGGTGCGGTTGCCCATCCTGGTCTCCCGTTTACGCATGACGCAACTCTCAACCAGTCCCTTCTCGTCAAAGAGTTGGGTGGCAATGAGCCGCAAATCCGGAGAGGATGTGGCTTGAATCGGGCCTGCGCGACGCTCATTCCGCCGCGGATTCAGGGCATGGCCCGCCTTTATTGCTTGGCTGAGGTCCAGGTTCCCCCGCAGCCGTCGGAGCGACGCCACGTACCGGAACCGCTTCGGCCGGAGAGGCGGCCTGCCCCGGTGAAGGTGACACCCTGGCCCTGGCCGCGGGTGCTGACCGAGCCGCTCGGGCTGACCGTTCCGCTCACGCCTTCACCGATGACCTTCCCGGAGGTGACGACGACTGCGCCGCTCGTCGAGCCGCCGCAGCCGACGCTGGTGACGATCCAGGCGCCGTCAAAGCCCCCGCCACCTCCACCACCTCCGCCGCTTCTTCGCGAGGACGAGCGCGGTTCTTCGGCAGGCTTGCTCCGGCGTGAGGTCGGTGCCGGCTCGGCCGAGCGGTCCGACCGCGAGCCGGATAGCGATTTCTCGTCATTGCCGATCGAGCCGCCGGCGCTGCCGGACTGGCCGAAGGCGGAAGGGAGGACGAAGGCGAGGTTGAGGAGACAGGCGAGGGCAATCGTGCGCACGGCGGCGTTGGGCATGGGCAGGCAATCCAAAAATGAAAAAGGGCATCAGCGGCCGGAGCCGTCGGCACAGACGGATCCGATAATGCGGCAAGCTTTGCCAGCCTTGCCGCATTCGTCAAGCGCGGCTTCCTTCGCGCGCTGCACGCTGTCGCGCTGGACAAGCGACCACGACTTGTCGGAGATGGCGAAGGCACCGCAGCTTCTGCCGTAGAACGAGAGTTCGATCGGGCATTTGGCGCCGCCGCAATTGCCGCGCGCATCCGCCACGGCCGCCCGCCGCGAGGCGTGGTTCCACGATATCCCCCATTTGCTGCTATCAGGCCCGTAGACGATCGAGCCCCAGGGCTTCAGATCCTCCATCCTGCGCATCCGCAGCAGCAGGCCCTCGGTCGCTTCGCCCGTTGGCGTCATGGAGATCCGCTGTTGGAGCTTCGTAATGGCGCGCGTCAGGCCGTCGGGTGTATCGGGGTCGAAATTGAGCTCGTAGAGCCGCTCGCTGAGTTCGCTCAGCAGCACGGCATCGCGCAAGGGAACGCGGTCGGGATCGGCGCGCAGGCGTTCCGCCGGCAGCGGATCGGGCCGCATCGTGGCGACCTGCGGCGGGGCGGCTTGCGTCGGCGGGACGAAATAGAAGGTACCGTCGATCGGCGAGGACGAGACCCAGGGCTGCTGCGCGCCCGCGGTGGCGCGCTTCACCGCGAGGCCGACCTGGTTGAAGGTCTGGAACACGTCGAGGCCCGCGACCCGGATCGTTGTTGCCAGGGCCTTGGTATAGGGGCTGTGGCCGTCGCTGCCGTCCTGGGCGACGTTGCCGGGCTGGGTCGCATAGGAAATCAGTGTGCCCTCGGGCGCGCGCATCTGTGCAAGGCCGCCGTCCGATGCGCGCAGGCCTCGCGAGCCGAAGGGGTTGTTGCGGCAGGCATCGAGGATCACGAGATTGAGGCGCGTACCGGAGCCCTGCATCTGGCGCAGCACGAGGTTGACGTCGGTCATCTGGAAATCGACATCGGCCTCGCGGGTCGGGTTGGCGCCGACGGGCACGAGGTAGTTGGAGCCCGCGACCTGTACGCCGTGGCCGGCATAATAGAACAATGCGACGTCGGCACCCTGGACCTGTCGCCCGAAGTTCTGCACCGCGAGGTCCATCGCGCTCTTGTCGAGATCGAGCTGGGCGCGCCCGCCGACCAGCGTGAAGCCGAGAGCGCCGAGCGTCTCCGCCATCAGGCTCGCGTCCCTCGACGGGTTGTCGAGCGGGGTGATGTTCTTGTAGGCGGAGTTGCCCACCACGAGCGCGATGCGCTTCTCGGCCGAGGCTGGTTGCATGGCGGCAAGCGATGCCGCGACCAGTGCCGCCAGCCCCGCAACGCGATTGAAAATCCTCGCGCGCATCAAAAATCCCCAAAGCAATGGCGTTAGTCTAACACCCCGGCGTGCAGGCGAAAAGCAGCGCGGCGGCCTGTGCCCGTGCGAGGGACCATGCCCAGGCGATCTCGCGGCGCGTTTCGCCCGAGTCTTGCTTCGTCACATCGCCCGATGGAGGCCAAAGGGCGCAGGGAAGGCCGGGCGCCGGCGGCACCCGCAGATCCGTGCGCCATAGAAATGCACACGGGGTGGATCACGGATTGGCCGAACGCTCGGCCTTCCCTGCGCGGCTGGTTTTAACGGTGTCCTTCGTGCTCTCCTCGGGGAGCGATGCACTATTGCCCCCGTCGCCTTGCAGATGGCTGATGCGCGCACCCGGTCGGGCCGCCACATCACCGCAAGCCTTGACGCACAGACCCCGGGCGTCAGGACCACACGACTTCTCCGTCCGCGGACGGTCCCGCCTCAATGCCCGAGGGCTTGCGTGTGCTCGCCCCCGGCACAGACGAGACCGCTGTTACGGCGCCGTGTCGTATCGCGTCTGCGCGATGCCTCACGGTTGCCCGCCCTGTCATCACGCTGATCCGCGCCGGCGCTGCCGCGTCCACCGCCACCCGGCCCGCATCTCGTGACGATCGCGAAGCGCCCCTTTGGCAGGGCCGGGATGACGTGGATATGCCATAAAACCGAAATTCGGAAAAGTAAAATGTTTTTACGCCGAGGGATTGACGAGCTGTTTTGCCCGACGCCTCGGTCGGTCAACGTCGGTTGAGCCAGACGCAGCTCAATGAGGGCTTCGTTATACAGGAAGTCGCGACCGGTAGGGCGCGGTCAGAAGCAGCATGAAAAGTGCTCTTTCAGCTTGGTACTTTGCGGCAGGTCGACTTGGTTCCCGCCCGTGCACCACGACTGCTCCCTCGCTTGTGCAGATGCTCCAGGTCCATTTTCTTCTGCGCTGCACCAAGATCACTTCGAATATCGAAAACGCCGGTCTGACCATCGCTGCCGCTTCTCGTCAAACATCCAACTTGGACAGACTTGAACCCGGAGGGCCGACTTATGTCTTCACCCATTTGGGTGAAGAGGAGCTTGCGTGACTCAGGCACGTCTGATCCAGCCCGGCGCGTGCCATAACGAGGACAGGCGATCAAAAGCCCAAGGGAGTTCACGCCGCGCGAGAAGCCAGCGTAAGATTATCCTGGTCTGATCCACGCTTTGCGGATGCATAACAGTCTAGTCGCCGCGCAATGCCTTGCCGGCGAGCAGGCTGACGAGCTCCTGCTGACGCGATAGACCGGTCTTTGAAAGCACGGCTTTGAGCTGCGTGCGTACTGTCTCTCGCGCTACGCCGATTGCTGCGGCGAGCGCGTCGAGCGATTCCGCCTGTGCAACGCCACGCGCTACCTGGGCCTCTGCCGGCGTCAGGTCGAACAGCCCTTGCAGAACTTCCGCAGTCGGTACCGCGCCGCGATCGACTGGAGTCACGACGAGCATGAAAGTGGCTCGAGTGAAGATATCGCGTGCCAATCCGCGCACGGGGATGACATGCAGGACCATCGGCACGCGATCCATCGCCGCTGCGATGGCAACGGAGTTGACCATCCGACTGTTGCCGGCGAACGAAGTCGCCAGCGCTGCCAAGAACAACCCGTCCGCGGCAGCATCGGTCAAAGTCAACCGTTCGGCGCGATCGTGGAATAGCGACGGCATGAGTGCTTCGAACAGGCCGTTTGCCGTCAGCAATCGGCCACCTTCGCGCAATATCGCTCCGGGGAGCCCGATCGCCTGCAACGCATCGGCCTGCGCGCGAGCGCGTTCGAAGCCAAGCCGGTTTGCGGTCAGGGATGCGCGAGCCAGATGCGGCCTCAAGTCATCAAGGACCTGGACGATGTTGCGCGGCACCGGTCCATTGTCCTGGTGCCGCGGCATGACTATCGCAATCGAATCTCCGCTCGGTATTGGGATGATTGTTCCGGCTCTGTAGCCAATTCCGTGCCTGCGGTAGAAATTGCAATACACGTCATTGGTCGCAATCTCCTCCTCCGACAGAAGGTCTCCATCATTGAGGAAGCCAGCATAGTTCAGAGCGGCGGCACGCGGCAGCAACGGATCGCGCTCGCTCCATCCCTCCTTCAGGAAAAGAGGCATCGTCTGATCGTGATTAGCGGAATTGACCGCACTGACATAGCCGTCGCGTACTGCGAAAAGCAGGCCGCCATTCCCGCCGATAGCGATACCGATCTCATTGAGGACCTCGGGCCACAATGAGGGTATCAGCCCGGCCTCGTAGATGCGGTCAATCAGTTGATCGAGATGCCCAGATCCACTCATGCGCAGTGCGAAAGAGCCAATGACGCAATTATAGCTGGATGCCCTAGCGACGCAATCAGCCATATGGAGGGAGCCTCCGGAGGCTCCTATGGAACGAGCCGGCTCGCCAAATCCCTGCCGCGGTGGTCGCCCGGGTGGCGCGGCGGCGAGCCAGCGGCTCGGCTTGCGGCACGATTTCCTTCGAGCCGGAGTCCTGCATTGCTCAGCCGGCGGCAGCTTGACGGATTGAGTCCTTCTTCCATGAGGCCCGTTCCACCTCGAAACTTCTCACCTCTGCCGCCGTTGAATCGCGGCTGAGGAGAAAGCATGCCGGTCAAGGATCAGATCAAGAATTTTGCCAAGAAGCTCGTGGAAGACCATCCCGATGCGGCAACTTTGCGGGTGCGGGCGCGGAAGCCGGCAGCCATCCATTTTCGCGACGATGGAATCGTGCCGAACAATCCGAAGCTTCCGCTGCTGTTCTATCGCGGCGCGGTGAATCTGAAGCCCGGGCGTTTTCCGCCGGAGGTCATCATCGACACGCTGTTCGACACGAACGGCTGGGGCCGGTCGTGGCGCGACACCGTGTACGACTTCGTCCATTATCATTCGCAGATCCACGAAGTGATGGGCGTGGCGCGCGGCTCCGCCAGGATCGAGTGCGGCGGCATCAAGGGGCGCATCCTGAATGTGAAGGCCGGCGACGTTCTGATCCTGCCCGCGGGCACGGGACACCGGCTGATCGAGTCCAGCCGGGACTTTCTGGTCGTCGGAGCCTACCCGCAGGACGGCACGTACGACGAGTGCACCGACACGCGGGAGCGTCCCGACGCGGTCAAGCGCATCGCCAAGGTCCGCAAGCCGAAGACCGATCCGGTGCTGGGGTCCGGCGGTCCGCTGCTCGAACACTGGCGGCCGCATTCGTCGCGATCCTAGAGCAAGAGGCGACTGGAGCGACACGTCCTCAGCTTTTCCGGGAACGGCGGTGCCCTACGCGAGTTGCCGCGCATGGCTCTGCCCAAGTCAAAAGGCTGGCTCACCGAGATCGGCGTCGCCACGTCCCGCCCGGCCGCGTTCGCGGTGTTCCTGGCCTATGGCGTGGCCTGGATCACCTTGGGCAATGGACTCGAATGGCACTCGTTCGCGACGCTGGCGACGTGGGGCATGACGCTGGTGATCCAGCGCGCCGAGCACCGCGACACCCAGGCGATCCACGCCAAGCTCGATGAGCTGCTCAAGGTGGCCGGCCGCGACCACGTCATGAAGGTCGACGACGAGGACGCCGAGGAGGTCGAGTCCCAACGGGAGGAGATTCGACGGACGAGCTAGTGCCTCGTATGCCGCCGCGCTCAGCTCAGATAGTCAGGCCTGAAATCCGCAAGCTTGCGCAGCTCGTCGGGCTGCAGCAGCTCGATCTCGCTGCCCTCCCACGCGATCAGCCCGCGATGCCTCAGCTCCTGGATGGTACGGTTGACGTGGACGATCGACAGCCCGCAGGCATCCGCAACGTGCCGCTGCGTCATTGGCATCTGGAAACTGCCGTCCTTGACGAGGCCGACGATTTCCAGCCTCGCTGAGAGCTCGCAGATGAGATGCGCGACCTTGGGCAGCGCCGCCTGGGCGCCGAGGCGCGCGATCCACTGCCGCGAGATCGCCGCGTCGATCAGCGTTTCGCGCCAGAAGGCGTGGGTCAAGTGGATGGAGCTGTCGAGAAGCTGGCGAAGCTGGCCATGCGCGACGGAGCCGACGATGGTCGGGCCGAGCCCGACCAGGTCCGCATCCAGCGGCGACACCAGCAGCGTGTGCAGGCACGGCATGTCGCCGGGAACGTGAAACGCGAGGGTCTGGCTGCGATCGCCGACGATGCGGGACTGGTAAAGGAAACCGCTGACGACGAAGACGCACCGTGAAGCGGTCTCACCCTGCCGCAGCACGATCTCGCCATCCGCGACCTGGCGCAGTGTGGACGGCAAGCCGGCGATTTGCCGGCGTTCCTGCTCGGAAAGTCCTTCGATCGTCTGGAGGCGCGCGAGAAACTTGGGATGCGGCATGAGAATCGTGTGCGCGCTTCAGCTGTCGTGCGGCGCCGACGCCTCGACGAAGCGCCGCGAGAGTTTTGCGATGCTCCAGTCGGAGACCGGAGCGGCGCGGAACTCGCGGATGGCACGGGCGAGTTCTTGATCCGACATCGGGCGGGCCGGCTGTTTCAGCGTTGCCTTGAGGAGGGCGTCGCTGATGCTGTCCAGGTGGCCGCCCGTGTCAGATGCGAACAGGCCGCGGATGCGCTCCAGAATCGTCGTCGTAGGGCTCATGAGAAGGTCGGCTCGGTCCGAAATATGGAATGTGCGGCTGCGATCCGATGCGTCGCAGGCCGGTTAGCAACCTGTGCTTCTGACCAGCGTTCTAGTCCGCTGAACCAAGCCGGACGTATCATTTGATAGAACCGGCGCGATTTTTGGCTGCCCCATGGAAAAAGCCCACGACGTGCTGATCCGGAACCTCTCCGAGCATACCGCTCTGGCAGAGGAGGATATTGCCGAAATCCGGGCACTCACCTTCACGCAGCGTGATTTCGCGCCCAACGAGGATTTCATCCGGCAGGGCGACGAGCCCGAACATTCGGCGCTGGTCGTCTCCGGCATGGTCGCGCGCTACCATCTGCTTTTCAGCGGTGGACGACAATATCTCTCGTTTCATCTCGCCGGTGACCTGCCGGACTCGCAGGGTCTTTTCATCGACCAGATGGACCACGGGCTCTGCGCGCTTGGGTCGGCGTCGGTGGCCTTCATCCCGCATCGCGAATTGATCGCCGCGTTCCGGCGGCGGCCCGCCCTGGGGCTGGCCGTCTGGCGCGAGACGCTGCTCGATGCCGCAATCTTTCGCGAGGCCATCACCAACAACAGCGCCCGGCCGATGCAGGCGCGCATGGCGCACCTGTTCTGCGAGCTGTTCTACCGCGCGCGCGCCGCGCAGCTGGTCCGCGGCAATCGCTGCCGCGTGCCGATCAGCCTGGCCCAGCTCGGCGAGACGCTGGGCATGGCGATCGCGACGGTGAATCGGACACTCGCCGACCTCAGGCGGAGCGGAGCCATGGACCTGCGCGAGGGCGAGCTGATCGTGTCGCAATGGCGTGAATTGCAGCGGCTCGGGGATTTCAGCCCAATCTATCTGCACCTGAAGCGGCAGTCGCCGCCGCGCGGGTGAGACGGAGGCATTAGACGAGACAGTTTAGCCCTCGGCGGTTGCCGCTTGGCCCCGGACCTCGTCAAAATACCTGTTCACCCAAACGTCGCAGCAGCAGGCCCTTGCGGCGAGCGCCGACGCGTCGAGGACCAGGAGGGCGCCGCGGCGCGTCGCGAGTATGCGCCTCGCCTTGAACATCTGGATAACGCGGCTGGCATAGCTGCGGGAGACGCCCAGCATGCCGGCGAGCTGCTCGTGCGTAACGGGAATCTCGGCCCCGCCGATATGTTCCTGCGCGGAGATGATCCACTTGGCGGCGCGCTGCTCGATGGAATGGGCGGCGTTGCAGGCCGCGGTCTGCAGCAGCTGCGCGAACTGGCAGTCGGCATAGCGCGAGAACACCTCCTGGAGCGTGGGTGACCTTTGCTGCGCCTGCTCGAAGGCCCGAAGCGGCAGCCGGACCAGTGTGCCGCCGAGCTTCACGACAATCCGCGAATAGGCGAGCGAGGGCGTGCGGCCGGGGGCAATGCCCACCGCACCCTCGCGGCCCACCAGCAAGCTCTCGACCTCGCGGTCGTCATCAACGGGGACGGCGAACGACACGAGCGCCGGACCGCAGGGAAAATGAACCGCCGCCACGCTGTCGCCGGCGTGATGCAGGATGTGGCTCGCCTCGACCTCGACTGGCTGAAGGTGAGGCGCGAGCAGTTCGAAGTCCTGATGGGTGAGCTGCCGGAGCAGATCGTTCTGGGGCCGACCGGGCACAACGTGTTCTCTTGGCAAGCCGGGAATCGGCGCCAGCGGGAAACCTACGTTTCCGCGGCGGAACCGACGGTTCCAAAGTGCACACAACGGATGTTCGGGCGTTGAAAACTTGGAAGGCGTGCGGCTGACGCCGTGCCATGTGCTCTGGTCGGCGGACCGCCGGCCCCGATCCGCCCGAAAGCCGTCGGGTCCGAGTGGGGCGATCGATCGTTCACCCGAAATGGGCTTCGCAGTCCCGCGACGATCGGTTCAGCGCGACGTGCGCGCGGTAGGCGTCGATCGCCTTGTTCGCCAGCATCAACTGCCGGCGTTCACCAGTCTTGAGCTGCGCTTCGATGGAGTCGAGAAGGACGTTCGCGCTCTCGTCCGGCGGACCGAGCTCGCCGCTCGTCTCCAGGCAGCTCCAGGCGATGAAGAACGCGCTTTCGACAGTGCAGCGAATGGACATGGGCAGCCAACGCGGCCGGGTCGAAGGCGTTCCGTGCGGCGGGCGAGACTTCCGTCAGGCCCGCCGCTGGAGTTAGTCAGTTCGTCAGCACGATGCGGCCGACGACCTTGCCGGCACGTAATTCGTCGATCCATTTCTGCACGTCGCCCATCGGCTCCTCGCGCATCGGAGTCGGCTTGATCTTTCCGGCGCGTGCCAGCGCCATCAGCTCGTGAGCCTCGCTGAGCGTGCCCACCATGAAGCCTTCGATGGTCATGCGCTTGTAGACCCATTGCACCATGGGCAGCGTGAACTGGCCACCCATGAGGCCGGAGACCACGATTTTGCCGCCGCGCGCAGCGACCGCGACGGCAAAGGCCATCGACTTCTCGTTGCCGGCGAAATCCACGATCTCGTCGAAGCCGCCTTCGGTCTCCTTGAGGATGCGCTTGATGACGTCAGGCTCGGCCGGATCGTAGGCGACGGCGGCGCCGTTCTTCAGCGCGGTGTCGCGCGCGGCCGGTGAGAGGTCAGCGACCGTGATCGGCTGCTTGAACATCGCCTGCGCGAACGACAGGCCCATCATGCCGACGCCGCCGAGGCCGATCAGCAAGAGGTTGCGCTGGCGCGGACGATCGACCAGGCGCTTGAGCGCGCCATAGGCGGTGACGCCGGAGCACATCAAGGTCGCGGCCTGGTTGACGGGCAGGGGATCGTAGTCGAGCAGATATTTGGCGTCGGGAACAAGCACGTGGGTGGCGAAGCCGCCGTCGATGGAGACGCCGAGGAAGCGCTGCTTGACGCAGAGGTTCTCGTCGCCGTTCAGGCAATCGCGGCACTGGCCGCAACCGATCCACGGAAACACCGCCTTCTTCGCGCCGATGAGGCCGGCGGGCACGTCCGGGCCGACTTCGTCGACGACGCCGGCGATCTCGTGGCCGAGCGTGAACGGTAGCGTCATGCCGCGCGTGGTGTCGAGCTTCTTGCCGCCGCCGAGATCGGCATAGCCGTCCTGGATGTGCAGGTCGGAATGGCAGAGGCCGCAGCGCTCGATGCGCACCAGCACCTCGCGGCCTTGCGGCTTCGGCGTGTCGATGACGGTCTCGCACAAGGGCGCGTCGAACTTGACCAGGGACTGCCTGCGCATCAACGCCATATTTCTTCCTCCGAAATTAGCTCATTGTTTGAGCATGGTCTGTTTCGGAGAACGGCGTCGCGCTTTGCGCTAACGCGGCCCTTCGGGTCCGGATCATGCTGCTTCGCCGCGTATATCGGCCAATTCGCGCGCCATGGCAACAAAGCCTGGAATCGGAACGGTCTCGGCGCGCCGCGTCGCATCGACGCCGGCGGCCTGTGCGAGCCGCGCGGGATCGACGCCGAGCGACTTCAGGCTTTGCCGCAGCATCTTGCGCCGCTGGCCGAAGGCTGCTGCGGCGACCTGCTCCAGCAGCCTGCGATCGCACGGCAGAGGTTCTGGGCGCGGCACGAGGCGCACGACGGAGGAGGTGACCTTCGGCGGCGGCACGAAGGCGGACGGCGCAATGTCGAACAGGATCCTGGTCTCGCAGCGCCAGTTGGCGAGCACGCCGAGCCGGCCATAGGCCTCCTCGTCCTCGCGCGCCACGATGCGCTCGCCGACCTCGCGCTGGAACATCAGGACCATCATCTCGTACCAGGGCGGCCAGGGCTCGATGGTGAGCCAGTTGATGAGAAGCTGGGTGGCAATGTTGTAGGGCAGGTTGGCGACGATCTTGGCCTTGCCATCGCCGAGCAGCGGGCGCGGATCGAAGGTCATGGCATCGCCATGCACGATCTCGAGGCGGCCGGGATAGCGTGCCGAAATATCCTCCAGCGCAGGGATTGCGCGCTCGTCATGCTCGATGGCGATGACGCGTTTGGCGCCGAGCGCGAGGAGCGCCCGCGTCAGCCCGCCCGGGCCGGGGCCGATCTCGACGATCGTCGCCTCGTCCAGCGGCGCGGCCGCGCGCGCGATGCGCGCGGTCAGATTGAGGTCGAGCAGGAAGTTCTGGCCGAGCGATTTCCTGGCCGACAGCGCGTGCTGGCGAATGACCTCGCGCAGCGGCGGGAGGTCGTCGATCGCGCTCATCGGCTTTGGGAAGCGGCCATGCGGCTCGCAAGCTCGAGCGCCGCGATCAGGCTCGCCGGATTTGCCTTGCCGGTGCCTGCGATGTCGAAGGCGGTGCCGTGGTCGGGCGAGGTGCGGATGAAGGGCAGGCCGAGCGTGACGTTGACGGCGTCCTCGAAGGCGACCGTCTTGATCGGGATCAGCGCCTGGTCGTGATACATGCAGACCGCGCAGTCATAGGTTTGCCGCGCGGCCTCGTGGAACATGGTGTCGGCGGGCAGCGGGCCCCTGGCCTCGATGCCGTCGTTGCGCAGCACCTTCAGCGCCGGGGCGATGACGGTCTGCTCCTCGTGGCCGAGCGATCCGTCTTCGCCGGCATGCGGATTGAGGCCCGAGATCGCGATGCGCGGCTTTGCGATGCCGAAGCGGGACTTCAGCTCCGTGGCGACGATGCGTACGGTCGAGACGATCAGGGAACTGGTGAGCTGGGCCAGCGCATCGCGCAGCGAGACATGGATGGTCACGGGCACCACGGCGAGCCGCGGCGACCACAGCATCATCACCGGCTGCGGAACGCGGCCGTTCTCCGCGGCAAGCTCGGCGAGGAATTCGGTGTGGCCGGGATGGCGGAAGCCCGATCGGTAGAGCACGCTCTTGGCGATCGGGTTGGTGACGACGGCGCCGGCACGGCCCGCGCGCACGTCAATGACCGCCTGACGGATCGAGGCGAGCGCGGCCGGCGCGCTGGATGCATCGGGCTTGCCGGGCTCGGCGGTCGCATGCTCGCCGGTCGCGACCACGGGGAGGGCATCGGCGAAGGCGGAAGCGGCCTCGCCGGCGCTCGACGACGCGATCCTGATCCCGGCGCCGAGCGCCTTGGCGCGACGCGCGATCAGCGCTTCGTCGCCGAGCAGGTAGAAGGCGGGCAGGTTCAGCTCGCGGCGCCTCAGCCAGGCCGCGATCGCGATGTCGGGGCCGATGCCGGCGGGTTCTCCCAAGGTCAGGGCAAGGGGCTTGGCTGCGGACTTGGTGGACGACTCTGAGAGGGGCTTGGCCATCAGCGGTTGCGATATTCGATCATCGCCGCCTTGCGGAGCTCGTCGAGATAGGCCTTCTGGGTCTTCTCGTACTTCTCCTGATACATCTTCTCGCGGACCTCGCGCTTCTTCGGCGTGTCGATCATGGTCGGCTTGCGCGAACACAGCACCACCATCTCGATGCCGTTCTTGGTCATCTCGGGCGCGGTCATGTGGCCGATCGGCGTGTCGTCCAGCACCTTGCGCAGCGGCTCGGGAAGCTCCGCCGTGGTCTTGGTGACGGTGTCGCGGATGGTGGCGTTCGGCGTCGAGCGGAACAGCGAGTTGGCTTCCTCGCAGCTGCCGACGCGCGCGCGATAGTTCTCGGCTTCCTTCTTCCGGGTTTCAAGGAACGCCGGCGACGAGCCGCGCGGCACGATCAGCACGATCGGCTGCATCTTGTATTCGGTGCCCTCGACCTGGAGCTTCTCGCCGGTCTGGGCCTGCACCGCTTGCGCGACGTCGCGTTCGCCGACCTGGAGGCGCTCCTTGTAGCGGCCGCGCACGAGGCTGGTCCAGACCATCTCGGCCTTCATGCGGCCTTTGAGCGTCTCCGGGCGGACGCCCTTGGATTCGAGCGACTTGGTGAGCTGATCCGGCGTGATGCGCATACGCTGCGCCATGCCCTCGTAGGACTGGTTGACGTCGGAGACGCCGGGATTGACGCCGTACTTCCTGCCTTCCTTGAGCTTCACCCTGTCGTCGATCAGCTGGTTGATGACCTCCTGCCGGCTTGGGGTCTTCTGCGTCGTCAGCTGGTCGAGCTTGGCGCGCTGCTCGATGTCGAAATCGGTGATCGGGTCGCCGTTGACCATGACGACGATATTCTGCGCGTGCGACGGCGCGGGCAGGGCGGTCAGCATGAGCCCGGCACCGATGGCGAGAAGGAGGCGGAAGACTGGCAATGGGGTCGTCATGATGTCGCTCGCATGTCAGCCACGTCGTGATGAGGCAAACGCGGCCGGCACTTCAAACCGTTCACTGGAGGCCGGCGGAACTGTTGGTCGTCGACGAGGTCGCCAGCGTGCGCAGGCCGATTTGGAACATGAACGCGTGGCTCAGCGTGGGCGGCGCAGTGCCGGCCGCGTAGCTATACGAAGTTACATAGTTCGCCGCCAGCACGAAGCAATCGTCGACATAGCCGGCACCGAGCACATACTGGTTGATCTTGTTGGCCTCGAGGTCCCAGCGCGCCGAGCCCGACACCACCCAGTTGGTCGCGATCTTCACCGAGCCTGTGGTCAGGATGCCCTCGCGGCGGGTCAGATAGCCGAGCTCCGGCTGCGGCGCGTAATTGCCGTACAGCATGCTGACCGACCAGCGGTTGAAGTTGGCGCGGCCTTCCGCCTCGAAGCGCTGCACGTTCCAGGTCTGCTCGTCCATGCGGGAGCGGACGCTGAACGTGTAGGTGCTGTTGGGCGAGTAGCTGGCGCTCGCGACGTAATCGGAGCGCGGCTTGTCGAGGCCGGAATCCAGGCCCGTATTGATGGTGTCCTGGACCGCGAAGGAGTTGAGGCCGAACAGGTGGTAGGACTGGCCGAACAGCACCTTGATGGCGCCGCCCTGGTCGAACTGCGTGGTGGACTGCACGCCGACATTGGCGCGTCCGCCGCCCTCGACGCGGTCATAGCCGGAGAACTTGTCGACGCTGAACAGGTTCGAGGCGTCGAACACCATGCTCTGGGCGTCCTCGTTCGGCAGTTTGCCGGCATAGGTCTCGTTCGGCCGGATGATGATCTGCGCGATCGGCTCGACGGTGGTCGAGCCCCAGGGCTGAATGTTGATGAAGGGGTAGCGGTACTCCAGGCCCACGGTCGGCATCAGGCGGAACGCCTGGGTGTCGCCCACGGGGAGGTAGTTCGAGACGCCGGGCTGGTTGGAGACCGAGGAGTTGATCGCGTCGGCGCGCAGGCTGGCGAACGGCGTCCAGATCTGGCCGAACGGATCGGTGAAGGATCTGCGCCACTGCGCTTCCGCCGTGAGGCGAGTGTAGGTGCCGGGGAAGCCGCGCAGCAGGCACTGCGAAGGCGTGCGGGCCAGCGGATCGGCCGACGCCGTGGTGCACAGGCTGCTGGTGTTGGCGACCGTCGTGATCGGATCGAACACCGCCTCGTCGCGCGACAGGTTCACGAAATTAGTCTTGTAGCTGAACTCGCCGCCGAAGACGGGATAGTTCAGCACGTTGGAATAGTCGATCACCGGATAGACGATCGGCACCTGGCTCTGGTTGCCCGAATAGCTCAGCCAGTACATCGTGCGGGCATCGAAGAAGCTGCGGTTGCCGACGCCGGTGAGATAGAGCTGCGATAGCGCTTCCGTCGGCAGCAGCAGGAACGAGCCGAGCGGATCGCGGTACTGATAGAGCCGGTAGTCCGAGAAGAAATAGTAGTCGGACATCAGGACGCCGTCCCAGCCCCAGACCCATTTGTCGTTCAGCGCGAACTGCCCCTTGGTGTCGACGGCGCCGCGGAAGTCGCGGTCGCCGGGCTGCCCGGAAAACGCGCCGGGATCGAGCTGGTTGATGCCGTAGGCGCGGATCTGGTAGGCGCCGTCGATCAGGCGCTGGCGGAATTCGCCCTGTAGCATCACGCCTTGCCGCGTCATGAAGCGGGGGGTGAAGGTGGCGTCCATGTCGGGCGCGATCGCCCAGTAATAGGGAACCTCGGCGCCGAATCCCGTGTTCGCAGTGCCCGGGAAATAGCCAGGCATCAGGAAGCCGGACTTGCGCTTCACGGTCGGGTCGGGCGTCGAGAAATAGGGCATGTAGGCGAGCGGCACGCCGAAGAATTCGAGCTGTGCCGTCTCGAAGTACAGCATCTTCTCCTGCTGGTCGTGGATGATGCGCGCACCCTTGACCTGCCACAGCGGCGGCTTCTTCGGATCGTCCTTGCACGGCGCGCAGGCCGTGTAGACACCGTTCTCGAACACCGTGTAGTTGCCGCTGGAGCGGTCGGCGCGGCTCGCGGCCATGCGGGTCTGGTCGGCCGTGTCCACGCGCAGCGAATCGACGAAACCGTCGCGGTAATCGTCGGAGAGATCCAGGATCTCGGCATAGGTGATCTTGCCGTCGGCATCCGTCATGCGGATGTTGCCTTCGGCATGCAGCCGCTTGGTCTTCTGGTCGTAGATGACCCTGTCGGCCTCGACGCTGGTGCCGTTGTAGAACAGCTGAACGTTACCGACAGCGGAGACGCGCGAATTGTTGTAGTCGTAATTGACCTCGGTCGCCTGAACCAGCATCTGGTTGTCGTTGGCGATCTTCGGCGGCTTCGGACGCGGCGGCAGCGGATTATAGGTGAAGCTCTGGGCATGGGCCGGCGCCACGGCGGCAACGTCGATCAACCCGCCGAGCGAGGACGCAGCGACGACGGCAATCAGGAGCCTGCGGACGGACAAGCCGCGCCCGCTCGCGCGCACCGAAATGCGCCGCGTCAAACGGGACACGAGCCCTCGGTGGACGGCAGTCACTATCCGTCCTCCTGATAGAGCAAGGCCAAAAAGCCGGTGAGGCCGCCCACCACAACGGGCAACCACGCCGCAGCGATCGGATGCATCAACTCAGCCTTGCTCAAATCCTCAGTTACTTTCGACAGAACGTAGAGCAGAAAGCCTGCGCCCACGCCACTCAAAACCATCTTCTGCACGCCGCCCATCCGGAAGAAGCGCAACGACACGGAGGCCGCGAGCATCACCATTGCGGCAAGCAAAAACGGCTGCGCCAGCAGCTTCTGATACTGGAGTCGGTATCCGGCTGTCGCGAAGCCCGAGCTCTCGGATGAGCGGATGTAGCTCGGTAGTTGCCAAAAAGACACAGTCTCGGGGGTGGAAAAGCTGTTGCGGACCTGCGCCTCGGTCAACGTGGTCGGAATCTCCAGGTTGGCCTGATCGATCGGCGGGGCGTCCAGCGAGAAACGGCGGACGCCCTTGAACAGCCAGCGGCCGGCCTCGAGCGTCGCCTCGCGCGCCTCGACCCGCTCCTTGAAGTGCTGGTCCGGGTCAAAACGGAACAGCGTCAGCCCGGTGAGTCGGATGCCCTGCTGCTCGCTGCGTGCCGCATTGATGATGGTCTGGCCGTCGCTGGTCACCTGATTCAGCCAGAAGCCGGAGGCGTCCTGGATGCCGCCGCCGGGCGCCGAGCCGAACAGCTCGGCTTCCATGCGCTTGGACAACTCGCGCAGGTTCGCGGACATCGGATTGTAGGCGACCGTGGCGATCACCCCGATCAAAAGCGCGCTGCCGAGCGCGGGCGAGATGAATTGCCATGCAGAGATGCCGGCGGCGCGCGCCACCACGAGCTCGAGCCGGCGGGAGAGGGCGAGATAGCAGGTCATGGCGCCGATCAGCATGCAGAACGGCGTCAGCTTCTCCAGCAGTTGCGGCACACGGAACAGCGAGGTCTCGGCCACCATGATCGCGGACGCGGAGGCCAGCCCCGAGGTCTTGCGCACCATCTCGATGTAGTCGACCAGCACCAGCAGCAGGAAAATGCCGCCGAAGACGCCGAGCGCTGCGACGACGAAGCGGCCGGCGAAATAACGCCCGAGTGTGTTGGTGAGCATGCTCATGCGGTGGCCGGACGTCCGAACAGCCGCGCGATCCGCGCGTTCGACCTGTTGATGGCTTCCATCAGGCCGGCGGGCGGCTCGACCACGACGCCGCCGATGATCATCGCGAGCCCGATGCCGATCGCGCCGCCGACCAGCGCATATTGGACCAGCACTGCGCCCGGCGATTTCACCGCGACCACCGAACAGGCGAATCCGGCCATGCGCAGGCCGAACACCGCGACAATCGAGGAGCCGATCGAGAAATTGCGGCTCTGACGGGTGGTGCGCGGCGCCCCCAGGAAAGCGAATGTCAGGACGGCAAAGGCGAAGGGATAGATCGGCGCCAGAATGCTGTCGTGCAGCGCCGAGCGGAACTGGCCGGGAATCTGCTTGTAGACGGGGTCGTTCTCGGACGGCGAGAACAGCTCCCAGAGATAGCGCTCGCGGATGCCGAGGGTGACGTCGCGGCCCTGGCCCGAGAACTTCGACATGTCGAAGCCGTAGCGGCCGAACGCCACGAGCGCGGGGTCGCGCTTGCCCGCCTCGAAGCGCTGGAGATTGCCTGTCTCCAGCACCAGGAACGAGCCGGTCTCGTTCTTCACGATCTCCCCGTGCTCGGCGACGATCGACACGCGCTCGTTCGGATCGCGGCGGTCGTCGATGAAGATGCCGGCGAGGATGCCGCCCGGCTGGCGCTCGCGGATCCGGATCGTCAGGTTCTTGTCGAGCTGGGCGAAGCGGCCGGGCTGGAGAATGTTGGTGAGCACGTCGGCGGTGATCTCGGCATCCCACTGCTTGATCCGCCGCATGCCGTCGGGGGCGAGATAGGCCGCGATGAAGGCGACCAGCAGCGCCACTACGCAGGTGGCGTAGAAGAAGGGATAGAACAGCCGGAATGGCGAGAAGCCGGCGGCATTCATCACGATGATCTCGGAATCGGTCGCGAGCTTGTTCAGCGTGTGCGAGATCGCGATCATCAGCGCGATCGGCGAGATGATCAGGACCAGGGCCGGGATGACGAGGCTGGTGATGCCGAGGAAGGTGAGGATGGTCTGACCCTGGCTGGTCATGAGGTCGATGCCGCGCAGCGCCTGCGTAATCCAGATCACGCCGGTGAGGCTGACCAGGACCAGCGCAAACGACGCCAGCGTCGTGCGGAAGATATACCTATCGATCGACCCCATGCGCTACCGCACGAATCCCCATCAGCCCCCGAATGTCGACCAGAATTCCGGCTGCCAACCAATCCCCGGTCAGGGGGGCCCCATGGTTGACCAACAGCTCTTCCGGCGGTTCATTTTCTCACTACCATCCCTTTGATCCGTCAACAAAATGGCTGCCCCGTGGCACCTTCAATATATGGTTAATATTTTGCTGGTTGTGGCCAGGCGGCAACGGCGACGCTTGGCATCGGGCGGGCCGCTGGCCCATAGTGGGGAAAGCCTCAGTGAATCGCCGTTCAGCTCCGGCCCGTGGCCGGCACCGCCGAACGGCGAAAGTTCCATGCATTAAAGGAGTTACCCATGTCCGATGCCATCAAGGTCGGCTTTGTCCCGTTGTCTGCCGCTCCTCGTGGCATCCTGGTGGTGTTCTGCGACGAGGGCCTGAAGCTCGGCCCGGCGACGGCCAAGGCACTGGGTGGCGGTGTCGATCTTGTGAAGCGCGCGGCTGCCGCCGCCGCCTTCAAGGGTAAAAGCGCGGCCGCGCTGGACATTCTGGCGCCGGAGGGCGTGAAGGCGACCCGGCTGATCGTGATCGGCGCCGGCAAGGCGACCGGCCTCAAGACGAACGATTTCCTCAAATTCGGCGGCGTGGCCGCCAGCAAGCTGCCCGCTGGCACCACCGCCATGACCGTCATGGCGGAGCTGCCCGGTGGCGCCATGACGAGCGAGCAGGCGGTCGCGCTCGCCTCGGGCCTGCGCCTGCGCACTTATAAGTTCGACCGCTACAAGACCAAGAAGAAGGATGGCGAGGAGGGCGGCTCGCGCGCCGACGTGTCGCTTGCAGTGGGCGACGCAGGTTCTGCGAAGAAGGCGTTTGCCTCGGCCGGTCACGTCATCGACGGCGTGATCATCGCGCGCGACCTCGTCAACGAACCGCCGAACGTGCTTTTCCCCGAGGAATTCGCGCGCCGCGCCGCTCAGCTCCGCAAGCTCGGCGTCAAGGTCGAGGTGCTCGACGTCAAGGCGATGCAGAAGCTCGGCATGGGCGCGCTGCTCGGCGTCGGCCAGGGTTCGGCGCGGCCGAGCCGCACCGTGATCATGCGCTGGGACGGAGGCAGGAAAGGCGAGGCGCCCGTCGCTTTCGTCGGCAAGGGCGTCTGTTTCGACACCGGCGGCATCTCGATCAAGCCGGCCGGGAGCATGGAGGACATGAAGGGCGACATGGGCGGCGCGGCCTGCGTCGTCGGCCTGATGCATGCGCTCGCTGCGCGCAAAGCCAAGGTCAACGTGGTCGGCGCCATCGGCCTCGTCGAGAACATGCCCGACGGCAACGCGCAGCGGCCGGGCGATATCGTCACCTCGATGTCCGGTCAGACCATCGAGATCATCAATACCGACGCAGAGGGCCGCCTCGTGCTGGCCGACGTGCTCTGGTACGTCGCCAAGAGAGTGAAGCCGAAATTCATGGTGGATCTGGCCACGCTGACAGGCGCGATCATGGTGGCGCTCGGCACCGAGCACGCCGGCATGTTCTCCAACAATGATGAGCTCGCCGACCGGCTGCTCGTGGCCGGCGTCGAAAGCGGGGAGAAGGTCTGGCGCATGCCGCTCGGCCCCGAATACGACAAGCTGATCGATTCCCAGTTTGCCGACATGAAGAACACCGGCGGCCGCCACGGCGGCTCGATCACCGCGGCGCAGTTCCTCCAGCGCTTCGTCGACGGCACGCCCTGGGCGCATCTCGACATCGCAGGCACCGCCATGGGCGCGCCGAAGACCGACATCAACCAGAGCTGGGGAAGTGGCTACGGCGTTCGCCTGCTCGACCGCCTGGTCTCCGACCACTACGAGCGCAAATGATCCGAGATGACTGAAGTGCTGTTCTACCATCTGCAAAACATGACGGTGGAGAATGTGTTGCCGCCGCTTCTCGAGAAATCGCTCGAGCGCGGCTGGCGCGTCGTGGTGCAGTCGAGCTCGGAAGAGCGCGCCGAGGCGCTGGACGCGCATTTATGGACCTATCGCGACGATTCCTTCCTGCCACATGCGACATGGCGCGTGAACGATGCCGCTGACCAGCCGATCGTGCTGGCGATCGAGGCGGACAATCCGAACGGCGCCAATGTCCGCTTCCTGATCGACAACGCTGCGCTGCCGCAGGACGCACAGGCCTATGAGCGCATGGTGCTGCTCTTCAACGGCGACGATCCGGACGCGCTGGCGCTGGCGCGCAGCGCCTGGACGGATTGCAAGGCGCGGGGATTTGATGTCACCTATTGGCAGGCCGACGAGCGGGGCAGGTGGCAGAAGCGGAATTAGCAACGGTCCGCAATTAATGATAATTTGCACTTTTCGAAGGATGATGGCCTCGGCCACCTTCGTGCCGCAAAGGGATGTTGGGACAATCGTTTAGGGCTGGTCCTTCAGGCGGGGAATTAGTTTATCGTGCGACATCAAAAGCTTCCCGGCTCGCTCATGATTGCGTTGGCTGCCGTAGCACCGCTGGTCGCGGGCTGCTCGGGCGGGACCGATCTGTTGTCGAAGGACGCAGAATGGTTCCAGCGGCCCGGCCGCCTCTTCATCAAGAACATCTCGATCGAATCGCCGCCGCTGACGCCGGACAAGCCGGTGGGTGCTGAGGATCTCGTCAGCGCCGACGGTGCCTGTCCCGGCATGGCGCCGCCGCCCGGACCGGCCGATGCCAATGCATCGACCACGGCACCGGCGCCGATGGGCGGTACGGTCGCGCTCGGCCATACCGAATGCGACGTGGTGCGCGGCATCGGCGCACCCTCGAACGTCAACCTCTCCAATGATGCCGCCGGCCGCCGCGTTGCGGTGGTCACGTGGACCACCGGGCCGCGTGCGGGCATCTACACCTTCACGGCCGGTCGGCTGTCCTCGATCGAGGGCAATCCGGATCCGCAGCCGATGCCGAGGACGGCGAAGCCGAAGAAGAAACACGCGGCCTGAGGCTCGGCCTCGGTTGCCGATCACTGGATCGGCGCAATCCCACCGCTTGATCAGCTCTGCCCATTTCCGAGCCTCGGCCCGGATTTGATCGGCAAACTCGCTCGGCAGACGCTTGACCGTTTCCATGCCGAGGGCCGCGAACTTCTGTCGCGCAGTCGGCGCTGCCACGGCCTTCTCAGCCTCCTCGTGCAGGCGTGAGACGATCGCAGCCGGCGTTCCGGCCGTTGCCATTCAGGCGTTCGCTTCAAAGCCATGAAAGCCAAGCTCGTCCAGCGGCGGCACATCGGGCGCGGCTGGTGAGCGCCGCAGCGATGTGGTCGCGAGAGCGCGCAAACTGCCGTCGCGGACATGCGGCAGCACCGAGGCGATGCTGCCAGCGATAGCAGCAAGAGCAAGGCAAGCGCGAAGCGGATCAGGTTCGGTCTCCTCGCGAAAAGCGGTGGATTGCTCGTCTCGGGCGGACCGATCAAAAGCCGTGTAGCGCCCCTCAGGGCAGAGCCTTGGTGTTGTCAGATTGGCCAACGCGGAAACGGCCCTTCATCTTGAAACCGTCGCGCATGTTTAGGCCGAGAAGAACGATGTTCAGCGCGCCTGCAAGCAATTCGAGAGTCTGCGCCGCGTAGAACGTGGTGTCGAACTCGGCGGCCTTCGCCTTGGAGGCAAGAAACAAGGCGACGGGAATGAGAACCAGGATGCCGTTGCCGATGATGAAAGGCATGCGCTTGATCTTTGCCCCGATCAGGCCAGCGCGTCGCCCCTTTGCGAGGAGGAACCCTGAGCCCCCCGTCACCGCAATCGCCGGAACCAGTAACAGGAAGCCCCAGGGTATCGCCGTCTTGACCATGGCCACGCTCGCGTGTGACGCAAACAGCTCGGAGAGAGCCGTGGAAAGCCAGAAGGTCGCGATGGTCGTCAGCGCGATCGCGCCCGCCAATGGATGGATGATCCCTGTCATGGGCCTGCCGAAGCTACGCGACGCAGATGCCGGGCACGGCGACCTTGCGGAACAGATGCGGAGAGGCGACTGCGGTCGAGGGATAGGCTGAGATCTTCGATCTGAACTCAGGGTGCTTGAATGCAGCCCGGAAGTGGGCAGTCGATTCCCAGATGGCGTAGTTCAGATATGTCGGGCTTTCACCGATCGCACGATGAAGCTGGGTGGCAATGAAGCCCGGCTGCCGTTTCATGAAGGCGGCATCGTCTTGCCAGATTTGGAGGAAGCTTTGTTCGTGGGCTTGGTCGAGGGTGAACACATTCACTAGGACCACAGGGCTGGTGTCGATGCCAAGCTGGCGTTCGATGGGAAAGTCGGGGTCCAGTGGGCGGAGGTGCGCCATGGCCGGCTCCGTTCAGTTTGGTGTCATGTTGTCAATGGGGTATCCTGAGCAAACTAGCTATTTGACATCATCATGTCAATAACAGTCCATGGTGACGGATGCCGAAGCCCCAACGAACGCCGGCCGGTGATGCTCTGACGAACCTCATGCTTGACTTGTTCCGGCTGAATAGCCTGCTCCTGACCGCAGGGGACCGCCTGGTGGCCCGGCTCGGGCTCACGAGCGCCCGCTGGCAGATCCTTGGCGCCATCATGGACGCAGAGCGTCCCCAGCCGGTGGCCTGGCTTGCCCGCGATCTGGGTGCCAATCGCCAAAACGTGCAGCGCATCGTCAATGACCTGAACGCGGAAGGACTTGTTGCTTTCGAGGCCAATCCGCATCACCGCCGCGCGCAGCTTGTCGTCCTGACAGACAAGGGGCGGCGCGCTTTCGATGCCGCCATGGCTTTGCAGGCGCCGTGGGTCAATAGCCTTTCGAAGGGGCTTTCGGTCAAGGACCTGCAAACCGTTCATCGCATCGTCGCGGACCTGCGGACGAGGCTCGAGAGCGATACGGAGAGCGAGGCTTAGGGCGCGGCGAACCGGTGAGAGTTGACGGCTGCTCTTCGCGATGTGCTGCCGGAACGCCGCCCGCGGCCCTGGGCGCGATGCTGACGCTTGAGATCGACCGGTGGACTCCGACCATCAAGGCAGCCGGGCAATACGCGGACTGAGCCATTGCGGCGAGCAATCGCGACCTCGGAACCACGAGAGTGGAGCCACTAAAGGGCTGCAAATTCAATCGTTCATTGATCGGTATTCTGGCACCGGTGCTGTGCATGGGGTTGTTTCGTCACATTTTGATCGAGCAGCCCACGCGACGGAGGCGCTACCCTGCCGCCTCGTCGTATTGTGCGCTCGCCTCGAGCCATTGCTCCTCCGCACGCGCCAGTGCCTCGGCTGCGTTCACGCGCGCCTTCGACAGTTGCGCGGCCTGCTTGGGATCGCGGCTGAAGATGTCGGGTAGCGCCAGCGCGGTGTCGATCTTGGCGATGATCTCGGTGACGCGGGCGATCTCGGCTTCGGCGTCCGCGATGCGTTTCTTCAGCGAGCCGCGATTGTCCGACCTCGCGCGCTGCGGCTTCTCGAGCGCGGCGCTGCGCTCGCGCGGGGAGCTTTCCGCGTTGCGCGCGGACAGCACCAGGCGGCGGTATTCGTCGAGGTCGCCGTCGTAGTTGGTGACGGTGCGGTCGGCGACGATCCAGAGCCGGTCGGCGCAGGCCTCGATCAGGTAGCGGTCGTGCGAGACCATGATGACAGCGCCGGGGAATTCGTTGATGGCTTCGGCGAGCGCGGCGCGGCTGTCGATGTCGAGATGGTTGGTCGGCTCGTCCAGAATGATCATGTTGGGGCCGAAGAAGGTCGCCAGCCCCAGCAGCAGCCGCGCCTTCTCGCCGCCCGAGAGCTTGCCGGCCTTGGTGTCGGCCGCCTTGCCGGAAAAGCCGATCGCGCCGGCGCGGGCGCGCACCTTGGCTTCGGGCGCATCGCCCATCAGCTTGCGGACGTGGTCGTAGGTGGAGGCGTCCTCGTTCAGCTCGTCGAGCTGATGCTGCGCGAAATAGGCGATCGACAGCTTGTCCGCGCGCGTGACCCTGCCGGAGAACGGCGCGAGCCGCCCGGCGAGCAGCTTCACGAGCGTCGACTTGCCGTTGCCGTTGGCACCGAGAAGCGCGATGCGGTCGTCATTGTCGATGCGCAGGGTGACGCGATTGAGCACGGGGCTGGCCGGGTCGTAGCCGACCGACACGTTGTCCGCCGCGATGATCGGCGGCGACAGGATCTTCTCCGGCGCGGGAAAGCTGATCTCGCGCACGTCCTCGGTGACCAGCGCCGTGATCGGCTTCAGCCGCTCCAGCATCTTCACGCGAGACTGTGCCTGCCGCGCCTTGGAAGCCTTGGCCTTGAAGCGGTCGACGAAGGCTTGCAGCCGCGCGCGCTCCGCTTCCTGGCGCTTGAGCTGCTTGGCATCGAGCAACTCGCGCGCGGCGCGCTGCTCCTCGAACGAGGAATAGGTGCCCTTGTAGAGCGTGAGCTTGCCGCGCTCCAGGTGCAGGATCTGGTCGACCGAGCTTTCCAGGAGGTCGCGGTCGTGGCTGATCACGATCACCGTGCGCGGATAATGCGCGAGGTGATCCTCCAGCCACAGCGTGCCTTCAAGATCGAGATAATTGGTGGGCTCGTCGAGCAGCAGGAGGTCGGGAGCCGCGAACAGCGTCGCGGCGAGCGCGACACGCATGCGCCAGCCGCCGGAGAACTCGGCGCAGGGGCGGAGCTGATCGGCGGCGGAGAAGCCGAGGCCGGAGAGGATGGCGGCGGCGCGGCTCGGCGCCGAATGCGCGTCGATGTCGACGAGCCGGGTCTGGATCTCGGCGATCCGGTGCGGATCGGTCGCGTGTTCGGCCTCAGCGAGCAGCGTGTCGCGTTCGAGGTCGGCCTTGAGCACGACGGAGATCAGGCTTTCGGGCCCGTTCGGCGCTTCCTGCGCGAGGCTGCCGATGCGCCAGCGGGGCGGCAGCGTGACCGAGCCGTGCTCGGCCGCAAGCTCGCCGCGGATCACCTTGAACAGGGTCGACTTGCCGGTGCCGTTGCGTCCGACCAGGCCAACGCGTGATCCGGGCGTGATCTGCACGGAACTGTTGTCGATCAAAAGGCGTCCGGCGAGACGGATTGAGAGATCGGTGATGGACAGCATGCGGCCTTGTCACCGCAAGGCGCGTCGAACGCAACTCGTTTTTCCGTCAGTGCGCCTCGCGCTCGCGCTGCCTCAACTGGTTGAGGAGCTCCTCGAGATGTGTCGGGAGGCGCGGTTCGGGCCGGAGGTTCTGCTGCAGCCGTTCGGCCACGGCGTCGCAAATCGAGCGGCTGGTACGCCGGTCGATCTGTTCGCTGTCATTGGCAAGAAGGCCAGCCATCGCGGGGTTCCGTGTTCGCAAAGTGAGGACACGGTACCAAGTCATTGCTGCCCAATTGGTTTCGCTGATTGTGGGAAATGCCGGGCATTCTCGTAAAAATTGTATGAACCGGGCCTTGTCCGCTCAAGGCAAAGCCCCGGCGAGGGGAGCGCCGGGGCTTCTCCTGGAAGGTACCTGGGGGGCTTAGGTACCCTTGGAAAGGTGCTGACGGGCTCAGTAGCAGCGGTTGATCAGCCGCCAGCGGGGTCCCCAGGGGGTCGGGACCAGCCGGCGCACATAGCAACCGCCATAACCGTAAGAGACCGGGCCGCCGGCATAGAAGCGCGGCCCACCCCAGCCGTGGTGGCCATGGTGCCAGCCGCCGCGATGCCAGCCGCCGTGCCAATGGGCGGAAGCGGAGGTCGGCGCCAGCGCGCCACCCAGCGCGACCGCGGCGACGGCGGCAAGCGAAAGTTTCCTCAACGTGGTGATCTCCTAAGACTGCCGGTGCGGGGCTATCGCGTCGATGGAAAGACCGTCGGAACGATCCGCCCGACGATCAGGCCTCGGCTTCGATGCATCCGACCTTACTCCGGGGAAGCTGAACCGATCCCTGACGGCGGTTTCAGATTGGGTTCATCTGGGTGAAATTGTTGTCATCCTTGCTGAAATTGCAGCCCGTCTCAGCGGCGAAGCTCCTGTGCGGCGGTTTCGCGATCGCTTGCCGTCCGGCAAAGGCGCCGATATAAGCCCCGCAACTCCGAACCACCGCTTTTCCCAGGGACAAGATTTATGGCCATCGAACGCACCTTCTCGATCATCAAGCCCGACGCGACCGAGCGTAACCTGACCGGCGCGGTCAACGCCGTCATCGAGAAGGCGGGTCTGCGCATCGTCGCGCAGAAGCGCATTCGCATGACCAGGGAGCAGGCCGAGACCTTCTATGCCGTCCACAAGGCGCGCCCCTTCTTTGGCGAACTCGTGGACTTCATGATCTCCGGTCCGGTCGTGGTGCAGGTTCTGGAAGGCGAGGGCGCGATCGCCAAGTACCGTGAGGTGATGGGCGCGACCGATCCGGCCAAGGCTGCCGAGGGCACCGTCCGCAAGCTCTACGCCAAGTCGATCGGCGAAAACTCGGTGCACGGTTCGGATGCGCCCGAGACCGCCGCGATTGAGATCGCGCAGTTCTTCTCTGGCAACGAGATCGTCGGCTGATCCATCGGCCGACAGGTTAGGGACGACGGGCGAAAGGACTCATTGTGGACTGGCTTTGGCAGATCTTCGATCCCGCTACGATCGGGGCATTCTTCACCCAGTTCCGCAATGAGATGGCCGAACCGACCTTCTGGATTGCGGTCGGCAAGATCATCTGGATCAACATTCTGCTCTCCGGCGACAACGCGCTGGTGATTGCGCTCGCCTGCCGCGGTCTCTCGCCGCGCCATCGGCTCTGGGGCATGATCTTCGGCGCCGGCGCAGCGGTGATGCTGCGGATCATCTTCACCGGAATCGTCGCCACCCTGATGGGGCTGCCGTACCTCAAGCTCGCCGGCGGTCTCGCGCTGATCGTGATCGCGGCCAAGCTGCTGGTGCCGGAAAACGAGGACGAGGACGACGTCGAGTCCGCCTCGCATCTGTGGCACGCCATCCAGATCGTCGTGGTCGCCGACATCGTCATGAGTCTCGACAACGTCATTGCGGTCGCCGCCGCGGCCAATGGCAGCGTGCCGCTCTTGATCCTCGGCCTCGCCATCAGCGTGCCGCTGATCGTCGCCGGCGCCGCGCTGATCATGGCGCTGCTCGCGAAGCTGCCGGTCCTGGTCTGGGCCGGCGCTGCGCTGCTCGGCTGGGTTGCGGGTGAGGTGATCGCGACCGACCCGGGCATCGCGCCGAAGCTGCATGCGCTGCTCGACGGCCCGCTGGGCACCTCGTTGGACAGCATGCTCGGCGCGCTGCGTATTCCTCCGCAGTTCGGCCATGGCGGGGCAGGTGGCGAATATCTCTGCGCCATGCTCGGCGTCGTGGTCGTGCTGGTGGTCGGCTACATCTGGCGCCGACGCAGCCTGACCCAGGAGGCGCTCGAATCCTCCGAGCGCCACGCCAAGGCCTCAGCGGAGTGATTGGGACGGCAGCGGTGTCCGCACTGAGCCGGTTGCGATCCAGGGGACAGCCGCGGCCAGCAGCCGGCGCTTCTCCCCATATTTAGATCTTGTCTTATTCTAAACTACTGAAAGTAAAGGCTCTTTCGTTGACTCGGTGACTGTTCCACCATCACGTCGCCCCGGTATTCATCAAACCGGAAGCTGCTGCGAGATGCCGTCGAAAGTCATTTGCCGTTCCACTGCTGTTCTGGCGTCCACCGTCAAAGCGCCTCCGAGGTTCTCCAGCCCCGCGGCATTCGCCGCCTCCCTTGTCTCGATCGCCTTGTTCGCCGACGGCTTCCTGCACGGCGCCAACGCGCAAAGCGCCGGGACGGGGGCAGAGCAGGCGACGTTGCCGGCCGTGACGGTCACAGCAGACGCGCCGAAGCCGCGCGCACGTCCGCGCTCCAATCCAGGCCGCAGGGCGGGCCGTAGCGCGCCCGCGAACGAGCGGGCCAAGTTGCAGGCGGAAGCGACCCCCACGGCTGCGAGGCCCGGCGCACTGCCGCCGACCTACGCAGGCGGGCAGGTCGCCCGGGGAGGTCAGGTCGGCTTGCTCGGCAACAAGGATTTCATGGATACGCCGTTCAACATCACGAGCTACACGGCGAAGAAGATCGAAGATCAACAGGCCGTTACGGTCGCAGACGTCGTCAGCAACGATCCTTCGGTCCGTTTCACGGGGCAGACCGGCGGCATCCTCGACTCTTTCTTCATCCGCGGCTTTCCGATCGGGGAGGGCAACGTCGGAGAGATTGCCTTCAACGGAGTCTATGGCGTTGCGCCGAACTACCGTGTGTTCACCGACTATGTCGAGCGCATCGAAATCATCAAGGGGCCGACTGCGCTGCTTTACGGCATGGCGCCAAACAGCAGCGTCGGCGGCACCATCAACATCGTGCCGAAGCGTGCGGGAGACGTCGATCTTACACGGGTGACGACCGACTACGCGACGCGATCACAGTTCGGTACGCATCTCGACGTGAGCCGAAGGTTCGGCGAGAACCGCGAATTCGGCATTCGCGTCAATGGCAGCTATCACAACGGCGATACGCCGCTGGACAACCAGAGCCGGGAGGCGCATGTCGGCTCCGCGGCGTTCGATTATCGCGGCGAGAAATTCAGAGCTTCGCTCGACTTCATCGACCAGGAAGAAAAGTTCGACGCCCCCACGCGGCCGTTCCTGGTCGCAATGGGCGTCGCGGTCCCGACGGCGCCGGTCGGTCGGCGCAACGTGACGCAGGCCTGGGAATGGGCCAAGGTTCACGACAACTCGTTGCTGGCGCGCGCCGAATACGATGTGACTGAAACTGTGACCGTGTTTGCCGACGCCGGTGGCGGCAGGACCCAGGTCGATCGTCTGTTCGGCACGCCGACGATCCTGAATGCGGCGGGCAACACCACCTCCACTCCGGGACGCTTCAAGTTCGACATCGACAGGAACGTGGCCGACGCCGGCGTGCGCGCGCGGTTCGACACCGCCGCGATCAGTCACGTCGTGACCTTCCAGGGAAGCTACTACACGGACGAAATCGCGCGCGGCTCGGTGAACGGCACGCCGGTGCTGTCCAACATCTATGCGCCGATCGCGCGTCCCCAGCAGCTCGTACCGGCTCCCGCGACCGTGCCGAAGCTGTCGGATACCGAACTCACCGGCCTTGCGCTGGCCGACACCATGTCAATTTTCCAGGAACGCCTGCAATTGACCGTCGGCGTCAGGCAGCAGGGCGTCAAGTCGAACAACTACAACACAACCACGGGAGCTGTGACCGCCGCTTATGACCAGACGGCGTACACGCCGATGGTTGGCGTCGTCGTCAAGCCCTGGAGCAACGTTTCGCTCTACGCCAATTACATCGAAGGGCTCAGCAAGGGCGACTTGGCACCGAACACGGCGAGCAATCAAGGCGAGGTCCTTGCACCCTATCTCAGCAAGCAGAAGGAAGCAGGCGTCAAGGTCGATTTCGGCATGCTGGCGACCACGATCAGCCTGTTCGAGATTACCAAGCCGTCGGGGCAGACGGGAGCCGACAACATCTTCCGGGCCGATCAGGAGCAGCGCAATCGCGGCGTGGAATTCACCGTGTTCGGAGAAGTGCAGCCGGGCATTCGCGTCCTTGGCGGCGTGACGCTGATCGACGCCGTGCTGACGAAGACGAGCACGCTGGCAAATATCGGCAAGACGCCGATAGGAGTGCCCGAGGTGCAGGCCAATCTGTCCGCTGAATGGGACACCCCGTTCGCACCCGGACTGACGCTGGTCGCAAACACCATCTATACCGGGCACCAATATCTGAATGGGGCAAACACGCAGGTCGTTCCGGCCTGGACCCGGCTCGATCTCGGCGCGCGCTATAGCACGCGCATCAACAACCGGCCCGTCACGCTGCGGGCCCTGGTCCAGAACGTGTTCGACACCAATTACTGGGCCGGCGTCGCAAGCTACTCGGCACTGGCGCAAGGGGCGCCGCGAACCCTGCTCTTGTCGATGTCGACGGATTTCTGAGGTGGTCTCAATCGATCGTGCCGAACTCCGTCACGGGCATCGTCCAATAGACGAGCTTCGTTCCGGCGAATGAAGCCCGCAGCCGGTCGAGCAGGCCGGCGGCGTTTCTCTCTGCCAGGACCATCTGCACGACGGTCTGATCGGCGTGGCCCTTCACGCGTTCGGCGGCCGTCTGCAATCGGACTTCGGCGCCGTGACCGGCTCCGTGCGATGCCGTGAATCCCGAAAGGAGGTCGGTCTGTTCGATGAGATAGTCGAACACCTCGTCGCGGAGCTGACGCGGTACGATCAGCGTGAGACAGACCGGCCGATCGCTCATTTCGCCACCTTCGACGTTCCACCATAGCGGCGATACAGGATCGGCAGGAGAATCAGGGTGAGCAGGGTGGACGACAGCAGCCCGCCGATCACGACGATGGCAAGCGGTCGCTGCACTTCGGATCCTGGCCCGGAGGCGAACAGCAACGGGATCAAGCCGAGCGCCGTGATGCTCGCGGTCATCAGCACGGGCCGAAGCCTGCGCTTGGCGCCCTCGACGACGATGCGATCTTCGCTTAGGCCATGGGCGCGGAGTTGGTTGAAGTAGGACACCAGAACGACGCCATTGAGGACGGCGATGCCGAGCAGCGCGATGAATCCAACCGAGGCCGGCACCGACAGATACTCGCCCGTCAGGACCAGTGCGAAGACGCCCCCGATCAGGGCAAAGGGGATGTTGACCAGGACCAGCAAGGCCTGCCGGATGGCGCCGAATGTGGTGAAGAGCAGCAGGAAGATCAGACCAATCGCGACCGGAACCACGATGGACAGGCGTGCGGCGGCGCGTTGCTGGTTCTCGAACTGTCCGCCCCATGTCAGCCGGTAGCCGTTCGGGAGCGGGAGTTCGGTCGCAACCTTCTGGCGGGCCGCTTCGACGAAGCCGACCATGTCGCGCCCGCGGACGTTGGCGCGAACGACGCTCATGCGCGCCCCATCTTCGCGGTCGATCTTCACCGGTCCGTCGACACGCTGGATTCGCGCGACCTGCGACAGCGCGACGTGCTGTCCGGAAGCGAGAGTCAGCGGCAGGCTCGCCAACAGCGTCGGGGCCTCCCTGGTCGTCTCGCTGCCGCGGACGAGAATGGGTGTGCGTCGGCCCTCCTCGAGTGCGGTCCCGATCGTTCGGCCCTCGATCTGGGTCCGGAGCGAGTTGACGATGGAATCCACGGTCAGGCCGAGGCGGCCCGCCTCCATGCGATTGACCGCAACAGTGTAATATTGAGCGCCTTCGTTCAGCGTCGTGTAGACGTCCTCGGCACCGTCGATGCTGGACAGGATAGCCGACAACTTGGCTGCGGCTTCGTTCAGCCTCGTGATGTCCGGGCCGAAGATCTTGACGGCGACGTCGCCGCGCACGCCGCTGATCATCTCCTGCACGCGCATGTCGATGGGCTGGGTGAAGCTGAGCGAGATGCCGGGAAAGCCGGCGAGGACCTCGCGGAGCTTCTGCAGCAAAGCCTCCCGATTGTCGGTCTGCCTCTCGGCGGCGGGCTTGAGCACGAGGAACGTGTCGGTCTGGTTGGGGCCCATGGGATCGAGGCCGAGCTCGTCCGACCCGGTCCGCGCGACGATGCCGGCAACGTCCGGCACGGCCAGAAGCGCTTTCTGAATCCTCGCATTCATGGCAAGCGACTCGTCGAGATTGACGGAAGGCAGCGTCTCCACGCTGACGATGACGTCGCCTTCGTCCATCGTCGGCATGAAGGTCTTGCCGAGCCTGGTATAGGCGAATCCCGCAGCGACCAGGCCGATGAGCGCCGCAGCCATCACCTTGCGTTCGTTCTTCAGGGCCCAATCCAATGCAGGCGCGTAGACCCATTGCGCCGCACGGACCAGCATGGGATCGCGATGCGATCCTGACTTGAGTACAAAGGAGGTCATGACCGGGATCACGGTGAGCGCCAGCAGCAGTGAACCGGTGAGAGCGAAGATGATGGCCAGCGCGACCGGGATGAACAGCTTTCCCTCCAGTCCCTGCAGCGTCAGGAGGGGTATGAACACGATGATGATGATGAGCACGCCCGAGGCGACCGGTTCCAGGACTTCGCACACCGAACGGTACACCAGGTGGATCAGCGGAACAGCAGCTTTGCCCGGTTCGTGCTTGCCGAGATTGCCGACGATGTTCTCGACCACGACGACCAGTGCGTCGATCAACATGCCGATCGCGATCGCAAGTCCGCCTAGGCTCATCAGGTTGGCCGACATGCCGACCACGCGCATGACGATCAATGCGAAGACGATGGCCAGCGGCAGGCTGAGAGCGATCACCAGCGAGGCCCGCCAGTTGCCGAGGAAAAGCAGCAGGAGGACGATGACCAGGGCAGTGGCCTCGCCGAGCGCCCGCACCACGGTGCCTACCGCGCGGTTGACCAGGTGGCTGCGGTCATAGAACACGTTGATGGAGACGCCTTTCGGCAGCGAGGGTTGCAGCTCGGCGAGCCGGGCGCGCACGTCGCGGACGAGCTGACCGGCGTTGGCGCCGCGCAAGCCGAGGACGAGCCCTTCGACGGTCTCGCCGCCGCCGTCCGAGGTGACTGCGCCGTAGCGGGTCAGCGTCCCGATTTTGACGTTCGCCACGTCGTTGACCAGGATCGGCACGCCCTCGCGGGCGTCGACGACGATGGCCTTGATGTCTTCGATCGACCGGATGCTGCCCTCGATCCGGACCAGCGCGCTGTCCTCGCCCTGGTTCACCCGACCGGCACCATCGTTGCGGCTATTGGCTTCGATGGCCCGGCGAAACACGTCGTAGGAAATGCCGCGCGCGGCGAGCGCATCGTTGCGCGGCACGATCTCGAAGGCGCGGACGTAACCGCCGAGCGCATTGACGTCGGCAACGCCGGGGACCGTTCGCAGCGCGGGACGGATCACCCAATCCAGCAAGGTTCGGCGCTCGGCGAGCGAAAGCTCGGGACTGTCGATCGTGAACATGAACATCTCGCCGAGGGGGCTCGTGATCGGCGCAAGACCTCCGGTCACCCCGTCGGGAAAGTCACGGGCGATGTTCGACAGCCGCTCCGACACCTGGTTGCGCGCCCAGTAGATGTCGGTGCCGTCCTCGAAATCGACGGTGATGTCGGCCAGTGCATATTTCGTGGTCGAACGAAGGACCTTCTTGTTCGGCAGTCCGAGCAGTTCGAGCTCGATGGGAACCGTGATGCGCTGCTCGACCTCCTCGGGCGTCAGGCCCGGCGCCTTCATGATGATCTTGACCTGAACCGGCGATACGTCGGGAAACGCGTCGATCGGCAGGCCGGGTAGCAGGACGGCGCCGGCGCCGACCAGCAGCAGCACGCTCAGCAGGACGAACAGTCGCTGCGAAAGCGCGAACGCAACCAGGCGCCGGAGCATCTATTGCCCCAGCCCCGAGAGAATGCCGCGAAGCGCCGAGATGCCACCGATCGCGATCTCGTCCTGCTCCGTGATAGGACCGGACACCACGACATGGTCCTGGTCGTCCGCAACAAGCTTGACCGGGACCAGCCGGAAGCCGCCGGCTATTGCAACGAACACCGAGGTCCGTTCGCCCCGCCGCACCAGCCCACTATAGGGAATCTCCCATGTGCTTTCGCCGGCGGAGAGAAAGCCGATGCGGGCAACGGTGGTCTGACCGGGATGCAGCTCTCCGTCGTTGGGGATTTCTGCGCGAACCAGGATGGTCTGGGTGGCAGGGTCGATGGTGTCGGAGACCAGCACGACCTTGCCGGGGGAGGTATAGCCCTCGATCTCGACTTTCGCACCGGTGCGGATTGCGCGAATATTGGCTGCAGGAACCGCGATTTCAGCCCATAGTGGTGAGAGCCGCGCCAGCTTGACGAGCGGCGCGGATTGTTCGAGCCGCTGTCCCGGCGACACCGCGACCTCGACGACGGATGCGGTTTGCGGCGCATTGACCGTGAGCGTCGCGCTGATCGCCGCCTCCTGGGCCAGCCGAGAAATGGCTTCGTCGGACATCCCGCTCAGATGCAGCATCTGACGCCGCTCGGCGACCACGAGAGCGGCCTGGCGCGCTTCAGCCTGGCTGGCCTCCAGCACGCGCTGCGGCACGGCCTTGCCCTCGAACAGATCGGCGTTCCGCCTCAGCTGCTGGCTGGCCAGATGCTCCTGAGCGATCGCGTGCAGGTAGTCGCGCTGCTGGGAGACGAAACTTGGACTCTCCAGCGTGACAAGCGGCTGGCCGGCCGAGGCGCGGTCTCCGCGCCCGACGAGGAGAGTGGCGACCATGCCGGCCACCGGCGCGCTGACGACCCACAATTGCTGTGTGGGGATCACGATCTTGACGGGATAGGGCAGCGTCAGATCGGTCCGGATCGCGACCGGGTGGGTCACGCGCACTCCGAGATTGCGCGCCTGCACATCGCTCAGCTTCAGCTCATTCTCCGCCATCGCCACGGAAGGTAAGAAGCTCAATGCCATCACAACGAGCGTACGAGCGAGCGTGGCCCGAGAAGAGGCGAGAAGGAGAGTGGCGCGACTGACTCGCATTAGGGATGTCCCACGCTCACCGGCGGGCGAAGTGCTGTTCGATTGCATCTTTGCCTTACTCCACCACCGCCTTGGTTGATTTGCCTCAAGCGGCATTTATCTTCTTCCCGCGATCGGGCCTTCCTTGAAGTCCTGGACGGGCGCGGCAAGCGCCGAACGCTGTGGTGGAACGGGAGCCAGTTCGTCGAGAGATAATGAACCGGCTCCTCGGCCCCGGTTACGATGGACGCTTGCTTCCCGTGATCATCGCCTTCACCAGATTCTCGCTGTGCTCGAAGCTCGCCACCAGGACGCCGAGCACGTGGACGACGACGAGGCCGATCATGAGGTTGGCGAACGACTCATGCACCTCCTCCACCCATTTTTCTCCCCAGAAGCTGCCGCTGGTCATCATGCAGCCGGTGGTGCAGGTGCCGATCAGCGTGACGATCAGCGCCACGACCATCGCGCCGCCGGCGGGATTGTGACCGAGATAGCGGGGCGCCTTGAGCAGTGCCACGTCGCGCATATAGGCGAAGACGGCGTGCGGCGAGCGCACGAAGTCTCTGAAGCGCGCATGGCGGGGCCCCACGAAACCCCACGCAATTCGTACCGCAAGCAAGCCGGCAATCGTGTAGCCGGCTGCGATATGGACACTTTCGATCTCGTCGCCGGTCGCATAAGCGAGCAGAAACAGCCCGGCCAGCGACCAATGGAATACGCGCACGAAGGGATCCCAGACCTTGACCTTGGCCGTCGGCGTCTCGCCGCCGGCTAGGGTCGTCTCGTGAATGGCGCTCATCGCTCAGCTCCCTACAGCTGACCGACGATCTGGCCGCTGGTCGGATCGACGAACAATTCGATCCGGCTGCCAAACCTGTCGATCGTGTAGAGTTCACCGCATGCATTCTTGAGCTTGGCCTTCTGAACCTTGTAGCCCTGGGCTTCGATCTTGGCCTGCAATTGCTGAAGCGGGAGCCAGCTCGTCTGTGGCGCTGCTGTGCAGGGACGCCCGAGGCTGCCGGCATGAGCGGTCGCGGCGGCTGCGAGCACGGCGGCGGTAACGGTGAAGAAGGTGATCTTGCGCATGGGTCTCTCCGGCTTGTGGCGCCAGGCCGCGGCATGCGGCGAGGCGATGTGCGGACATTGGCAGAAGAGCCCTGACCGCCACCTGTTGGAGCATGTCAGTGAATTGTCAGCCGAGCGGCCAACGAGGGTCACGCGCCCGAGCAGAAAGAGCTGGCGGCAACCGCGGCCGCCGCCCCTGACGGGCCTTGTTGATCCACGTCAGCGATCTGTCAGGTCGAATAGGGCATGCTTTGCCCATGCAACGACCTCGCCTTTTGGAATTCCTTGCAGTGCCATTGCTGGCGGGAGTGCTGCTTGCGTCCGTGCCTGCGTCAGCAAGCGATCACGACAAAGGTGCCCCCGACGCGGTTCGCCGCGCTGTCGAGGCTGGCGAAATCAAGCCGCTCGCCGATATCCTCGCATCCGTGCGTGGCAAGCTGCCGGGCGAGGTTGCCGGCGTCGAAATAGAGCGTGCGCGCGGCCGCTGGATCTATGAGTTTCGCCTGGTCGATGACAAGGGCCGCCTCTACGAAGCGTACGTGGACGCGCGCAGCGGCGAGATTGAACGCATCAAGGAGAAGTGATGCGCCTGCTGCTCGTGGAGGATGACCGACGGATATCGGCCGATGTGGAGAGGGCGCTACGCGCGGCCGGCTATGTGGTCGAGATGGTCCGCAACGGCGAGGAAGCCTGGTTCCGCGGTGACACCGAGGATTACGGCGCCGTCGTCCTCGATCTCGGCTTGCCCGGCATGGACGGTCTGGCGGTGCTCAAGCGCTGGCGCGCCAACGGAAGGTCGATGCCGGTGCTGATACTGACGGCGCGCGGCAGCTGGGCCGAGCGCGTCGATGGTATCGACGCCGGCGCCGACGACTACCTGCCCAAGCCGTTTCGCATGGAAGAATTGCTGGCGCGCCTGCGCTCGATCGTGCGCCGCTCGGTGGGGCAAGCTTCTCCTCGGATTGCCGCCGGCGAGGTCGAACTCGACGAGCGTCAGATGAAAGTGACACTGCGCGGCGTACACGTCGCGTTGTCGCCGCTGGAATATCGCCTGATCGCCTTTCTCTTGCACCACCGAGGCCGCGTGGTGTCGCAGCAGGAGCTCGACGAGAACGTCTACGGCCACGGCGAGGACCACGAGTCGAACGCGCTCGAGGTGCTGGTCGGCCGAGTGCGCAAGAAGCTCGGTGCCGATCTGATCGAGACCAGGCGCGGCTTCGGCTATCTGGTACCGGAGACGACACCGTGAGCTGGGGCTCCCTGCGGCTGCGACTGGTCGCTGGCGGAATTGTAGCCATCCTGGTCGCGCTGACGATTGCCGGCGCCGGGCTGACGCTGCTGTTCGAACGCCACGTCACGCGCACCATCGGCGACGACCTCGACGTCTATCTGAAGCAACTCGTCGCGGGTATCGACGTCGATGCGCAGGGCAGGCTGGTGGTGGGCCGGCCGCCGGCCGATCCGCGTTTCGCAGATCCACTTTCTGGCTTGTACTGGCAGGTATCAGACGACGGCAGTCAGGTGCTGCGTTCGCGTTCGCTGTGGGACACGGCGTTGGATCTGCCGCAGGACGAACCGTCGCCTCGCGAATTGCACCGTCATGTCATCCCCGGGCCTGCGAACGCACGGCTCCTGGCCAGTGAACGCCGCGTGTTGCTGACCATGGGCGACCGCCGCGCGCCGGTGCGTGTCGCTGTGGCGGCCGATCTCGCCCGCGTGGCGGTCGCCGCATCGCAATTCGCAAGGGATCTGGCGTTGGCGCTCGGGATGCTGGGGCTGGTGCTGGCGGCGGCCACCTCGATCCAGGTCGCGCT
This sequence comes from Bradyrhizobium cedriense, assembly GCF_054602315.1. Classification (NCBI taxonomy): domain Bacteria; kingdom Pseudomonadati; phylum Pseudomonadota; class Alphaproteobacteria; order Hyphomicrobiales; family Nitrobacteraceae; genus Bradyrhizobium; species Bradyrhizobium cedriense. Next base: position 443,424 of record NZ_JBTSWB010000003.1, on the reverse strand, counting down.
GGGCTTACGTCCGCTCGACGCTCTTCGCCGCGGCGTCGCGGACGTCCGCTCCGGGCAGCGCAAGCATCTCCCCGCCGATGTTCCTGCCGAGGTGAAGCCTCTGGTGGAAGAGATGAACAGCCTCATCGACGCCCAGGAACGCGAGATCGAGCGTTCGCGCAGCCGCGCCGCCGACCTGGCTCATGGGCTGAAGACGCCGCTCGCCGCACTCGCGGCAGATGTCGCGCGCTTGCGTCAGCGCGGTGAGCAGGACGTCGCCCAGGCAATCGAAGCCGTCGGCGACACGATGAGCCGTCACGTCGACCGCGAGTTGGCACGCGCCCGGGCGCGGGGGACGGCACGACGGCGCGGCGCAATTTCCACGCCCCTCAGATCGCTTGTCCAGTCCCTGATGCTGACGCTGGCGCGCACGCCCGCAGCGCAACGGCTCGAGTTCAAGACCTGCATAGCGGGCGAGCCGAGCGTACCGCTCGATCGCACCGATCTGGCCGAAGTGCTCGGCAATCTCCTGGAGAATGCCGCCCGTCACGCCAGGACGCAGGTGCGCATTGGGGCCAATGCCACCGCGAATCCGGCGATTTCCGTCGAGGACGACGGCCCGGGAATCGCGTTCGCCGAGCGCGCCCGCGTACTCGAGCGTGGAGTAAGGCTTGATGAACGTGGCGAGGGGGCCGGCCTCGGCCTCGCTATCGTTCAGGACGTGCTCAGCGCTTATGGGTGGCAGCTTGTTCTCACCGATTCCGAACTCGGCGGACTGAAGGCCGTCGTCGCGCCACAGGACAGTCGTCTCCTCGTTGCGTGACCAGCCTGCTCGTTGCGCGTCTCAACCCCAGGGCGCATCGCGCTGGCTCTGTTTGTCAGCGCCTCACGATCGAGCCGGTGCGGTTGATCAGGCGGGCGAGCTGGCGGAAGCGGCTGCCGACGCGGTCGGCGACGAGGTCGGAGAGGCGGTGCTCGAACACCAGCATCAGTTTGCGGCTCTGGCTGCGGAAATGCGTGGCGGGCAGGACGCCCGGACGCGCTGCCGAGATCAGATGCGCGACGCGCAACGCTGCGCCCAGCAGGCGCGCGCGTTCGAGCTGGGCCGGCGTCAACAGCTCCTGCATGGTGACCGGCGGCTGGTTCTCCTCGTTCAGGCCGGCATAGCGATAGAACACCGACAGGCCGACGAAGGCGCGCTCGATGTGCGTGATCGCCCCGAAATTGCCGTTGACGACGAGACTCAGCGTCTGCTCGCCGCGATGATCGGGATGCACGCGCCAGCCGATGTCGGACAGCAGACATGCGGTGTGGCGCAAGCGGCGGTCCGCTTCGCTTTCGCGCAGCTTGACGATGCGCACGAGGCGGTCAGTCCAGGCGATCAGCTCGCGGGCGTGTTTGGCCGAGCGCGACAGCAACTGGTTCAGCTCCTCGGCCGCGCAGATCAGCCCGTCCCTGTTGCGCTCGATCTCCGGCAGCTTCTCGTGCAGCAGGCCCTCGCGCACACCGAAGGTCGAGAACACGATGTTCTTGGGTTTTGCCACGCGAATGATGTGCTCGAGCACCAGCGCCGCATAGGTGAGGAGCGGCCGCCGCGCATCGGCGACGATCTCGATGTCCGCGAGCATATCGGCGGCTGCGAGGCGCCGAAGGCGGCGCGAGAAGTCGAGGGCCTCGGCGGCAGAAATCGAGTAGCCATGCATCACCTGGAGCGGATAGCCGCTCTGGATGATGTGGATGCGCGCGAGCGCGCGCCAGGTGCCGCCGACGGCGTAGAAGGTCCGGCCGCGGCCTGCGGTGAGCTGCGGCACCTCGTCGAGCTCCTCGCGTACGATGCGATCGGCGCGCTTGAGCGACTTGTGCGCGAGATCCTGGAGCGCGAGACCGCCGAGCGGCAGCGTCACGCCGCTGCGTACGGTGTTCCGGCGCACGTCGATCAGCTCGAGCGAGCCGCCGCCGAGGTCTCCGACGATGCCGTCGGGATGATGGATGCCCGAGATCACGCCGAGCGCCGACAGCCGCGCCTCGCGCGGGCCCGACAGGATCTCGATCTTCACCGCGCAGATGCGCTCGGCCCTGGCGATGAAGTCGGGGCCGTTGGAGGCGTCGCGGCAGGCCGCGGTCGCGATCGCGAACACCCGCCCGACCTGCATCACGCGGCACAATGCGCGGAAACGCTTGAGCGAGGTCAGCGCCTTGTCGACGGCGTCGGGCGCGAGCAGGCCCGTGCTCTGCACCTCGCGCCCGAGGCCGCACAGCGTCTTCTCGTTGAAGATCGGGATGAGGCTTCGCGACAGTCGCTCGTAGACGACGAGACGGACCGAGTTGGAGCCGATGTCGATCACCGCGACGCTCGAGCCGCGCTTGCGCGGCCGCTTCACGTCGCAAATCCCCGGTCAGGATTGATGGCGTTCGTTCCGGCGCGTGAGACGACGCGGCGAGGATTCCTTGAGCGACTTTCCACGGCCAGACAGACTCGGATTTGTCATGAAGTAGTTGTGGACGTTGAAAGGCTCCTCGCCCTTCGCGGTCTTCATACGCGTTGACGACCCGTCCGGCAACAACTGCCAGCTCTGTTCATTGTCCTTCAGATTGGCGACCATGATCTGTTCGAGAACCTGCTGATGCACCGTGGGATTTTGCAGCGGGCACAGCACCTCGACGCGGCGGTCGAGGTTGCGCGGCATCATGTCGGCGGACGAGATATACACAGCCGCTTTGGCGCTCGGCAGGCCCTGGCCCATGCCGAAGCAGTAGATTCGGCCGTGTTCCAGGAAGCGCCCGATGATTGACTTGACGCGGATGTTCTCCGACAGGCCCGGGATGCCGGGCCTGAGGCAGCAGATACCGCGCACCACGAGCTCGACCTGGACGCCGGCCTGGGAGGCCTCGTAGAGCGCGTCGATGATGTCGGGGTCGACCAGCGCGTTCATCTTCATCCAGACCGCGCTGGGCCGGCCGTGCCGCGCATGCGCGGTCTCGCCTTGGATGTGCTCGATGATGCGCTTGCGCAAGGTCAGCGGCGACACCGCCATCCTTTCCAGATCGCTCGGCGCGGCATAGCCGGTGATGAAATTGAACACGCGCGCGGCGTCGCGGCCAATGGTCGGATCGGAGGTGAAGTAGGAGAGGTCGGTGTAGATGCGCGCGGTGACCGGGTGATAGTTGCCGGTGCCGGTATGGACGTAAGTCGTGAGGCTGCCGCCCTCGCGGCGCACCACCATCGAGAGTTTTGCGTGCGTCTTCAGTTCGAGGAAGCCGTAGACGACCTGCACGCCGGCGCGTTCGAGGTCGCGCGCCCAGCGGATGTTGGCCTCTTCGTCGAAGCGAGCCTTCAACTCGATCAAGGCCGTGACGGATTTGCCGGCTTCGGCCGCTTCGGCGAGCGCGCGCACGATCGGCGAGTTGTTGGAGGTGCGGTAGAGCGTCTGCTTGATCGCGACGACATCTGGGTCGCGTGCGGCCTGCTGCAGAAACTGCACGACGACGTCGAAGGATTCGTAGGGGTGATGGACGACGAGATCCTTCTGCCGGATCGCCGCAAAGATGTCGCCGCCGTGCTCGCGCACGCGCTCGGGATGGCGCGGCACGTAAGGGGTGAATTCGAGATCGGGCCGGTCGAGGCGGGTGAGCTGCGAGAGCTCGTTCATCGCCTGCACGCCGTCGACCAGGAAGACCTCGTCATCGGCGGCCGACAGCGCGTGCTGCACGAAGCTGCGCAACTGCTCCGGCATCTTGGCATCGATCTCGAGCCGGATGACGGAGCCGCGCCGGCGGCGCTTGAGGGCGGTCTCGAACAGGCGGACGAGGTCCTCGGCCTCTTCCTCGATTTCGAGCTCGGAGTCGCGGATGATCCGGAAGGCGCCCTGGCCGTGCAGATTGTAGCCGGGGAACAGGCGGTTGATAAAAAGGGCGGTTGCCTGCTCCAGCGAGATCAGCCGCACCGTGCCTTCGGCCGGCAGGCGGATGAAGCGGTCGATCTTGCCGGGCATGCGGATCAGCGCGTTCATCTGCTTGCCGTCGGCGGCGCGCGTGAGCTGGAGCGCGATGGTGAAGCCGAGGCTCGGAATGAACGGGAAAGGGTGGGCGGGATCGATCGCGAGCGGTGTCAGCAGTGGGAAGACGTTGTTGAGGAAATAGTCCTCGATCCAGGTCCGTTCCGCCTTGGAGACTTCCTTGCCGTCGACCAGCACGATGCCGACCTCGGCCAGCGCGCTGCGCAGGTCGCGCCAGATCGCCTGCTGGTCGGAGGCGAGTTGGGAGACGGTGCGGTTGATCAGCGCGAGCTGCTCGGACGGCGTCAGGCCGTCGGGGCTGCGCTCGGCAATGCCCTCGCGCACCTGGGCCTTGATGCCGGCGACGCGGACCATGAAGAACTCGTCGAGGTTATTCGCCGAAATCGACAGGAAACGCACCCGCTCCAGCACGGGGTGGTTGGGATTGACCGCTTCCTCCAGGACGCGGCGGTTGAAGTGCAGCCAGGACAGCTCGCGGTTGATGAACCGTTCAGGGCTGGATGCGATCGCCGGCAAGCCCTCGGGTTCTTGGGCTTTCTCTTTAGTTTCAACAGCTTGCGCAGAGTCCATCAGAAGTCGGTCCATCCTGTCTCGCCTCACTTTGCGACTTATGCGCAAAACCCCGGGGAGCATGTGTTACACCGATGACGTTTCGATGACATTGATGTTCCGCCTCTCCGCGGCGTCAAGCTGGCTTCGGGGACTTGAAGGAGCCGCGCCGATCAGGCGTCCCTGAGCAGCTCTGCCGCTAGAGCCCGGGTTACGGGACGGCCGAGGCGGAGGGCTTCAGCGTCGAGCAGTTCCACGGCCTGCCGGGCGGCGGCCGAGGACCGCTCCAGGCGGGTGGCGAGGTAGCCCACCACGCTCTCATCCACCGTGAGCTGGCGGTCGGCGCAGAACTTGACGATCAGGCCGCGGAAGAGCTGGTCGTCGGGGGGCAGGAGCGCGACCACCGGAACGGCCCGCAGACGCGAGCGCAGGTCGCGAAGCTCGATCTCCAGCGAGGCCGGCGCCTCGCGCCCGGTGAAGAGGACGTAGGCGCCTTCCTCGCGGGCGAGGTTCATCAGGTGAAAGAGGGCGCGCTCGTCAAAATCCTTTGCCTTGAGATCTTCGACCACCAGCGCGCCGGTGGCGAGCGCGCCCGGCACGCCTGCCGCGGTCAGGGCGTTGGCGGTGGTCGAGCGGGCGCCTGAAAGCTCGGCCCAGATCGCGGCGAGATGGCTCTTGCCGCTGCCTTCCGGGCCGGCCAGCCACATGACCCGGTTTGGCCATTCCGGCCAGCTGTCGATCAGGCCGACGCCGGCAGCGTTGGCCGGACCTTCGAGGAAATTGTCCCGGCTGAGGCTCTCCGCGTGCGGAAGCGAGAACGCCAATTGTCGGGGATGGACGCGGCCTGCCACGCTTGCTTTGCTCCATGCCGGCGCGCCGGCCCGTTTGAAGAGATTCGACCTGATGATGCGGGACTTGGCCTCTTGCAGGCCGCATCCTGGCTCATTTGGCCTCGATCGTGCTCATGTGCCGCAGCCACTCGACGAGATAGAGCGACACGGAGGAGAGCGTGAAGAGCGTGACGAGGCCCATCAGGATGATATCATAAGGTGCCGGCTTGAAGCCGAAGGCAAGCGCCGCCAGCACCAGCGCCGCGAACGCCACCTGTACCACAGTATTGAGCTTGGACACCTTGGACGGCTTCATCTCGACCGGCCGATCGAACAGCCAGGATACCATCACGGCGGCGACGATCATGATGTCGCGCGAGACCACCAGGATCACAATCCAGCGCGGAATTGCGCCCCAGATGCCGAGCGCCATGTAGATCGAAACCAGTAGCGCCTTGTCTGCGAGCGGATCGAGCAGGGCCCCGAGTTCGCTCGTCATGTTGAAGCGCTTGGCCAAAAAGCCGTCCACGGCATCGCTGATGCCGGCGATCAGGAAGACGGCGAACGCCACCTCCATTTGGCTCGACACGATGGCCCAGACGATGATCGGGACCAGCATGATGCGGCCCAGAGTAATGATGTTCGGAATACTCACGAAAGCGCTTCCCGGCACCCGGTCTGACCTCGAATCCGGCCCCCTCGGGAGGCTGAACCGGTTGATATCTACATAGTATAGGGAGGAGCGCCATGCGAGCCATTGCGCGTCCCCGGAATTCGACGTAACCAGCCGCAAACCCACTGGAAATCGGGCATGACCGACCGCAAAAACGGCCTCACTTACGCCGATTCAGGCGTCGATATCGACGCGGGCAACCGCCTGGTCGACCTGATCAAGCCGATGGTGCGTGCCACCGCGCGGCCGGGTGCCGACGCCGAGATCGGCGGCTTCGGCGGCCTTTTCGACCTCAAGGCGGCCGGCTTCAAGGACCCTATACTCGTAGCCGCAACCGACGGAGTCGGCACCAAGGTCAAGATCGCGATCGAGACCGGCCTGCATGGCGGCATCGGCATCGACCTCGTCGCCATGAGCGTCAACGACCTCGTGGTGCAGGGCGCAGAGCCGCTGTTTTTCCTGGATTATTTCGCCTGCGGCAAGCTTGATCCGGAGGCCACGGCCTCGATCGTCGCCGGCGTTGCGGAGGGCTGCCGCGAATCCGGCTGCGCCCTGATCGGCGGGGAGACCGCCGAGATGCCAGGCCTCTACAAAGACGGCGACTACGACCTCGGCGGCTTTGCCGTCGGTGCCGCCGAGCGCGGTACTCTGTTGCCGCGCAACGACATCGCTGCGGGCGATGCCGTGATCGGTCTGGCCTCGTCGGGCGTGCATTCCAACGGCTTTTCGCTGGTGCGCAAGATCGTGGAACAATCCGGCCTCGGCTTCGGGGCGCAAGCGCCGTTCGCACCGGTGATGACGCTCGGCGGTGCGCTGCTGACGCCGACGCGGCTCTACGTCAAATCCTGCCTGCGCGCGATCCGCGAGACCGGCGCGGTGAAGGGGCTCGCCCACATCACCGGCGGCGGCTTCACCGATAACATCCCGCGCGTGCTGCCAAAGCACCTCGGCGTCGGCATTGACCTCGCACGCTTGCCGGTCCTGCCGGTGTTCAAATGGCTGGCCGCGCAGGCCGGCATCGCCGAGCTGGAAATGCTCCGCACCTTCAATTGCGGCATCGGGATGATCGCCATCGTCGAGCCCGACAAGGTCGACAAGGTCGTCGAGGTCTTCACCGATGCCGGCGAGACCGTGGCGCAGCTCGGCACCGTGATCCCTGCCGAGGGCGAGCACCGCGTCGTCTATAACGGCCATCTCGATCTGGCGCTGTGATGAAGCGCCGCGTCGCCATCCTGATCTCCGGGCGCGGCTCCAACATGGCCGCGCTGATCAGGGCAGCAAGCACGCCGGATTTTCCGGCAGAGATCTCGCTCGTCATCTCGAACAAGCCCGATGCGCCCGGACTCGAGAAGGCGAGGGCGAGCGGCGTGAAGACCGAGGTGATCGAGAGCAAGTCGTTCGGCAAGGACCGCGCCGGTTTCGAGAAGGTGCTGCAGGCAGCGCTCGACCGGCACGGCATCGAGCTGATTTGTCTGGGCGGCTTCATGCGCCTGTTCACGGCGGAATTCACCAAGGCCTGGTACGGGCGGATGCTCAATATCCACCCCTCGTTGCTGCCGTCCTTCCCCGGCCTCGACCCGCACGGACAGGCCCTGCGCGCAGGCGTCAAGCTGTCGGGCGCGACGGTGCACTTCGTGATTCCCGAGACCGATGCCGGTCCGATCGTGATGCAGGGCGCTGTGCCCGTCAGCGACCACGATACGGGGGATACGCTGTCGGAGCGTATCCTCGAAGTCGAGCATCGCATCTATCCCGAGGCGCTGCGGCTGCTCGCGACCGGCAAGGTCCGGATCGAAGGTGATGTCTGCAGGACGACGGGGAGCGGCCCGTCGGAGAATTTCCTGGTGTCGCCGGTGGTGAGCTGACGCGACAATCCCGCGGCGCTTGCCTAATAACAAAATCCCCCGGCCAGAGCCGGGGGCGGTGTCATGATCTCTCGCTTGTCAGGCTCGAGAGAAATCAGGTGACCTTGAGGTTCTCCGCGGATGATTTGCCGCGGTTCTCCACGAGGTCGAATTCAACCACCTGGTTTTCGTTGAGGGTGGAGAGTCCGGCACGCTCGACGGCGGAGATATGGACGAACACGTCCTTGTCGCTGCCGTTCGGCTTGATGAACCCATAGCCCTTGGTCGGGTTGAACCATTTGACCGTGCCCTTTTGCGGCATCGCTTAGTCTCCTCCACTAGATAAAAAAGGACGCGGCCGCTCTTCGCGTGCCACGCCACAAACGGGCTTCCGGAAGTCTGTTCGAGTCTTGAATCTCAATGTCGCGAAACGCACAGTCGAGCGGCCAATTCCGATTGTGCCCGATATTGCAACATGAAAATCGCCCGCTAGCAAGCTGTGCGTAAATTTCAAGCCCGACGCAGGCGTGTCCGGCTTCAATTTGCGACCTGTTGCAGCGGAACCACAATCGAGCAATCACCGGTGCCTCGGCGCTCCAGCCGATTGACGCTCCGTGGCAGTTCGGCCCAAATCGCCACCTGCGCCGCGAGTTCGTGTTGTTTTTGCGCGTCGCCCTTTGCTTCGGGATTTCTCGTCATGCGCTGCACCGCGCAGCCACCAGGGACACGGCAGACGATCGGGCTGAACCGCGTCCGTCGGGTCGCGGCAGCGGTCGCGATGGCCGTTGCGCTCATCGTTGCGCTGTCGGCGGCGACGCCCGTCCTTGCACAAAGCCCGACGCCTACGCCGACCCCGACACCCACGCCCTCGCCAACCCCGGTCCCGATGCCGAGCTCGACCGGAAGCAGCATGCTCAATCTCGGCTCCGGTTTCCTGGAACGGCTGGGCAATCAGGCCTCGAACGGTTTCGCTCGGGCGTTCCGGACCAATCCCGGCGGCGGCGGCGCGGCGGCGAGCACGGAGGATCCGCGCTATCGCACCTGGTTCGAGGGCTACGGCATCTCGGTTCGGACCGACGCGCAAGGAGACTTCGTCGGCGACATGCGCAAGACCTTGGGCGGCGTCGCCGGCTTTGGCGCGCGTGTGGCGCCAGGCGTCAATCTCGGCTTCTCCGTCGATCAGAGCCACACCGACATCGACGTGCCGCTGGCGCTGCAGTCCGCAACGCTCGACCTCACCCAGCTTGGCTTCAGCGGCTCGGTCGACAAGGGCCCGTGGACGTGGGCCTTTGCGGTGGTGCACGGCTTCGGAAAGGTTCGGTCCAGCCGCGACACCGGCCTTGGCGCTGCGACCGCGGCCTATCGCGCCGCGGTCGACGGCGCGCTGACCGAAATCAGTTACTACTGGACCAAGGACCAGATGCGCATCGTGCCCAAGGGCGCGCTGGAATATGTGCGCGCCACCAGCGCGACGTTCCAGGAAGCCGGCGGTCTTGATCCGCTCAACGTCGGCTCGACGGCGGTCTCGCGCGCGCGTCTCATGGTCGGGGCCGAGATCGGCCGTTACTTCATCATCGAGCAGAAGGTTTTGGATCTGTCGGCGTATGGCAAGTTCGTCGACAATTTCCACCAGGATCTGGGATCCATTCAGGTCAGCCTGGGCGCCCAAAGCATCGTGGTCCCCGGTATCGGGGAGAGCCGCTATGGCGTGGATGCGGGTGCCTCGGCTTCGCTCAGCCTGACCAACGTGGCACGACTCTACATCAATTACGACGGCAAGTTCCGCAACGAGCTCACCTCGCACCAGGGCATGGCCGGCTTCGAATACAAATGGTGAGCTGAAGCTCGCCCGCGCTCAAGCCGGCGTTGCCGCGACATAGCCCGTCAATCCAAATCCCTCGCGCGCGGCCGTCATCATCGGTACCAGCGCGTTCGGATGGATGAACTCGTCGCGGAAGCAGGGATAGGTTCTGGCATCGAAGATCTTCTTCAGCCAGTCGACGACGATCTTGTGACGCTCGGAGGTGCGGAACTCCTTGTGATAGGTGAGCCAGAGATCTGCGTGATGGCTGACGCCGAGATCGACGGCAACGAGCGGCGCACCGAGCGCGATCGACACGGTCGGCAGGAAGCCGATGCCGGCGCCGCGCTCCACCGCATAGAGCACGCCGACCGAGGAATTGGTCTTGATGCCGACGATGCCCTCGAGCGACTTCAGCCCGAGCACGCGGGCATAGGCGCCGTCATCGACCTGCGGCGCGCTCTGCTTGACGATGCGGTGGTTCTTCAATTCGGCGAGCGTTGCCGGCACGCCGTAGAGTCTTTCGTATTCCTTGGAAGCGAAGGGATAGATGTGGAGGCGGCCGAGCTTGGCGACGATCAGATCGGGATTGGTCGGCGGCTCGAGCTGGATGGCGATGTCCGATTCAAGCCGGGCCACGTCGGCCTGCTCCATCGCACAGCGCAGGTCGACCGTGATCTTGCGGTAGGTCTTCTGGAAATCGATCAGTCGCGGCAGGATCCAGAAATTGCCGGGGCCTTCCGTCACGGCGACGCGCACGGTGCCCGAGGTGTCGTTCGACGAGCGCGAGGCGCGGCGGAAGATGTTGAAGGCATGACGTTCCATAAGCGCAACGTCGGCGATCATGGCCGTGCCTTCATCGCTGAGCGTGAGTCCGCTCTGGTCGCGCAGGAACAGCTTGCACCCGATGCTCTCTTCGAGCCGGTCGATGCGGCGCATCAGGGTGGTGGATGTGAGTCCGAGCTCTTCGGCGGCATTACGAAAACTTTTATACTTTGCGCACGCTAAAAACAGCTTCAAATCGTCCCAGGACGCATCCAGGGCTTCTTCACGGTGCTGCATCATCGCAGCACCCCGGTGCAATAACTGCTGCATACTCCTGATCCCCAGCCGCTAAGCTCATCGTCATAGCGGGGCACGAAAGCCTCGAACGATAGAGGCGTGACATGAGTATGGAAAGGGGCTCGTTTGCCGCAAGGCATGATTTCGATGCCTTGCCGCTGAGCCCGGACGTCGACGTCCGCTGTGCGCAATTCTCCGAAATCGAGGCGCTTTCGGATATGGCGCATCAACTGGTTCCGGGCGTACAGATCGGCACAGCGGAGCTTGCGCGATACTTCACTCTCGACCCTCAAAGTATTCTCACCTTCAGCCGGAAGGGCAAGCTCGTCGGCGGCATGGCGCTCCTGTTTCTCAACGACCGCGGACACGATGCGCTGCTGCTCGACGAGATCCGTCTCACCGCGCCCGAGACGTGCTATCTCGCATCGGCGAACGAAGACGTCGCTGCCATCTACATCTGGGCGATCGCGGCGACGGGCCGCGGCGTCGCCGGTCTCGGCAAGGCCGCGGCTCACCTGCGCCAGATAAGGTTTCGCGGCGCCGATTGCTATGCGCAGCCGTCAACGGTGGCCGGACGCGAGATCATGAAGGCGACAGGCTTTGCGCCTGTCCCGAGCTTCCAACCCGAACTGTGGTGTTACGAGCGCCCCTGGCATCGGCAGCCGATGCGCATGCCGGGTGCGATCGTCCAAGCAAGGAGTTTTGCAGATGCACGGTACTAGGATTCCTCTCGCCAAGCCCTGTTCCCGCGCCATCACCATCCGCCTCGCGCGCGATCCGAGCGATCTCATGCTGGTGACCGCCATCCGCTCGGCGGTCTATCTCGCCGAGCAGGATTGTCCGTTCGAGGAGGAGTTCGACGGCAACGACATGGTCGCGGCGCATTTCATCGGCTTCGTCGGCAACGAGCCTGCGGGCTGTCTGCGAGTGCGCTTTTTCGGCGATTTCGCCAAGGTGGAGCGGCTGGCGGTGCGTCACCAACATCGGCGCTCGCGCATCTCGTTCAAGCTGGTGCAGGCCAGCGTCGACTATGTGAAGCGCAAGGGCTTTCGCAAGATCTACGGTCAGGCGCAGGACCGGCTGGTCGATTTCTGGGCCCATTTCGGCGCCAAGCCGCTCGGTCACAGCCGCAAGATCACCTTCTCGGATTTTTCCTATACGGAAATGCTGCTGGAGATCGAGCCGGGCCCGGATGCCATCACGCTGGACAGCGATCCCTATGTGATCATCCGCCCCGAGGGCGATTGGGACCGGCCTGGCGTCCTCGATGCCTCGGCGGGGCGGGCGGTCACATCGCCGCTACGGGACCTCGCACTCGCCGATCGCTGAAACAGATGCAACAGCGCGCAACAAGATGCCGGCTTCCATCCATGATGATCCGCCGATCCTGGTCTGTGCGGATCTCCAGGTCGAATATCTGACCCCTGGCCGTCGCCACGTCATCCTGGAGGGCGATGCGGCGACGGCGCGCTGCCTGGAACTCCTGACGCTGTGGCGCGGTAACCTGTGGCCGGTGATGCATCTGAAGCGCATCGCGCAGGCGGCCTGGTTCAATCCGGCATCCAGGCTGACCGATTGGATCGCCCAGACCAGGCCGCGTCCGGGAGAGATGACGTTCGAGCATCCGCTGCCGTCCGCCTACAGCTCGTCGCGGTTCGTGGACCACATGTCCAGTATCCGGACGACGCGCTGCATTCTGATCGGATTCTCTCTGGACGAGACCATCCTGGCCACCGCCATCGACGGGTTTCACCGCAGCCATCGGTACCAGGTGGTCGCTGACGCCGTGGCTTGCCGGCAGCCGGGCACGGACGACGCCGCTGCCTACCGGCGTGCGGTAGTGAATGTCATCGGGAATTTTGCTACGATCCAGTCCAGCGCCGAACTGATCAGAACCAGCGGCGCTGTTGCGGTGTAGGCGGCCGCAACCGGCGGATGGGGTGAGAAATTGTCACGGGGAGACGAGCTCGAGGAGCTGGCCAGCGATCTGTCGCGTGCCGCCGAGAGGGCGCGCCGGCTTGGCCTGGCCACCACAGTCTATTTGCTCTCGATGGCGCTGGTGGAGGTGAGGGAGGCCGTTGCCGCCGCCGGCGATGGGGACGACGACCGCGCGCCGTGAGAGCTGGCCGAGCGCGGTCCCGGCAGGTGCGCTCCTGGCATGTGCGCTCCTGGCATGTGCGTTCGTGGCACGCGCGCTCCTGGTCGTGCGGCTTTGTGCATTGCAGCTGAGCGCTTGCTGCCGACGAATTGGCGTTGCAAGTTCTGCGCTGTCGCAATAGCCAAGGTACTTGCCATCGAGTGATGACGCCGGCTCTGCCTGCGACGTGACGCTTTCAAGGATCTCGCAAATGTCCATGCTGCCCAATTCGCAAGAGGCCCGGGATGTGGCCTATCAGCTCCATTCGTACACCAATGCGCGTGCCCACCAGCAGGCCGGTCCGCTGGTGATCGAGCGTGGCGAGGGGCCTTACGTGTTCGACGCATCGGGCAAGCGCTATTTCGAGGCGATGGCAGGCCTGTGGAGTGTCGGACTCGGCTTCAACGAGAAGCGGCTGGTCGAGGCCGCGCACAAGCAGATGCTGGCGCTGCCATTCTACCACACCTTCTCCGCCAAATCGCACGGACCCTCGATCGACCTTGCCGAGAAGCTGGTCGCGCTCGCGCCTGTGCCGATGAGCAAGGTGTTCTTCACCAATTCCGGCTCGGAAGCCAACGACACCGTGTTGAAGCTGATCGCCTATCGTTCGAATTCGCTCGGCCAGCCGCAGCGCAAGAAGATCATCAGCCGCATGCGCGGCTATCACGGCGTCACAATTGCATCCGCCAGCCTGACGGGCCTGCCGAACAACCACCGCTCGTTCGACCTGCCGCTGCCGAACATCCTGCACACGGGGTCGCCGCATTTCTACAAGGACGGTGCGCCCGGCGAGAGCGAGGAGGCCTTCGCGACGCGGCGGGCCGAGGAGCTCGATGCGCTGATCCAGAAGGAGGGGCCTGAGACGATCGCGGCCTTCTTCGGCGAGCCCGTGATGGGCGCGGGCGGCGTCGTCGTGCCGCCGGCGACTTATTGGGAGAAGATTCAGGCGGTCTTGAAGAAGTACGACATCCTGCTGGTCGCCGACGAGGTGATCTGCGGCTTCGGCCGCACCGGCAGGATGTTCGGCTGCGAGACCTACGGCATCAAGCCGGACGTGATGGTCGTCTCCAAGCAGATCACGTCGAGCTATTTCCCGCTGTCGGCGATCATCATGAACGACCGCATGTTCGAGCCGATCGCGGACGAGAGCAACAAGATCGGCGTGCTCGGCCACGGTTTCACCGCGGGCGGCCATCCGGTCGGCTCGGCGATTGCGCTGGAAAATTTGAAGATCATCGAGGAGCGTGGCCTGGTCGCGCATGCCGCCGAGCTCGGTGCCTACATGCAGGGCAAGCTGCGCGAGCTCGCCAGCCATCCGCTGGTCGGCGAGGTCCGCGGCGTCGGCATGATCGCGGCCCTAGAACTCGTGCTCGACAAGGGCCGCAAAACCGCAGCGGCGACACCGGGCGCGGTCGGCGGCATCGCCAGCCGCATGCTCCAGGAGCGCGGCGTGATCTCGCGCAACATGCTGGATGCCATCGCCATCTGCCCCCCGCTGATCGTCAACAAGGCCCAGATCGACGAACTGGTCGCCGCGATCTCGGGCGTGCTGAACGACATGAAGGGCGAAGTGGCGAAGCTGACGCCGGCGTAAGGCCTCGCTCTCTCCTCGTCATTGCGAGGAGCGAAGCGACGAACCAATCCAGATCGGCTCCGCGGAGGCAGATTGGATTGCTTTGCTTCGCTCGCAACAACGATGTGAAGGCAGCGAAGCTGTTCGCTAGGCCCGCTGCACCCCGATCACACGGCCTTTCTCGATCGCCAGCGCCAGCTCGCCGCGCTTCAGCTTCAGCGCGGCATCGCCGAACAGCTCGCGGCGCCAGCCGTGCAAGGCCGGCACGTCGGCGTCATCGTCTGCCGCGATCTCTTCGAGATCGTCGATGGTCGCGATCACCTTGCTCGCGACCGCATGGCGCTCGGCGGTCATCCGCAGCAGCACCTTCAACAGCTCGACGATGGCGGCGCCGTTGGAGTTGTTGCGTGGTTTTTCCAGCTTGGGGAGTTTCGAAAAGTCCCGCGCCAGTCCGCGCTCGACCGCGGCGACGATGTCCGCGCCCCATTTGGATTTCTCGAACCCTTTCGGCACCGAGCGTAGATGTGCGAGCTTCTCCAGCGTGGTCGGCGCGTGGGTCGCGATGTCCGTGATTGCGTCGTCGCGCAGTACGCGGCCGCGCGGCACGTCGCGGCTCTGCGCCTCCTGCTCGCGCCAGGCCGCGACCTCCATCAGCACCGCGAGGTCCTTGGGTTTGCGCACCCGCGTCTTTAGTCGCTCCCAGGCGCGCTCGGGGTGGAAGTCGTAGGTCCTGGGCGAGGTCAGGACTTCCATCTCGATGGAGACCCATTCGCTGCGGCGGCGCTTCTTGAGGTCGGCGTCGAGCGCTGCGAACACGTCGCGCAAATGGGTGACGTCGGACACGGCGTAATGCATCTGCTCCTTGGTCAGCGGGCGGCGCGACCAATCGGTGAAGCGGTGGGTCTTGTCCGGGCGGTGGCCGGTGACCTTCTCGACCAACGCGTCGTAGGCGATGCTGTCGCCGTAGCCGAGCACCATCGCGGCAACCTGGGTGTCGAACACCGGATGCGGGATGATGTTGGCCTGGTGCCAGATGATCTCGATGTCCTGGCGGGCAGCGTGAAACACCTTCAGCACACCCTCGTTGGCCATCAGCTCGAAGAACGGCTTGAGGTCGATGCCCTCGGCCAGGGTGTCGATGACCACGGCCTCCTCGGCGCTGGCCATCTGCACCACGCACAGCAGCGGGTAATAGGTGGTCTCGCGGAGGAACTCCGTATCGACGGTGATGACGGGATGCTTGGCCAGTCGGCTGCAGGCAGCCGTGAGGTCAGCGGTAGTGGTAATCAAATCCATGAACGGCCCATGACACTTGACATCAGCCGTTCTGCCGAAAGTGCTGTGATGTCAAGGGGCTCTAAGCGAATTCGAGCCTTGCTTTTGGGCCGGAAGCGCCTTTTTCCGACGAAAATCCTATTCGTAGCGGACCCGCTGCGAGGATTTTCGCGCACAGGGCAGCGCCACCACGAGCACGCACATGACGACCAGAGCCAGTCCCAGGAACTCGATAACCAACAAATCCACGGCGAAATCTCCAGAAACATTGATAGATTTGTCGGGCGTACGTTGAGGGTCTGTTAATTCTCGTGGTTACCGGCGGCGGGGCGGGCCGCATGGTGGACGGGGAGTTAATGGCGGCAAGCCACCGTCACGTCATCAGCTTCGGTAGAGCGACGGCCAATGTGTCTACGGCGCTGCGGACTTTTGGCGGCAGCCGGGGCGAACGTGGCCAGAGCGCGTGGCAGTCGTAGAGGAATTCAGGCTGGCCGCCGAAGAGCCGGACCAGAGCACCGGTGTCGAGACGTTCGCGAACGAGCCAGTAGGGCAGCCACGCGAGTCCCATGCCTTGCGCGGCGGCATCGGCGATGGCCTCGAGATCGTCGAGCCTCAGCCTGCCTGCGGGCAGGATCTCGCGCGGAGGCTCGCCTTGCTGCGGGAACAGCCACGGCCTGACGCGCCCTGAGCGACGATAGATGATCGCCTGATGTGCAGCGAGATCGTCGAGCGATTTTGGCTTGCCGTTCGTCCGCAAATACGAGCGCCCGGCGCACACCACCATCCGCTGGCTCGCGATGCGCCGCGCGATCAGACCGGACTGGTCGGCAAGATCGCCGGTCCGGATCG
Source organism: Bradyrhizobium cedriense (assembly GCF_054602315.1). Taxonomy (NCBI): domain Bacteria; kingdom Pseudomonadati; phylum Pseudomonadota; class Alphaproteobacteria; order Hyphomicrobiales; family Nitrobacteraceae; genus Bradyrhizobium; species Bradyrhizobium cedriense. Next base: position 426,836 of record NZ_JBTSWB010000003.1, on the reverse strand, counting down.
CAAGATCATAGCCGGCTTCGATGATGTCAGCGATCGGATCGCCGAAGGAAAGGTCGAGCTCGAGATGCGGATATTTCCGCGCGAGCTTCATCAGCAAGGGAGCGATGCAGTGCCGTCCCAGCAGGGACGGCATGGTCACGCGCAGCCTGCCGCGCGGCTCGGAGAGCTCGTCGGTGACGGCGGCGTCGGCAGCTTCCGCCTCGGCGAGGACCGCGCGGCAGCGCTCGTAATAGGCCTGGCCCGCTTCGGTCAGGCTCTGGCGCCGCGTGGTGCGGTTGAGCAGGCGGACGCCGAGGCGCTCTTCGAGAACGCGCACATGCTTGCCGACCATGGGCCCCGACATCTCCAGGGCGTCGGCTGCCGCCGCGAACGAGCCGAGATCGGCAGCCCTGACGAAAACAGCCATGCTGGTCAGGCGGTCCATGATTGAAAACTCCTGGTTTCGACTGTTTGCTTGGTTCGACGATTTATCCGCGTCCGCGGGATAGGCATAGCTCCATTCAGTTCAACTGTTTTGGAGTGTCTCCATGGTCCGCGCCGTTCGCTTTCATCGCCATGGTGGTCCCGAAGTGCTGCGCATCGAGACCGTCGATGTTCAGCCGCCGGCAACGGGCGAGGTGCAGATCAGGGTCAGAGCCCTCGGTCTCAACCGGGCCGAGGCCCTGTTGCGGAGGGGCACCTACATCGAGACCACGACATTTCCGTCGGGGCTGGGTCTGGAGGCGGCAGGCGTCGTCGAGGCGGTCGGGGATGACGTGACCAGCGTCGCGCCAGGTGATGCCGTGAGCATCGTCCCGCCGCTGTCGATGGTGCGATGGCCGGCTTATGCCGAGCTTGCGTCCTTTCCAGCCGAACTCGTCGTGAAGCATCCGCCCAAACTCGGCTTCGAGGCGGCGGCTTCAATATGGATGCAGTATCTGACGGCCTATGGCGCGCTGGTCGACATCGCCGGGCTTGGGCCAGGGGACGTCGTCGCCGTCACGGCGGCGTCGAGCAGTGTCGGGCTCGCGGCGATCCAGATTGCGAACCGGATCGGTGCCGTTCCGGTCGCCCTGACACGGACCTCCGTCAAGCGGCAAGCCTTGCACGATGCCGGCGCCGCTCAAATTGTCGTCTCGGACGAGGAGAACATCGGTGCGCGGCTGACGGAGATCGCCGGTTCAAAGGGCGTCCGCGTAGTATTTGACGCTGTCGGCGGTCCCGCATTCGAGCCATTGACCACGGCGATGTCGCCGGGCGGGGTCCTGATCGAGTATGGCGGCTTGAGCCCCGAACCGACGCCGTTCCCGCTCTTCAACGTGCTCGGCAAGAGCCTGACGCTGCGCGGCTACCTCGTGCACGAGATCATCTGCGATCCCGCGCGTCTTGCGAAGGCAAAGGCGTTCATTCTCGATGGGCTGTCGGACCGAACGTTGAAGCCGATCATTGCCAGGACGTTCCGGTTCGAGGAGATCGTCGAGGCGCATCGCTTTCTGGAGTCGAACACGCAGTTCGGCAAGATCGTGGTGACGATCTGAAATCGCGTCGCCCAGCGACGGCTTCGGCGCTCCACGCTGTGGAGCGCCGAAGTCGTATGCGCGTTGTCGGCGGCCCTACGGCAGCTTCAACGAGGTCTCTGCGTTGTACGGCTTCAGCGTCTCGTCGGCGGCCTTCTGGGCGGCGGCGAGGGCTTCCTTCGGCTGCTTCTTGCCGTTCAGGACCAGCATCACCTCGTCCTCGAGGTTCTTGCGGACCGGGACGGTCTTGTAGGTCGCAAACCAGGGCTTGGCGACGTCGAGCTGCTCGACGGCGGTCTTGGCGTCCGGGTTCTTGTTGAGGAATTCGACCATGTCGGGCGTCTTGTAGGCGGCCATATTGGGCGCGAAATAGCCGGTGGCGCGGCTCCACCAGGCGCTCTTCTCGGGCGAGGTCATCCACTTGATCAGCGTCCAGGCGGCCTTCTGCTTGTCGGCCTCGAGGCCGGCCGGCACGATCAGCGAGGCGCCGCCGATCGGCACGGCGTTGCGGACGTTGCGCGGAATGAAGGCAACCTTGTAGTTGAACTTGGCGTTGTCGCGCACGTAAGTGAGCGAGCCCGTCGACAGCATCATCATCGCGGCATTGCCGGAGATGAAGGAGGTGCTGACGGCCGGACCGGGCGTCGCGCCGGGCGCATGCACCTTGTGCTTATGGATGAGGTCGTTCCACCAGCTGAGCGCACCGAGCATCGAAGGCGTGTCGTAGTAGACCTCGCCGCCGAACTCCTCGTTGTAGTAGCGCCCGCCATTGCTCATGGTGAGCGTTTCCATCATCCAGCCGCAATAGTCGTAGGCGCAGGGGATCGCGATGCCCCATTGGGTCACCTTGTCGCCCTCGCGCTTGGTGAGCTTCTTGGCCCAGTCGGTGAGCTCGGCCCAGGTCTGCGGCGGCTTGCTCGGATCAAGGCCGGCTTCCTTGGCCTTGTCGGCGTTGATGTAGAGCAGCGGCGTCGAATTGTGGAACGGCACGCCGTAGACCGAGCGGTTGATCACGGCGTTGCCCTGCAGCGCCGGGAAGAACTGCCCCAGGAATTTCTCCTTGGTGCTGCCGTCGGCGGCGATCAGGCTGTCGAGATTGGTGAGTTCGTTCTCGATCTGCATGTCGAGCAGGAAGTTCGCCGACATGATCACGGCGGCCGGCGGCTTGCCGGCCTTGATCGCGGCGCGCGTCTTGATCAGCGTATCGTCATAGGAACCGGTGTAGACGGCGGTCGCCTTGACGTTCGGATGGGTCTCGTTGAACTCCTTGATCAACGTGCCCATGTCGCGGGCGAGCTTGCCGTCGACGGGGACGGGGAAGAACAGGTCGATCTCGGTCGGGCCTTCGGCCATCGCCGGGAAGGCGAGGGCGCCTGCCAAAGTGCCGGCCATGGCGAGGCCGAGCATGATCCTGCGGGAAAACAGCATCGGAAAATCTCCTATTTGATGCCTGAGGTGACGAAAGAACTGATGAAGCGCTTCTGGAAGATCAGGAAGGCGACGAGCAGCGGCGCGATCACCATCAGCGTGCCCGCGGCGATGGTGCCCCAGGCCTGGGTGCCTTCCGCGGTCTTGGTGAAGACGGAGAGGCCGACCGTGAGCGGCCGCTTGTCCGGCGAATTGATCACCATCAGCGGCCACAGGAAGTCGTTCCAGTGGCTTGTCACGGAGATGATGGCGAAGGCCGAGAAGCTCGGCATGGACAGCGGCACGTAGATGTGACGGATGCGCTGGAGCAGGCTGGCGCCGTCGATCAGGGCGGCGTCTTCCAGCTCGGTCGGGATGGCCTCGAACGCCTGGCGCATCAGGAACGTGCCGAAGGCGGAGGCGAAGAACGGCATCATCACCCCAAGGAGGGTGTCATAGAGGCCGAGCTGCGCCACCAGGCTCAAGTTCGGCACGATCAGCAGCACCGGCACCAGCATCAGCTGCATCAGGAACAGGTAGAAGATCAGCGTCTTGCCGGGAAAGTCGAGGCGGGCGAAGGCAAAGCCCGCCAGCGTGATGGTGACGAACTGCACCAGCAGGATGCCGGCGCAGATGATCGTCGTGTTGAGCGTGTAGCGCGGGAAATCGCCGATCTCCCAGGCATCCCTGACATTGTCGAGCGTCGGCTTCAGACTGGGCATCAGCTCGGCCATGGCGTTGATGCCGTCCGAGGCCGGGCGCAGCGTCGCCACGCCCATCCACAGGAACGGGATCAGCCAGACGATCGCGAGCAGCACCGTCAGCGCGAAGCCGAGCTTCGGCGTGATCTCGCCCCGGGTGGCGAGCGGGGCGTCCCTGAACAGGTGGTCGAACAGCTTCATGCCCCGCCCTCGCGGTTCGCCATGGTACGGAAGGAGAGCGCGGTGAGGCTCATCAGCGCAGCCAGCGTCAGCAGCGTCGCCGCGGAGGCCTTGCCGATATCGTAATGCTCGACCGCCTGCTGGTAGATATAGAACAGCACGAGGCTGGTCGAATTGGATGGCCCGCCCTGGGTCATGACGAAGACATGGTCCACCTGCGTCACCGCGTTGAGGATTGCGATGACGGTGACGAACAGGAAGGTGGGCTTGAGCTCCGGCAGGATGATATGGCGCAGGCGCTGATATGGACCCGCGCCGTCGAGATGCGCGGCTTCCATCACGTCCTCGGGCACGGCCTGGAGGCCGGCGAGGAAGAACAGCATGTAATAGCCGGCGTTCTTCCAGATCGTGATGATCATGATCGCAGTGAGCGCGATGTCGGGGTCGCCCAGCCAGTTCGGCAGCACCGGCAGCAGCCGGCCGATGTAGTAGTCGAGCAGGCCGACATTGGGCAGGAAGATGAACAGGAACAGCGCGGACGCCGCGACCATCGGGATCAGCACCGGCAGGAACAGCGCGGCACGGAGCGCGCTGGTCACCGCGTTGGTGCGCGAGAGCGCCAGCGCGAACAGCAGCGCAAGGGCGATGCTCGGCACCGCCGTGCCCACGGCGTAGATCAGGTTGTTGATGACGGCGCCGGTGAAGGCAGGGTCGCCCAGCACCGCCGCGATATTGTCGAGACCGACGAAGCGGAGCGGCGCCTTCGGTGTGGCGCGCTGATAGAGCGCGTCCACGAGCACGCGGCCCATCGCGCCGTAGGTGAACAGCGCGAGGAAGATCAGCGAGGGCAGCAGCAGCAGATAGGCCGGCAGCGAGGCTTTGAGACGCCTCGTGACGCGCTTGAGGAGGTGGAGGCGCGGCGCTGCCGGGGTCGCGACGGAGAGAGCCGCGGATTCGGCGAGGCTCATCTCACCGCGCCGGGAAATTGAGCGCGTAGTCGCGGCCGTCCATTCCCGCGGGCGGGGCGAACGGGAAGCGCAAACTCTGGTCGAGGAAGTCGTGGCTGTGCACGACGAGGTTCTCGTCGTCGATCAGCACGACGCCGTAGGCCGGCGGCTCGTGGCTGGCGAGATGCGTCGCGCTCTGGTCGAGCTCGAACCAGACCTGGTGGTTGGTGCCGCGCAGGGTCGAGAATGGAATCTTGCCCCAGCTGCCGAAGATCGGCCGGTGCACATGGCCGAAGAAGAGATGACGGATGCGCGCGCGATAGGGCGCGATCACCTCGGCAAACTCCGCGCTCTGCTTCAGTCCGATCTCGTCCATCGCGTGCACGCCGACCGGGAAGGGCGGATGGTGCATGAACACGACGAGCGGCATGTCCGCGGGCGCAGCCGCCAGCGTGTTCGCGAGCCAGCCGAGGCGCTTGGCGCACATCTCGCCAGCATGGCTGGTCTCGTCCAGCGTGTCGAGGAAGACGAACAGGCCATGCTCGGTTGTGCGCGTGCCCTGCACGAAGCCGTTGGAATCGCGCGGCGAGGCCTTCAGTGTGTCGAGGCAGGTGACGCGCTTGTCGTGATTGCCGACCATCGCGATGTAGGGAATCTTCAGCGCCGCCATCGCCTCAGCGAAGTTGGCGTAGGACTCAGCCTCGCCCCAATGGGTGAGATCGCCGGTGACCACCGCAAACGCAGCGTCGGACTGATGCTGGTTGATGTCGGCGATCGCCGCATCCAGCCGGGCGCGCGGGTCGAGGCCGTAGAGCATCGAGCCGGGGTTCGCGAGATGCGTGTCGGTGAGGTGGATGAACTTGAATGGCATGGCGCGCTGTCGGGACCGTTGGAGGATGGACGTCTCCGGCAAGACGACCCTGACAGGCGGTTAGAGCGCGTGTGTTTCAGTTTGATGACAGCGGTTCCCGCATCACACCGATGGTGTGGATAGGCTTTGACAGTCCGCCTGCCGCGGGATGACCTGTCCCGATTGAGGCGCATGGCGCGATCTACCTTGCCGCGAAGGTGCGGCTATGGTTTGCTCGGGCTGCTCATTGAATTTGCATCACGAGATCTTCGCATGTTGACGCCGCGTGTTCTCCGCAAGCTGGGATGGCCTGCGGCCCTTCTGCTGACTATCGTTTCCTATGCCATCCCCGATGCGGCCCGCGCGGAATTCAATTTCGCACGCTACAAGGAGATCGATCTCGACGAATTGCTGGCGCGGCGGCGGCCTGCGAGCGGCCTCGACGTCTATCCGATGTCGCCGCTGAAGCTCGACGTAACGCTGGCCTCGCACGGGGCGCCATGCGCAAGCGGAGCGCTCAAGCGATCGCTGATCATGAGCGGCATGCCCAAGCCGGATGCCGACGGCCTGCAGGCGACCAACTGCATCACGGTCCGCTCCACCAAGGGGCAGGAGCTGAAAGTCTTCATCCAGGATGTGGTCTATGGGTTTCTTCCGAACGAGGTGCCGGTCGGCGAGAAGCTCTCGCTTTATGCGATCCACGCCTTCACCTCGCCGGAAGGGCCGGGATTGCTGGTCAACGAATTCCTGACCCCGCGCAGTTTTCCGCGTGCCGACAAAGCGGAGGACAAGTCCGTGACGTCCTGCGGATGCTGGACCAAGGATGAGCATCCGGGCATCGATTTCACCTCCGACAAGGCGGGCGGCCCGGTGGCCGCAATGGCGGACGGCATCGTCATCAAGATCGAGACCAGCGAGCAGGCGCCGGCCGATCTGCCTGTGATCGGCGGCTGCGGCCGCTATGTCGTGCTCAGGCACAGCTATCCCAACGGCGGCATCGTCTACACGCGCTACGTCCAGCTCGGCCGCATCAATGGGCCGAAGGGCGAGCCGCTTGCGGTGGGCGCGAGCGTCAAGGCGAAGGATACGATCGGTGAGATCGGCCCGAACAAGGTGCTGCATTTCGAGCTTCGCCCGGTCGCGCCTGGCAACATAACGACGGACAAGGCGTGGACCGAGCGTTACGGCAAGATGTCCGACATGGAGTGGTCACGCTACGAGCCCGTCGATCCCCAGAAGTTCGATGCGGCCTCGTTCGGCGGGGTCAGGAAGGCGACGAAGTAGGGACGCTGGCGCGCCTCACGTCCCGCAGAACGTCTGCAACACCCGTTGGTCCGGCAGCGGCGGGTCGGCGTAGGCCGCATGCTCCGGCTGATCCTCGAACGGTCTCGCCAGCACCTTCACCAATTCCTCGAATGGCGCGTAGTCGTCATCGTTCACCGCGGCCTGGATCACGGCTTCGACGCGGTGGTTGCGCGGGATGAACATCGGGTTGACGGCGTGCATCGCCGCGCGCCGCTCCGCCGCCGTCTGCGGTTCGAGCGCGAGGCGCGCGCGCCAGCGTCCGGCCCATTCGTCGAAAGCTGCGGGCTCCATGAACTGGGCGCGCACGTCGGCGCCATCATCGGCCGCGGCGTCGCCGAGCTTGCGGAAGGTGAGGGTGAAGTCGGCCTGGTTCTTCGCCATGGCATCCAGCAGGTCCTGGATCAGCGCCTCGTCGCCGTCGCGCTCCGTGAACAAGCCGACCTTCCTGCGCAGGCCTGCCTGATAGGCGGCGCTGAAGGTGTCCGAGAAGGCGCCGAGGATGTCCTGGGCTTCGGCGACCGCCTTCTCCTGCTCGTCCGAGAACAGCGGCAGCAGGCATTCGGCGAGGCGCGTCAGATTCCACAGCGCGATGCGCGGCTGGTTGGCATAGGCGTAGCGGCCCATCTCGTCGATCGAGGAAAAGACCTGCGCGGGGTTGTAGGCGTCCATGAAGGCGCATGGGCCGTAGTCGATCGTCTCGCCTGATATCGACGTGTTGTCGGTGTTCATCACGCCGTGGATGAAGCCGACCAGCAGCCATCGCGCGACGAGCTCGGCCTGGCGCGCGACGACGGCGGCAAGCAAGTCGTGATACGGCCGCTTCGATTGAAGCAGGTCCGGATAATGGCGGGTGATGACGTGATCGGCGAGCCGGCGGATCGCCTCGGTGTCGCGGCGGACAGCGAAGAACTGGAAGGTGCCGACGCGAATGTGGCTGGAGGCAACGCGCGTCAGTACCGCGCCGGGCAGCGCGGTCTCGCGGAGGACGTGCTCGCCGGTGACGACGGCGGCGAGCGAGCGCGTGGTCGGGATTCCCAGCGCATGCATCGCCTCGCTGACGATGTACTCGCGCAGCACCGGGCCGAGCGCGGCGCGGCCGTCGCCGCGGCGGGAGAACGGGGTCGGGCCCGAGCCCTTGAGCTGGATGTCGCGGCGGACGCCGTCCTTATCGATGACCTCGCCCAGCAGGATGGCGCGCCCGTCGCCGAGCTGGGGAACGAAATGCCCGAACTGATGGCCGGCATAGGCCATCGCGATGGGATCCGCGCCGGCGGGAACCGTCTTGCCGGCCAGGATCTCGGTGCCCTCCGGGGTCTCCAGCAGGTCGGGATCGAGCCCTAGCTGGATTGCCAGCCGCCGGTTCAGCTTGATCAGCCGGGGGGCTGCGACGGGGGTCGGCGCGACGCGGGCGTAGAAGCTGTCCGGCAGGGCCGAATAGGAGTTCTGGAAGGGGAAATGCACGGTCATGGTCTCAAGATAGGGCTGGAACGCCTGATGGCAAAGGCTCGGTCTCTGATAAGCCAAAAATGGGCCTTCCGGGTCCAAAACAGGGCGTTCCCTTGGTTGCCGCCTTGGTCCTCGTCGGGTAAACCCTGCCGCAACTTCGGACCGGCCGTGACGGGCCGTTCGATTCGTATCCTCCGACATTGATTTTGGGACGACCATGCATCGCTACCGGTCACATACATGCGGCGCGCTCCGCGAGAGCAACATTGGCGAGACGGTCCGCCTGTCGGGCTGGGTCCATCGCGTCCGCGACCATGGCGGCGTGCTGTTCATCGACCTGCGCGACCATTACGGCCTGACCCAGTGCGTGGTCGACCCGGACTCGCCGGCATTCTCGCTCGCCGAAAAGCTGCGCTCGGAATACGTGGTGCGAATGGACGGCAAGGCTCGCCGCCGCCCCGAGGGCACCGACAATGACGATCTGCCGACCGGCAAGGTCGAGGTCTATGTCAGCGAGATCGAGGTGCTCGGCCCGGCCGGCGACCTGCCGTTGCCGGTGTTCGGCGATCAGGAATACCCCGAAGACATCAGGCTCAAATATCGCTTCCTGGACCTGCGTCGCGAAAAACTGCACCAGAACATCATGACGCGCGTCGAGATCATCAAGTCGATGCGTCGGCGCATGGAGGGGCAGGGCTTCTTCGAGTTCAACACGCCGATCCTGACCGCGTCTTCGCCGGAAGGCGCGCGCGACTTCCTGGTGCCCTCGCGCATTCATCCCGGCAAGTTCTACGCGCTGCCGCAGGCGCCGCAGCAGTACAAGCAGCTGCTGATGATGTCGGGCTTCGATCGCTATTTCCAGATCGCGCCCTGCTTCCGCGACGAGGATCCGCGCGCCGATCGCCTGCCGGGCGAGTTCTACCAGCTCGACGTCGAGATGAGCTTCGTCACGCAGGAAGACGTGTTCGCGGCGATGGAGCCCGTCATCACCGGCGTGTTCGAGGAGTTCGCGAAGGGCAAGCCAGTCACGAAGGGCTGGCGCCGGATTCCTTTCGCGGAAGCCTTGCGTAAATACGGCAGTGACAAGCCGGACCTGCGCAACCCCATCGAGATGCAGGACGTCTCCGAGCACTTCCGCGGTTCCGGCTTCAAGGTGTTCGCGCGCATGCTCGAGGACCCCAAGAACCAGGTGTGGGCGATCCCGGCACCGGGCGGCGGCAGCCGCGCGTTCTGCGACCGCATGAACTCTTGGGCGCAGGGCGAAGGCCAGCCCGGCCTCGGCTACATCATGTGGCGCGAGGGCGGTGAGGGTGCAGGCCCGCTCGCGAACAACATCGGGCCCGAGCGCACCGCCGCGATCCGTGCGCAGCTCGGCGTGAAGGAGGGCGATGCCGCCTTCTTCGTCGCCGGCGATCCCGACAAGTTCTGGAAGTTTTCGGGCCTTGCCCGCAACAAGGTCGGCGAGGAATTGAACCTCACCGACAAGGAGCGGTTCGAGCTTGCCTGGATCGTCGACTTCCCGATGTACGAGTACAACGAGGACGACAAGAAGGTCGACTTCTCGCACAACCCGTTCTCGATGCCGCAGGGCGGCCTCGACGCACTGAAGGGCCAGGACCCGCTGACCATCAAGGCGTTCCAGTACGACATCACCTGCAACGGCTACGAGATCGCCTCCGGCGGCATCCGCAACCACGTGCCGGAAGCCATGGTGAAGGCATTCGAGATCGCCGGCTATGGCGAGCAGGAAGTGGTCGAGCGCTTCGGCGGCATGTACCGCGCCTTCCAGTACGGCGCGCCGCCGCATGGCGGCATGGCGGCGGGTGTCGACCGCATCGTGATGCTGCTTTGCGGCACCACCAATCTGCGCGAGATCTCGCTGTTCCCGATGAACCAGCAGGCCATGGACCTGCTGATGGGCGCGCCATCGGAAGCCACCACCAAGCAGCTCCGCGAGCTGCATGTGCGGGTGAACCTGCCGCAGAAGTGAGGCTGCGTGCCTCGGACGCAGTCCCGTTGGGCGGCAAAGGCGCATAGCGCCGCGCCCACCATCCGGCTTTAGTGCTTGCTGTAAGGCGGTGGGCACGCTTCGCTTTGCCCACCTACCGCGTCTGAAATCGCGTCAGCTCTCCGCGTCGTCTTTGCGAGCGTAGCGAAGCAATCCATTACCTTTCCGCGGAGGGACTCTGGATTGCTTCGCTACGCTCGCAATGACGTGGAGAGTGCTGCGCCTCGTTCTCCTACAGCCCCGTCGACGCCTCGATCCTGAACTGCGCCAGCGCGATAACCGGCTCGCTGTTCAGGAGGTCCATGAGCTGAAGCGCCGGCAGCTTGCCAAGCGGCGTCAGCTTGAGGGAGAGCGTCTGCCCCGACGTCGAGACGAAGTCGGCCAGCGCGTCCGCCGTCGTCTTTGCGTCGAGATTGGATGCCGCGAACCTCTCGCCCTGCGCGCGGATCATCTCGACGATGGCGCTGCGCGCGGCGTCGCGGCTGACATTCTGGATGCGTGAAAACTGCGCCACGACGAGATCCACGGCACCGCTGTCGAACAAGGAGAGCTCGATCGCGCCGGTCTCGATCTGGCCGGCATCGTTCATGGCCTGCTCCGGATCGGTCGTGAACACGCCGCGCGGCACGTTGGCGAGTGTGAAGCGGGCCTGGGCTCTGGCGAGATTGCCGAGATCGATCATGGCGGGCGCGAGCGCAAAGGCACCCGAAGACTCCGTCCAGGCGGCGCCGAAATCGAGGTTGATCGCGAGCTTGTCGATGCCCGCCATGATCAGCGGCCGTTGCGCCGGATTGGCGGGATCGGTGGGCGTAACCATTTTCAGGACCAGATCGGCCTTGCTCGGAATCGATCCGACAAGCTGGCCCCAGTTCAGGCTGAGCGTGTCGATCGTGACGAGCTGGCGTGTGTTCTTGTAGGGCGCCACAACGCCCTTGATCTCGGCCCCTTCGAGCACGCGGAACAGGCCCAGCATCTGATCGGGCGAGGGCGGCTGTCCGGGAATTTTGAGGCTGGCCGCCCAGCGCATCAGATTCGCGGCGCTGAAGGATTTCAGCGCGAAGCGTTCCATCTTGAGCTGCCCCTGTGGCAGCGGCATGTCGAGGCCCTCCAGCGCTAGTCTGTCCTGATCGTATTTCACGGCGTTGAGCCGCCCCGTCCCTTGCGGCGTCTCGACCGTTTGCCTGCCGATTTCGACCTTGCCGATCTGAAACCCGTCGAAGCAGTCGGCCACCTTCGCGATCATGTCGCGCGACTGCGCTGGCGTCGGGGTCGAGCCGTCAGCCGGCAGCAGCGCGATGATTTCGGCCGGACGGAATTTCGAGGGCCGGATCGCAATGTCGTCGAAAGTCATGCCGTCGATCTTTACGCGCACGCCTGGAGCCATTGTCGCCACGTAGGAATCGGCTGAGATGCGTCGATAGATTTTGTGAAAACCGTCGTCGCTCGCCCCTTGCTGATCGAGCGCGGCCGTCAGGACGCTTGCGTCGAAATCGTAGATGGCCAAACCGGACAGCTCGCCCGTCATTTTCGCGGGCCTGCCCGGCTGGGGCAGGTCGAGCGTATAGGTGACGCGGTCAGTCTTCGCCGTTTCGATCTTGCCGCGGTTGACGTTCCAAACCGACAGACCCGAATAGACATAATCTCCGCCGCCGGCATTGCCGGTGCCCGCATCGATGTTCACCGCGACGGTGGGCGCCGCGATCGAGGACGCCGAGATGGTCGCGTATTGCGCGAGCACGAAGCGGTACATGTCGATGATCGAGCCGGACGGCGGAGCGCTGGCTGCACGGGTAGGACCGGAAAAGTCGCGAGCGCTGATCAGCGGGATCTTGTAGTTCGCTTTGAGCTTCGTCTGCTCGGCGTATGTGAAGGCGGCCTCGACACCCGACGCTTCAATACTCTCGGCCGAGAAATGAGCCTCATCTGGCTGGCGTATGCCGATTGCCGTGACCTTCGCGATCTTGACGTTGGCGAGGTCCGAATGGGCGGGCTCCACGTTGATGTCCTCGATCGTCAGCGTCCGGGTCGCGAGCTCGAACGTGATCTTGCCATGGCTGGCCTTGCCGCCGCCCGAGCGCATCTGTTCGAACGCCGCCTCGACCTCGGCGGTGGCCCGGTGCTGGACGTAGAGATTGAAGCCGAACCATCCGCTGGCTCCGAGCACGGCTGCCGCGATCACGCCGATCAGGATTCGCTTCATTCCCAGCTCCAGTTGCTCGTTCCAAACCGTGCAACCTGCCATATTCGGCAAACGCCACGCGGTCCAGGGAAAGCTATGGTTTTCAGACAGTTGACTGCGCGCCCTGTTGACGGGGGAGCAATCGGATGTTGCCACCGGGGCACCCGGCGTGCTTCATCCCGTTTCCATGACCCGGAAATACCGTTTCGCTTGGGCGGCAGCTCCGGATCATGCATTTTGATGCCGGTAACGTGAGGCAAGACTCCGCATGTCGTCCTATTCTGATGATCTCCACCAGGCGGCGCTGGCCTACCATCGTCTGCCGCGCCCCGGGAAGCTCGAGATCCAGGCAAGCAAGCCGCTTGCCAACCAGCGCGACCTCGCGCTCGCCTACTCTCCGGGCGTCGCCGCGGCCTGCACCGAGATCGCCAAGAACCCGGCCGAGGCGGCCACGCTTACCACCCGCGCCAATCTGGTCGCGGTGGTCTCGAACGGCACCGCCGTGCTCGGCCTCGGCAATATCGGCCCGCTGGCTTCCAAGCCGGTAATGGAAGGCAAGGCGGTCCTGTTCAAGAAATTCGCCGGTATCGACGTGTTCGACATCGAGATCGCTGCCGACACCATCGACCGCGTGGTCGAGACGGTTGCGGCGCTAGAGCCGACCTTCGGCGGCATCAATCTGGAAGACATCCGCGGTCCGGAATGCTTCGAGATTGAAACGCGCTTGAAGGAGCGCATGAAGATCCCGGTCTTCCATGACGACCAGCACGGTACCGCCATCATCGTCGCCGCGGCGATCACCAACGGCCTCAGGCTGAACGGCAAGAAGCTGTCGGACGTCAAGATCGTGGCATCGGGGGCAGGGGCCGCCGCGCTCGCCACGCTGAACTTGCTCGTCTCGATGGGCGCCCAGCACAAGAATATCTGGGTCTGCGACATCGACGGTCTCGTGCATGAGGGGCGCAACACCTCGATGGATCGCTGGAAGGCGGTCTATGCGCAGAAGACCGACAAGCGCACGCTCGCCGACGTGATCGGCGGCGCCGACATCTTCATCGGGCTCTCGGCACCCGGCGTGCTCAAGCCCGAGATGGCCAAGGCGATGGGCGAAAAGCCCCTGATCATGGCGCTCGCCAACCCGACGCCGGAGATCATGCCGGAGGAGGCGCGAAAGGCGCGCCCCGACGCCATGATCTGCACCGGACGCTCCGACTATCCGAACCAGGTCAACAACGTCCTGTGCTTCCCCTTCATCTTCCGCGGCGCGCTCGACGTCGGCGCCACCGCGATCAACGAGGAGATGAAGCATGCCGCCGTCGAGGCCATCGCGCAGCTCGCGCGCGAGGCTCCGTCGGATGCGGTCGCACAAGGCTTCGACACCGGCGAGACGCAAGGGTTCGGCCCGGGTTCGCTGATCCCGAGTCCGTTCGACCCGCGCCTGATTCTGCGCATTGCGCCGGCCGTCGCCAAGGCGGCAATGGAGTCGGGTGTCGCGACGCGGCCCATCACCAATTTCGACGAGTACACCGCACTGCTCGAGCGCTTCGCCTTCCGCTCCGGCCTCGTGATGAAGCCGATGTTCGCCAAGGCAAAGACCCAGCCGGTCCGCGTGATCTATGCCGAAGGCGAGGATGAGCGCGTGTTGCGCGCGACGCAAGTTGTGCTGGAGGAGAACCTGGCGCGGCCGATCCTGGTCGGCCGTCCTTCGGTCGTGGAAACGCGCATCAAGCGCTTCGGCCTCTCGATCCGCGCCGGCAAGGATTTCGACCTGGTCAATCCCGAGGACGATCCGCGCTACCGCTCCTACGTGCAGTCCTATGTCGAGGTCGCCGGCCGACGCGGCGTGACGCCGGATGCGGCACGCACGGTGGTGCGCACCAACAACACGGTCATTGCCGCACTTGCCGTGGTGCGCGGGGAGGCCGATGCGATGCTCTGCGGCGTCGAGGGCCGCTACATGAGCCATCTGCGCCACGTGCGCGAGATCATCGGCTTCTCGCCCGGGATCAGCGACTACGCGGCGCTGGCGTTGCTGATCACCAGCAAGGGCGCCTTCTTTATTGCCGACACGCAGGTGCGCCCCAATCCGAGCGCGGAGGAGCTTGCGGAGATCGCTTCACTCGCGGCGGTTCATGTGCAGCGCTTCAACATCAAGCCGAAGATCGCCTTCGTCTCGCACTCTGATTTCGGCAGCTACGACACCGAGTCCTCACGCAAGATGCGGCGGGCGACCCAGCTGTTGAAGGACAAGCATCCGGAGATCGAGGCCGACGGCGAGATGCAGGGCGACACTGCACTTTCAGCCGCTGCGCGAAGAATGGTGCTGCCGCACTCCAAGCTCGAGGGCGAGGCCAACATCCTGATCATGCCGACCCTCGACACTGCCAACGTCGCCTATCAGATGATCAAGGCGCTGGCGGATGCGCTTCCCGTCGGCCCGATCCTGGTCGGTCCGGCGCGCCCCGCGCATATCCTGACGCCGTCGGTGACGGCGCGCGGCATTCTCAACATGACGGCCGTGGCCGTCGTCGAAGCGCAGGAGCGGGCAGCCCGGCAGCAGCCGACGTTGTTCACCTGAAGAGCGGGCTGCAGTGCCGCCGGAGGTGCTGTTCCTTCTCCCTTGTGGGAGAAGGGGTAGCGAATGCGAGGCGCGTTTTGAATTCCTCGCAGTTCTCCATTTGCCCGTTTGAAAAGCGCAAGCCGACTCTTCATAATCCCCTCAAGCGTTCCGTGCGGTAGCGCTTTGCCAAGAGGCCGATCATGCCAGCGTTCGTGACTTTCGGGCGAATCCTGTTCGCCGTGCTGTTCATCTACACGGGCGCGACCAAGCTCTTTGCCATCCAGGCGACCGCCGATTTCATCGCCACCAAGCTCGTGGTGCCTGATGTCATCGCGCCTTACGCCACGCAGGTCGAGGAGGCGACGGCCATGACCACGCCGCAGCTGCTGGCGATCGCGATCGGCGGGCTCGAGATCATCGCGGGGCTGATGATCGCGCTGAATTTTGCCGCGCGTTTCTTCGCGATGCTGCTGATCATCTACGTCGCCGTCGCAACCATCCTGTTCTACGATTTCTGGAACCAGACCCCGCCGGACAACGCCAAGATGCTGGTCGACGCGCTCAAGAACCTGTCGATCATCGGCGCACTTTGCATGATCATCGGCTACGGCCGCACCACGCGCCCGGCCGAGGCGGCCTATGGCGACGTGTAGCGCCTAGCTCCTGCGCCAAGGGGTCACAGTCACCTCATGCGCCGCATCGAGCAGATACGGCCCGCCCGGCTTCATCCCGTGCGAAGTCAGTACCTCGCGAGGTGTCCGCGCCGGCACACCGACAAAGCAGCCTTCGCCACCGGGCAGCCGCACATGCGGAGCTTCCGATAGCCAGAATGCGTCGTAACGGTCCAT
Source organism: Bradyrhizobium cedriense (assembly GCF_054602315.1). Lineage (NCBI taxonomy): Bacteria > Pseudomonadati > Pseudomonadota > Alphaproteobacteria > Hyphomicrobiales > Nitrobacteraceae > Bradyrhizobium > Bradyrhizobium cedriense. The sequence continues at coordinate 410,909 of NZ_JBTSWB010000003.1, read as the reverse complement.
GAACATGTCGAATACGACCGGGCCGCCGATGATGGCGATCATGCCGGAGGCGACGTCCGCGAAGGCGCAGGCCGCCTCGAAGCTCGCGTGCTGCGGATTCCACAGCGTCGCATTCGGCATCTCCGGATCGACGGTGAGGTCCCTGATCTTGCGGGTCAGGATCAGGCGCTTGCGCTTCGGCGAATTCGGCTGCCGCTCGTGCGAGTTGCGGCCATGCACGATCAGCGCGGCGCGATCGAGCGCCTGCTCGAAGAACAGCTTGTCGCCTTCGAACTTCAGGCTGTCCGGCATGACGCGATCGGCGTCGGCAAGCATGCCGTCCGCGGAGACGATGACGTAGCCTTCGATGCGGAAAGACAACGGCCTTCTATTCGGAAACGGTCGTCACCACGGAACTGACCGGGCGCTGGCTTACCGTCGGGAGCTTGAGGTCCTTGACCAGTTCCTGATCGTATTCGGGCAGTGTCGAAGCCGGGAATTTCGCCCGCATCGCGACCACCTTGTAGCCGCCGGCCTTCAGACGCTTGAGCAGCTCGGGCAGGGCTTCGGCGGTATGCTTCTGGAAGTCGTGCATCAGGATGATGCCCTTGCCCTTGGTGTCGAGCTTCTTCATCACGGTCTCGACGATCTTCTCGGGCTTCGAAGCCTTGAAGTCGAACGAGTCGATGTCGCAGGAGAATATCCCGACATTGCGGTTGCCGAGATAGGTGACCATCTCCGGCGGATGCTGGAGGGCCGGGAAGCGGAAGAACGGCGAGGGCGAGATGCCGCCGAGCGCCCACTTCACGGCCGCAAAGCCTTTCTCGATCTCGTCCTTGCGCTGCGCCTCGGTGAACTTCTTGTTGTTGAGGTTGGCGTGCGACCAGGTGTGGGCGCCGACCGTGTGGCCGGCCGCGTAGACCTGCTTCAGGATCTCCGGCTCGTAGGTCGCGTGCTTGCCGATGATGAAGAAGATGCCGGTGGTGCATTCGTCAGCGAGCGCCTTCAAAACCGCAGGCGTGTTGCGCGGCCAGGGGCCGTCGTCGAAGGTCAGCACCACCTCCTTGTCGCGCAGGAAGTCGAGCTCCTTGAAGTGCTCGAAGCCGAAGCCGGGACCGCCGGTGGTGTCGATCTCGACCGTGCGGGCCACACCGAGCGCGCCCGGCGTGTTGCAGGCGGCGCGGGCCGGCTGCGGCGCCTGTTTGGGCGGGGGCGGATTGACGAACCCCGCTGGTGCTGCGCCCGTAACTGGAGCGGCTGCCGGAGTCGTAGCAGGCGCCGACGCGACCGGCATTGCTGCCGCCGGTGCGGCCTGCGTCGCGGCTGCCGGCTTCGCGGCCGCTGTTTGCGCCCATGCTGCGCCGGTCATCGCCACCGACATCGTGCCTGCCAAAATCAGTCCTGCCGCCACGCGCATGGTGTTGTCCTCGAGATTGATCCCGTTGTTCCACCGCGGCTTTTCGCTCGCAGCAAGAACCGTCCTGCCCAAAACGATCCTAGCCTAGATGGTGGGCCCTCGCCATTGCAACGGCTGTTTGATGCCGCGCCACAATTGTGCCCAACCGGATGGGGCGCCTGCGGTCAACTATCGGCCAGCGCCCTGGCAATGGCCGTCTTGATTCGCGTGTCGGCTGGTTCGACGGCTGACGGAAAGACATCGGCAATATAGCCGTCTCGCCCGATCAGGTATTTGTGGAAGTTCCAGCGCGGAACTTCCTTCGGTCGGGCGTCAGCGGCCCATTTGTAGAAGGGGTGCGCTTTTGCTCCGACCACCACGGCTTTGGCGGTGACCGGGAAGGTAACACCATATTGGTGGTGCGCGGTCTCCGTGATCTCGCTCGTGCCGCCGGGCTCTTGGCCGCCGAAATCGTTCGATGGCACGCCGATCACGGTGAGCCCACGCTCGCGAAACTCGCCCCAGAGCTCTTGCAGACCCGCATATTGCGGGGTGTAGCCACAGAGCGAGGCGGTGTTCACCACCAGCAGCGGTTTGCCGGTGAACGCGGCAAGACGGATGTCGTCGCCGGACAAGGCGGGGAAGGAGAAGGCGTAGGCCGAGATCCGGCTCATGCCGCCTGCGGCAAGGGCGCGCGTCGTTGGTACGAGGGCACCCGCAAGCGCCGCGGTGAGCATGGTCCTGCGGTTCATCATGACGGCGTCCCCCGAAATGACCCGGAGAGCACGATACTCCGCCGGCGCGACCCCGCCTCGTCAACACCGCGTTATCGGGGCAGTGACGCTGCTAGTACAGCCGCACGATGAAGTCTGTGCCCTCGCCGGTCTCGCCCTGGTTGATGCCCTGGTCAGAGACGATGATCGAGCCGCCTGACGTCAGCATCTCGTTGATCTTCGCCATGGTGTCGGCGGGGACCGAGATGCGGTCGAGAGCCTCAGCCGGGCTGTCCGACGCGATCATGGGCTTTGCGGCAACGGGGATCACGTTGGCGCCACGCGGGCGGCGCGACGCGCGTCCGTCGTCATCGCGCGCGGCTGCGCGAACGGAAATCGGTAGCGACGTCACCGACCAACGCAGCGCATTGGCATCGGTCTTGTCGACTTCGGCGGTGAAGACATGGGTGCCGAGCGGCCGGTCGCCGGCGGCGATCGTGACGGGCACCTCGAACAGCGGCGCAAAATTCTGCCGCACGTAGAGCTTGGAATCCTTGCGGCTGATGAAGACGGCGATCCGGCCGCTCCGCTTGGGCGCTTCCGGCTTTGCGGCCGGCGCAGGATCGGCAACGCGGCTCACGTCCTTCGCATCGAGCGAGGTGGCGGGCGCCGGTGCAGTGGCCTGTGCGCTGGGCTTCGTGGCTTCCCCCGCCTCCGTCGTGACCGGTTCGGCCTTGACGGCCTCGAGCTTGTCGTCGCTGGCCGGCTTGGGCGTATCAGTTGCCTCGGCCGTCTTGACCTTGGCGGCCGGTGCGGCTTCCTCGCGCGCTGGCGCATTGCCCGTCGTTACATCCGACATCACGGCGTGGCCGACGGACGCGCGCAGATCGAGGACGCTGTCGGCGCTGGCAGTCTTCGTCTCCATGGGCTTGGCGGCGCCCTTGTCGGCCTTGTCGCCGACATTGGTCTGCGGCTCGAGGCTTGCCGTGGGCTGAGGCGGCACGCGCACGGAGGCGAGCAGGGGATGGGAGAAGCCTTGGGGTGATATCTGGCCCGGCGCGACGATGACCCGTGCGCCCATCCGGGTCCAATTCCACATCTTCATCGCGAACGCCATGGGCATGCGGATGCAGCCATGCGAAGCAGGATAGCCCGGCAGCGCGCCGGCATGCATGGCGACGCCGGACCAGGTGATCCGCTGCATGTACGGCATCGGCGCGCCGCTATAGATGTTGGAATGGTGGAATTTGTGCTTCTGGATGACGCTGAACACACCCATCGGCGTCGAGTGGCCCTTCATGCCCGTCGACACCGGGGATTCCGCGAGCACGCCGGTGCTGTCGTAGACCGTCATCTTCTGCCGGTCGATCGACACGACGATGACGAGCGGTCCCTGCGGCTTGGCACCGGCTTCCTTCTCGACGACGCTTCCTTTCTTGCTTGCGGAGCCTCGCTTCAGCGGCTTCTGGCGCGGTATTTCGGGAAGCCGGTCCTGCCGGGCGTAATAGTATCCGTCGGAATAGTCCGCCCAATAATAAAACGCTGCGTCCGCCTGGCCGGTCGCGCCGATCGCGCCCGCCGCCGTCAAAATGGCGACCTGCCACAGCCGCGCCGGCTTGGCAGAAGAACCTGACCCGTTCACGCTGTTCATCCTCGAATCCATAATCCAAATCAACATTAGTCTCGCAGAGGGGATACGCGTTAGTCTCACAGAGGGGATACGCGTTCACCAGCAGGGTGGTTCTGCGATCAGTTGCATTTGTCCAAGCCGTAGCAAAAAAGCCTCACGGAGCGGTAAACGGAGGCCGCGCCCGGCAGCCTATCGCCTTCCTGTCGGGCTGTCGCGTTCCTACATTGCGGGGACTTGTTACCGGAGAGCTTCATGTCATCTCGTTTCCCCAGTCCTTTGGGCATCCGCTTGAAAGGGTTCGCTTTATTCCTCCTGGCTCTGGCCGCGACGATGGCATCGGCATCTGCCGCTGACGAGCCCGATCTGATCTTCCGCCGCTCGACCGTGTTCAAATGGATGAGCCCGAACGACAAGCTCGCGACCTATGGTCTCGACGATCCAGAAGTCGAGGGCGTCGCCTGTCATTTCACAGTGCCGGAGAAGGGGGGCTTCAAGGGTTGGCTTGGCCTGGCCGAGGAGGTCTCGGACATCTCGCTGGCCTGCCGCCAGGTCGCTCCGATCAGGTTCAAGAACAAGATGGAGCAGGGCGACGACATGTTCCGTCAGCGGCGCTCGCTATTCTTCAAGAAGATGCAGATTGTGCGCGGCTGCGACGCCAAGCGCAACGTGCTGGTCTACATGGTCTATTCAGACAGGCTGATCGAGGGCTCGCCGAAGAACTCGACTTCGACCGTACCGATCATGCCCTGGGGACCGACGGACGCGAACGTCCAGAAGTGCGGCGAGTTCTTCACTCAGTGACGACGGTGCTGCCCGCGCGCGGCTTCGCAAGATGTGAGCCGGTGAGCCGCACGAATGTCTGGGGCGCGGCTTCAAAGCCGCGGCTCGATTGCAGCGCCATTTCGCCAGCCGATATGGCGCCGCTGCGAACTGGTTGTTGATCTCCGCGGCCCGTCGGTTGGACCGCCTCGCGCTTCGCTGCGCGATCTGTCGCCATCATGATGGCCATCCTCACGTGAAACGCGCCCGGTGATCCCGGGCGTCTCGATCTCGATGGCTTGGGTCGCAGCCGAAGCGCCCCCGGTTCGACAGGGCCCAGCCTTCGTTTGGGTCTCTTCAGCAGAAAAACGTAAAATGCGTGTGAAGCCCGTGAGGCGGGAGCATGACGACGCTGCGCTCGAGCCCGATCCAGGCTCGGGCGGGAACTTGTCAGGATGCTTTGGGCATCGGGGATAGCCACCTGAAATGATTGAGATTTTGGCTGAGTGTTTCGTCGTCCCGAGCGCCACGAAACAATTCTCGCCAAGGATGAAACCATTTTCCGTGTTTGGCGCATCACGCGCGAAACCACCCATGGTTATCAGCTTCGCAACGACGACGGCGTATCGCCGGCGACGAATTCGGAGACGAGACCATGCGCGCGCTCAGTTTCATCCTTGCCTTCGCTTTCGTGCTCGCTGGTTCCTCCTTCGCCGGCGCGCCGGACGGAAGCCTGCCCGGTGTCGGCACTTTCCAGTACACCGGTTCCCCGCTGACGACTACCGCACCGCAGCCGATCGTGCTTGCCACGCGCCTCTGATCGCCAACAGAAAATCAGCCGGCAATGGCCATCATGATCGTCCGTATCTACGCCGCAGCGTTCATATCCGTTCTGACGATCGGCGCCGCTGAGGCGCAAGTCCGCGCACCCTCCAGGCTGCCAGATCCCCGCGGCGAATTCGTGCGCCAGTGCGCGCCCCGCATGCAGGGGCGCTGGGAGCATCCGGAGGAGGTCTGTGGCTGTCTGCACGACCACGCCGCCGCGGCCGTCGAGGACCGCGATTTGCGCGAAGCGCTGCTGCGCGGCATCAGCGAGACGGGCGTTCCCACCATCGAGACCGATTGGGTGCCGGCCTCCAAGCAGGGCGAGATCGGTCCGACCTTCACCAAGATCGCCAAGCCGACCCTGCAGTGCATGTTCGATCCGGCAAAGTAGCTTCTCAGCTGATCATTTCGCTTTCGGCCCGCGCCGCGGCACGCAGGAACTCGTGCGCGAGACACCCTTGTCCGTCATCCTGGCGCCGCGCACCTCCTTGACCTGACCGGCGGGGCAGGTGCCGTCATCCACGAGCACACGCTGGCCGAGCTTCAGATCGACGATGTCCTGCTCGCGTCCGACGCTGCCTGCACGCGCCGTCGAGGCAAGCGCGGAGGCGATCAGGAGCGAAAAGCAGGCGGCGCGAAGGAGGGACATGACGAAGCTCCCGGAATTGAAGCCGCAATGTAGGGGCCGGTCAGCGATTCTGATAGTGAAGCTTGGCTATACTCGCCGGCCCGATCTGCTTTTCGCGCGCAAGGCCGAGCGCGATTCCCGCGCCAGCCGGTCGGCGGACGCCACGAGTTGTGGAATTGCTTGCCCCGAAAATCCCAGCACGAAGCCGGGCAGTGGACGCGCACGTGAATAAGTGTCGGCCAATAGCCAGCCTTCGGCGCCGGCCGCGTGTTTGGCCTGCGCTGCCACCGACAGGGCCACCGAAGGATCGAACCGGGCGACAAGATGCAGGCCCTGGGACGGCATCGGCACGGATAGCGCGCCGTCGGATTTGGCCTCCAGCGTCTCGGCGAGCGCATCGCGCGCCTCGCGATAGAGCTTTCGCACGCGCTTCAGGTTCGCGGCGAAGGCGCCGGAATTGAGCATGTCGGCCACCGCGCCTTCCATCAGCGTGCCGGGAAAGCGGTCGAGCGCCGCGCGCGCTGTCGTCACCTCCGCGATCAGGCGTTCGGGCAGGGCGCAATAGCCCATGCGAAGGCCCGGAAACAGCGTCTTGGCAAACGTGCCCAGGTAGATCACGCGCTGGAGGCGATCGATACCGGCGAGCGACATCAGCGGTGCGCCGTCATAGCGGAACTCGCTGTCGTAATCGTCCTCGAGCACGAATGCGCCGGCTTGCCTGGCCCAGTCCAGAAGCTCGAGCCGCCGCGGCATCGACATCTGTACGCCCAGTGGAAACTGGTGCGACGGTGTGACGTAGGCCGCGCGCGCGGACGGCGCCGCGATGCGGCCTTTGGCGACGCGCATTCCGTGCTCGTCGACGGGGACGGGCACGGTGCGGTAGCCGCAAAGCGCGATTGTTTTCCGCACGGCCGGGTAGCCGGGATCCTCGCACCAGACCTGGTCGTTGGATTTCAGGATCGCGCTCATCACGATGCGCAGCGCGTGCAGCGTGCCCGACGTCAGCATGATCTGATCGGGGTCGCAGCGCAGTCCGCGCGCCGACAGCAGATGATCGGCGATCGCTGCACGTAGCTCGCGGCTGCCGCGGGGGTCGCCATAATGCAGGTGCTCGGACCCGAACGCGCGCATGCGCCGACCGACGAAAGCACGAAAACGCTGCACCGCACGCTCGTCGATATGGGTGCAGCCGAGCGCGAATGCACCCTGCGTGGGCGTTTCGACAACCGCCTTCGGCTTGTCTGGCTCGGTCGGCCGCGCAGGGATACGTGCGGCGACGAACGTTCCGGAGCCGACGGTCGCGTCGGCAAAGCCGTCGGCGATCAGACGCTCATAAGCGGTGACGACCGCGTTACGCCGGAAGCCGGTCTGGCTGGCCAGCGTCCGCGATGGCGGCAGCAGCTCGCCGGGCTTGACGAGGCCGGAGACGATAGTCTCGCACAGCGCCTGATAGAGCCGGTGCGCGGCGGAGGCGCCGGCCGTGACGTGCGGCCCCGTGAGGTCGAGCGGTAGCTCGGACTTGCTGCGGGTCGAGGAATTGGTCGGAATTTTTCGCATGGAATTGGAACTATCGCAGACCAAAAGCCCCGCTACAACTGCTCTGGAATTCCTCCAATCCGAGCGGGAGCGGCCGTGAGCCAGACCAAGACCTCAAATTCCTATCCGACATCGGCGCGCAACCAGGTGAAGCGCCGGCACGACCGCGGCTTCTATGATCACGACACGGTTCATCGCATCCTGGATTCCTCGATGCTCTGTCACGTCTCCTACGTGATCGACGGCCAGCCCTATTGCACCCCGACATTCTTCTGGCGCGAGGGCACCAGGCTCTACTGGCACGGTTCGAGCGCCAGCCGCATGTTGCGCAACCAGACCAAGGGCGAACGCGTCTGCCTGACGGTCGCTCATCTCGACAGCCTCGTGCTGGCGCGCTGCGGCTTCAACCATTCCGCCGACTACCGCGCGGTGATGGCGTTTGGAGCCGCTTATCTCGTCACCGATCCCGAGGAGAAGGAGCGGGCGGTCATCGCCATGGTCGACCGCTTCTTTCCCGATCGCACCGCTGGGCTGCGACAGAGCACCACGCAGGAGATCAAGGCGACGTCCTTCATCGCGATGGCAATCGAGGAAGCCTCGGCCAAGATCCGCGCCAAGGGCGTGGCTGACGACGACGAGGATTATGCCTTGCCGATCTATGCCGAGCGCATCCCGGTGCGCACCGTGCTCGGCGCTCCGGAGCCGTGCCCGCGCCTGCTGGACGGCGTGAGCCGGCCCGCCACGCTGAATGGCTATGCCGAAGGCCGGCTGCTCGAAGATGCATTGCGGGATGCCTATTTTGTGGAGTACCCGAACGGCTGAAATCGGTTAGTTTGCGCACTCCTTGAGAACCATTGAGATGCCTGGAGTTGCCCTGATGAATGCCGAAACGCAGCAGAGGATTTTGGACGCCGTCGACAGCGGCTTCGAAGCTCAGCTTGCAGCCACCCGCGATTTCGTCGCAATCCCTTCGACCCGCGGGGCGGAGGGGCCGTGCCAGGACATGATCGGCGACCTCTTGCGCGAGCGCGGCTACGAGGTCGACGACTGGCACATCAATGTCGATGACCTCAAAGATCTGCGCGGCTTCGGTCCGATCGAGCACGATTTCTCCAAGGCGCGCACGGTGGTGGGTACTTACCGTCCGCAAACCAACGGCGGCAAATCGCTGATCCTGCAGGGGCACTGCGATGTGGTTCCGGCGGGCCCGCTGGAATTGTGGGATACGCCGCCCTTCTCGCCGGTCATCAAGGACGGCAAGATGTTCGGCCGCGGTGCCTGCGACATGAAGTCGGGCACGATCGGTGCGCTCTATGCCCTCGATGCGATCAAGGCGGCGGGCTTCAGGCCGACGGCGCGGATCCATTTCCAGTCGGTGATCGAGGAGGAGAGCACCGGCGTCGGAGCACTCTCGACGTTGCAGCGCGGCTATCGCGCGGACGCCTGCTTCATTCCGGAGCCGACCGGCGGCAAGATGGTGCGCTCGCAGGTCGGCGTGATCTGGTTTCGCCTGCGCGTGAAGGGGCATCCGACCCACGTTGCCTTCGCAGGTTCTGGCGCGAACGCGATCATGGCGGCGTACCACCTGATCCAGGCACTGCAAAAGCTCGAGATCGAATGGAACGAGCGCGCCAAGGCCGATCGTCACTTCAAGACGCTCAACCATCCCATCAACTTCAACCCCGGCATCATCAAGGGCGGCGACTGGGCCTCGAGCGTGCCGGCCTGGTGCGACGTCGACTGCCGGATTGCCGTGTTGCCGGGCTGGTCGATCGCCGATCACCAGAAGGAGATCATGGCTTGCGTCGCGGCCGCGGCGCGCAACCACCGCTTCCTCGCCAACAATCCGCCGGAGATCGAATGGTCGGGCTTCCTTTCGGAAGGCTATGAACTGACCGACGCCGCCGCGCCGGAAGCAGCGTTCGGCAAGGCCTTCAACGCCGTTTACGGCGGCGCGGTCGAGGATCTCGTCTTCACCGCGCTGACCGACACCCGCTTCTACGGCCTGAATCACGGTATCCCGAGCCTCTGCTTCGGCGCCAGCGGCGGCGAGATGCATGGCTTCAACGAATATGTCGACCTGGACTCGCTGAAGAAGACGACCAAGGCGATGGCCCTGTTCATCGCGGAATGGTGCGGGGTCGAGAAGGCGTAGCGATCGAGCGTCGCTCTTTCCGCCGTCATTGCGAGAGCGAAACGACGAAGCAATCCAGGCTGCCGTGCGGCAAGATTTGGATTGCTTCGCTTCGCTCGCAATGAGGGAGGCGGCCCGCCAGATCCCTATTCAGGCGGGAATAGTTGCCGCTCCGCTGCCCGAAACACGGGCGCGCGCAAATCCTTTAAGCTTAAAATAAAGACTAGGATGGCGGCCTTGCCGGTGGCAGACTGGTCTCCGCTTTGTTGGACTTGAGTCCGTCGAGGAAATCACGATGCGCGATTGGGATGACGCTTATGCCAATTCGGCCCATATCCCGGGCTCGGACAAGATGCCGGCGCTGTGGGCGGAGCGGGCGGCGACGTATCGCGCGGGACAGAGGGAGTTTCGTGCCGATATTCCCTATGGCGCCGGCGAGCGCCAGAAGCTCGACCTGGTCCTACCGGACGGCGACAGCAAGGGCCTCGTCGTGTTCGTCCATGGCGGCTACTGGATGCGCTTCGATAAATCGACCTGGACCGATCTGGCCGAAGGCGCGCGGCATCACGGCTGGACGGTGGCGCTGCCGAGCTACACGCTGACACCGGCCGCGCGCATCTCCGACATCACGGCCGAGATCGCCGCAGCCATCGCCAAGGCGGCCTCGCTCGTCGCAGGTCCGATCCGACTCGCCGGCCATTCCGCCGGCGGCCATCTCGTCACCCGCATGCTGTGCGACGACAGTCGCCTCGAGTCGGCCGTCTACAATCGCGTCGCCGGTACGCTCTCGATCAGCGGCCTGCACGATCTGCGTCCGCTCCTGAAGACCAAGATGAACGACACGCTGCGCATGACGATGGAGGAGGCGACGCTGGAAAGCGCCGCGCTGCATCTGCCGCGCGGGCGTTCGTCTGTGACCGCCTGGGTCGGCGCCAGCGAGCGGCCCGAGTTCATCCGCCAGTCCGATCTGCTGGCCAATGTCTGGACCGGCTTCGATGTGCCGACCCACCTCGTCGTCGAGCCCGGCCGGAACCATTTTACTGTGATCGACGGACTGAAGGATCCATCCTCGCTGATCACCGCCCGCCTGATCGGCCTCGACTGAGCAAAGCCCGGGAAGATAGATCGAAAGGACCTTGTCATGACGTCCAGCGACTACGATCCCACGAGCGAAGGCGCCGAGACTGATTTCGCCCGGAGAATGTCCTACGGCGACTACCTTGCGCTGGATTCGATCCTTGGCGCGCAGCATCCGCTGTCGGAGGCGCATGACGAGATGCTGTTCATCATCCAGCATCAGACCACGGAGCTCTGGATGCGGCTTGCCATCCACGAACTCAGCGCCGCGCGCCGGGCCATCGCCAAAGACGAGGTGCAGCCCGCCATGAAGATGCTGGCACGGATGTCGCGCATCTTCGAGCAGCTGAACGGCGCCTGGGACGTGCTGCGCACCATGACGCCGAGCGAATACACGCGCTTCCGCTCGCAACTCGGCCAGTCCTCGGGTTTCCAGTCGCGGCAATACCGGCTGATCGAGTTTCTGCTCGGCAACCGCAACCACGCCATGCTGAAGCCGCACGCGCACGACGCGGCGACGACGAAACTGCTCGAAGCCGAGCTTGCGACGCCAAGCCTCTATGACGAGGTGCTGCGGCTTGCGGACCGCAACGGGCTCAAGATGCCCGCGGCGGTGCTGGCTCGCGATGTTCGCGAGACCCACAGCTTCAACGAAGGCGTGCTGCAGGCCTGGCGTATCGTCTACGAGGCGCCGGAGACGCACTGGATGCTCTATGAGCTCGCCGAGAAGCTGGTCGATTTTGAGGACTATTTCCGGCGCTGGCGCTTCAACCATGTGACGACGGTCGAGAGGGTCATCGGCTTCAAGCGCGGCACCGGCGGCACCGGCGGCGTCAGCTATCTCAAGCGCATGCTGGAGGTCGAACTGTTTCCCGAACTCTGGCGCGTGCGCACCATTCTGTAGGGATGTCCATGACCAGGCTTCGCGTCTACGACGACACCAGGGCATTGTTCCATTTGCCTGACGGCGTGATCTATCTCGACGGCAACTCGCTTGGTGCGCTGCCGCTGGGCGTTGCCGAGCGCGTCAACCGGGTCATCACAGAAGAGTGGGGCAATGAGCTGATCCGCGCCTGGAACACCGCTGGCTGGTATGCCCAGCCGCGCCATGTCGGCGACCGCATCGCGCGGCTGATCGGCGCGGAAGCCGGTTCCGTGATGGTCGGCGACACGCTGTCGCTCAAGGTCTATCAGGCGCTCGCCGCCGCGCTCGACATGAACGCGTCGCGCAAGGTGATCCTGTCGGACACCGGCAATTTCCCGACCGATCTCTACATGGCCGAGGGTCTGATCGAAACGCTCGGGCGCGGCCATCAATTGCGCCTGGTGGCACCGGAAGAGATCGACTTGGCGCTGTCGGAGGAGATCGCAGTCCTCTACGTCACCGAGATCGACTACCGCACCGGCCGCCGCCACGACATGGCGAAGCTGACCGCGAAAGCACATGCGCTCGGCATTGTCACGGTCTGGGACCTTGCCCATTCCGCCGGTGCGCTGCCGGTCGATCTCGCCGGCTGTGGCGCCGATTTCGCCGCGGGATGCACTTACAAATACATCAACGCCGGCCCGGGCGCGCCCGCCTTCCTCTACGTCGCGCCGCGCCACGCCGATACTGCGCGCGCAGCCTTGTCGGGATGGATGGGCCACGCAAAGCCGTTTGCATTTGAACTCGCTTACGCAGCCGCCGGTGGCGTCGAGCGCATGCGCGTCGGTACGCCCCCAGTGCTGGCAATGGGGGCGCTGGAAGCCTCGCTCGACATCTGGGACCGCGTCGATATCGCTGAAGTCCGCGCACGCTCGCTGGCGCTCGGTGATCTCCTGATCGCCGAGGTGGAACACCGCTGTCCGTCGCTGAAGCTGGTGACGCCACGCGCGTATGCGCAGCGCGGATCGCAAGTCTCCTTCGCTTTCGATGGTGGTTACGCCGCCATGCAGGCCCTGATCGCCCGCGGCGTCATCGGCGATTTCCGCGCCCCTGACATCATGCGGTTCGGCCTCACGCCGCTGTACATCGGCGAAGCCGAGATCATGCGGGCGGCTGAGATCATCGAGGAGGTGATCAGGGGAGAGGTGTGGCGTCGGCCGGAGTACCAGGTCGTGAACGCGGTGACGTGAGGACGCCGGCCCAGCCGCCATTGCGAGGAGCCCGCGAAAAAATTGCGAAGCAATTTTGCGCTGATGCGATGAAGCAATCCAGAATCCCTCCGCAGTGACACGCTGGATTGCTTCGCTTCCCTCGTAATGACGGTGAGCAGATTGGGCGCGTTCATCCCCACAACGCCGTCACGATCGCATCGAGGCCGTCCGTCAGCGCCGCGGGTCCCGGCTGCAAAATGATCGGCGACTTGATCTCGGTGATGCGATTGTCGCGCACGGCCGGGATGCCGCTCCATCCGTCGCGCTGCTTGATGCGGGTGGGTACGACCTTCTTGCCGCACCACGATGCGAGGATCACGTCGGGCGCAGCCTTACGCACGTCGTCCGGTGAAATGATGCGATCCTTCGCCGCCTGCCGATGGCGCAAGTCCGGAAAGGCGTCCTTGCCACCGGCAATCTCGATCAGCTCGGACACCCATCCGATGCCCGAAATCAGCGGATCATCCCATTCCTCGAAATAGACCTTTGGCGGCGGTGCGGGGCGGGGCATTACTGCGATTGCCGCAAGGCGCCGCTCGAAGCCCCGCGCGAGGTCTTCCGCGCAGCCGGCGGCGCCAACCAGTGCACCCAGCGTGCGGATCATCGCCAGGATCCCGGCGATGTCGCGCTGGTTGAAGACGTGGACAGCGATGCCGGCGCGGACGAGGTCCGCGACGATGCCGGCCTGGAGATCGGAGAACGCGAGCACGAGGTCCGGCTCCAAGGCCAGGATTTTCGGGATGTCCGCTGAGACGAAAGCCGACACCCGTGGCTTCTCGCGCCGCACCTGCGGTGGGCGCACCGCATAGCCGGAGACACCGACGATACGGTCCTGCTCGCCGAGCAGATAGAGCGTCTCGACCGTCTCTTCGGTGAGACAGACGACGCGGCGGGGCGGGAAGTGGCGCATGGAGGGAGCATATGCGCAAACGCGGCGCATATGTCAGCACCGCCATTACCTCGGACGTCATTGCTTTGCCGCGCGAAGCAATTCACCCTGAGACAACAAGCAATTGGGAGGAGATGTGATGACGCCGCTCGATAGACTTAAAGCGATGAAGATGCCGTTCGCCGAGCTCAAGGGCGTCGAGTTCGTCGAGGCTGGGAAGGACCGCGTGGTGGCGCGGATGACGGTCCGCCCCGATCTCTGCACGCTTCACCACACCATCCATGGCGGGGCCGTGATGGCCCTGGCCGATTCCGTCGGCGCGGCGGCGACCGTGATCAATCTGCCCGAGGATGCCAAGGGCACGACCACGCTGGAGAGCAAGACCAATTTCATCGGCGGAGCCAAGGAGGGAACCACGGTCATCGCCACGGCCACTCCGGTTCATCGTGGCCGGAGGACCCAGATCTGGACCACCCGGCTGGAGACCGAGGACGGCAAGCTGGTCGCCGTGGTGACCCAGACGCAGCTGGTCCTGTAAGACTACGAGACTTTGATTCCATTAACGAATTAGTCGCTTTCGATGCCCGAAACTTGGGCAGGCCTCCGGCTTGAAAATTATGGTGCGATGCACAATATAGGAGACCTAGGGATTCGAACGCCTCCTCGAGGGACACCAAGAGGAGTTTTGACGTGGTACTTGAAGAGACCGTCCGGACCGCTCCCGGCTATGTACGGACCTTGATCCAGAAGGAAGAATTGCCGCTTCTGCGCGATCACCTGTTGAGGCTGGATGCCGGCAGCAGGCACGACCGCTTCAACGGCTTTCTCGACGACAGCTTCATCGAGCGCTACGCCGCCCGCTGCGCCGACGACGGCACCGTGATCGTTGCCTATATCGTCGACGGCATGGTCCGCGGTGCGGCCGAACTGCATCCGCCGGAGGGTGATTCCTTGCCTGAGGTCGCCTTCAGCGTGGAAGCCTCGGCGCGCCGCCAGGGTGTCGGCACCGCGCTGTTCCGCCGCCTGATCGCGGAAGCGCGCTGGAGGGGCTACAAGCAGTTGCGCATCACCACGGGCGCCGAGAATCACGCGATGCGGGCGCTCGCCAGGAAGTTCGGGGCGCATCTCGCTTTCCGCCACGGTGAATCGACCGGTACAATCGACCTCGCCAAGACGCCTGAGGCCGAGCTTGCCGATCTCGCGGCCTCGCCCTTCACGGCCGGGCACGCGCTTCTCAGCTTCAACAGCACTTGCTGGAAGCTGATCTCGAGCATGTACGGCAATCGCGCCGCATAGCCTGAAAATGGCAGACGGAATCACAAAGCGGACCGGCAAGGCCGGTCCGCTTTGTATTCTGGGCAGTGAAATGAACGTTCAGGTGCCGGTGCGCTTGTCGTTGCCGAAACGGCGCACGACGCGGCGTTCGACCACCACGGAGCGCTGCGCGCCCTGCTCGCCGGCGATCACGCGCGTCGCAGTGATACGGCTGTTGGTGCGGGCCTGCTTCTTCACCTCGGCCTGAACGACATCGAGCGGCATCCCCATCAAGGCTGCAGCGATTTCGGCCTGCTGAGCCTGGTCGTCGGTGATGCCGACGGCGGCGAAGATCGCCTCGTCCAGGGTGGGCGGATCGTGGCGGACGCGCCGCGTGCCATATTTGGTATTCCAGTCTGCGCTCATAACGGCCTCATCGTGATGCCGGGATACCTAGTGCCGAGAATGTTGCATTGCAATATGAAATCGGTGTGGCATCTCAGCTATGCACCGGTCGGGTGTCATGGCGGTGACGCAACACCTGCATCGGGCTCGACCCGCTGCTGCGGCCAGCGCTTCAGCGCGGCGCGTCCGGCTTCGGTGAGTGCGTAGATTCCGCGTTCAGCGCGTTCGAACCAGCCATACACATTGTTAAGCAAGATCTTGCCGGCGTCGGGACAGCGTTCGCGCAATTCGCGCACCCGCTTTGGGCCTTCGGAAAGCGCCGAGGCGCACGCCAGTGCCTGCTGCCGATAGGCCGTCATGATCGGTGCGCGGGTGCTGCCGCCGAGCACGGGATCGCCCTGGCGCCGCTGATGCTCGGCAACGAGCCGTGAGCGAATCTTCGGCTCGCGACGCGCCGCCGCTGTCGGCGGCTTCACCAGCACCTCGACCTGACCGCGATCGGTCACCCCGAGCATGCCGAAGCCGAGACGGCGGCAGAGATTGCGGTAGCGCGCGTCGCTCTCGCGTCCCTTGCCGCGTGCCGACATCTTCGCCGCGATCCAGACCTCATCGCCCGCCGGTGCGCGGTCGACCGCCTGGAGAATCAGCTCGAGATTGAAGGCGAGCTTGAGCTCGCCGACCACCACCACCGGCGGGTCGCCGCCGCTGAGGCCGACGAGATCGCAGCCGCCGATCTCGCCCTTCACCGTGAAGCCGAGCTCTTCGAGGAAGCGTTTGACGGGCAGGTAAAGCGCGGTTTCCAAGGGAGTTCCGATCGGAGAATCAGTTGCGGCTAGTCTAGAGCCTTCTCGGCTCCGATTGAATCCAGCCGGTGTTCGGACGATTCGAGCAAGACGCAATCATACCCGTCCTGCGACCGGGATCAGCGCGCCGGTGACGCCGCTCGCGGCGTCGCTGGCAAGGAACAGGATGACCTCGGCGAGTTCCTGCGGCGTCACCCATTTGGAGAAATCGGCTTTCGGCATGTCGGCGCGGTTGGCCTTGGTGTCGATGATCGAGGGCAGCACGGCGTTGACGGTGACCTTACCCTTCCACTCCTGAGCGAGCGCTTCGGTGAGGCGATGCACGCCTGCCTTCGAGGCCGCATAGGGCCCCATGCCGCTGCCGGCCTGGAGCGCGCCCATGGCGCCGATGTTGACGATGCGGCCAGCCTTGGACGCGGCGAGGTGCGGCAGCGCCGCGCGTGAGGCGTTGAGCGCGGTGAGCACGTTGAGCGCATGCATGCGCTGCCACGTTTTGATGTCGCCGTCGCCGACGGTCTCGAAGGCGAAGCCGCCGGCAATGTTGATCAGCGCATCGAGCCGGCCGAAATGTTTGGCCGCCGTCTCAACGGCCGTCTTCGCCTGCGCCGCGTCGGACAGGTCGACGCCGCCGATCTCGATGCGGCCAGCGCCTGTGGAGGCTTGCGAAGGCGCGTGATCGATGCCGGCCACGCGCGCGCCGCGTGCCAGCGCCATTTCGGCGACCACCTTGCCAAGCGCGCCGCTTGCGCCCGTCACGATCAGGACCTTGTCTTGCATCATCGTTCTCCCGGCGCGGGGCCTAAGATTGGAGATAGCGCTCCTTGAGCGCGGTCCGCTCTGCGGTGCCGAGCTTGAGCCCTTCGCGCAAATAGGTTTCGAGATCGCCATATTCGCTGCCGACCGCTTCGAGAGCGGCCGCCAGGTAAGAGGCCTCGACGCCGCCGATCGCGTCGAGAACATCGGCAGGAAGATCGGAGGCGTTTGCTGCGTCGCGCTTGTAGTGCCGGTTGGTCAAGAGGTAATCATCGGCAATGACGTCGTCAGGTACGCCCAGCGCATGCAGGATCAGCGCGCTGGCGAAGCCGGTGCGGTCCTTGCCGGCAGTGCAGTGGATCACGAGCGGCACGCAGTCTTCCAGAAGATGGCCGAACAGCGCGCGAAAACAGTGCGTGTTGTGGCGAACATAGTTGCGATAGGACTCGCGCATGAGTTCGAGCGCCACCGGCGCGGTGAGCGTGCCCCGGGCGAGTTCGGCGCGCAACGCGGCGACGACGGTTGGCTCGATCGGCAGGGAGTGCACCGTGATCTCGTTCACGACGCAGATGCCGGCTGCGCGCTCCTCCAGGCCACGGAAATCGAATGCGCTTCTGACGCCCAGCGCGCGGACGATCTCGACGTCGGCAGCGGTGAGCTGGCCGAGATGATTGGAGCGGAAGATGTGCCGCCAGCGCGTGATACGGCCATCGGTGGTCGGATAGCCGCCGAGATCGCGAAAATTGCTGGCGCCTTGCAGGGCGAGATGGCGGGCAGGGGAGTCTGACATGAGATCAGCTTCGATTATGTTCCACTGGACGTACGACGGGCGTCCTTGAGACCTAAGGGGGCAATCATGGGTCGGCAAAAGGCCATTCTTTTGGCGATCACGATGCTGGCGGGCGGAATTTGGTACGGGCGACAGGCTGATGCGCAGACGTTCCAGACCTATCGCTGTGCCGATGGTACCCGGTTCATCGTTGGTTTTTATGATGGCGACAAGCGCGCCTTTCTTCAGATCGACGGCGAACCCGTCACGCTCGCCAAGCGGTTGGCGGTTTCTGGCGTGCGCTATTCGGGGGGCGGTATCACACTGACCATTGGGAAGACGGGGGCCACCACGGTCAAGCACCTGAAGCGGCCGGTCACGGCCTGCGGAGTGACCTGAGCTGCGTCGCTCGTGGAAGAATCAAAAAAGGCCGAAACTTCGTTGTTTCGACCCTTTTCAAACTGCCGCCGGGCGCTTGCGAGGGCGCGGCGGTATCAAACCGGCCGTGGACATCAGCGATCCCACTTCGGCTTGGCTTCGTCGACCGCGTCCTGATGGTACCAGCTATCGCTGCAGATCGAGACGTTCGCAGGAAGCGAGGCGTGATCGGCAGGAAGGCGGGTCTCGCCATAGCGGCGTCCGGCAAGAGCCGCGCGGCCCCCGGCGGGGAATTGATAGATCTTCGCAGATCCATGACTCAGACCATTGTTCATCATTGCGATTTCTCCTTGGTCGAAGCGCCTTGGCCTCCAATGGTGCGCCCGACTCGTTCGATTGTGGTTACTGGAGTCCCCATATCGGCCGCGCTTCCCTCATTGGAAAGTGCTGAAAAGCAAATCAGTTGCCGCCCAATTTGTGGGCAGGTAGCCTTGTGCATCCTCCAAGGCACCCTCTCCGTGATCAACGCCTGGGCTATTCCAAAGGTTGCTGGGCACGACGCCAGACTTTACGAAAGTTGCGAGGCGTTGATGCGCGTTTCATCGGCACCATCCAGGGCGGCCTGATCTGCTGCAGAATCGGGCGATTTCCGCGGGGTTTTTGCGGTGCAGCTTCACGCGAAGGTGCGCGGCTATGACGCAGGCGGGGGTGGGTGGCACGCCTGGCGTCGGATCGATCGGGCGCGGGGTAAAACCTGCCGTACTGCGGCCTTTTGGCACGACAAATGCTTGTAAAGGGTCGGCCGATGATGGCCGGGTACAAAACGTTCAGGGGCCTCCGGGCCCCCAAACCTTTCGCATCATCTACAGAGAGGCTCAATGACCAAGTATAAGCTCGAGTACATTTGGCTCGACGGATATACGCCGACTCCGAATTTGCGCGGCAAGACTCAGATCAAGGAATTCGCGTCGTTCCCGACGCTCGAGCAGCTTCCGCTCTGGGGCTTCGATGGCTCCTCCACCCAGCAGGCCGAAGGCCACAGCTCCGATTGCGTGCTGAAGCCGGTCGCCGTCTTCCCGGACGCTGCGCGCACCAACGGCGTGCTCGTGATGTGCGAAGTCATGATGCCCGATGGCAAGACCCCGCATCCGTCCAACAAGCGCGCCACCATCCTCGACGACGCCGGCGCCTGGTTCGGTTTCGAGCAGGAGTACTTCTTCTACAAGGACGGCCGTCCGCTCGGCTTCCCGGCCTCGGGTTACCCGGCGCCGCAGGGCCCGTACTACACCGGCGTCGGCTACTCGAACGTCGGCGACGTCGCCCGCAAGATCGTCGAAGAGCATCTCGACCTCTGCCTCGCTGCCGGCATCAACCATGAAGGCATCAACGCGGAAGTCGCAAAGGGCCAGTGGGAATTCCAGATCTTCGGCAAGGGCTCCAAGAAGGCCGCTGACGAAATGTGGATGGCTCGCTACCTGATGCTGCGCCTGACCGAGAAGTACGGCATCGACATCGAATTCCACTGCAAGCCGCTCGGCGACACCGACTGGAACGGCTCGGGCATGCACGCCAACTTCTCGACCGAGTACATGCGGACGGTCGGCGGCAAGGAGTATTTCGAGGCGCTTATGGCCGCCTTCGACAAGAACCTGATGGACCACATCGCCGTCTACGGCCCGGACAACGACAAGCGTCTGACCGGCAAGCACGAGACCGCGCCGTGGAACAAGTTCAGCTACGGCGTTGCCGATCGCGGCGCTTCGATCCGCGTTCCGCACTCCTTCGTCAACAACGGCTACAAGGGCTATCTGGAAGACCGTCGTCCGAACTCGCAGGGCGACCCCTACCAGATCGCTTCGCAGATCCTGAAGACGATCGCGTCCGTGCCGACCGACAAGAAGGCCGCGGCCTAAGATCCTCCCGGCCCGGGCTGGGGGGCTGGCCCGGGTTGGTCTCAATCCGCCGGAGCTGCAAGGCTCCGGCGGATTTTGCATTTGGATCGAAACCGTTCCTGTCTCTGCCGAGCTCAGCTTCGCGAAACTTGTCCATCGCCGCCGAAAGCGGGATAGTGCTCCAGGATGCGCGCAGGGCCGGGGACACAGCTGGTGTTTGAAGGCTTCTACAAGGTGCGGTTTCAGCTCGGCGATGCCGTCGGCCGGAGCGTGATGCATGCCGGCAACGGCAAGATGCTCGGCGGCAATTCGGCCTTTGCGCATATCGGCACCTACGAGAAGACCGGCGATGGCGTGGACGTCGTGATCAATACCGTCCGCCATAACCCCGATCCGAACTACCGCGCTATGGCGGGCACCGACGATGCGACCTTGCTCGCCAAGGGCTGGGCCGACGGCGACCTCTATCGTTTCAAGGGCGAGCTCAAGGAGCTGCCCGGCGTGCCTTTCCAGTCGCTGATGACGCCGATCACCGAAGACGAAGTGCCGATCGCCGGCGGCGTCGGCGAGGCCGGCATCGCCGACGGTCTCTATTCGATCCATCTGCGCATGCTCGACGGACTCGACGGCGGCCTCAGCGGCGTGATGCTGCTCAACCAGGGCCGCATCCTCGGCGGCGATGCTGCGTTCCATTATCTCGGCAGCTACACCGCCGCGAAAGGACGCTGGAAGGGGCAGATTCTGAACCAGGAGCATACGCCGGCCAAGGACGATCCGATCTTCGGCGGCCATGAGGTCGGCATCGGCTTCTCCGGCAGCTACGATGCGGACCAGGCGGTGCTGGAGGCGACCGCGCTTGCCGGCAAGCGCAGTCTGCGCCTGACCGCCGCACTCAAGCTGATGCATCGCGCCTGATCGCGCCGGGAACTGCTCATGGAAAATGTCCGCATGCTCTCGACGCTCGGCCTGATGGGCGCGATGCGCAGCCTGTCCTCGGCCTTCGAGACTACGACGGGCATCCATGTCGATGCCGACTTCGCGCCGACCCTGGCGCTGCTCAAGCGCTTGCGCGAAGGGGAGACCGCCGATCTCGTCATCCTCACCCGCGAAGGGCTCGATGAGATGATCGACGAAGGGCGCGTGATTGCCGGCGGCGCGTCCGATCTGGCGCGCTCCTTCGTCGGCATCGCCGTGAGAGCCGGGCAGGCGCATCCCGAGATCGGCAGTGAAGCCGCGCTGCGCAGGACGTTGCTCGCGGCGCGGTCCGTCGCCTATTCGCGGCTCGGCGCCAGCGGCGTGTACTTCGCCCAGCTGATCGTGCGGATGGGCATTGAGGCCGAGATCAACGCTGGGGCCACCATCGTCGAGCAGGGATTCACGGCGGAGCGGCTGGTGACCGGCGAGGCTGACCTCGCCGTGCAGCAGATCAGCGAGTTGAAGCAGGTCGGCGGCATTGAGGTCGTGGGCCCGATCCCGCATGATCTGCAGACGCCAGCTGTGTTCTCGGCCGGCCGCATGGCGACTGCGGAACATGCCGAAGCCGCCGACCGGCTGCTGCGCTATCTGGCATCGCCTGATGTCGTGCCCGTGCTGCGCCAATCGGGACTCGAGCCTTGAATTTGCCGGGACGGGGACGCAACGTGATGCTCATGCGGACTTATCTCCTTGCCATTCTCTTCGCGCTCGCCGCGCCGCTGACGGCGCAGGCGCAAACGGCCGACCTCGTTCTGTGCGACCGGGTCGCTGCCGATCCCAGCGATCCCGACAAGCCGGCTGACGTGAAGGGCGTGGCGGAGATCGCTGCCGCCGACGTCGCGACCGCGGTCAAGTTCTGCAAACAGGCCGCAGCATCGTCACGGCGCGCCATGTTCGCGCTCGGACGCGCCTATGCCGCCAACCGGCAGACGGCGGAGGCGATCGCGGCCTGGCGCAAGGCCGCCGAAAAGGGATCGAGTGCGGCGATGGTCGAACTCGGCGTGTCCTATGCCACCGGTACGGGCGTTGCGAAGGACGATGCGCAGGCGCGAAAGCTGTTCGAGAAGGCGGCGCAATCAGGCAATCCTCGCGGTGTCAGCAATCTTGCCGCACTCGGCGGCGCAGGTGGCAGCGCGCCCGCCGATCCCGCGCAGGCGCGCGCGCTGCTCGGCAAGGCTGCCGAGACCAACGCTGAAGCGCAGTATCAGCTCGGCCTGATGCTCTCCGAAGGCGAGGGCGGTGCCAAGGACGATGTCGCGGCGCGTGCGCTGTTCGAGAAGGCGGCGGTGCAGAACCATCCCGGCGCGCTCGAGCGGATGGGCGCCTTCGCGCAGGAAGGCCGCGGCGGGCCCAAGGACAAGGACGCGGCGAAAGCCTATTACGAGCGGGCCGCGGCGCTCGGCGACGACGACGCCAAGAAGGCGCTGGAGCGGCTGCGCTGTCCCTATGCGATCAAGGACAAGCAGGGCAAGCTCGTCACCACGCTGTGCTTCTAACTCACTTCATGTAATAGGCGAGATCGTTGCGGGCGTCACGATAGGTCGTCTCGAGATAGAAGGAATGTGTTCGCGCGGCCTGCGCCACCGCGCGCGCCACGCAGTCCCCGAAATCGCCGTCCCAGTCGAAATGCTCGCTATACGCGTCCTCGAAATTGACGGCGGTGATGATGGCCTGCCTGATCGCCTCATCGTCAGCGCGCGGATGGGCGCGCTTCACATAGCCGAACATCGGCCCTTCATGGGCGTGGTCGCGTTCATATCGGCGTTTCGCGCTGAACTGTTCCGGCGTCAGCGTCCGATTGATGCGGATCTCCTCGGCGGTCGGGCGCCCCTCGATCGTGTCGAACCGGTAGCGCTGGCGCCAGAGCTCGTAGGCCGTATCGAGCAGCGGCTGCTTCGCCGCCCTGGCGATGATTGCGCTGATCTCGTCTTCTGCTGATGGCTGCAGCGTATCCATGCCACTTGGTCGCATGTCCGCGCAGGCGGGTTCGAACCGCAGATTATCGCGTGCTTGCGCCGA
Organism: Bradyrhizobium cedriense; assembly: GCF_054602315.1. Classification (NCBI taxonomy): domain Bacteria; kingdom Pseudomonadati; phylum Pseudomonadota; class Alphaproteobacteria; order Hyphomicrobiales; family Nitrobacteraceae; genus Bradyrhizobium; species Bradyrhizobium cedriense. Next base: position 387,959 of record NZ_JBTSWB010000003.1, on the reverse strand, counting down.
CGGGATCGACGCCGCCCTTGATCGAGCGCAAGACTCCCGGGCGCCGCGCCGGCTTACACTTGGATCTCACGGGAATGGAGATCTGCGATGAGGCTCACGAGTTGGATACTGGCCCTGGCCGGCCTAAGCGCGATAACCGCCGTGGCAACGGCGCAGGACCTCAAATCGCCATCCTCGGACCTGTACGTCCCGCGCCTCGGCGACATCATGGGCATCGCGCAGACGCGTCACCAGAAACTCTGGCTGGCCGGCAAGGCCCAGCACTGGGAGCTTGCGGCCTATGAGCTGCGCCAGCTCAAGACCAGCCTGGTCGAGGCCGCCGTGCTGTACTCGGGCATTCCCGTCAGCAACGTCACGACGCTGGAGCCGTCGCTGCAATCGATCACCGACGCGCTCACGGCGAAGGACGGCCGCAAATTCGCAAAAGCCTTCGGCAATCTGACCGAGGGCTGCAATGCCTGCCACCGCTCGATGAATCGTAACTTCGTCATCATGAAGGTTCCTTCCGAGCAGGAGCCATTCGCCAATCAGCAGTTTGCGCCGCCGTCCAAGCCATGAACGAATGTCGAGCGCAGCGGGGTGAGTCCGCAAACCCGACAGGCGCGATTATGACTAGACGTCACTGAGGCGGGCGGGGTGTCCTCCAGAACAAAACCTCGAAAACAACCCCATGCACAGTAGCCAAGTCATTGAAATCGCTTATTGCTGATTTTACGAAAAGGATTATTGACCGGTCGGGCAAAACAGGGGCATGATGGCATCGTGGCGGGCGAACGTCCTGTGAGCGGTCCTGCGGAAAGCCGGTGGCTTCAGTGCGGCGGCGATGCTAGGTAGCCCGCAATCCCTTTTCAATTTCGTGGGTTCATTGCGTTGCTGGACGGGCTCTACAAGGTTGAATACGGCGTCAACGACGGCTTCGGCCGCAGCATCATGTGCCTGCATGACGGCAAGATGCTGGGCGGCAATTCGGGCTTCGCGCATCTCGGCACCTATCTCGAGCGCGACGGCGAGATCGTCGCCGAGGTGATCACCGAGCGGCACAACCACGATCCCAACTACAAGCCGCTGATGGGAGCGGACGTCGCCTCGATCGGGGCGCGCGGCCGGCTCCACGGCAACCAGATCCGTCTCGAGGGCGGCGCGGATACCATGCCGGGTGCCAGGTTCTGGGCCAATCTCACGCGGCTCGATGACGGTGTGCTGCCGTCACGCGGGACGATTGGCCAAGGCGGCATCGCCAACGGGCTCTACGGGATGAGCCTGCGCGCGCTCGACGGCGTTGATGCCGGACTGTCCGGCGTGATGCTGCTGATCGACGGCCGCATCCTCGGGGGCGATGCGTTCTTCTATTATCTCGGCTCCTATTCCTCGGCGGACGGCCGTTGGAAGGGCGAGATGCTGAACCAAGAGCACACGCCGGCGAAGGGCGACAACCCGGTGTTCGGCGGCCTTGAGGTGGGGATCGGATTCTCCGGAACGTGCAACGAGGACAGCGGCGAACTCGAAGGCATCGCGCTCGCCGGCAAGCGCAGCCTGCGCCTCGCGGCCTCGCTCAAGCTGATGCGGCGGGCGTAAACCACCCGCTCGCTCAATGGTAGGGAATGAACCTCGCACCCTCGGCGAGAAACTTCACGTCTGCCTTTATCGCATCGAGAAACATCGATCGCCTCGCATCTGACCCAGCCTGGCATGAGAGAGCAAATATCGTGCCGGCTCGGGCCGGCCATGCCGGCCGCATCGTGCAGCTTGGCTAGGGGGTCGATATTGTCAGCTGCTGGGCGGCGAAGCTGACGCTGTTGAAGAACTCGTCGACCAGCCGTGGAGCGCGAAATCGGTACAATCGGGCGAGCACGAGGTTCTGCGGCCGGTCCACATCGGCGACCGGCCGGGACGTCAGCGTACCATGGCCGCAGACATTATAGGGCGGCACAAAGTTCAGCAGTGCGAAGCCGAATCCGTTTGCCACGAGGCTGCGTACCATCTCGAACGAGTCGACGCGGTGCGCGATGGTTGGGCTGAGACCCCGATTTCCGAACAACGACAAGAAGTAGTCGCGAGTCCGGGGCTGATCGAGCAGCACCATCGGCAGGCCAACCAGATCAGACAGGGCGCAACTCTGACTGGAGGCGAGCGGATGGCCACTCGGCAGCACGACCTGGATGGGCATCGACCTTAACGGCAGGGCGTGAAGCGTTGTCGGAATATCGTAGTCGTAGACGATGATCAGGTCGAAACTTCCGTTGTGCAGACCGTCGAGCAGCGCTTCGTGCTTGTCCGCTCGCCATCGCATCTCAATGTCGGGATGCTTCTCCTGCAGGTCTCGCAACACCAGAGGAACCAGATAGGGCGCGATGGTTGCGAGGCATCCGACGCTGATGCGGCCAGCGGCTCGAAACGGGCCCCGCTGCGCAACAGCCTCGATCTCGCGCGCGTGGAGCAGAATGTTTCGCGCGTGAGCGGCGAGATCCTGTCCGGCCGAGGTCAGCACCAGGCCGCGCGCGTGACGCCGGATGAAGAGCTGTGTCTGAAGGAATTCCTCGATCTGGGAGATCGCAGTCGAGATCGAAGCGGACGACACGTTCAGGGTTTCCGAGGCGCGCAATACGCTCTCATGGTTCGCAGTTGCGAGAAAATAAGTGAGCTGTCGCAGCGATAGCTTGGGGACGGCCTCGCCAACTTCGATCTGGTCCCTGTATTTCTCGCTCGCCAACCGGCCGACCTCCTCAAAGGCTCTAATTTGGGGCATTTCCTGCTCTGATCGTGAGCATTACCGCTGTCCGAATGAGCAGTTCAAGATTTCCAAACTCATCGTGCAAGTAACTATTATTGGCAGAACCAGAGCCCCGCACAATACTCGAATGAGACTAATTCAAAAACCCGCGCGAGCGGACGAGGGCGGCGATGGTTGCGCAAAAGCAGTTTCTTACGACAGCCTATGGTGGCTATCTCAAGCGGGAGATACCTGGAGAGAACGTCGAACTCACGCATGTGGAGAAGGGGGCGCCAGCCGGCGAGCTGCTGCGGCGCTATTGGCAACCGATCGCGTTGACGTCCGAACTCTCGGACGTGCCCCTCGGCTTCCGCATGTTCGGTGAAGACCTTGTTGTGTTTCGCACCACCCAGGGCGAGTACGGCATCCTGGACCGGCATTGCAGCCACCGCGGCACGTCGCTGGAGTTTGGGCTGCCGACGGAGAATGGATTGCGTTGCTGCTATCACGGCTGGCTGTTCGGCGTGAATGGGCAGGTGCTGGAAACGCCGGGCGATCCCCCCGGAAGTGCGCTCAAGGACCGGCTGTTTCACGGCGCTTATCCCTGCAAGGAGTACAAAGGCCTGATTTTCGGTTACTTCGGGCCACCCGACAGCATTCCGGAGTTTCCAGTCTTCGACAGCTACGAGTATCCGGGCGACAAGCTGGTGCCGTACTGCATCACCTATCCCTGCAACTGGCTGCAGGTACAGGAAAACGTCATGGACCCCGCCCATGCCGTGTTCCTGCACACCCGCGTCACCTTTTCGCATTTCTCCGACACGTGGGGCGAATTGCCGGTGATGGACTTTGTCGAGACGCCGACCGGAATGATCTACGTCACCACGCGGCGTTGGAAGGACAAGGTCTGGGTCCGTTCCAACGACATCATCATGCCGAACCTCGCGCAGGTCGGGCATATCTGGGAGGATGGCCAGGATGCCAAGCAGTTCGGTCGCGTCGGCATCACCCGCTGGACCACGCCGATCGACAACACGACGTGCAAGGTGATCGGATGGCGGCACTTCCATCCCGAGGTCAACCCCCGCGGGATCGGCAAGGAAGAGGATTGCGGCCTGGAGAAGGTCGACTTCTACGGTCAGGGCGCCGGCGGGTCGTTCGAGGACCGGCAGCGTCTGCCGGGCGACTACGACGCCATCGTCACCCAACGGCCGATCGCGCTTCATTCGCTCGAGCACCTTACCTACTGCGACAAGGGAGTGGTGATGCTGCGCAAGCTGCTGCGTCGCGACATCCGGAAAGTCGCCGCCGGCGAGGAGCCGCCGCGCTCGACGCTCCGCTCGAGCGGGTTGATCCCGACATACTGCCACGACACAGTGTTGGCGATCCCGACGATCGCCGGTGTCGACGATCTCGAACTCCAGGAAGAGATCGGACGCCGTGTGACCGAGATCGTGATCGCGGGCGATCATCACGCCGCCGACGACAGACACGACGTCGTCCGCAAGCTTCTGAGCGAATACGAACGCACCGTCGCATCGCAGGCTGCGGCCTGAGCCTCGAATAAGAGAGTTTCAACGTGTCCAACAAGAGTCCCATTCATCCGGGTGCAGTGGCCTGGACCGGCGAGAATCCCGGCATCTATCTGAAGGACACGCAGGACGGTCCGTGGACTGGACTGATGTGCTTCTTCCGCATCTTCTACTCAGCGCACGGCATGGGCAGCGGAATCGTCGTGCTGGACAAGCCCGGCATTGCGAAGGGCCGTCCCGAGGTCGACAATTTCTGCATCAGCGACAACGAGCCGCTCGCCAGATATCTGATCGCCGAGTTCTTCTCGAAGTTTGCGTCCTTCCGGGTGTCTCCCGGCATCGGCGCGGTCACGCACCTGCCTTTGATCGAATGCCGCCGCGAAGGCAGCACGCTGTCGACCTACTCGGAGGTCGTGCGCGCCGCCGATGTCGAGGTGGTCGCGACCTGGTCGAAGCTCGGCGCGCCCTACGCGGTCGACATGCCCGCTGAAAACGGCCCAACGAAGCTCCACCAGATGTACAGCCTGTTCCTCGACGCGGGCGAGGGGGCCGTGACCATCAACGGCCGCCCGCTCGCCGGCAAGGTGATGCAGCGCGATTTTGCCGGGACACGCAAGAGCACGGCGTTTCTGGCGTTTTCCGAATCCTGGATGCAGGTCTAACGCGCGGAGGAAGGACTGATGTCCGACGCCTTACAGTTTCTCATCAGTGGACTGGTGGTGGGCAGCATCTATGGGCTGATCGGCGTCGGTTTCACCTGCATCTACAACGTCACCGGCATCGTCAACTTCGCGCAAGGCGATTTCGCGATGGTGGGCGCGATGAGTGCGATCGCGCTGAATGTCGCTGGCGCGCCCCTGTGGCTGGCGATCCTGCTCGCCATCGTAATCACCAGCGTGGTGGCGGTGCTGATCGAGCGCACAGCCATTCAGCCTGTCCGCGGCGACGTCATGCGCGGGATCATCGTCACCATTGGGGTGGGGGTGGTGCTGCAAGGCATGGCAGCGATCGTCTGGGGAACCGACGCGCAGCCAATGCCGGCGTTCTCGGGCGAAAAGCTGATCCACTTCCTGGGCGCGACCGTGATGCCGCAGTCGCTGTGGGTCATCGGCGTTGGCATCGTGGCGATGGGCGGGCTCGACCTGCTGTTTCGCCGCACCTATCTCGGCCAGATGTTCCGGGCCTGCGCCATGAATCCATTCGCAGCGCGGCTGGTCGGAATGAAAGTCGAGACCATGAGCCTGGTCGGCTTCGTCATGTCGGGTGCACTCGGGGCAATCGCCGGGATCGTGGTCGCGCCCATCGCGCTGACCCAATACGACAGCGGCCTGCAACTGGGAATAAAGGGGTTCGTCGCCTGCATCGTCGGCGGCTTTGGCGGGCCGGTCGGCGCCGCGGTCGGCGGCCTCGTGCTCGGCGTGCTGGAGGCGTTCTCCGCAGGCTATGTTTCCTCCGGCTACAAGAACGCGATCGCCTTCGCGCTGCTGCTCGGCTTTCTGCTGTTCCGTCCCGGCGGGCTGCTCGGCGACTATGATCGGGTGCGCGCATGACGTGGTGGCGCGTCCTCGCACTGATCGTCGTTCTGCTGGCTTGTGCCGCGATCGGCAATGGCTATGTGGTGAGCCTGCTGGTGGTGATCGGCTTGCAGGCACTCCCTGCCATCGGCTTGGCGTTGATCGCCGGCTTCACCGGCCAGATCTCGCTCGGCCACGCCGCGTTCTATGGCCTCGGAGCCTATGGTGCCGCGCTGATCGGAAGATGGCTTGGTGTCCCCGCCTGGGTCGATATCCTGCTGTCAACCGCGCTGGTGGCTTTGCTGGCCTGGGCTATCGGCTGGCTGGTGTTCCGTCTCAAGGGACATTACCTGGCGATGGCGACTCTGGCATTCGGCATCATCGTTCAGATTTGTTTCACCGAAATGCACGGCGTCACGGGTGGTCAGGACGGGCTGTCGGGCATCCCACCGCTGAGCCTGTTCGGATTCACGCTGCGCAGCGATCTCGCCATGCTGTCGGTGGTCGGGGCGGCGACGATCGCCGCGATCCTCGGCGCGCAGAATCTCGTGGCCTCGCCCACCGGCCTTGCAATGCGGGCGATCGCGGAAAACGAAGCCACGGCGCGCTCGGTCGGCAACAACGTCCAGTCCATCAAGCGTCTGATCATGATGGTGAGCGGCCTGTTCTGCGCGCTCGGCGGCGGCCTCTACGCGCATTATATCGGTTATCTCAGCCCGGGCCCGTTCGACGTCGGCTTCTCGATCAAGCTGTTGCTGATGGTGGCGATCGGAGGTTTCGCCGATGTCTGGGGCGTGCTGCTGGGCGTCATCTTCATCACCATTATCGGCGAGCTTCTGAAGCCGCTCGGCGCCTACGACATCGTGGCTTACGGGGCGCTGCTGGTCGTCAGCGTGATCTACTGCCCCAACGGATTGTTGCGCGCTCTCGGGACGATCGCGAGGCGCGCCCGGGGGACGGCGACCGCGGGGAGCACGCGATGAGCGGTCCGTTTCTCTCGGTCGCGGGCGCCTCGGTGAGCTTCGGCGCGTTCCGTGCGCTGACCGACGTCAGCTTCGACGTCCATGGCGGTGAGCTCGTCGCGCTGATCGGCCCGAACGGCGCCGGAAAGACCACGCTGCTCAACGTCCTCTCCGGCGAGATCGCTCCGCAGACCGGGGTGGTGCGGTTCGACGGCGAGACCATCACCGGCGAAGCGCCCCACAGCGTCGTCGCCCGCGGACTGGCGCGTACGTTCCAGGCAGCCGAGCCCTTCCAGCAACTCACGGTGCGCGAGAACGTGATGGTTGGCGGCGTCGCGCATCATCGTCTCGGTCTGCTGTCCTCGATCATCGGCCGCGGCGCGGCGCTGCTCGATCATGGCAGTCTGAGGTGCGAGGCCGACGAGCATCTCGCGGCGGTTGGATTGACCGACCTCGCCGATCAACCAGCATCGGTTCTGACCGCCGGGCAGCGACGGCTCCTCAGCATTGCGCGCGTGCTCGCCTCCGGTGCACGTATGCTCGTGCTGGACGAGCCCGGCGCCGGCCTGAACGATCTCGAGAAACGGGCGCTCGGCGACATCATCCTGTCACTCTCGCGCGCCGGCAAGACCATCCTGTTCATCGACCACGACATGCCCCTGGTGAGCCGGCTGGCGCGCCGCATCCTGGTGTTGGACCAAGGCCGCATCATCGCCGACGGCGAGCCGGTGGAAGTGCGCCGAGATCCGCGCGTGCTCGATGCCTATCTGGGTCGTCGCGACGCTCCGCCGCAAGCGACGAAAGTGACCCGCGCCGTCGCGCCTCCGTTGCTCGAAATCGACGGTCTTGGCGTCAATTACGGCGGCCTGCTCGCGCTGGATCGCGTCTCGCTCGGGATCGGCCGCGGAGAGATCGTCGCGCTGGTCGGCGCCAATGGTGCTGGCAAGAGCAGCTTGCTGCGGGCGATCGCCGGAGTGGAGAACTGCGCCGCCGAAAAGATGATGTTCGGTCAGATGGACCTGCGTGGCACTGCGGCGGACCAGCGTGTGGCGAGCGGCATCAGCCTTGTGCCGGAGGGGCGTGCGTTGTTCCGCTCGCTCACGGTCCTTCAAAACCTCGCGGCGGGACGCTACGCGCTGCGCCGCGCGCGCGGTTTTCATCACGTCATCTGGCGAAGTTCCGCCGAGCGGATCAGCTTCGAGCAGCGGCTGGAGACGGTGTACGAGCTGTTTCCCGTGCTCAAGGAGCGTGCCGACCAACTCGCCGGTACCCTCAGCGGAGGGCAGCAGCAAATGGTGGCGATCGGCCGCGCCCTGATGGGCGAGCCCAAATTGCTGATGCTGGACGAGCCGTCGCTTGGCCTCGCGCCGCAGGTGCTGACCGAGATTCTGCGCTGTGTCGAACGGCTGCGCGAGCAGGGGCTGACGATCCTGCTGGTGGAGCAGAACGTGACCGCGGCCTTGTCCATCGCGGACCGCGGCTATGTGCTCGCGAACGGACGGGTCATCGCAGAGGGGCCTGGTCGCACGCTGCTTCAGGACCGCCACCTCACCGAGGCCTATCTCGGGTCGAGCGAGGCCGGTGTGGACGGAGCCGAAGCGGGCCGTAACGTCGTCGCGATCAACGGAGGCTGAATTGCCCGATCCATCCGCCGTCGCAGTCGAAACCGACCTTCACCCCGCCGATCGCGCCGCGCTCACGCGGATGCATGCGGTGCGGCCGGTCTGGCGCGGCGTCGCGGCGGCACGCGACGTCATGGTGTTTCCGGACCGGACCATCCTCCATGCCGGCCCTCCCGTCCGCCCCGATGCGGTTGCGGCGCCGATCGTCAACAGTGCAGTGATGGCAATCCTGTTCGAGCGCTGGGCTTCGGACGAGAGTTCGGCCCGCGCGATGCTGACGCGCGGCGAGGTTCAATTGGCGCCCGCGCAAGATTTCGACGCGGTCGTGCCGCTCGCCGCGGTGCTGTCGCCCAACATGGCGGTGCAGATCGTCACCGATGCCGCCGAACCGGCGAACGTCGCTTTCAGTCCGCTCAACGGAGGGATGGCGCTGGCGCAGCGGCTGGGGCTGTGCAGTCGCGAGGTGCTGACCCATCTGCGCTGGATGAACGGCAATCTTGCTGCGACGCTGGAGATCGTCGCCGACCGGGATATCTCCCTGATCGAGATTGCCGACCGCGCGCTGATGGACGGCGACGATTGCCATTCGCGAACCTCCGCTGCGACACGCAATCTGATCGAGCAACTCGCGCCGCGTCTCGGTGGCGATACGCCGGAGCGTCGCTTTCTGGACAGGGCCTCGGCCTTCTTCCTGAATCTCTGGATGGCGGCGGTGAAGTGCATCGCCAAGGCCGGGGTGGGGGAGGGCAGCAGCATTGTAACTGTGCTCGGCGGCAACGGTATCGATTGCGGCGTCAAGCTCGGCGGCAGCGGCGCGCGCTGGTTCGTCGCGCCGGCAGAGCCGCCACAGGGCAATCTGCTGCCCGGCTTTCAGAGCAGCGACCGCCTCGGCGCGATCGGCGACAGTGCCCTGGTCGACGCCATGGGCTTCGGGGCCATGACCGCAATGTCACTGCCACGAGCCGGCGGGCCCGCGGCTGAAGCCGCGGAACTGCTGCCCGCGATTCATCCCGGCTTCGCGCGGAGCGGAATCAGAGTCGGGACGGTCGCTCGGAGCCTCGCGCGCGGCGGCTCGCCACTCGACATCGTACTCGGCATTCTCGACCGCAAGGGAAACAACGGCAGGATCGGCGGCGGAATCTTTCGGCCGCCCTCGGATCCGTTCGCCGAAGCCGTCACTTCGCTCGTACCTACGACTTCCTAACCCAGGGGATCTGATGATGACGACCAAAGCCATACTGGCTGCTCTTGTGCTCATGACGTCCGTCGCCGGAGCGCACGCGGAAGACACGATCAAGATCGGTGGCCTGCTCGAGACATCCGGTCCCTTGGCCTCGCTCGGCCAGCCGGGACTCGAGGGCGCGATGCTCGCGATCGAGCAGATCAATGCCAAAGGCGGCATCGCCGGCAAAAAGCTCGAACTCGACAACGTCAACACCGAGGGTGACAACACCAAATCGGTCACTGCTGCCAAGCGGCTGCTGGAACAGAGCGCCGTGGTCGCCCTGGTCGGCCCGATGAACAGCGGTTCGTCCTACGCGATCATCGACACGGTTCAGAATGCCGCGACGCCCATGATATCCAATGGCGGCTCCCGCGGCATCGTACTGCCCGCGCAGGACAAAAAATGGATGTTCCTGTCGCCGCTGACCGACGTGTTGGTTCAGAGCGTCATGATGAACGACATGCGCAAGCGCGGAGCCAAGAAGATCGCGCTCCTGTATGCGGATTCTCCGTTCGGCACCAGCGGTCGCGATCAGCTCGTCAAGAATGCGGACTCATTCGGCCTGACCATCGTCGCCCAGGAATCCTACGCCAATGCCGACAAGGATATGACGCCGCAGCTCACCAAGATCCGTAGCGCGCAGCCCGATGCGGTGGTGATCTGGGCGACCGGTCCTGGGCAGGCGATCGCAGCCAAGAACTATCGTCAGCTCGGCCTAGCCGCGCCCTTGTACATGTCGCACGCCGCCAACGATTTCAATTTCCTCCGGCTGGCCGGCGGATCAGCTGACGACGTGCTGATCCCGTCGTCGAAGATCTACGTGATCGACTCGCTCAAGGATTCCGATCCGCAGAAAGCGGCTCTGCGAAGCTTCGTAACGGATTATCAGAGCAAGTACGGCAAGCCGCCGGCGACCTTCGCGGGGAACGCCTACGACGCCGTCAACATGATCGCGGCGGCGATCGGCAAGGCGGGGACCGACCGCGCCAGAATTCGGGACGCCATCGAAGGCCTGAAGGACTATGTCGGCGTGACCGCGGTGTATTCCTATGGTCCCGACGATCATTTCGGCGCCAAGGCCGACAGCGTCGTGATGCTGACCGTAAAGGACGGCAAGTTCACGCTCGCGCAGTGAACGCCGTACGGACAGGAGCGAAGCCATGCCGAACCTTTCCCTCCGCTTCGCGGACGACGATTGCGTCCGCGTCGAGGCGAAGTCCGGCGAGACCGTCCTCGCCGCGGCGCGCCGTGCCGGAGTTCCGCTGAGCTCGGATTGCGAGGTCGGCGACTGCCAGACCTGCCGCGCGACCTGTCTCGGCGGCGATCTCGACTACGAAGACGGCTCGTCGGTGTCGCTGTCGCAGGACGAGATCGACGCCGGCGAGATGCTGCCCTGCGTCGCCATAGCCCGAAACGACGTCGAGATACGGCTACCCTATGAGCGCGGCAAGCTGATCCCGGCGAAGCCGTTCTCGATGAAGCTCGCCAGCATCGAACGGCTAAGCACGTCCGTGGTCCGGGTCGTCGCGCAAACGCTTGGGCTTTCGCCGATCAGGTTTCTGCCGGGACAGTATGTCAATCTGCAGGTGCCGGGCACGACCCAGTGGCGATCGTACTCGATGGCCAACGCACCCGGCGACGACCGCGCCCTGGAGTTTCTGGTTCGGCTGATCGACGACGGGGCGATGTCCCGCTACCTGACGTCGCAGGCTGCGGCCGGCGACGTCATTCAGTGCCGGGGTCCGCAGGGCGTCTTCTATCTGAGGTCCAGCGGTCGGCCGGTGCTGATGGTCGCGGGAGGCACGGGCGTGGCGCCGATGGTGTCCATGCTGCGGCAGATCAACGCGCCTGGCGAAAAGCGGAAGGTTACGCTGTGCTTCGGTGTGAACTCCGCCAGTGATCTGTTCTTCCTCGACGAACTGCACGCGCTCGCCGAGGCGATTCCGGAATTGGACCTGCAGATATCCGTGACCCATGGGCCCAGCCCGCCCGATATCAGCCAAGGACTCGTGACCGATCTGATCGGAGACCGATCTCTCGCGGGACACGATGTCTATCTGTGCGGCCCGCCGGCAATGGCCGACAGCGCGCGTCGCGTTGCGATCGAGCTGGGCGCTGCTGCCGACAACATCATTGCAGAGCGGTTCGTGGCGACCGGGGCGCCGGCTTGAGCAGGACGCAAGTTCCGAACGGTGATCCAAGCGTCCTCACAGGCCCGGGGGTACCCCAAGGCGGCCGAGGCCCGGGAGCTTGAGCGCCGGGCGTCGGACGTCGAAGCCGAGCACGGCGCCGAAGAAATTGAGCTCCAGGCCTTCGACCCAGCCAACCGAAAAGCCGAGGTACCCGGCAAGCGAAGCATAGATGCCCGTGCCGGACGCCGTTACGCCGAACCATTTGCCGGTGTACGGGAAGTCCTTGCCGATCGCGGTCGGCGGCAGGACGGCTCGGAGCTCCGGGACGGAGTCGAGTGCGGCCTGTACGAAGGTGTTCGAATTGGGACCCGGCCAGACGCTGTAATCTCCGTAAGACCGAAACCTGTAATTCTCGACCACGTACCGGATCTTGGGGATCAGCGCCTCCGCGCGCGCTCCATCTACAGCTACAATGGTTTCTGGCGCAGCGCCGAACCACCGCCCGTCCGGAGCAAAGCCGTTGGTGCGGATCGGCTCGCCCCACGCCGTGTAGTCGTAACGGGTGTAGGTCGCCGCGCTTTTCTCCTTTACGACGATCCAGGTGTGGACTGCGAAGATGCTGCGCCATCGCACCGTTCTCGCTGCGAACACCCTTACGACGGCTTCGGGATGATCCGCAGCGGCGGCCAGAAGACCTGCGCTCGACCGATCGGCCGTTTGCCAGTTCTCGCGGCCATCGCTCAGCCAGAAATATCTCACCGCTGACGCGGTAAGCGGTGCGAAGACGAGGAACAGAAAGATCAGCAAGGGCTTCTTCAAGGGAGCGGTACGGCGGGGACCTTCGACAAACCATATAGTTCGCATGAATGCCGCCGCCATAGCCGCGCTCACTGTTCCGGACGGACCTTGTCACCACAGCCGGACGGGCGGCAACAGGATTGGACCACGCGAATGGACATGAAGGAAGCCGAGGCAATGACGGAAGCCTCCGGGCTGACGAACGATCAGGCCGGGATGGAGCGGACCTCCAGCCTGCGTCCGGGTTCCCGAGAGCAGCGAGGAGCTGTCGATCCGCAGCTCCACTCGCCTTCTTTGGCCTCTTCGAGGCGATGGGCCGACCAGTTGCGCGAGGCGACGGTGAAGGCGCCTTTACGGTCGCTGTTCATTGCTTTTCTAGCTGGAGCATGGATCGCTCGCCGCCGATAGGCTGTGAGCTTGCGCGTTTCATCACGAGGAACTCCAGCGCTTTCGAAGCTGCTGGCAGATGGAGGACAGGTCAAATGAGGCGTATCGCGGTCGCAATTGTTATCCTCCTGGGCACCATTTCGTGCTCCGTGGCGCAAAGCTCAGGCGGCGCTTCCGGGAGCTCGTCATCCGCGGGCGGCGCGGGCGCAGCTGGTTCGGGCGGCGCGGGTGGCTCGACACTCTCGAACGGGACCACGCTGAGCGGGACCGGCGGTTCCCCAGGGCCCAATACGTCCAATGCAAAAAGCCGGGGAACCACGGGCGAGAGACTCGGCGCGACCCCTCCGGGTCAGGACGGCGGTGGATCTCGACCGACCTACAACACGCCAGCGGCAAACGCCGCCATCCAGCAGCTTGGAAATACCAATACGGGCATCCTCAGGAAGTGACGACCAACCATCCGCGGTGCGCACGATCCTTGGAAGCCGAAGTCGCTTGGAAGCCGAAGTCCCTTGGAAGCCGAAGTCGCGAGTATTCGCCTTCGCCGGCTCACGGCGCCGGACAGGTCGCTCCGGTCTTCACCCAGGCCTCGACCAGCGCGCCGGCCTGATCCTGCGTGCCGGGCACGGGTGCGCGTCCGAAGCCCGGCTTCCAGGCCCAGCCGACCAGGGTGTCCTTGCCGATGTGGTCGATCAGTTCTTCGATCTTGCGCCCGCCGTTGCGCTTGGGATCGCTGATCTGCCGACAGATATCACCGATGCTCTTGCCCTCCCAGGCCATCTCGCGCGGGGCGAGGTGCCATTCGGGATGGCCGGGGATGCGGCCCGGTTCGAAATTGGCGTTCTGGTGGCAGGTGTGGCAGCGCATCGTCTCGAGGCCGTGGCCGTCGGCGCCGCGCGTGACCGGCGGCTGATGCGGGCGGGGATTGTCGCCCTGGCGTGGGCTGTCGCCCGCCGGATGGCAATTGGTGCAGCGCGGATGGGTCAGGACTTTTCCGAGCTCGGTGAAGATCGCCGCCGAGCGTTTCTCGCTGTCGACGATGCCGGCAAAGCTCTCGGGCGAGGCCAGCGCGTGGCTCGCCGCGTCCGATGCAGCGTAGCCGGCACCAAGGCTGCCCGCGAGCGCGGCGATCACGGCCATCGTCTTGAACCGGGCATCTGACATCATTGGCCGCTCATTTGGTCGCGACGAGGTAGCGATTGGGATCGGCGAGGATCACGTCGCGCACCGCCTCGTGGTATTTGATGTAGCCGGTGCAGCGGCAGAGATGACCGTCGAGCGCATCCGCGATCGTCTGCTCCAGCGCCTCGCGCGGCACCGGCTTGCGCGCCAGGCGTTCCAGCAGCACCTGGCCTTCGCCAAGAAAGCCGGCGGTGCAATAGCCGCACTGGAAGGCGAAATGGTCGATGAAGGCCTGTTGCAGGGCTGAGAGCTGGCCGTCCCTGGCGTGGCCTTCGACGGTGCGGATCGACTTGCCGTCGAAGCTTACGGCGGGAACGACGCAGGTGGGGCTGGTGTAGCTGATGCCGTCGGGCGCATCGACGATGATGGCGCAGCTCAGGCATTGCGCGGCGCCGCAGCCGAACTTGGTCCCGGTCATGCCCAGCACTTCGCGCAAAAAATCGTTCATCGAGAGATCGTCGCGGACCTCCATCGGACCGTGCTTCTGGCCGTTGATGGTGAGGCTGAGGGTCGTCACGCCAGCACTCCCTTCAGGAGGTTCGAGGTGACCGGCAGCGCGCGGAAGCGGTGACCGGTGGCGTCATGAATGGCGTTGATCAGCGCCGGCACGATCGGGATCATGACGACCTCCGCCATGCCCTTGGGGGCCTCATCCGCGGTCTGCGGCTCCAGCATCTCGATCTCGAGATCGCGCAGCGGCAGGTCCGAGCCGCGCGCGACCAGGTAGCGGCCGAGATTCCATTCACCGTTGCCGGGCCCGCCTTCGAACGGCGGCAGGGATTCCAGCAGCGCGTAGCCGACGCCCATGGCAAAGCCGCCGTGGGACTGGCCCATCACCACCTCCGGCACGAGCGCCGTGCCGCATTCGAACACGCTGTAGGCCTTGGCGATGCGCAGATTCCCGCTGGCACGCTCGATCTCGACGCGAACGAGGGTGCCGCACATCGAGGTGTAGGCGGTGCCGATGCGGTTGTTGTCGGTCGGCGGAAACTTGACGCTGGCGCGGCCGATCCGCTCGAACCTGCCGTTGCCGCGGCGGATCGCCAGCGCGTCGATCTCGGCGCGGTACTGCTCGCCGAACAGGGGGAAGCGGGCGCGCGACCAGGCCCAGCGGGAGAAGCTGTGCGCCACCGCGCCGGTGACGAAGCCGCGCGCATGGGCGGTGGCCGCGAGCACCGGCAGGGCCAGCGGCGCGAGGCCGGGCATCGTGAGCTGGCCGTTCTGCCAGCGCGCGCTTGCCCATTGCCTGGCGCGCGGATCGCTCTTCGGGATGCGCCACAGCTCCAGCGCCGCGGCCCACAGGCCGAAGCGGAAGATGACGCGGGCAGCTTCCGCCGAGGAATGCGTGCCGACATGCGCGCCGATCGAAGCCGAAGTCGCCGAGCTGATCGAGGGCACCCAGCGCGGATTGCGCTCGGCGGCGTCCTGGGTTTTCTGGTCCATCGTGTAAGGATCGCCCGAGGTGACGAGGCCGAGGACGTCGTAGCTGTCGACGCGGGCGACCGAGACCTCGTCGGCGATGGCGCCGAGATGGCCAGCAACGCGATTCGCCAGCGCCGTGCCGATGCCGTTGCCCATCTCGACGTGGTCGCAGAAGATCGCGATTCTGCCCTCAGGGGAGAGCTCGACGCGGCCGAGCGAGCAGTCCGCACCGGAGCCGTAGTCCTTGGTCACGCAGGCAACCCCCGTGCCGACCAGCCGGTCGGACGACGCCTGCTTGAACTGCGCGCGCTGCTGCCAGATCGGATGCCGTTCCAGCTTGTCCAGGATCTCGGGTGTGCGCACCGAGACGATGTAGGGATTGCCGGTCATGGTCCGGCCGTTCTGCTTGAGTGCGTTACGGCGGCGGAACGCGATCGGATCAAGCTTGAGCTCGCTGGCCGCCTCGTCGATCAGCACTTCGAGCGCGGTCATGGTCTGCAGCGTGCCGTAGCCGCGCATCGAGCCTGCGGTCACGCCGCGCGAATGCAACGCCACCGTGGTGACGTCGACCTTGGGGATGTCGTAGATGCCGATCGCGCCGGTCGCGGCCACCACGGCGACATTGGCGGAGAAATTGACGAGCCCGCCGCCGTCGAGTACGTGATCGGCGGCGAAGGCCTTGATCAGGCCGGTGTTGCGATCGATGCCGATGCGCGAGCGCATCTTGATCGGGTGACGCTTGATGCCGCCCTGGAACTGCTGGTAGCGGTCGTGCGCCAGCCGCACCGGCTTGCCGGGAAAGCAGATCGCGGCCAGCGCGACATAGAGGATGAAGGAGGTGTGGTCGCGCCCGCCAAAACCGCCGCCGACATGGGCGAATTGCGCGTTGATGTGCGAGGGCTTGTAGGGGGCGCGCGCCTTGGCGAGCAGATGTGCGAGCGACTCCGCGGCCTCGTAAGGCGACTGTACGCCGAGCACGAGCTCGAGATTGCCGCCTTTGCCGCTGTACCAGGCGAGCCCGCATTCCGGCTCCAGGAACATCGGATCGACCGACTGCGTCTCGAACTCGCGGTCCAGCACCAGGAGCGAAGCATCCTCCGCCGCGAGCTCGGCGCGGATCTGTTCGCCGTATCTGGCGGCCTTGGCGTAATCGGGCGGCATCTCCTTCGCAAGCGGCGACCACACCGGTAGCGCGGCGTTCTGCACCTTCTTGGGCGAGACCCAGCCGGCCTGGATCGGCGAATAGAGGTCGGGCTTCTCGGGCGAGGGGCCAGCCACGCGCGTGAAGCGATAGGCGCCGTAGTCGGGCGCAATCACCGGGCCGGTCTCCTCCCCGAACCTCACAAAGGTGCCGTCGCGCAGGGCGAGGCGTGCCCGGTCGAAGGCGTCGAATTTCTCGAAGATCAGCAGCGCCACCGGCTGCCCCAGATAGAGCGGCGTCCTGCCGAGCGGGCAGAACAGGTCGCCGGCGTAGAACTCCGGAACCTGCGTGCCGATGCGGTCGAGATCGGCGGCGGTGACGACGACGGAAGGTTTTAGCGCGCCGTCGAGGCGGGCGAGGTCGAGGCCGGCATAGACATGCGTGGCGTCGTTGGCGCGGATCAGGATCGCATGCGAGGTGGTCTGCGGCCAGCCGGGGAGATCGTTGGCACGGAAGTCGGAGGCGTAAAGCTTTGCACCCGTGACTTTTGCGACGCCGTCGACGCGGCCGGCGCCTTTGGCCGCGGGGTTGAACTGCCCCCGTCCGGGAAGCGTCTCGTGCGCCGCGAAGGGGACGCTTGCCGCCGAAGCGAGGTGCGCCAGGCTGACTGAAATGCCTCCCGCCGACAACCACTTCACGAACGTGCGTCGCGAAGGCCGCATGATCTGATCCTTGTGCAAGGTTCTAAAGCGCGATGCGATCAGGATGAATCGTCATCGCGCTAGGTTGTTGTTTAAGCATGGTCTTTTCGGAAAACCGCTGCGCACTTTTGCGGATCATGCTTTAGAGGCTCACGATGCTGACGGCATCCCTGCCATTGGTACGTGCCAACGCTGGCCCGAAGCTGTCACGATTCGTCATGCACGCATAGAATCGGCAGGCCGTTTACATCCGATGAAGACGCCGCGTGTCGTGCGTGCACGGATCGAGAAGCCGTTTCCGCTTGCCTTGCAGTCGAATCAAATTGAAAGAACGGATCGCAGCAACGGGGCGGGAGACCGACAATGCAGCACGATCCGAACGACGGCGCTTCGGCCAGCTTCGTGACCGGCACCACGACATTGTCGCGGCGCCAGCTGCTTGGCGGAGTGGGCGCGTTATCGCTGATCGCAGGTGGCGCGAAGGCGCAGCATGCGATGCACGACCATGCGGGCGCCTCGCGCAATGCGGACATGTCGCCGGCCATGGGCATGGTGCCGGAGCCGCCGGTTCCCGCCATGGATCAGCCGCTGGTCGAGCCCGAGGTGCGGCGGTCGGTGGGCGGCGTGTTGAGCACGACCTTGCGCGTCGGTTACGCCTATCGCCAGATCGGCGGGGTCAGGCTCTATGTCCGGTCCTACGAAGGCGGCAGCCCCGGACCGACGTTGCGCATGAAGCCCGGCGAGACGCTGCGGATCAAGATGACCAACGATTTGCCGCCGAACCGCGACGCGCTGCCGGCCGACATCAGCCGTCCGCATCAGTTCAACAACACCAATTTTCATTTCCACGGCGCCCATGCGAGCCCGAGCGGCATCGCCGACAACGTCATGCGCTCAATGGCGCCCGGCCACAGCTACAACATCGAGATCACGCTACCGGCCGACCACACGCGCGGCACCTACTGGTACCATCCGCACCACCACGGCAGCGCCGACATCCAGATGTCGAGCGGCATGGTTGGCGCCATCATCGTCGAAGGCGATTTTGCCGACGTGCCGGAGATCACGGCCGCACGCGAGCGCCTGCTGGTGCTGACGCAGGTGGTGTTCGACGCCAACGGCATGGTGGAGAATTTCGAGACGCTGTTTCCGGAGACCGCGACGCGCTTCCTCGCGATCAACGGTCAGCGGCGGCCGATGATCGAGATGCGGCCGGGCGAGGTGCAGCGCTGGCGCATTCTCAATGCGGCCTATCAGGACGACATGCTGCTCGATCTCGAGAAGCACGATCTGCATGCGATCGCCTATGACGGCATCCAGCTCGGCGCGGTGCAGCCGATGAAGCAGCTCCTGATCGCGCCGGGCCAGCGGGCGGACATCCTGGTCAAGGCAGGCGCTGCCGGCACCTACGCCTTCAACGCGGCGCCCTACGATCAGGGCCATCCGTCGCCCACCGGGCCGCTGGCGCGCATCGTGGTCTCGGGCACGCCGATGGACATGAAGCTGCCGCGCAATCTTTCTCCGGCGCCGCTCGCAACCATCAAGGACGCGGAGATCACGGGCCGCCGCAAGCTGGTTCTCTCCGCCACCGCGCCGGAAGCGGATGCCGCGGGGCATTGGCAGGAGTTCGGCTTCTTCATCGACGGCAAGAAGTTCGATCCGTCGCGGATCGATCACCGGGTCAAGCTGGGCGCGGTCGAGGAATGGACCATCGTCAACACGCATGAACATGACGACCACGTCTTCCACATTCATACCAATCCGTTCCAGGTGGTCTCGGTCAACCGCAA
Source organism: Bradyrhizobium cedriense (assembly GCF_054602315.1). Taxonomy (NCBI): domain Bacteria; kingdom Pseudomonadati; phylum Pseudomonadota; class Alphaproteobacteria; order Hyphomicrobiales; family Nitrobacteraceae; genus Bradyrhizobium; species Bradyrhizobium cedriense. The sequence goes on along the minus strand of NZ_JBTSWB010000003.1, from coordinate 368,841 downwards.
GGCGCTGGCGACCCCGGAATGGCGGGATTCGGTGATCGTCGAGCGCAAGGGCGGCGAGGTCGTATTCCGCTCCCGCTTCCTCGATTTCACCGGCGTCTTCATGCTCCACTGCCACATGATGAACCATGAGGAGATGGGCATGATGCAGACGGTGGAGGTCTACAAGCCCTAAGCCGATGGACGAATTGCGGGAATTCGGCCTCCAGCGAGGCGGAATCCGGGTGCGGCCGGGCTTCCCCTGGAAGCCCGCATGGCCTATGACGCTGCAACGCAAAAATCCCCCAAAAAGACCTCATGATCCGCCTCGACAACGTCAGCAAGCAAGCCGGCCACCAGATCCTGTTCATCGAAGCCTCCGCCGCCCTCAACAAGGGCGAGAAGATCGGGCTTGTCGGCCCGAACGGCGCCGGCAAGACCACCCTGTTCCGGATGATTGCCGGCGAGGAACTGCCCGACGAGGGTCAGGTCTCCACCGATCGCGGCATCACCATCGGCTATTTCAACCAGGATGTGGGCGAGATGAGCGGCCGCAGCGCTGTGGCCGAGGTGATGAATGGGGCGGGTCCCGTCAGCGAAGTGGCGGCCGAACTGCGCGAGCTCGAGGCCGCCATGGCGGACCCCGACAAGGCCGACCAGATGGACGAGATTATCGCGCGCTACGGCGAGGTGCAACACCGGTTCGAGGAGCTGGATGGCTATGCGCTCGATGGGCGTGCGCGCGAGGCGCTGTCCGGTCTCGGCTTCAGCCAGGAGATGATGGACGGCGACGTCGGCAAGCTCTCCGGCGGCTGGAAGATGCGCGTGGCGCTGGCGCGCATCCTCCTGATGCGTCCCGACGTCATGCTGCTCGACGAGCCGAGCAACCATCTCGATCTCGAAAGCCTGATCTGGCTGGAAAAATTCCTGCACGACTACGAAGGCACGCTGCTGATGACCTCGCACGACCGCGAGTTCATCAACCGCGTCATCTCCAAGGTGATCGAGATCGATAGCGGCTCGCTCACGACCTACACCGGCGATTACGAGTTCTACGAGCAGCAGCGCGCGCAGAACGAGAAGCAGCAGCAGGCGCAGTTCGAGCGCCAGCAGGCCATGCTTGCCAAGGAAATCAAGTTCATCGAGCGCTTCAAGGCGCGCGCCTCGCATGCCGCGCAGGTGCAGAGCCGGGTGAAGAAGCTCGACAAGATCGAGCGGGTCGAACCGCCGCGCCGCCGCCAGAGCGTGGCGTTCGACTTTCCGCCGGCGCCGCGCTCGGGCGAGGATGTCGTCGCGCTCAAGAACGTGCACAAGGGCTACGGCAGCAAGCGCATCTATGACGGCCTCGACTTCATGATCCGCCGCCGCGAGCGCTGGTGCGTGATGGGCGTCAACGGCGCCGGCAAGTCGACGCTGCTCAAGCTGATTGCCGGTGCGAGCGAGCCGGACGAAGGCACGGTGGCGCTCGGGGGCAGCGTCAAGATGGGCTATTTCGCCCAGCACGCGATGGACCTGCTCGACGGCGAGCGCACCGTGTTCCAATCGCTCGAAGATCAGTTTCCGACCGCGGGGCAGGGCTCCTTGCGCGCGCTCGCTGGCTGCTTCGGTTTCTCCGGCGACGATGTCGAGAAGCGCTGCCGCGTTCTGTCGGGCGGCGAGAAGGCGCGCCTCGTGATGGCCAAGATGCTGTTCGACCCGCCGAACTTCCTGGTGCTGGACGAGCCGACCAACCATCTCGACCTCGCCACCAAGGAAATGCTGATCAATGCGCTGTCGGATTTCGATGGCACCATGCTGTTCGTCTCGCATGACCGGCATTTCCTCAGCGTCCTGTCGAATCGCGTGCTGGAGCTGACGCCGGACGGCATCCACCAGTACGGCGGCGGCTACACGGAGTATGTCGCGAAGACCGGGCAGGAGGCGCCGGGGTTGCGGAGCTAGCGCGTGCTAGCGGTCGTCATTCACCTCTGTCCGGCGGGCAGAGGTCGGGGTGAGGGATGCAACAAGCCGTGAGACAGTAGCCCCTCACCCAGAGCGCATCTTTCGTGCGCTCCGACCTGTCCCTGCGGGAGAGGTGACCCGCCGATTGGCATCGCGCAGTCAAGCTCAGCGCTTCAGTTCTTGCCCGCGATCTTGGCGATTGCCTCGATCTCGTTGGTCCAGATGCCGCCGGAGTAGCCTTGCGGAAGCCGCGCGAACATCTCCGGGGTATCGATTCCGGTGGAGAAGTTGCCGCCGCTGTAGGGACCGAGCGCGAACACCGCGCTGTTGACGTCGTTCATGCGTGCGAGGAAACGATCGGGCCAGCCCCATAGCCAGGGAGCGGCGTTGATCGGCACCAGCACCATCGCGTTGCGGCAGTCCGCCGGGACGAGGCCGGTCCAGCCATATCCGATATAGCGGGTCAGGCAACTCCGGATAGTCCTGCGCGAGATCGTGCGGACATCGGGGGTGAGGCGACGGATCGCGTCGATGGGCTCGTCACCGCCATAGACCATGACCAACCGGCGCCGCTCGGCCGACAGTGCGTTCAGCACGCCGGCAAGTCTCTCGCCTTCGTCTGGGTCGCGGCTCTTCACGTTGATGAGGACCTTCTTGTCGGGGAAGGCGGTGAACACCTCCGATAACGACGGCATCATGCCGACGCCCTTGCCGCGGAACGGGAAGGTCTTGCCGCCGTCGGCGGTGTAGCCGTAGCCGATGTCGAGCGTCTTCAGCTTTGCCATGCTCTGCGCGCGGGTAACGCCGTTGCCGTCGGTCCGGCAGTCGAGCGTCCAGTCGTGGAAGACGGCAAACTCGTCGTCGATGGTCGGGTGCACGTCGAGTTCGACGACATCCGCACCAGCCTCGAAGCTCGCGCGCATCGAGCGCAGCGTGTTCTCGAGATAATCGTGCGCGGGCGGCAACATCCGCGCGGCGGTGCAGGTGTCGTTCTTCAGGTCCCGCTCGTCGAAGCGCTGCGCCATGCCGCGATGCGCGAGCAGGACCGGCTTGCCACCCTGATGCGGCGCCAGAAGGCTTGAGTTGTTGACGTAGATTCCAGCTGCGACGGCAATCATGATTGCCGCGGTCATTCTCAGTTTCCTGCCCACCAGACATTCCTCATTCCACGATCTGTATCTCCGGTGTTTGAGGTTGATTTGCGGCACTCAGCGCATGGCGGCCCCGTGCAAGCGTTGTCTTGAATGCTCCGAGTCCGGTCGCTACGCTTTCACAAAAAGGGGAGCGAGCACCATGAAGCAACTTCGGATCGGCGACATCACCATCGATGCGGTGATCGAGCGGGAGGGGCCGTGGCGGCGGCCGCAGGACTTTTTCCCGGTCTATGACGAAGGCGTGTTCAACCGCCACCTGCCGACGATGGAGCCGGAGGTGTTCGACGCCGCGCGCGGCATGATGGTGATCACCTATCAGACCTTCGTGGTGCGCACGCCGCGCTATACCATTCTGGTCGATACCTGCACTGGCGAGGACAAGGGCCATCCGCCGCCATTCGATTTCCCCGGCAAGGAGCGCTGGCGCAACGAATTGTTCGCGCTCGGTATCGGCTTCGAGCAGATCGACTACGTCTTCTGCACCCATCTGCACATCGACCACACCGGCTGGAATACGAGTTTGCGCAACGGACGCTGGGTGCCGACGTTTCCGAACGCGAAGTACGTCTTCCACAAGGGCGAGTACGCGGCCTGGGAGTCCGAGCATGCCAAGGGCAATAATCCGCCGGGCACGGTCTTCCGCGACAATTGCCTGCCGATCGTCGAGGCCGGGCAGGCGTTGCTGGTGGATGACGACTACGCGCTCGACGACACCGTGACGCTGACGCCGACGCCCGGGCATTCGCCGTGCCATTGCTGCGTGAACATCTTCTCAAAGGGCCAGCGTGCGGTGGTCGCGGGCGATCTCATGCACCACCAGATCCAGTGCCGCGAGCCGGACTGGTCGGCGATGCCGGATTGGGATCCGAAGCAGTCGGCGGTCTCACGGCGAAAATTCTTTGCGTCGGTTGCGGACACCGACACGCTGATCCTGCCGGTGCATTTTCCGGCGCCGACGGTGGGGCTGATCAAGCCGCTCGGCGATGCGTTCGATTATCGGTTCAGGAGGGCGTGAAGTCCTCTGTCATGGCCGGGCTCGTCCCGGCCATCCACGATCTTTAGCGCTGCACGAAGAACGTGGATGCCCGGGACAAGCCCGGGCATGACGAGTGCGTAGCGCGAATACTCGCCAGAAAAGCAGCGAGTCCGCTGCGATCAGGCGCCGGTCTCGCACTTCTTCATGAAGCTGTTCTTGGCGGCGCCGGCGAGCGGCTTGCCATCGGCGCTGACCGCCTTGGGCGCGCAGGCATCCGCCTTGCACTTTTTCAGGAACGAGGTCTTGGCGGCGCCGGCCAGCGGTTTGCCGTCCTTGCTGACGGCTTTGCTCTCGCAGGTTTCTTGTGCGAAGGCCGATCCCGCCGCAAAGGTAGCGACGATCGCCGCGAGAAAAATCCGCTTCATCATGGGTGTCTCCTGAACCAGAAATGGCCGGGAGATTGGAACCGGGAATCATGGCGCAATCAAGCAGGATGAGCGGATATGTTCGGTCGTCGTGCCGATTTTTACGCCGCGGTCGGTGACGGTCTATTCTTGTTGCACTGCTCGCTGACCCGGCCGCGCGATCCTGCTAGCGTTGGGCGGTCGAGAGTGGAGAGGGAGCATCATGATGGACGCCGCGATCCCGAAGGGTGAGGAAGTCGCCGAACAGCATTCTCACCTGGTTCAGCCGCAAGGCATGGAATGGCAGAAGACGCGCTTTCCGGGCTGCGAGGCCAAGACGCTGCTTTTTGATCGCCGCACAGGCCTGATGACCGCGCTGATGCGCTTTGCGCCGGGATCCGTGCTGCCCGACCACGAGCATGTCGGCATCGAGCAGAGCTACGTCATCGAAGGCGCCCTCGTCGACAAGGACGGGCCGGCCAGGGGGATCGCCTGCAAGGCGGGCGAATTCATCTGGCGCGAGGCAGGTAGCCGGCATGCCGCCTGGTGTCCCGATGGCGCCTTGATCCTGGCGATCTTCCAGGTGCCGAACAAGTTCTTCGAAGCCGACGGCCGCGTTGTCGACGCCGCCGGCCAGGATTGGGACGAGACCTGGGGACACACTGGCGCGCAGCGGGCGCACCGAACCTAGCAGCCTCAGACTTCCCGCATGAGCAACGCCTTGAAGTCGGCTCGCGCGCGCTGGGCCTCGGCCCGCGCAACGTCCGAGGCATCGCCCATGCCGAAATAGCCGTGGATCAGGCCGGGGCCCTCATGGTGCTTGACCCGGACGCCGGCCGCCTCCAGTGCCCGCGCATAGGCTGCGCCCTCGTCGCGCAGCGGATCGAACCAGGCGGTGGTGACAATCGCGGGCGCGACACCGGCGAGGGATGCCGCACGCAGCGGCGAGACACGCCAGTCCGAAGCATGGCCGGGATCGGCGAGATAATGGCCGCAGAACCATTCCATCGTGGCGCGCGTCAGGAAGTAGCCCTCGGCATTCTCCGCGCGCGAGGGATAGCGCGCGTTCTCGCGCGCGTCCGCGTAGCTGCCGAGAACGTCGGTCACGGGATAGACCAGCAATTGCGCGGCGAGCTTGATGCCGGCATCGCGGCAGGCGATCGCGGTCGTCGCCGCGAGATTGCCCCCGGCGCTGTCGCCGGCAACGCCGAGGCGCTTCGCATCGCCGCCAAATTCCGCGACGCGGTTGAAGACGTCGCTGACCGCTGCGAAGGCGTCCTCGAAGGCGCCGGGAAAGCGCGTCTCGGGCGGGCGGCGATAGTCGACGGAGACGACCACCGCGCCGGTCTCGATCGCGAGGTTGCGCGCCTGCCGGTCGTGGGTCTCGAGGTCGCCCGCGACCCAGCCGCCGCCATGGAAGAAAGCCACGGTCGGTGCCGGCGTGGTGCCGACCCGGTAGACGCGCGCATCGAGCGGGCCGGCGCCGCCTTTCACCTTGGTATCCTGCACGCTATCGACCGGCGGGGGTGGAATGGCGGCGCGCGAGGCAGCCAGTGCGCGCAAGGAATCGCGGGCGCTCTGTGGCGTCATGACCGTGGGATCTCGCATCGGCATGAGCGGAATGATCTGGGCGATGACGGGATCGAGCGGCGCGGCCATGGCGGGTCCTCCGGGATTTTTGGTCTTGCTTGCGGGCCAGCATAGATTTTGCGCGCGGCGTCGGCAACCGCCGCCGCAACGCCGGACGAACGGGCAGGGAGGTTCAAGAGGTGGAATTCGAAACGCTGGTCCAGTCGCGCCGCAGCGTGCGCGGCTTCAGGAACGAGCCGGTGCCCCGCGCGGTGATCGAGGCGATCATCGAGAGCGCCAAGCGCGCGCCGTCGTCGATGAACACCCAGCCCTGGCATGTCCACGTGCTCGCGGGTCATCCGCTCGAGGAGGTGCGCCGACGCAACATGGAGGAGATGATCGGCGGCGCCAAGGTCAAGCGCGACATCGTCAGCCATGGCGAGTATCAGGGCGTGCATCGCACGCGGCAGGTCGACATCGCCAAGAAGCTGTTCGGCGCGATGGGCATTGCGCGCGACGACAAGCCGATGCGGCAGGACTGGGTGCTGCGCGGTTTCCGCCAGTTCGACGCGCCGGTCTCGCTGGTCCTGACCTACGACCGCGTACTCGATCCCGGCGCGGTCTGCCATTTCGACCTCGGCGCGCTCTGCTATGGCATCGTGCTCGCGGCGTGGGACCGTGGCCTCGGCTCGGTGATCAACGGGCAGGGCATCATGCGTTCCGACATCGTGCGCGAGGTCGCGAGGATTCCGGAGGACGAGATCATCATGACCTGCGTCGCGATGGGTTATCCCGACGACAACTTTGCCGCGAACGCCGTTCGCTCAGACCGCGAGCACAACGACGAGTTCGTGCGCTACGTTGGTTTTGCCGATTAGCGCGATGAGGAGGAGATTATTCTCCGGCGGAAATATTTGGTGCGGAGCCCCAAGCGGCCTCTTGCAATCTCGAAGGTGCGGGAGGAACAATATGCGGACTAAGAGGTTTGTTGCTGGCGCGAGGGAATTGACATGCGGCGGCTGGCTAGCCTGGTTCGGCGGTTCTTCGGTCCGCGAATGCGGCACAAGATCGACGATGATCCAAGTCTTCCTTTCACACCCGACGAGTTCGGCCGCCTCATTCGCAGCGGCCGGCACGAGGACATGAAGCTGCTGGCCGAAGGGCTGGCCTGCCGGTCCATCCGGCGCCGCGCCAGCTATCGCGCTACTCACTAAGTCGGTTGAGGTACCACACCGCCTTGAAATACGTGGACGGTGAACCACTCATGCAGCCTGCCGGCGATTAGCTCGTCGCAAGCCTAGGCAATGCTCCTGTGCTTCTCGGCCTCTAGGTAGCCAAGCTTTCTGTTGGCCCTGGCGCTGGCCTTCCTCGCCATGCCAAAGGCACTGATCAGGTTGGGGAATGGTTGATGCCAATGCCAGAGATGCGGAAGTTGTCCAGCGCTGGCTGCGTCTGGATTCCGTAATACGCCCCCGCCGGAACGGCCATCTCACCAAGAGAGTCATGCTCAAGGCGGGGCGCGCGCATATCCGCGTTCATGGTCAATCGTCCTGAAATTGCGATCAGAAAGCGATAGGCCCCGGCGCGGCATGCGAGTAGAGGCGATCTGGAGAACCCTGCGTTGCCGGCGAACGATCGGCCGGTCCGGTCAAGCGTTGCCAATCGGATAACGGGCCGTGAGAGAAACGGCACTATTCTGTACGCCCGGTTTTCTCCATCCTCGACCGCACAAGTGTTTTGGAGAGCGGCGTCATGCGCATTGTTTCCACCGATGAAATCAAGCGCGTCCTTGATTTTGCTCGTCTAGTGCCGGCCCTGGAGCGGGGGTTCATCGATTATAACCAGGGTAAGGCGCGGTCTGCCCCGATTACAAACATCGATTTCCCGGAAGCCAATGGCGAGATGCATGTCAAGCCGGGCTATCTGATGTCGAACAACGATGCCTGCGTGAAGATCGTCACCTGCTTTTACGACAATCCCTCGAAGGGTATGCCCACGCGCGATGGCGCCATCGTGGTGGCGGATCGCACGACCGGCAAGATGAGGGCGATCCTGTGCGATTCCGGTCATATCACCGATATGCGTACGGCAGGCGCCAGCGCGGTTGCCATCGGCGCGCTGGCTCGGCCGAATGAGATAGAGCTCGGCCTGGTGGGCACCGGGACCCAAGCTTACTGGCATGCGCGCGCCATCAGCAGCGTGCGTGCCATCTCGCAGATCCGCATCTGGGGCCGCAACCGGGCCAAGGCCGCATTGCTGGCCGACCGGATCACTGGCGAGTTGCGCATCCCGGTCACGCTGGGTTCGCTCGACGAGGTGGTGGCCAGCGATGTGGTGGTGACGGCCACGCCTGCCCAGGAGCCGATCCTGACAACCCAGGCGCCCAAGAAAGGCGCCGTGATTGTCGCCATGGGGGCGGACGCCAAGGGCAAGCGCGAGCTGTCTGCGGCCTTCATGAATCAGGTCGCTCATGTGGTGGCCGACAGCGTGCCGCAATGCCGCCAGTATGGCGAACTGCAGTGGCCCGACTTGGCGACGCGGTCCGCCTATAATCTGGGTGAGGTGCTGGCCGGCACGGCCGGGCTGAACCGGCGGCCGGATGATGTGCTGGTCTTCGATTCGACCGGGCTTGGCTTCCAGGATGCGGTGGGGGCGGAGCTGGTACTCTCCTCGCTGAATTCTGCCTGACTCGATGCCGACTTCCCGGGCCAGACGCCCCGTTTCTGCCAGCGCCACTTATGATAGGGTCACCTCCTTGACGGAGAGGGCCCTGCATCCGGTGCAAACTAACGTACTGCGCTATTTTCTGGAAATCGTAAGATGCCAGTCCATCCGGCAGGCGGCTGAAGAGCTCAATATCGCAGCGTCAGCGCTGAGCCGGCATGTTTCCAACCTCGAATACGAATTCGGCGTCGCCTTGTTCGAGCGGCACGCCCGTGGACTGCGGCTGACAGCAGCAGGAGAGGTCTTCGCGGTCGGCGCGCGGCAGACACTGCGTCAGATCGAGCGCATTCGCAGCGAGATCGACGACCTGCGCGACCTGCGTCGTGGCCACGTGACGATCTATGCCGTTGAGGGCGTGGTGGCGGATTTCCTGCTACCGCTACTGGCCGATTTCAACCGGACCTATCCGCAGATCACCTATGATGTGGTCGTGACGGGCACGCAGGATGTGATCGATGCGCTGATCGAGGATCGCGGCGACATCGGCATTGCCTTCAATCCGCAACCCGATCGCGCAATCGATGTGGCTTATGAGGCTAAGCACCCTGTCTATGTGATCGTGGCGAAGGGGCATTCGCTGGCCGGGCGCTCCGCCCTGACGGTGAAAGAACTCTGCACGCAGCCGCTAGGTCTCCCCGACCGCTCTTTCGGCATCCGGCGCCTGCTGGACGAAGCCGCGGCCCAGCAGGGCATATCGCTCAAACCCTTGCTGACCATCAACTCCATCGAAATGGCGAAGGCCTATGCGCGGTCGGGTATGGGACTGACGGTTCTGCCGGCTTTCGCCGTGGTGCGGGAATGCGCGGCCGGTGAACTGGTGGCGATCCAGATTCGCGATACCGGCCTGACCAGTGCGACGGTGACGCTGTGCACCCATCGCGATCGCGGGCTGTCCTCGGCAGGTCAGCGGCTACTTGTCGAAATCAGTGCCGCGCTGAAGGCCTTCACAGCCGAGAACTTCCTGCTGCGCAAGGGCAAAGCCGCAAAGCCGGCCAAACGCACGCGCTAGAATCCACAAGGCGTACTTCCGGTGGCAATGCTCATTTGTTGAGTTGGGAGTGCCTGTTTTGCGCACGAGGAGCGTTCTCTTTTCGAGAACGCGACGGTGTCTCAATTCTACTTCTTTTGACCGCTCGTTTCAGTTCTACAATGCCTGCAGCACGATTGTCACGCGGGAGCACAAGCATGAGCGGGTCCTGGTTACACGCAAGCAGCGGCACGGAACGTTCAGCTCCGGTGGAAGTAGCGGTTGTCCAAGCGGCGCCCGTGGGCTTCGATCTGGGGCGCAGCATCCAGAAGGTCGCTGACTTGACCCGCGACGCGGCCCGGCAGGGTGCTAGACTCGTTGTCTTTCCCGAAGCGTTCCTGTCCGCCTATCCGCGCGGCATGAGCTTTGGCGTGGTGGTCGGTTCCCGCAAGCCGGAGGGCCGTGAACTGTTCCGCCGCTATTACGAGAGCGCGTTGCCGCTGTATGGTCCGGACTTCGACCGGCTGAGTGATGTGGCGCGCCAGAACCGCGTGTATCTCGTAATCGGCGTGCTGGAGCGCGATGGCGGCACGCTGTATTGCGCTGTGCTGTTTTTCGGGCCGACCGGTGCCTTGCTGGGCAAGCATCGCAAGTTGATGCCGACCGCGGCGGAGCGGCTAATCTGGGGGCAGGGTGACGGTTCGACGTTGCCCGTGATCCAGACCGAGATCGGTCGCATGGGTGCGGTGATCTGCTGGGAAAATTACATGCCGCTGCTGCGGCAGACCATGTATGCCAAGGGCGTTGAGCTCTACTGCGTTCCCACCGTCGACAGCCGCGAAACCTGGCTGCCCAGCATGCGCCATATCGCGCTGGAAGGTCGGGTCTTTGTCCTCTCTGCCGCGCAGTATGCCCGCCGCTCAGACTATCCAGAGTTCTTTAAAACCGAGTTCGGCGACGATCCGGCAACGGTGGTGTCGCCGGGCGGCAGCTGCATTATCGACCCTTTGGGGGAAGTGATCGCCGCGCCGAATTTTGAAGGCGAGGCCATCCTTCGTGCCAGCCTGGATCTGAACGCGATTGATCGCGCCCGCTTCGATTTCGATCCGGTCGGCCACTATTCGCGGCCGGACATCTTCCAGCTGACTGTGGATGAAACGCCCCGCAGCAATCTGCACGTAGTCAATCGCGCACCCGCACGGCAGGCCGATCCCGCATCGCAGAGATCTGATTTCCTGAACAGTGAAACAGAATTCAAGGAGACTAAGTCATGCTGATTGCGCGTCGTGAAGTCATGTTAGGTGCGGCAGCCGTCGCCGCCGCCATTGCCCAGCCTGTTGTAGCGCAGACGCAGGGCCGCATTGAAATGCGGCTCAAGCAACTTGGCATCGAACTGCCCGAAAGCGGTCCCGCGCCGGTGGCCAATTACACGCCGACCCTGACCCATGGCAGCACGCTGTATGTCGCCGGCCAGATTCCATTCCGCGGCAAGGAGCTCGCTTTTAAGGGGCGCGTCGGCAGCGACCTGAGCTTGGAAGAAGGCCGGGCCGCGGCGCGCATCGTCGGCATCAACATGCTGGCCTTGGTCAAGCGGCATCTGAACGGCGATCTTGATCGCATCAAGGCTGTGGTGCGCATCGATGGCTTCGTGTCCTCGGCGCAGGATTTCTACCAGCAGCCGCAGGTGATGAATGGTATTTCCGATCTGATGGTCGAGGTGTTCGGCGATGCCGGCAAGCACACCCGCACCGCGGTCGGCGTCAACGTCCTGCCGCTGAACGCTCCCTGCGAGATCAACGCCGAATTCGCCATCTGAGTTGACTCTCAGAAGAGGCATCCCGAGAGAAGCAATGTCGATCGAGAAAATCCACGTACCAGGCCTTTCCGAAGCGATTGCCAATCGCGGGGTGCCTCTGACGGTGGCTACGAAGGCCAAGGGGTTTGTGTTCGTGTCCGGCCTGCCGCCGATTGATCCTGCGACCCAGATCATGCTGCAGGGCGACATCGTCGCGCAACTGCGGCAGGCGATGGCCAACCTCAAGTTGGCGCTAGAGCATGCGGGCAGTGCATTGGAAAATTGCGTGATGGTGACGCTTTATGTCTCCAACTCGGGATTCTTCGGGACGATCAACAAAACGTACAAAGAATATTTTCCGGGCCTGCCGCCTGCGCGCACCTGCGTGGCTGTCGGATCCTGGCCGTTTGAAGCCGATCTTGAGGTTGAAGCCATCGCCATCGCTGCCGACTGAAATACCGCAACGGAATAAACGGGGGACATTCATGATTCACAATATCGTCTACACGCGCCGCAGTCTTGTGGTGGCATCGCTTCTCCTAGGTTCCGTCGTGTATGGTGTTCCGGCATTCGCTGCCGAAGTCATCAGGATCGGTGCGCCGCTGCCGCTGACGGGCGCGCTGTCCCCGGAAGGTCAGAAGCTGCAGCAGGGCTATGACCTGTGGAGCGAAGCGGTCAACGCGCGGGGCGGCATCAGGGCAGGCGGCAAGACCTACAAGGTCGAGATGGTCTATGCTGACTATCAGTCCAACACGCCCCGTGCGGTGCAGTTGGTGGACAAGTTGGTAAGTCAGGACAAGGTGAACTTCCTGTTCTCGCCGTTCGGTTCCGGTGCCACGAAGGCAGCTAGCGCGACGTCGGAGAAATACGGCATCCCCACCGTTGCCGGCACGGCGTCCTCGGCCGAAGTCTTTGACCAGGGCTACAAGTATCTGTTCGGCCTGTTCACGCCGAATGACACCTTGACCGAGCCACTGGCCGACCTGATCAAGCAGAAGCTGTCGGGCAAGGTGCGTGTCGCCATCCTATCGCGCAACGATCTGTTCCCGCTGGCGCTGTCGCGGGACGCCGAAAAGTCGGCCAAGAAGCGCGACATGGAGGTGGTGTATTCGGAGAAATACGCCATCGGTACGCTGGATCATTCCTCCGCCCTAGCGCAGATCAAGTCGCTGAAGCCCGACTGGCTGTTTGTCACCGGCTATACGAACGACATGATCCTCGTTCGCAAGCAGATGTCGGAACTGGGCGTCAACCTGCCGGTGGTCAGTATGATCATCGGTCCGTCCTACCGCGAATTCATCGAGGCTCTTGGCCCGCTGAGCGAGAATGTGCTGAGCGCGACCTGGTGGCATCCGGCGGTGCGCTATGGCGGTGAAGGACCGTTCGCCACGGCGCAGGCTGATAGCGACAGCTTCCGCAAGAAGTTCGGCAACGATCCCGATTATACCAATGCCGTGGGCAGCCTAGCCGGTACGACCCTGCAGCTCGCTGTCGAAAAGGCCGGCAGCATCGAGGCGGCAAAGGTCCGCGATGCCTTGGTCGCGCTGAAGGCCGACACCTTCTTCGGCCCAATTGCCTTCGGCGCTACGGGTCAGGCGAATTCCTACGTGCCGCCCGTGTTCCAAATCCAGGACAAGCGACCTGTGGCGATCTATCCTGACAGCATCAAAACCGGCGACCTGAAAATCAATCCGCGCTGACGGCCACAGACATGCTTGTCACTCAGGTCATAGCCAACGGACTGGTGCTCGGCGGCATATACGGATGTATTGCCGCCGGGTTCTCCCTGGTTTGGGGCGTGCTGAATATCATAAACATCCTGCACGGCTCGTTCATTCTGCTGGGCGCATATGTGGCGTTCTTCGCACACCAGATGCTCGGCGTGCAGCCGTTTCTGGCCATCGTTCCGGCCGCTGCCCTGCTGTTCGTGATCGGATACGGCCTGCAGGCCATCGTCATCAACCCGGTCATCAATACCACGGTGTTGGTGACTCTGACGCTGACCTTCGGACTCAACCTGATGCTCGACAATGCGATGATCGTCGCCTTCAAGGCCGATTTCCGCAAGGTGACCATCGAAGGGGCACGCGGCAGCTATGATGTCCTCGGCGCGGCGTTGCCCGCCGACCGTGTAGCCGGGACTGCACTGGCCGTTCTGATCGTGGCGGCGCTGTTTCTGCTGCTCAAGTATACCAGGATGGGCCGTGCCATCGTGGCGGTGCGCATGGATCGCGATGCGGCCGCCCTGATGGGCGTGAATGTGGTGCGGACCTATGCGCTGACTTTTGCTATCGGTGCCGCACTGGCCGGGGCGGCCGGTGCGATCCTCAGTATGATCTTTCCGATCTCGCCGACCACCAGCAGCGTCTATCTGGGCAAAGCCTTCATCGTCTGCGTGCTGGGCGGTCTGGGCAGCGTGCCCGGCGTGCTGGTCGGCGGCATCGCGCTAGGGCTAGTGGAAAGCGCCGGCGCTGTTCTGCTCGGCCCCGATCACGCGCTGACCGTCGCGTTTCTGTTGCTAATCGTCCTGCTGCTGGTGCGTCCTCAGGGCATCATGGGTCGAAAGGGTTATCAGTGAGAATGGCGATTGTCATCGCTGCGCTTGTCGCGGGCGGTATCGCCTTGTCCATGGCGGGCGACCCTTACGCGATGCGAGTTGCGACCACGGCGCTGATGTATGCTGGGCTGGCGTTGTCGTGGAACATCATCGGCGGCTATACCGGGTATCCTTCCTTCGCAACGGCCGCCTTCTTCGGTGTGGGCGCCTATACAGCTGCCATCATGCAGAATGCCGGTCTGCCGCTCTGGCAGGCCTGGCTGGTGGCCCCACTGGTCTCCGCGGCCCTGGCAGCCGCCATCGGCGTCGCCATCCTGCGGCTGCGCGGGCATTACTTTGCTGTTGGCAGTCTAGTCATTCCTGAAGTGTTGCGTGAAATCGTGAACGGCGCGGCCAACCTCACGGGTGGCGGCATGGGCCTCAACCTGCCGGTGGCAAGACTGAGCATCCAGCAGCAGGGCTGCCTGTTCCTGGCGGCCATGGGCATTATCGTCATTGCAGCCCTGATCATAACAATGCGGATCGACAGGGGACGGCTTGGCATTGCCTTCCGCTGTATCGAGCAGAATGAGGCGGCCGCCGTGATGATCGGCGTCAATGCCACCTTCTACAAGGTCGCTGCCTTCACGCTGTCGGGCCTTCTGGCTGGCGGCGTGGGCGGGGTCTATGCAAACTGGATAAACTATATCGATCCCTCGGATGTGTTTGACATCCTGATATCGGTCAAGCCGATCGTCATGGTGCTGCTGGGTGGTGCCGGAACGGTGTACGGACCGCTGCTGGGCGCAGCCGTCTTCGTTCTGCTTGAGGAAGTGATCTGGCGCAATTTCCTCACGGTTCATACCGGTATTCTGGGCCTGATTATCGTGCTGCTGATCCTGTACCTACCGCAGGGCGTAGCCCGGCTGTCGCCGCTGGCTCTGATCAGGGCCCTGATCCGCAAACCGGTCGGTAAGGAGGGGGTGTGACGACATTGCTCTCCCTGTCTCATGTCACGCGGCGGTTTGGTGGTCTGACTGCGCTCGATGATGTCAGCTTCGAAGTCGGTGCCGGCGAGATCATTGGCCTGATTGGCCCGAACGGCGCAGGCAAGACCACACTGGTCAATGCCATTACTGGCGTTCATCCGCCAACATCGGGCGCGGTGTTCTTCGAGAAACGGCGGATCGACCGTCTGCCGTCGCACTGCATCGGTCGAATCGGGATATCGCGCACCTTCCAGGTGATGCAGCCGTTCCCGCGCATGACCGTGCTGGATAACGTTGCTGCCGCAGCGCTATTCGCTGGCCAAGCCGCAAGCCTTGCGGCGGCGCGGGATGCTGCCATGGCGCATCTGGAGTTCACCGCTCTCGCCGACAAGGCCAATCTGCTCGCGTCAGTGTTGCCGCTGGCTGGCCGCAAGCGGCTGGAGTTTGCCAAGAGCTTGGCCATGAAGCCCCGCCTTCTGTTGCTGGACGAGGTCAATGCCGGACTGAACTCCACCGAGATCGATAGTGCCCTCGATATGATCCGCGCCCTGGCTCGGCAGGGCATCACCATTCTGCTGATCGAGCATCTGATGAAGGTAGTCCTGAATGTCAGCACCCGTCTGGTGGTCCTGCATAACGGCCGGCTGATCGCGGACAACAAGCCAGAGTATGTCATGCGCGACCCACAGGTGATCGAAGCCTATCTGGGCAAGCGCTATGCCGAGCGTAACGGAGGGTCGGCATGACTGGCTGTCTGCTTTCTGTCAGGCGCATGACGGCGGGGTATGGCGACATTACCGTCGTGCGTGATGCTAGCCTGCAGGTTTCGGACGGGCAGATCGTCTGCCTGATCGGCTCCAATGGTGCCGGCAAGACGACCCTGCTGCGCGCCCTTTCCGGTCTGGTCCGCCGCGACGGCGAGACCTGCAGATTCCGGGGCGAGGATATGCGGCGTATGACGCCCCAGGATATAGTGGCGTTGGGTCTGGTGCATGTCCCGGAGGGACGGCGTCTGTTCCAGACCATGTCGGTCAAAGACAACCTGCTGATGGGCGCCTACCTGCGCAATGACCGCGGCGGCATCGCCGCCGATCTCGATAGGGTCATGACCATCTTTCCCAAGCTGCGCGAGCGCGCCAGCCAGGATGCCTCCACCATGTCCGGCGGCGAACAGCAGATGTGTGCGATTGGTCGCGGGCTTATGGCCCAGCCAAAGCTGCTGCTGATCGACGAACTGTCGCTCGGCCTTTCCCCCCGTCTAGTCGATGAGCTGGTGGCTGCGCTGAAGACGGTCAATGATCAGGGTATCTCGGTGCTTCTGATTGAGCAGGATGTCATGACAGCGCTGGATGTTGCGCAATACGGCTTCGTCCTCGATCAGGGCAGGATCACCAAGTCTGGGAGGGCGGCGGATCTGGCCGCCGATGGCGGTATCCAGGCGGCCTATTTGGGACAGTAAACGCGATGACATTCTTACCTCTTGAAGAAATTCAGCAGGCTCATACCCGGATACAGGGAAGGATCGCGACGTCGCCATTGATTAATTTGGGCCTGTCACAGGCGGGGCATGCGATCTATGTGAAGCCCGAACACCTGCAGCCCACCGGCTCTTTCAAGATTCGCGGAGCAACGAACGCTATCGCTCAGCTGTCGGATGCACAGAGGCAACGGGGTGTAATCGCCTATTCAACCGGCAATCATGCGCAGGCTGTCGCGCTGGCGGCGAAGACTGCGGGGGCGGCGGCGACCATCGTCATGTCGCCAGATGTTCCCGAACACAAGGTCGAAAAGACGCAAAGCCTAGGGGCAAGGGTGCTAATGGCGGAGACGTCGTCTGAGGCGCGGCGCCGGCTGGCGGAGCAGCACGCTACCACCGAAGGGCTCGCGCTGATCCCGCCTTACGATCATCCAGCAGTCATGGCCGGCCAGGCGACCATTGGCCTCGAAATCCTGAACGAGATGCTGCCAGCGATGGTATATGTACCGGTCGGTGGTGGCGGCCTAATTGCTGGTATTGCGGCCGCTATCAAGCAGCAGGAGCCGTCCGTTCGGATCATCGGTGTCGAGCCCCGCGAGGAACTCGATACATTCGAGTCCTTGATCGCGGGCCGTCGGATCGGATTGCCCGGCCCCAGTTCGTCGATTGCCGATGCCATCAAGGTGCAGATTCCCGGAGAAAATACGTTCCCTCTGATGCAGCGCTATGTGGACGACATTGTGCTGGTCGATGACAGCCAGATCGTCGAGGCGATGCGGCAGTATTTCAGTAAAACCGGTTACCGGCTTGAACCTGCCGGTGCGGCAGCATTGGCTGCGGTCCTGGCATCGACAGATGCCGTTGGCACCGCAGGGAAGATTGTCTGCATCGGTACTGGACAAAATGTGACGGAAGACCGTTTCCAGCAACTGGTCGATGCCAAGTGATCATTCCGATGTCGTCCCAAGGGCGGCAGCCATGGCCCTGAATCGCGAAACAAAAGCTATCAACGACCCCCGGATCGCCGGTGTAGGAGCGGATCGACTATAGCTTGACTGCGGCTGATGGATTGCGCCGCGCCTTTGCGCTTCCCGCACGCGTTACGCTCCTTTTGCGCAGTATGGTCGCAGAGGAACGACAACCCTGCGTTGGGCGGTTTCTGAGCCTCGCAAAAGTCATCTCGAAAAAATGTGCGGCATGCTTGTCATGAATGGCCTTGGTGATCCTTCGAAAGCCTAAGGTCGCGTCGAGCACGGTCTGCCGCGCTCAACGCGTGAGCGCGACCTGCTTGAACGAGTGGACCAATGCCTTTTCCAGCTTGCCATTCATCCCGCACAGAACGTCATAGGCCTCTGCGCGCGGCATGGTCGACTTGTAGTGCCGGTGTTCGATCAGCGCCGCGAAGATGTCCGAGATCGTCAGAATCCGTACGATGTCGCCAATGCTCTCGGCGCTGAGCGCATCGGGATAGCCGCTCCCGTCGAGGTACTCGTGATGATGGCGAACGGCATCGAGTATCTCCGGCGAGATTCCGTCGTGCCCCTTGAGGAACTCGTAGCCGGCGGTCGGATGCGTTTCGATCAGCGCTCGTTCTGAATCATCGAGGCGACTCGGCTTGTCGAGGATGGCGAGCGGAATCTTCGCCTTGCCGATGTCGTGGAACATGGCAGCCGAGTAGAGACGTTCGAGGTCGGCCTTGCCGACGCCGAGGCTCAGACCGAAGTCGATGGCAACACCCGTCACGAGCAGGCAATGCTGATAGGTTCCTTCGTGATGGCGCCGCACCGTCATGAGCCACTCCGTCAGGCCATGCTGGGTGATGCGATCGGCGATCTGGCGACCGGCTTCCTTGGTGCCGTCGACGTCAAGCGGTTGGCCGAGCGTCACGGCCGTGAACATCGAAGCGATCGCCGTCGCCGCGGTCTCGACGGCGCTATCCGGTTGCAGTGCGTCGCCTGACGAAGCGGAAACCGCGTCGGCCGGGTCGGTCAGCGCCGCCAGCAGTCTGCTCCGGCCGACGGTGCTGGGAAGGACCAGCGTTGCTCCGAGCGCGTAGGCCTGCGAAATGCAGACGTGCGAAGTGTGCTCGAGCAGGAAAATGCGCTTGCCGGCCTTGGCCAGCTTGCCCGCACGCTTCTTGATGGCGGCGATATTATCGACGTCCCGCAGCTCGGCGCGGATGACGATGGCAGCCGGCGTCTGCGACAGCCTGGAATCGGCATCGAGCCGCTCGCCCGAGATGGTGAACTTCTCTTCGAGGAGCGAGCAGACACCCGAGAGCTTGTCGGACGTGTCGGCAAGCACATGAAGGAAGGGACGAGCCGCTCCCTTGTCTCGGATGCCGCCGCCACCATTGACGGGGCCGGATCTGGTTCGCGCGTGCTGCACGGTCTGACCTGGTGTCTGCGACTGTAGGGATGCCGAAACGAAGGATCGAACGTTAGGATCTACTTGCTCTGAACGGCGTCCTGCGCAGGCGCTGGTGTGGCTGCGGGCTTCTTCTTGCCGTCAGCGGTAACGAAATGGACGCCGGCCGTGGTGCCGTCGATCCAGACCAGTTCGCAGCGCCGGTAGGCGAGGCCGGTCGACGACAGCAGCATGAAGAACTCCTTGGCCTGGAGCACGTCGAGCGTGCCCTCGACCTCGATCTTGGCACCGCTTTGCGATATGTCCAGCAGGACGCAGCTGCGTCGCCAGGTCCCGTCCGAACCCATAAGATTGATCGGCTGCCTGTGGTCCATTTTCACGCGAGCGGCTTTACGACCGTCGAATTTCATCGGCTGACCCCCATTTTAGCGCCGCGGTTTCCCCGATTGCTCCCCTCGGCGTCCGCGGCAATTTCCCCCCAGCGCACCGTCCACTGGCTGGTCGACAGGAGCAACGTCTCGAAAATGTGCTGCGCGCGCTCGCGTTCGGCGAAGGAAAGCCTCTTGCCGCCGCGGTTGCTCAAGATGGCCAGCGTGGTCTGCCAGTTCAGCCGCGAGGCGCGGCAAGCCATGACGAGACCCTCGCAATCGTCATCGGTCATGACGTGCTCGACGATCCCGATGGGGGCTCCCGAAAGAACCGATAGCGCCGTGAAGAGGTTGGCGGTCTCGCCGCGGATGGCGAAGCGGTTCACCGTGGAATCGTTGAGCTTGCCGATGCGGTTGAGCGCGACGATCTCCGGCCGTGCGCTGGCATAGGCGGCCGCGCAGGGCAGCTTGGGGACGATTGGCGCGGCCGTTGCGGCTTGAACCGAGACAGTGGCCTTCGGCGCCATGCTGGATTTCGGAGCTGGTGAGGCCGGCAGCAGCTTCTGCATGACCGCGTCGGGCGTGTCCGGCCTGAGCGCCAGCGCCTTGGTGAGTTCATCATCCGTCACGCACTTCTCAACGAGCGCAATGTAGGCGGTATCGGAGAATCGTGCTTCTGGATTGCCGATCAGGGCAATGCATACGTTGCGAGCGCCGCCGTTGATCAGCGTCTCGACCACCGTCGGATCGATAGGCGCGCGGTTGGCGATCGCACATTGCTGCCGCTCGTCGCTCGCGGCCGCGATCGACTTGAGATCGGCGGTCGACAGTGACTGCGACCTGAGCAGGACAGGACACGCCACCTCCGGATCGCGATGCGAGGCGAGGCGTCGCACGGTCTTCGGCGGAGCCAGCTCGAGCTCCGCGAGCGCGGTGCTGAGATCAATCAGCGCACTGGTATCAACCCGCTCCGTCAATCGCAGCAGAACCCCGTCGGCTACATTGGCGAGCAATTGCTGAGGCCGGTCGCGGCTGCTGGTGACCAGCTGCAAAATGCCGGAGAGGATGCGGGTACAGCGATCGGGCGGACACGTTGCGACCGCGTCTTCCAACTCGACCAGAATATCAGCAGGCGGATTTGCCATCATGGCGGAGCCTGAAAATGAAATAATTTCGACGATTAAACCCCCGTCATTGCGCCTCAAAGGAGTTAATTCTCATTTTAAATTAGGAAGGTTCGGTATTGAAGCACCGCCGACCGGGCCGAAAACGCTATCGAAATTCGGCGAGACGGGCGTCGAGGCTTATTCTTTAATCTGGACCCTTCGCCTATTGATCAAGACACGTTAAGATTGATTTCTTTCGAATTAACGGAAAATCGAAGGGGCCGGGGGCGCGGCCGGGTCCAAGGTTCAGTGCGACGCTGCGTTCCTATTTCCATGAACAACATTGATGATGTGTCCAGGTTGGCACTCAAGACGTTTCGCTTTTCAGACGTCGACGAATTCCGAAGCGCCATACGCGGGCTGAATTTCGAATTTACGCCTCTCGTACGGAGGATTTCGGCTGAGACTTCGGCTGAGCAGACGATCCTGTCGCTGCCGGGCTGCGACGTGAATTTGACGCGCGCGTTTCCTCGGGTTGTCGATGCACAGCTCGTCGAAAATTGCACGGCCATTGGCTTCACGATGGACGCCCTCGACGTACCCATTCGCTTCAATGGCTCGCAAGGTGCGCGACCCGCCGTGGTCATTGGCCGTGGCGGCGCGGCCTACACCATCGTCGAGGAGGTGCAGCGGCAAATCGCCTCGGTGGTTTTCAGGCCGGAGGTGAGGGGGCGTGGCTGGCCGCCGACCCTTTCGAACTTCAAGATTTTTGAGGTCTCAGCGGCCGGCTTGCACCGGCTGCGCAGCGTGGTTCGTGAGGTGCTGGCCGCGGCGTCCGACCCGGTCGAGTCACCGGGGCTTTCCTTAGACGGCGTGGCGATGAGGGAGTCCCTGCTCGCAGCTGTCGACGAGGCCTTCGAAAACGTCGTTTCGTCCCGCTGGACCCTGCGCCCCAACGACGGACGAAGTTTCAAGACATTCCAGAACGTCCGAGCGCTGCTCTCTGACGACCTGTCGCAGCCGATCTACAGCGATGAGATCGCGCGCAGGCTCGGGCTGTCCGTCCGCACCATGAACGACGTCGTCCGCCGTTATCGGGGCCTAAGCCTGCATCGCTATTTGCGCTTGCGCCGGCTGTGGCTGGTCCGCCACCGGCTTCTTGCCGGGGCCGATAGCGTCAAGGCGGTCGCGCTGGCGTTTGGCTTCTGGCATCTCAGCGATTTCTCAAGGAGCTACCGCGACCAGTTCGGCGAGACGCCGTCGCAAACGCTGGAGCGCGGTCGCCGGCGATAGGCCGACGAATCGAGTAGGGCCTTGCGCCGGTTTTGTGGTACCGTCCGGCCATGAGCAACCGCATTCTCGTCCTCTACGGTTCCTACCGTTCCGACCGCATGGGCGTCCGCCTTGCGAATTTCGTCATCAATCGCCTGCGCGGCCGCGGCGAG
This sequence comes from Bradyrhizobium cedriense, assembly GCF_054602315.1. Lineage (NCBI taxonomy): Bacteria > Pseudomonadati > Pseudomonadota > Alphaproteobacteria > Hyphomicrobiales > Nitrobacteraceae > Bradyrhizobium > Bradyrhizobium cedriense. Next base: position 347,047 of record NZ_JBTSWB010000003.1, on the reverse strand, counting down.
GACGTCGAATTCATCGACGCCAAGGCGATCGGCCTGCCGATGCTGGACCGCATGTACAAGGAATATCCCAAGGGCGCGGCGCCCGAAGCGCTGGAGAAGCTTGCCGGGCAGATCCGCGGCGCCGACGGCTTCGTCTTCGTCACCGGCGAGTACAATTGGGGCATCCAGCCCGGCCTGAAGAATCTTACCGACCATTTCCTCGAAGAGTGGTTCTGGCGCCCGGCCGCGATCGTGAGCTACTCGGCCGGCCGGCTGTCCGGCGCGCGCGCCGCGACGGCCTGGCACGGAACGCTGTCGGAGATGGGCATGGTGGTGGTGTCGAGCACCATCGGCGTCGGCCCGATCGCGCAGACGCTGTCGGAGGATGGCGAGCCGATCGGCGATGGCGGCAAGGCCCTGGAGCGCTCTTTCCCGCGCTTTGCCGACGATCTCGCCTGGTGGATCGAAGCCGCCAAGGCGCAGCGGGCGCGCAAGGCGCCGCCGTACTAAAGCGCGATGCGACCAGGATGAACCGTCATCGCGCTTTAGGTCGTTGTTCAAGCAGGATCTTTTCGGAAAACCGCTGCGCGCTTTTCCGGATCATGCTTTAAGCGGCCCTGACCTCGCCGAGGAAGCGGTCGAACTGTCCGGCCAGATCGCGCGATTGCGTCGAAAGCTGCTCGGCGGCGCCCAGCACCTCGCTCGCGGCGGCGCCCGTGTCGTCGGCGGCGCGCTGCACGCCGGAGATGTTGCTGTTGACCTCCTGGGTGCCGCGGGCGGCCTCCTGGACGCTGCGGGCGATCTCCTTGGTCGCGGAGCCCTGTTCCTCGATCGCGGCGGCGATGGCGGCGCCGATCTGGTCGATCTCGGCGATGACGTCGGCGACGTTGCGGATCGCGGCCACGGTCTCGTCGCTCGCGGTCTGGATCGCCGCGATCTGCTCGGAAATCTCGGTGGTGGCCTTGGCGGTCTGGCCGGCCAGCGACTTCACCTCGGAGGCGACCACGGCAAAGCCGCGGCCGGCATCGCCGGCACGGGCGGCCTCGATGGTCGCGTTCAGGGCGAGCAGGTTGGTCTGCTCGGCGATGCTCTGGATCAGCGTGACGACGTCGCCGATCTTCTGCGCGCCCTCGGCGAGCGCACGGGCGGTGTCGCCGGTGCGGCGGGCATTGTCGACGGCGCGGGCCGCGATCTCGGTGGATTGGGCGACCTGACGGCCGATCTCGGCGATCGAGGAGGTCAGCTCTTCGGTGGCGCTGGCGACGGTCTGCACGTTGGTCGAGGTCTGTTCGGAGGCGGCGGCGACCACCGCGGCCTGGCTGTTGGTCTGCGCCGCGGTCGACGTCATCGACTTCGCCGTGCTCTCCATCGTCGCGGAGGCCCGCGAGAGGCCGCCGACCAGCTCGGTGATCTTGGCCTCGAAGGCGCGAGTGAGGTCGTCGAGCGCCTGCGCGCGGCGCATCTTGCCGTCATTCTCGGCCTGCTTCTCTGCGGCAAGCCGGTCGGCTCGAATCATGTTGTCCTTGAAGACCTGGACTGCCGCGGCCATCGCCCCGATCTCGTCGGAGCGCTCGGCGCCGGGGATCTCGTCGGCAAGGTCGCCGTCGGCAAGGCGCGACATCCGGCTCGTCAGGCTGACGATCGGGGCGCAGACGCGGCGGCGGACCGTCACGACAAGGCCGACGCTCGCGATCAGCACGGCGACGAGGCCGAGCAGCGCGATGGTGAAGCTGGTGCGAGCGGCCGAGGAGGCTCCGGCGAGGATTTGCTCGGCGTTGTCATAGAAGGCGTCGCGGACTTCGATGATGGTGCCAAGCCCCCGCTGGGTCGCGGCGTAATAGGTGTCCATGTCGTGTTCGTACTTGCCGCTGACCGCGCCGTCCTTCACCAGCTTGAGCTCGCGGCCGAACTCCTCGACATAGATCGAATTGAACTTCTCGAGCGCCGCGGCGACATTCGCCGGGGTTGCCGGATTGCCGCGCAGTTCCTGCAGCGACATCACGATCTGGTCGTTGCGCCCTTGCGAGCGAGCGATGTCCGCCTTCTCGGCGTCAGTCGCCGGTTTCTTGCCGCCGACGAGATTCTTGTGCAGGCTGGAATTGAAGCCGCCAACATCGCGCAGCGTCATGGCGATGTTGGCGTAGCTAGCCTGCCGATAGGCGTCGCCGTTCAGGATTGCCATGCGGCGGACCTGCTCGTTGAGCAGTGCGGTCACGCCGCCGTTGAGCACGGCGTTCTCGGCGACGATCTTCTTGGCCGCGTCCTTGCGCGCCTCCGCCGGGCCCGTGAGCGCCTTGTCGATGGCCTCCCGCAACGCGGTGAATTTCGCATTGATGCCGTCGATGTTGCTGCCGATGGTGTTGCCGTCGTCGAACGAGCCGGGCAACTCCTTGCGCAGCGCGTTCATCTTGTCGCGCGCGCCGTTGGTTGCCTTGCGCAGCTTGTCCTGTTCGGTGAGCAGCGCCGGATCGATCGTGGCAGGGCCATAGAGAATGTTGGTGGAGAAGCCGCGCTCGGGGTTGAGATAGCGCGGAATGTCGCTGACGGCGCGAACGATCGCCAGACGGCCTTGCGCCTCGGTGATCCGTTCCATCGTCTGGTATCTCGTCACGGCGACATAGACGGCGAGGCCGCCGCCCACGGTCGAGAGCGAGACGATGGCGGTGGTCAGGAGCGTACCGATTTTCATGATCTGTCCGGCAATGACGTGCGACGAGAGTTCAATTTGCACGGACAATAGATAACCCGTGTTAATCTCGGGTTACGCTCCCTGGCGGTCAATCCAGCCAGACGCGCGGTCGAGCTTCGCCAGAATCTGCAGCGTGGCGGCGTCTGGTACGCCCGCGAAATATCGGGCGATGGCCCGATCGAAGACGGGCTCGTCGGAGACCGCGCCGAACAGCGTCATCGACGAGCGGAATTTCACGTCGTCCGGTGCGCCGAGGATCGCGTTGATGGTCCTGCCCTCGACCGCGAGCACGAGCCCGGTGCAGTCGATCAGGCGTTCCCCGAGGATGGGGTGGGCGAGATAGGCTTCGGCCTCGGCGCGGGAGCGAAGGGCGTAGCGCTGCGACATGGCGCTGAAGCCGAGGCCTGCCACCTGCGGGAAGATGAACCACATCCAGTGAGTCTGCTTCCGGCCCCGGGCCAGCTCGTCCTGGACGTCGCGATAGACGGGGTCCTGGGCCTGAACAAAGCGCTCCAGATCGAAAGGATCGGTCATTGGATACCTCAGGTTACCTTGCCGGAGCCTCGTCGGCCGCGATTATGCCTAACTTTTGGCTCCCAATGTGGTAGCTGGTACAGAGTCTCCGGGTGGGGGTGGGCTCCCCCGGGGGTCGATTTGGGGATCTGATGGTTTCCGACGCAGGACATGCCGAGAGGCTGTTGTCGCGCCGCCGTGTCGGGCGGGCCGAAACGATTCTGTTGTCACTGGCCGCGATCGCGCTGGCGGTCGGCGCTGCCGCGTGGGTCACGGACATGGGCGATTCGACCCCGCTCGTCTCCGCAGCCTTGCCGCCGGCCAATCCTCCTTCGTTTGATGACCGCTTCGCTTCGGTCTCCGGCAATCCTCCCGCCCGCGAGCTCGGGCTGCGGACGCTGGAGCGCTCTGCCGTGAATGCGGTCCAGCTCAGGCTGCGGGATGCCAAGGCGATGCTCGCGCAGAAGCTCCAGGGCGACGATTGGCGCTCGATGCTGACCGATGACGACCGGTCTGCGGCCGAGGAGGCAAGGCCCTCGCAGCGGGCCGACGCCGTTCCGATGCCGCGCTCGCGTCCCGTCCAGGCCGATCTGGCATCCCAGATCGCATCCAGCCAGGCCTATGCCGACACCGGCACCAGGACCGATAACCGCAATTTCTTCGAAAAATTCACGGACAAGATCAAGCTGGCCTCTCTGACGCCGGATAGCGGGCTGTTCACAAAGGCGCCGGATCTTGCCGCCCTCGGCTACGATTCGCGGACGGCGGTCTATGACATCTCGGCCAAGGCGGTTTATCTGCCCAGCGGCGTGACGCTGGAAGCCCATTCCGGCTTGGGCCCGCTGATGGACAACCCTGACCATGTCGACCGTCGCATGGTCGGCGCGACGCCGCCGGCGACCTACGATCTGAAGCCGCGCGAAAAGCCGTTCCACGGCGTCCGCGCGTTGCGCATGACTCCGGTCGAAGGCACCAGCGCGCTCGGCCGCGTGGGCCTGCTCACCCACAACTACATGCTCGGACCGCGCGGCGATTCCAACGGTTGCGTCTCGATCAAGGATTATGACCGTTTCATCAAGGCCTACGACAATGGCGAGTTCAATCGTCTGGTCGTGGTGCCCAGCCTGCGCGGGTCTGCGACCGCCTCCCAGCGCGCCAGCACCAATTCCTGATATTCTCCCGTCACGGCGGGGCTGCCATTTCCCCTTCGTCAAGTCGTCCTCGTCCAGAAGCAGCCCATGAGTGATCCATCCAGCTCCGAGACCCCGCTGCGCACGACGTTCAAGATCAAGCTGAACGGCGACACGCTGGCGATCGCGACCGTGGGTCAGGCCTATCAATTCCTGACCAATTTCAAATCGGTCGAGTGGATGGAATTCCGCTCGCTGCACGAGGATGCCGTCGCGGCCCTGGAGGGCGCTGCCGACAATGCCATGCTCGCGGTGCAGGCCACCAACGCCGTGCGCGCGCTGTTCGTGAGCGCGAAGCTGCTCTGAGAGAAACGCTCCTTTCGTTCTGATCCTTCGCTCGAACCCGCTGCAAGACGGGTGCGACGAAGGCATGCGCGTTTCCGCGCCAGAGAGAGGGTTCATGAAATTAGCAGAGTTCATCGCGGGCATCGACAGCGACGGCGCGGAGCAGCCGTCCGAGGCGGCGCTTGCAGCGTTCGAGACCTCGATCGGCTGCCGATTGCCGGACGACTATCGCCGCTTCCTGCTGGCCTGCGCCGGTGGCTATCACCAGGGGTCGGCCGAGTTCAACTGGCCGCAGGGGCACTGGGCGGGTGCGGTGCAAGAGGTCCTGGGATTGCGGTCCGACGAGTGCTCGCTGGTGCGGACGCGTCAGACGCCGCAATGGCCGACTGTGGATGAGCTGTTGTGGATCATGAGCGACCACGGCGGCAATCCGATCTGCATGACAATCGACAAGGCCCATTTCGGCAGCATCTGGTTCATGGACCACGAGGTTGCCGAGTACGAGAAACCATGGACCCTGGCGCAGGCCATGTCCGACAAGTGGGGCTATGTCCTGCCGCTTGCATCGACATTCAGCGATTTCATCGCCGGACTGTACGAGGAAGCCGCAGCTACGTGAGCGAGGCGCCGGCTGAGCGGCGTGTCCCGCGCAGAGGTGCGGGCTGCGCGAGGCTCCCGTCGGCCGCGGATCGGTATCTGATGCAAGCGGGCACTGTCTTCTCCGTCCCAGCTTGAACTCCGCTCCAGGAACGGGCAAACGGTTCGCCAAGCCGGTGGCCCAAGCCATCCATCGATGCTGAGTTCAAGGGAGAGAGACCATCATGAAACGCCGTACATTCCTAAGCGGCGGCGCAGTCGCCGGCGCCGCCACGCTGATTGCCGCACCTGCAATCGCGCAGAGCGCGCCCGAGATCAAATGGCGCCTGACCTCGAGCTTCCCGAGATCGCTCGACACGATCTACGGCACGGCGCAGACCTTCGCGAAATACGTCGCGGAAGCCACCGACAACAAATTCCAGATCCAGACCTTCTCGGCGGGCGAGCTCGTGCCCGGCCTTCAGGCGCTCGATGCGGTCAGCACCGCGTCGGTGGAGATGGCGCAGACGCCGCTCTATTTCTACATCGGCAAGGAGCCGGCGCTGGCCTATGCGACCGGTGCGCCGTTCGGCATGAATCACCGCCACCAGGAATCCTGGTGGCATTTCGGCGGCGGCGCCGATCTCACCAATGAGGCGCTCAAGCCCTTCAAGGCGCACGCCATCCTCTGCGGCAATTCCGGCACCCAGATGGGCGGCTGGTTCCGCAAGGAGATCAAGACGGTCGACGACCTCAAGGGTCTCAAATTCCGCATCGCCGGCATGGGCGGCCACGTGCTGGCGCGGCTCGGGGTCGTCCCGCAGCAGATCGCGGGCGGCGACATCTATCCGGCGCTGGAGAAGGGCACGATCGACGCGGTCGAATTCGTCGGCCCCTATGACGACGAGAAGCTCGGCTTCTACAAGGTCGCAAAGTATTATTACTTTCCCGGCTGGTGGGAAGGGGGCGCCATGCTGCACATGATCGTCAACGACGAGAAGTGGAATTCGCTGCCCAAGCAATATCAGGCGATCGTCAACCAGGCGGGCTCGGCGGCCGGTGCCTGGATGCTCGAGAAATACGACAGCGTGAACCCGGGTGCGCTGAAGCGGCTGATCGCAAACGGCACGGAGCTGAAGGCGTTCCCGCAGCCGGTGCTGGAGGCCTGCTACAACGCGACCCAGGATCATCTGAACGAGCTCGCCGCCAAGAGCGACCTGTTCAAGCGGACCAAGGAGAGCCACGACGCGTATATGAAGGAGCTCTTGTTCTACACGCAGATCGCAGAGAACTTCTACGACAACTATCTGCTCAGCAAGATGCGCAACAAGACCTGAGCGCAAGAACGTGGGCGCGGTGTCTTACGCCGCGCCCAATCCCAGCTTCGCATAGATCCTTCGCGCATAGGCGCCGAATGCGTCCGTCGTTTTCAGCGGCAGGTCGCGTGGGAAGGGCAGGTCGATCGCGAAATAGTCGGCCATTTTCGCCGGACCCGCTGTCAGCACGGCACAGTGCGAGGACAGGAAGACGGCTTCCTGGATCGAATGCGTGACGAAGATGATGGTCTTGCCGCTCTCCCGCCAGATCCGCAGCATCTCCAGATTCATCTGCTCGCGCGTCAGCGCGTCCAGTGCGCCGAACGGCTCGTCCATCAGGATCAGTTTCGGATCGTGGATGAAGGCGCGCGCGATTGCGGTGCGCTGCTGCATGCCGCCGGAGAGCTGCTGCGGATATTTCTGCTCGTAGCCGGCAAGCCCGACGAGGTGGAGCAGATCGCGCGCCCGTTCGCGCGCGGCCTTCATCGGCAGGCCGACGATCTCGGCCGGCAGCAGCACGTTGTCGAGGATGGTCCGCCATTTCAAGAGCAGTGCCTGCTGGAACACCATGCCGATGTCCCGCGTCGGATCGAACGGGCTCCTGGCATTACCCATCTTGACGGTGCCGCCGTCGGCGCCATGGAGACCGGCCAGTATCTTCATCACCGTCGTCTTGCCGCAGCCGGAGGGGCCGACCAGCGAGACGAGCTCACCTTCCTGCACGTCCATGGTGACGTCGGACACCGCGAGAAACTCGATGCCGCCGGAGCGATAGACCTTTCGGACGCCTTGCAGGCTGATGAAGGGATCCGAGCTCATGCCAGCCATTTGTCCAGGTTCGCGGCGACGAAGGCATCGTCGCTGAGGTCGGCGTGCTCGCGCGTGACGCGGTCGATCTCCTCCTTCTGGCCGGGGCTAAGGCCCTCGTTCGGATCGAGGCACCACAGGCCCTTCATCAGGCCCTGGCGCCGCAGCACCTCGTGGCAGCCGGCGATGCAGCCGTGGAAATTGTTCGCGACGTCGAAGAAAGCGCTGTTGCAGTCGGTGACGCGGGCGTCGAGCGCGAGCAGGTCCGCGGGCACGCTGTCCTTGTGCCGCGCAGCCTTGCAGCGCTCGAACAGCTTGATGGCGCTCGCGGTCCACACCGACCAGTGGCCGAGCAGGCCGCCTTTGAAATAAGTGCGTGTGGTGATGCCCTTGTCGCGAAGATCGAACGGCAGCATCAGGTCGAGCAGGATGTGGTCGTCGTTGCCGGTGTAGAGCGCGACGCGGTCGAGCGCGCCGGCGGCTGCCACGCCGCGGAGCACATCCAGCGTGCGATAGCGGTTGAACGGCGCGATCTTGATCGCGATGACATTGTCGATCGAGGCGAAGCGCTGCCAGAACCGGCTGGACAGGACGACGCCGCCGACGGCGGGCTGGAGATAGAAGCCGACCAGTGGAATCTCGGCGGCGACGGAGGTGCAATGCGCGATGATCTCGTCCTCGGAGCCGCTCTTCATCGCGGCGAGGCTCAGCAGGCCCGCATGGTAACCGATGTCGCGCGCGGTACGGGCCTCGGCGATTGCCTGTGAGGTCGGTCCGGCGAGGCCCGCTACCAGCGCCAGCGGCCGCTTGGTCCAGTGTGCTGCGGTCTCGGCGGCGAGCTCGAGCACGGGACGGTAGAGGCCGACGTCGCGGATCGCGAACTGCGTGGTATGCACACCGACGGCAAGGCCTCCCGAGCCGGCGTCGATGTAATAGCGCGTCAGCGCACGCTGGTACGTCTTGTCGAGCTGTCGCTCGGCGGTGAGCGCAAGCGGATGCGCCGGCAGCACGGTGCCGTCGGCAATCAGCTTGCGGACGTCGGCATTGATCTGGCTGTGATGCATGATGTCCTATCCGAATTCGGGGCCGGCGACGGCGAATGGCGTTTCTTCGGCGGCGATGGTGGCGGGGCCGAACCGCATGCGCTGGAACGGCCGCTCGATGGTCCAGCCAGCGGCTAGCAATCCATCCAAGAACGCGCTTTGCTCGGCGACGGCGTCGAGCAGGAGAGGACGGCTCTCGGACCGCGTGATCACGTCAACCAGAGCCAGCGCTTCGGCAGGATGATCAGCGAACAGCGGCCCGATATGGCGCGCGGTTCTGCCGTCGCGGACCAGCGCGATGGCGCCGTTGGCGGCGACGATGCGGGAGCCGGAGCGCTGCGCGAAGGCGGCGAGCAGGGCGGTTCGGTCGAGACCAGTCGCCCGCCGGTCCCGGGCACGAAGCGCCTCGAGCGTTGCGGGCCCCGGTGCCGGACCGCGTGACGGCTCGGGATTCGCTAGCTTCAGCCGACGCAATTCGAGCGTCGGCGTGAAGCCGAGCGGCCCGTAGACCGCGGCCCCGTCGGGTGTGGCGTCGAGCCAGCTCGTCAGGCCATTCTGGCGCGCCGTATCCATGCAAGCATCAACCAGGCGCGTCGCAAGGCCGCGGCGCCGATGCGTCGCCGTCACCAGCACCATGCTGATCCACGCATTGTTGCCGGAATAGGGCAGCAGGGCCGCAGTCGCGACGAGCCGTGCGCCGTCACGGATGCCGAAGACGAAGCCCTCTCTCAAGAAGAAGCGCCAGTCCTCGATAGTCTGGTTCCAGTGCGCTTCGGTCGAGAGCGCAAGGCCCGCGTCTGCATCCTCGACGCCGAGCCGGTCGATGCGCGGACCGTCAGTAGCGGCCATCGCGCACCTCGTATTTGGTGGGCTTGCCCAGGCTCGGCATGGCGCGAGAGACCCAATCCGCGGTCCAGGCGATCAGCTGCTCGGTGTCAACGACGGGCAGGCCGAACAGTTCGACCGCCTTCGACGTGTCGGTCAGCCACGCGGTCGGCTCTTCCTTGCCTGTCAGCACCGGTGCGCGGCCGAACCTTGCACCGAATTTTTGGGCGAGATCGCGCACGGCCAAAATCTCGTGGCCGCTGACGTTGATCGGCGAGGTCGGCGTCGTGCAATGGGCGAGGCAGCGCAGCGCCTGCGCGGACGCATCGCCCTGCCAGATGAAATTGACATGGCCGAGGCTGACGTCGATCGGTGCGCCCGTCAGCACTTTCGTCGCGATGTCGTGCAGCACGCCATAGCGCATGTCGATCGCGTAGTTGAGGCGGAACAGGCGGCCCGGCGTTCCGAACTTGCGCGAGAAATACTCGAACATGCGCTCGCGGCCGACGCAGGACTGCGCGTATTCGCCCGGCGGGTTCGGCGCCATGTCCTCGGTCGAGCCTTTGCCGTCGACCGGCACGAACGGATAGATGCAGCCGGTGGAGAACGCCACGATGCGGGACGAAGGGAAGGCCTGCGCGACCAGCGCCGGCACATGCGCGTTCATCGCCCAGGTCAGCGACAGATCGCCCTCGGCGCCGAACTTGCGGCCGGCCATGAAGACGATGTTGGGCGCTTTCGGCAGGGCTTGAATAGCCTTCTCGTCCATCAGATCGCAGTTGATCGTCTCGACGCCGCGCGCCTGCAGCCACTCCTTCACGCCGGGTTCGCTGAAGCGCGCAACGCCGATGACGCGGCGATCCGGCGCGGCCGCTTTCGCAAGGCCCGCCAGCGTCGGCCCCATTTTGCCGGCGACGCCGAGGATCATAATGTCGCCATCGACCTTCTTGAGGTCGTCGATCAGGGCCTGCGTCGGCCGGCACAGGAGATCGTCGAGGGCCGCGATGTCAGGGATGGTCTTCGGCAGCGTCTGGCGGGTGAGCAGCATGGATTTGTCCTTGGTCTTAGTTCTGCCGTTTCAGTTTTGTCTTGCGTCGCCGACCACGAACATGCGTTCGAGCGCGAGCACCAGGCCGTAGAGAGCGACCCCGAGCAGTGTCAGCAGCACGACGGCCATCACCATCGCGGGCGTGTCGAGCGAGGACTGCACCTGGATCATGAGGTAGCCGAGCCCGCGCTCGGAAGCGATGAACTCGCCGACGATGGCGCCGGCGACCGCGAGGATGGCACCGACCTTCATCCCGGAGAAGATGTAGGGCAGCGATCCCGGCAGCTGGATCTTGCGGAACAGCGTCCAGCGCGATCCGCGCAGCGATTTCACGAGATCGAGCAGGTCCGGCTCGACTTCCCGCAGGCCCCGCGCGGTCGTGAGCAGGATCGGGAAGAAGCATATGCTGAAGGCGATCAGGATGTTCGGCACGATGCCGTAGGAGAACCAGACAATGAAGAGCGGGCCGAGCGCGACCTTCGGGATCATGTTCAGCGTCACGAACAGCGGCAGCAGCACGAGGCTCAGCAGCGGTGCCCAGCTGAAGATCACGGCGAGCGCGACGCCGACGAAGGCGCCGAGCGCGAAGCCGCCGAGGATCTCGATTGCCGTCACCAGCGTGTTGGCGCCCCAGGCATAGCCTGTGGTTCCCAATGTTTGAATTGTCGCGAGCGGAGAGGGCAGGATGAATTTCGGCACCTGGAAGGCGTCGACCGCGACCTGCCACAGCACGAGCACGACGAGGTGCACGATCAGGATGATCGCAAAGCTGCGCCAGGTGCGTGCCCCGTCTCCTGCCACCGATTGCTCCCCGTTGCCGGCAGCCACCCTGCCGCAGGTCGCAAGCCTAACCGGCCTTGCGGAAACTTTCAACCAGTTGGTTGATTATGGCCGGAGCGACTGCAGCACGAGGTCTGCGACATGCCGCCGGCGGGCGCGCCGCTGGGTCCGGCTCGACAGGTCCTTGCCGAAGATCGCCGACAGCGTCGGCGTGTTGGAGAAGAAGAAATAGCTGAGGCCGGCAATCGAGATGTAGAGCTGGACGGGATCGATCCCCTTGCGGAATACGCCCGAACGGACTCCCTCGTTGAGGATGTGGGAGACGCTGGTGACCAGTGGGGAGTGCATCGCTTCCAGCCGGGTCGAGCCGCGGACATGACGGGCGCCGCCGCGGTTCTCGTCGTTCAGAAGCACGATAAAATCAGGGTTCGCCGCGAGATGGTCGAACGAGGCTTCGATCAGCTTGCGGATCGCCTTTTCCGGCGGCAGGCCTTCGAGATTGAGCCTGCGCTCCTGCTCGCGGATGTCCTCATAGACCCATTCGAGCACGGCGAGGTAGAGGGCGTCCTTGTCGCCGAAGTAATGATAGACGAGCTGCTTGTTGACGCCGGCGCGATCTGCGATCTCGTCGACGCGGGCGCCCGCAAGGCCGTGCCGGGCGAATTCCTGGCGCGCCGCGGTCAGCAGTTTCTTGCGGGTGGCGACGGGGTCGCGGCGCTGCGGCACGGTGTCGCCAGATCGTTTCGCGGGCATTTCCAACCAAACAGTTGACAAGTTGAGGGCGGGCTTGTTGCATTGGTATCCTCACACGGGGAGAGCGACAAGCCGGGTCGCGGCAATGAGGAGAGATGCGATGAAGCGTTTGCAGGCGGCGGGATCTGCCCTGGTGTTGGCCCTGATGCTCGGTGTGTCGGCGGTGCCCGCGTGCGCGGGCGAGGCGGTCAATCTGATCCTGAACTGGACGCCGACGGCCGACCACTCGCCGTATTACTACGCCAAGGCGCAGGGCTGGTACGAGAAGGCGGGCATCGATCTCACCATCGAGACCGGCAAGGGCTCCGGCGTCTCCGCCGCCAAGGTTGGCTCCGGCGGCTCGCCCTTCGGCGTTGCCGATCTCGCGACCATGCTGGTCGCCAAGAGCAAGGGCGCCGACACGGTTGCCGTGATGAGCGTCTATGCCAATACCGGCCAGACCTTCTACTGGTTGAAGAGCTACGGCGTGAACGGGGTGAAGGATTTCGCGGGCCACAAGATCGGCAATCCGCCCGGCGATGCCTCGCGCGTGATGTGGCCGGCCTTCGCCAAGGCCGCAGGTCTTGCACCGGACTCCGTCGGTTTCGTCAATGTCGGCCCGACTGCGAAGATCGCGGCGCTCAAGAGCCACACGGTCGATATCATCAGCGACTTCTACAACGAGCACGATCTGAAGGTGATCGAGTTCGGTGGCGATCTCGGCTACGTCAACTGGAAGGACATCGGGCTCAACCCTTACGGCAATTCGCTGATCGTCAACGGTGCCTATCTTCAGAAGAATCCGAAGGTCGCCGAAGATTTCGTGCGCGTCACGCAGAAGGCATTTGCGGCCTGCGTCGCCGACGTAGCCCCGTGCCTGAACGCGCTGCTCGCGCAGGTCTCGGGGCTCGACCGCGCCAACCAGGAACGCCAGTGGGAGCGCATCAAGTTCCTGATGACGGACGAGTTCACGACCACCAAGGCGCTCGGCTGGATCGACGGCGAGCGGATGAAGAAGGATTACGAGCTGGTCCATACCTATCTAGGGATGGAAAAGCCGTTCGACGTGACGACGGTGTTCACGACGAAGATGCTGGATCCGAACATCAAGATGGATGCGAGCAAGGTGAAGAAGTAGGGGGAGGGCAGCTCCATCCTGCTTCATCGCGAGCGTAGCGAAACAATCCGGAAACTGCCTCTGCGGAGGCAGGCTGGATTTGCTTCGTCGCGAGGGTTCCTCGCAGTGACGGTGCGGGAGCAGCCGGCGTCCCCGGCCGACCCATTCACGTGGCCAAGGAGAAATTAACCGGCCGTTAACCATATCCGCCGCATCGTTAACCATTCAATAACAGGGAACGAGTCGGCCGCTATGGAGGCTGCAGCAAAAGTCCAACGTCAGATGGTGCGCCTGCGCGGGCGCTCCTATGTGGCTTTCGTGTTCACGCCGACGGTCCCGATCCAGGACTGGCTGCAGGAGATCGACGCGACGATCGCGCGTTCGCCGGGCTTCTTCGCCGGCCGGCCGGTGGTTATCGATCTGTCTTCGGTTGATCTCAGCCAGTCCGGCATAGGCCATCTGCTCACCAGCCTTCAGGACCGCAACATCCGCGTGCTCGGTATCGAAGGGGTGGAGGAGGGAAAGCTGACCCCCATGATGCCGCCGCTGCTGTCGGGCGGGCGCAGCTGCGTGGTCGGGCCGAGCGCACCGAAGAAAACCGAGACGAAGGCCGAGGTCAAGCCGACCTCGCTGCTGCTCGAAGCGCCCGTGCGCTCCGGGCAGACCGTGATCTTTCCGGAAGGCGACGTCACCATTCTCGGCTCGGTCGGGTCCGGCGCCGAGGTGGTCGCCGGCGGCTCCATCCACGTTTACGGCGCGCTCCGCGGCCGCGCGATGGCTGGCGTGAACGGTCACACCAGCGCGCGCATCTATTGTCAGAAGATCGAAGCCGAACTGCTTGCAATCGATGGGTTTTATCAGACCGCCGACGACATCGACGAGGCCTTGCGGGGGCGGCCGGCCCAGGCCTTCCTGCAAGGCAATACCATGCGAATTACCGCGCTGAACTGACCAGAAGGAGACAATCGAGATGGCCAAGGTACTGGTCGTGACATCAGGCAAGGGCGGGGTCGGCAAGACCACCACGACCGCCGCGCTGGGAGCGGCGCTCGCGCAGCGCGGCGACAAGGTCGTCGTCGTCGATTTCGACGTCGGCCTGCGCAATCTCGACCTCGTGATGGGGGCCGAGCGCCGTGTCGTGTTCGACCTCATCAACGTGGTGCAGGGCGTCGCGAAACTGCCGCAGGCGCTGATCCGCGACAAGCGGCTGGAGAATCTCTGGCTGCTGCCGGCCTCGCAGACCCGCGACAAGGACGCGCTGACGGAAGAGGGCGTCGGCAAGGTCATCGACGATCTGCGCAGCCGCTTCGACTGGGTGATCTGCGACAGCCCGGCCGGCATCGAGCGCGGCGCCTCCATGGCGATGCGCTTCGCCGACGAGGCCGTGATCGTCACCAATCCGGAAGTCTCCTCGGTGCGCGATTCCGACCGTATCATCGGCATGCTCGATTCCAAGACGGTGCGGGCCGAGAAGGGCGAGCGCGTCGAGAAGCACATCCTCATCACCCGTTACGATCCCTCCCGCGCCGCGCGCGGCGAGATGCTGACCATCGACGACATCCTCGAGATCCTGGCGACACCCCTGCTCGGCATCATCCCGGAGAGCCAGGATGTGTTGAAGGCGTCCAACGTCGGCACGCCGGTGACCTTGTCGAACGCGGATGGAGCGCCGGCGCGGGCCTATATGGACGCGGCCAAGCGCCTCTGCGGAGAGAACGTCACGATGCATGTTCCTGCCGAGCGCAGAGGTCTGATGGATCGTTTGCTGCGACGGAGGGCTGCATGAGCATGGGTCTGCTTCGACTTCTCCGCGGCAAGAAGGCCTCGGCACCCGTCGCTCGCGAACGGCTGCAGATCCTGCTTGCCCATGAACGTGGAATGCGCGGCCAGCCCGATCTGCTCGGTGTGCTGCGCGAGGAAATTCTCGCCGTAGTGTCCAGGCATGTGGCGCTGGACCCGACCAAGGTCATCGTCCGGCTCGAGCGCGGCGACGAGGTTTCGACCCTGGAGGTCGACATCGAAGTGCCCAACGATTTCGAGGGCAAGCGCGTGGCGGTCGCGTAGGGACCGCGGCCGAGGACTACTCGTTTTGGGGTGGGTGAGAAGGCGGTCCGCCGGGCATGGCGGGCCGCCTTTGTCGTGGCGGGCGGGAACGGGACGCGCAACGAGATCGTTGTCCGGGACCCGCGGAACGCCGGACCGGGCACCGCGGTTTCCGCCAGCCGGGAGAGCGCCCATGATGTCCGAGGTTCAGGTCCACACCGTCGCGCGGCAGATGCTCGAACAGCACGGTTTTGCTGCGATCGCGAAGGCCGCCGAGCAGGCGCAGGCCTGCGAGGACCGCGGCGAGGCCGACGAGGCCAGGGAATGGCGCCACATCGCCGATGCCATGAAGATCATGCGCGGCCCCCATCAGAGCTGAGAGTCGTAAGCGCGCTTCAACGCTCTCCGCGATCGGCGCCGTGGGGCGATGTGCGGTTCTGCGTCTGCGGCTGCGCGCGTTCGCCCATCCCCTTGCAGGGGAGCGGCTCCCACGAGCCGTCCGGCCCCTGCTGATAGGCGCTGCAGGACGACGAGTTGGATTTTTCCTCGCCCTTCTGGGTGTCTGAATTCCTCGCCAGTACGGGCGCAGTCAGCACCGTGGCGGCTGCAATCGCGCCGGCGAAAACGAAATGGATACTCCGCATGAGGGCCTCCTGTTCGAATTCGAAGAGGCTGCATACTTTCAAGGATTGTGACGATTTTGGGCCGCAGCGGAGGTTCCGTCGCGGCGTGCTTAACCGGCGAAGCCGGCTCGCTAGCCGCCCTTGCTGCGGATCAGGCCGGCGAGGTTGGTCTTCTGGGCCTCACACCAGCCGGTCATGCCGAGGCGGCGCTGGTCCATGTCGGTCGCCTGGGTCGCGACCGCGACCTCGGCCATCAGATCGTCGTCCTGCTTCTCGCCCAACTTGCCGCCGGTGTGCATCCAGGCGATCGCCTTGCGCACCTTCTCGGTGGTACCGTCGGGCAGGTGCATCTGCTGCGCCTTCTGCACCAGGTCCTGATAGACGAGATCCGTGTTGGGGCACTCGACCTTGGCGGCGAAGGCCTGCAAGACCATCGTCACATAGGTCGATCGCGGCGGAGCGTCAGCCGCCTGGGCCGGCGCAGCCAGCAGCAACAGCCCCGTCATGAGAAAACCGGCGCGCATCCTTGGAACCTCCTCCGTTTTTTTGAGAGGCTAGCGGTCGGCGCGCCGCTCCGCAATGGCGCGCGGCGCAATTGTCCTGCGTCGGGGCAGTAGGCTAACCTGACGCTCCCCAGTCTCGGAGAGCGACATGAGCCTGTTCAGCACGCCGTTCGATCCCGCACGCGACACCGCGCTCGTCACCGGCGCGGGCAATGGCATCGGCCGCGCGATCGCGCAGGGCCTGGTCGGCGAGGGCGTGCGGACCGTGTTCGCGGACGTGAGCGCCGAGCGGGTGCGTGACGCGATCAGCGCCAGCGAGCGGCCCGCTCTGGCCGTGCCTTGGGTCGGCGATCTCGCCAGGCTCGAGGCCTGCGATGAGCTGCTGGCGGCCGCGCATGCCGCGCTGGGCGAGGTCACGCATTTCGTCCAAAGCGCCTCGCCGCCGCGGCGGGAGGCCGATCATGCGTTCGCGGTCGATCGCAGGACCTGGCAGGAGATGCATGCCGTCAATCTCGACGCCGGCTTTCACCTGGCGCGCGAGATCGCAAAGCGGCTCATCGCAGCGAGGCGGCCGGGCTCGTTCCTGCTTCTCACCTCGCTGCACGCGGGCACGCCCCGCAACCTGCCGCATTATTCGACGGCGAAGGCGGGGCTGGGCATGCTGGTGAAGGAGCTGGCCAAGACGTTTGGCCGCCACGATATTCGCGTCAACGCGCTGGTGCCCGGAGCGATAGCGGCGGGCGGCTTCGTTGCGGATCCTGCGCTGGCGCGGCACATTCCGCTCGGGCGTCTCGGTGAGGCCGGCGATCTGGTGCCGATGGCACTCACGGTGCTGTCGAACAAGCTCTCGGCGTACGTCACCGGCGCAGCCTTCGTCGTCGACGGCGGCCTGTCGCTGACCAATTGGTTCGAGCCGCCGGCGCTCGAAGAGTAGAGATCGTTCCGATGCCGTCGGAGCGATCTTTGGGGTCCGGTTCGTCGCGTTTTTCTCAACGCGAACCGGCATCCACTTCGCTTGAAGAAGTCCTGCCTAGCGTTGCCAGGCCGGCACCGGATCGAGCGGCGTGCGGTAGAGCTCGTTGTGGTCGCGATCGGTGACGCGCACCGCACAACCCTTCTGTTGCAGCTCGGGCTTCACCTGCGACAGCTCGCAAGCCAATTGATTGGCGCGATCGGAGGCAACCTCGATGTCTTCGAGGATGATTCCACCCTGGTTCTTGAACTCACCACCAACCACAAGATCGAAATAGTAGTAGGGCATCCGAATTCCCCGGTGTGACGATCTGAGCTTCAGAGCAAGTCTCAACACGAATCCGATGGTACCACTGAGTCGACATCTGCCGAATGAACAGGACGCGGAATCTCTGTGCGTATGACGCAGAAATGATGTGCAGCCCGCAGGCTCGTTAAGAATTTATTAAATATGCGTACGCGATCTTAAGGCATGGAATTGCAGCAGAACCGGGCTCCGGGAACCGGCAGCTGCAAGAGAAGGCCGGCGGCATAGATCCCGACGGCCTTTTCTCTTGAACGGAAAAACGAGCGAGACATCGCTCCCGTAATCGCCCGGACTCACTGCATCACATCGACTCGGGCAGCCTGCGCCACCTTACGACACTAGCGGAGCGGCAACGGCGGACGCACGATGGGTCCATCGTCATCGGCAACGGCTTGTGTGGTCGCAACCGGGGGCGGCGGAACCGTGGCAGCCTGCGATGGCGGAGGTGCGAGCGACGCGGGCGAAGAGGCCGGCATGTAGGTCCGCGTCACAGGCGGCTTCGGCTTGCGAACCGGCGGTGCGGTGGGCTGTGCCGGGAGCGCAGCAGCGCGGGCGCGTGGATCGACCGGCCTGGTCTCGGCAGTCACCGGCCTCGGCGCAGCTGCTTTCGCCATCTCGCGGGCCATCTGCTCCTGTCCGGCCTTCAGCTCGGCGATGTTGGCCTTGAGCTGCTCGATCTGCTGCGCCATCGCGGCGAGGTCGTTCGACATCGACTGCACCGATTGCGCGGGGTCGGGCTGGGCCGACGTCGCCGCAACGGCGGCTTGAGTTGGGGGCGGCGGCGCTGACGGATCGATCGTTTGATCGGCTGTTGCTTGTGCCGGAGGCGGCGCAGCCTGCAAGGCGGCAACAGGTGTCGTCTGCGATGCCGAAGGCATCAACGAAGACATCAACGACGCCAGCATCGGCGTCCATTCGGCGAGCATCTTCTTTGCGGTGTCGCCGTGTTGCTCCCAGGCAATCGAGGCCGCCACGCTGGCGCCCGCGAACAAAAACGCGACCGACGCGCCCCGCAGCCACTTGCCGACCGAGGATCGCTTCTGCCTGACGGGATCAACGCTGGATGCGACGCGGACAGCCGTGTCGACCGATGGTAGCACGGCGGGTTTTCCGTAGACGACGTTGATGGTGGGCTCTGGCGCGCGCGCCGGCTCCGGCGCGAACTTCGGCTCCGGACGCGGTGCAATCTCCGGCGCCAGCGCAGGCGACACGTTGGTGGGCCGCGAGGCCAGCACGATCTCGGGAGAGATCTGAACCGCGTCGTGCGGATCGTTGTCCTTGACCGTGTCCTTCACGATCTCATCGACGATTTGCTTGGCGTTCAGCGTCGCGAGCATTGCAGCTCCTTTGAAGCCCAGTGTTTGAAATATTGGTTGTCCGTATCGGCGCGGAGGCCGATCTGTCGAGGTGAACCCACCCCGAGCTCCCATGCGCACGAGTCCAGCCGGGTTTGACCAAAGCAAGGCGTGGGGATGGAGATGATGAGACAGTCCTCCGCCGTTTGTGATCATGGAACCCGTCCGTCGAACACGCGCACGTGTTCCGCCCCGCCTTGTTTTCTGCACGATTTTGGCAGCATGTGGGGAATCTGGGGGTTAGCCTATGCTTTATGGGGGGCCGGCGGTGCCAAGATCTCTACTCGTTTTGTTCGTTGCGGCCTTGTTGCCGTTGGGCGGCTGCATGCAGACGACACTTTCGCCGTCGACGGATGCGAGCATGACGCCGCGCGATCGTCAGTTGCTCGCGCACGCGCCTTATGCGCAGGCGAAAGTGTCTGAGCAATATCTCCGCCATATCGTCGACTACCACCGCAAGGAACAGCCGGGCACGATCCTGGTCGATACTGATGCGCGCTACCTTTACTATGTGCTGCCTGACGGCAAGGCGATCCGCTACGGCGTGGCGGTCGGAGAGGAGGCCATGGCGTTCTCCGGTGTCGCGCGGGTCGGCCGTCTGGCGGAATGGCCGGACTGGGTTCCAACCGCGGATATCCAGGCGCGGCTCGGTCCCTATCCGGCGCGGGTTCCCGGCGGTCCCGCCAATCCGCTGGGCGCGCGGGGCATCTATCTGTATGTCGGCAACAAGGACACGCTCTACCGCATCCATGGCACCAACCAGCCCGAATATATCGGGCAGGCGATCTCCTCCGGCTGCATCCGGATGCGCAACGAGGACGTGATCGATCTCTACGACCGGGTAAAGCTCAATTCGATGGTCGTGGTGCTGCCGCCCGGGCAGAACGCGCAGGCTGCCACGGGCGCGCGCTGGCGCGGGTGAGTGCTCCGCGAGCGATCAATTCGCGTCCTGGATAGAGGTCGTTGGGCGCCGCTACTCAGGCCGAGCGATTCGCCATTGTAACGTCGTGGCGATGCCGTTGGCGTCGCCCGGCGCCTTGTCGGCGGGTGAGGTGTAGAGCGGACGATAGCGGTACGCCCACATCTTGCTGCCGTCGTCGCGGCTGATCACGGTGAAGTCGCCGACGGCCCTGGCGTCGGCCGTTGCTGTCAGCGGAACCCAGCTCTCGGTGCACTTGCCGTTGCAGCTCGAGGTCTTTCCGGTGGTATCGCGCTCGTAGGTATAGAGCGTCATGCCGTTGAGATCGACGAGCTTGGGGCCCTGTTTGGTCAGGATGACCTTCGCTGGAGCCACCGGCGCCTCGACCTTCGGCGGAGGTGGGTCGCCGCCGCCATGGCCGCCTGCGACCGCATGACTTGTCGAGAGCGCTATGGCTGCGGCCATAACGAGGAACCTGAACATTCCGAAACTCCGCCCCGCAAAGTTAATTGCGCGTTAAGCCCAATGCGGCCGAGGTTAGCAGGCGAAGGTTAGTTCCTGGTTTCGTGCGCTGCGACAAATTCGGACATGGTTTGGGATTAGACTTGCGCGTCACGTTGCGGGGCGCGGCTGAGCTCGTTGCCGGCGGCGATGGCCTTGCGCAACAGCCGCATCAACTCGTTGCCTTCTTTGGCGCTCAAGCCACGCAGCATGATGCGCTGCGCGGATTCGACGGCCGGCGTGATCTTGCGCAGCGTGCGCCGGCCTTCGTCGGTAATCTCGAGCTCCCGCGCGCGGCGGTCGCGGCTGGAGGCGCGGCGCTCCGCGAGGCCCTTCTGGACGAGGCGATCGATCACGCCGGTGATGGTGGTGCGGTCGTAGGCGATCAATCCCGCGAGCGTCACCTGGTCGAGCCCCGGATTGGCCTTGATGGTCGCGAGCGCGGCGTACTGCACCGGCGTGAGATCGAAGCCGGCGCCTTCGACTTCGGCCAGGAATACCGCGACCGCGATCTGCTGGAAGCGGCGCGCCAGATGTCCCGGCATCTCGTTGTTGTCTTTCACCGAATCCTCCGGAGCTCGCAGCAAGATGCGGGTCGTTGACAAGTATACTGATAGTCAGCATACTGATCAATATCCAAATAGAACATCGCCGGGAGAGGTGCTCATGCAATTCCATCTGAATGGATTTCAGCCGGGCGATCCCGAAATTGCCGATCCCGCCGAGCGTGTTCAGGCGCTGGGCGCGACAGGCACCCTGCCTGACGAGGTCGATGTTCTCATCGTGGGCTGCGGGCCTGCGGGCCTGACGCTCGCCGCCCAGCTTGCGCAATTCCCCGACATCAAGACCTGCATCGTCGAGCAGAAGCCGGGCCGCCTGCTGGTCGGGCAGGCCGATGGCATTGCCTGCCGCACCATGGAGATGTTTCACGCCTACGGCTTCAGCGAACGGGTGCTGAAGGAGGCCTATTGGGTCAACGAAACGACGTTCTGGAAGCCGGAAGAGCGGACACCGGAGACCATCACCCGCAGCGGCCGGGTTCAGGATGTCGAGGACGGGCTGTCGGAATTCCCGCATGTCATCCTCAACCAGGCGCGCATCCATGACTGCTTCCTCCACCTCATGCGCAGATCACCGGCGAAGCTCGAGCCGTATTACAGCCGACGCGTGCTTGACCTCCATGTCGATGCGGCAGCCGGTGCCGCCGATCATGCCGTGACCGTGCGCCTCGAACGCGTCGATGCCGCGAACGAGGGCAAGGTCGAGACCATCAGGGCGCGCTACGTCGTCGGCTGCGACGGCGCACGCAGCACGGTGCGCAAGTCGATCGGGCGCGAACTGCATGGCGATTCCGCCAACCACGCCTGGGGCGTGATGGACGTGCTGGCCGTGACGAATTTCCCGGACATCCGATTCAAGTCGCTGATCCAGTCGGCCGGGGACGGCAGCCTGCTGATCATTCCGCGTGAAGGCGGCTACATGGTCCGCATCTATGTCGAGCTCGCAAAGCTCAATGTCGGCGAGCGCGTCGCGAACCGCAACATCACCTCCGACGATGTGATCGCCAAGGCGCAGCGCATCCTGAAGCCGCATACACTCGACGTGAAGGAGGTCGCCTGGTGGTCGGTCTATGAGATCGGCCAGCGCCTTGCCGACAAGTTCGACGACGCGCCGGAGAACGAGATCGCAACGTGCCTGCCGCGCATCTTCATCGCCGGCGATGCCTGCCATACCCACAGCCCGAAGGCCGGGCAGGGCATGAACGTCTCGATGCAGGATGCCTTCAATCTCGGTTGGAAGCTCGCTGCCGTCTTGCGGAGACAGTGTGCCCCAAGCCTGCTGCATTCCTATTCGGCGGAGCGCCAGGCGGTCGCGAAGGAGCTGATCGATTTCGACCGCGAATGGGCGGCGATTCTCGCCTCCGCTGCCAAGGCCGGCGGCGCCGATGCCGCTAAGACGCAGGACTATTTCGTCAGGCACGGCCGCTACACCGCAGGCACGGCAACGCATTACAAGTCATCGGTGCTCACCGGCACGGCTTCGCATCAGCACCTGGCGCAAGGTTTCGTCATCGGCAAGCGCTTCCATTCCGCGCCGGTGATCCGACTGGCGGATGCCAAGTCGGTCCATCTCGGCCACGCCGCGCAGGCCGACGGCCGTTTCCGCCTCTACGCGTTCGCGCCCGCGGAAGATCCTGCGGCTCCCGGCTCGGCCATTCGCGCGCTGTGCAGCTTCCTCGCCGAAGCCAGGGAGTCGCCGATCAGACGCTATACGCGAGCGGGCGCCGACATCGACAGCGTGATCGACTTGCGCGCCGTCTTCCAGCAGGACCATCGCGAGCTTGCCGTCGTGGCGATGCCGTCGCTGCTGCTTCCGCGCAAGGGCCGCTATGGTCTGATCGACTACGAGAAGATGTTTTGCCCGGACCTGAAGGGTGGCCACGACGTTTTCGCAATGCGAGGCATCGATCGAAACAACGGCTGCATGGTCGTGGTGCGGCCAGATCAGTATGTCGCGCATGTGCTGCCGCTCGACGATTATGCCGGGCTTGCGTCGTACTTCGACGGCTTCATGCTGAAATTGAACTGACGCAGCGCCGCACCTGCTGCGATGGACGACGGATGAATAGTGAACCCGCCGGGCTTCTTTCGGTGGCCCGGTTCCGTGCGCGTACAATTTAAGAAAGTTCTTCGCGGACAGATTTCATCGATCGTAATATGTCTACTCAAAGCTGTAAGCATCCACTCGGGGCAGCGGGGCACGGGAGGATGACGATGAGACAGAGCCAAGCAGAGACGCGCCGTCAGCACGACGTCGCGAAGCGGTCGATGACCAAGGAGGCCAAACAGCTGGCCGCCCTGATTGCCGGCCTGCGCAAGTCCCTCGAAGCGATCAACAAGGAGCGGGCGAGCCCAAAGCTCACCGGCGCCGAGATGGGCTTGCTCGACGAGCGCCGTAACAACCTGCTGCTCACCATTGCAGCTCTCGATGACCGCCTCTCGGCGGTGCAAGGCCTGATCAATCTCGGCCGACCCCATATTATCCGCGTGCACTGAAGCGCGATGAGATCCGGATGAACCGTCATCGCGCGCGGATCTTTGCGCGAGCATGATCTTTTCGGAGAACCGTTTCACACTTTCCCGGATCGTGTTCTATCGCAGCTCTACATGTGAGAATCGGCTCCGTAGCCGGAAGGCACGGGGCCGGCCATACCTGCGGATGGCACCAAATTGCCACGCTCCCGGCGAATTGCCGCCAAAGCCCGCTGCCACGACGAAGTTGGGTGCAGGGCGACGCAAGGGGATGCGAATTGGCCTACAAAATGGTCGCAGAACGCGACAACGAGAAGTACAGTTTCGCCCGCGAGAGCCGGTTGGTCATCGTGGCGAAGGCAAAAGTGTGGGCGAGCGAGGGGTGGCGGGTCGTCGTCACCGACCAGGACGGCAAGGCTTACGCGCCGCCCGAATTCGATCAGCTGTCGGCGGCGTGATCGCGAGACAGGGCGAGGGGACGACAGTTTGACGTCGTTGTTTCGACCTTGGCGCGGCCTGACTGTGCCCCTGATGACTGTCGCAGCCGCCACCGGGCTGACGGTGACGGACGCGGCCGCGCAAAATCTCGACGCCGGCAAATCGCCCGCGAAGCTGTTTGCTGACGGCTGCGCGACCTGCCATCGCAGCCCGCGCGGCTTGGCCAAGGGCCGCTTCACCCTGACGCTGTCATGGTTCCTGAAGGACCACTACGCAACCAGCGCCGACTCGGCCAGGGCACTCGCCGCCTACCTCGTGTCGGTCGATGAATCGCCGCCCCGGGGTGCGGCCAAGCCTGGCGCAAAGCCGCCTCAATCCGCGCCGCGTCAGCCCAAGCCGGTGCAGAGCCAGTAGGCGCGCCGGCACCGGGCGGCATCAACGCACCGTGGTCTCCGAGAACAGGTTGATGACCACGACCCCGGACACGATCAGCGCGATGCCGACGAAGGCTGCGGCGTCCAGGATCTGGCGGAACAGCACGAAGGAGACGGTGGCGGTTAGGATGATGCCGACCCCGCCCCAGATCGCATAGGCGATGCTCAACGGGATGACCCGGATCGCCACCGACAGCGCGTAGAACGAGGCGACGTAGAACAGCACCATCGCCAGCGTCGGCCAGGGACGGGTGAACTGCGCGGACTGCTGCAGGAACGCCGACGCGGTGACCTCGAACACGATGGCGAGGGCAAGAGCCGTATAGGCGT
The DNA here is from genome assembly GCF_054602315.1 of Bradyrhizobium cedriense. Taxonomy (NCBI): domain Bacteria; kingdom Pseudomonadati; phylum Pseudomonadota; class Alphaproteobacteria; order Hyphomicrobiales; family Nitrobacteraceae; genus Bradyrhizobium; species Bradyrhizobium cedriense. Next base: position 322,690 of record NZ_JBTSWB010000003.1, on the reverse strand, counting down.
TGAAGACGGAGCTCATGCGGAGACCAGGCCGACGAGGGCTGACATATGACGGCGCATACCACGCGGGGGTGACGAGCCTGCGACAGCTTGGAGCGCGGCGCAAAGGCTCCGCGGTCGGTCCGGATGACCAGACCGCCGCGCGATGAATCGCGCAGCGGCTCCGTGACATAGCGACGGTCGAACGTGGGCTTCAATCGATCCGCAGCCTTTCAGTTTCCTCACGAAAACAGCCGCAACAGGCCCGCTCCACGGAGTTGGTGGCGGCCATCCTGGATGCCGCTGTTCAGGTTCTGGCGAAGGAGGGAGCGCAGCGCTTCGCGACGGCGCGGATGGCAGAGCGGGCCGGCGTGAGCGTCGGATCGGCCTATCAATATTTTCCGAACAAGGCGGCGATCCTGTTTCGTCTCCAGAGCGATGAGTGGCGGCGCGCCAGCGGGCTGCTCGAAGTCATCCTCGCCGACCGGGCGAGGCCGCCGCGGGCACGGCTGCGCACACTGGTTCACGCTTTCATCCGCTCCGAGTGCGAGGAAGCTGTCATACGAATCGCGCTCAATGATGCCGCGCCGCTTTATCGCGATGCGCCCGAGGCGCGGGACGCACGGGCGGCCGGCGAGGGCATCGTCGCCGCCTTCATGCGCGAGACGCTGTCCAAAGCTTCGGATGCGACGCGCACCCTCGCCGGCGAACTGATCACGAGGACGCTGAGCGAAGTCAGCAAGAGTTTTTCGGAACAGATGCGGAGTGAGGCGGAGATCGCAGCCTATGCCGACGCCATGGCCGACATGTTCTGCGCCTATCTCGCGAGGTTGTCGCGGCGCTGAGGGATTGCTGGTATCAGCGTTCGAAGGTTGATTGTTATTCAGATTTCGGGGGATTATGGGTGAGCCTCGCCGCGTTCGTCATCCATTCATCGAGTCCCCGCGCCATGCACATTCTCCGCGCCCAGTTCCGCATCGAGACGCAGCGCGCGCTGGAATTTGCCGCATCTCGCGGCTTCGGCGTGATCGTGGCGGCGGACGAGCGCGGGCCGCGGGCCTCGCACGTGCCATTCGTGCTGACCGAGCGCGGCGGGCATACTGTCGTGCAGATTCACTTCACCGCCAAAAATCCGCTTGTGGCGCTGGCCGATGGCAGCAGACGATTTCTGCTGATCGTTACCGGCGACGATGCCTATGTCTCCAACGATTGGTATGCCTCACGCGACAACGTCTCGACCTGGCTTTACGAAGCGGTGCACCTGTCGGGCGTGGCCCATCTGCGCGGGCTCGACGAGAACCGCGGACACGGCGATGCGCTGCTCGCAGTCTCCGAAGCGCGTTTGCCGAAAGAACCCTGGGACCTCGCGCAGATGGAGCCGGGCAAGCGCGAGAGCATGCTGGCTGCGATCCGCGTCGTCGATCTCGTGGTGGATGAGGTCGAAGGGCAGGCCAAGCTCAACCAGCACAAGAGCGATGCTGACCATGTCGCGGTCGCCGATCGATTGGCGCGGTCGGAGGAGTCGGGTCACCGGCGGTTGGCGCGCAAGATGCAGGCGCTGCGGCAGGGGCTTGGATACGAGATGCCGTAACTCTTGCCCCGCGCAACGTTTGACCTTACGGACCTTCCTCATGCTCGTCATCTCCATTCAGAGCCAAGTGGTCCACGGCCATGTCGGCAACAGCGCGGCCGTCTACGCCATGCAGGCGGAGGGCGTGAACGTTGCGGCGGTGCCGACGACGCTGCTGTCGAACCATCCACGCTATCCCAGCCTGCGCGGTCGGGTGCTGGAGACCGAACTCGTCGCCGATCTCCTGAAGGGCGTCGAGGAGCGCGGCCTGGTCGACGAAGCCACCGTGCTCGTCACCGGCTATGTTGGCTCACCCGGCAATGCCGCCGTGATCGCCGATTTCGTGGAGCGGGCACGCACGCGGAATGCGAAGCTCGTCTATCTCTGCGATCCCGTGATCGGCGATGACGGCCGCGTCTATGTTGCTGATGGCATATTGGACGTGGTCCGGCACCGGCTGCTGCCGGCGGCGAACCTCACGACTCCGAACCAGTTCGAGCTCGAATTGCTCTCCGGTCTCGCCGTGGCCGATGTCCAGGGTCTCAGCGTGGCGTGCGCCGCGCTGACAGGCGCAGGCCGCACCGACGTCGTCGCCACCGGCTGCACCCTCGCTGATACGGCGGAGGGGCAGGTGGAGACGATCCTGTGCGCCGACGGGCAGTTGTCGCGCTTCGCGACGCCGCGCCTGTCCATCCGCCCCTACGGCACCGGCGATCTTCTCGCCGGGCTGATCGCGGCGCATCTCGCCAAGGGCGAAGCGATCGAGTCGGCAGTACGTCTTTCGGTCGACACGATCTTTGCGGTGCTGGTGCGCACGCAGGAAGCCGGCACCGCCGAGATGCGGCTCGTGCCGCTGCCGACACTCGCACGCGACGCCTGACGGTTCAGGTCGCGGGCTTCACGGCCGATTGCGCCGATTTCTGCGGCTTGGCCGGGCTCCTCTGCTCCCGCGCGGCCTGCGCCTTGGGCGGCTTGGCGCTGGCGACGGCACGCGTCTTCTTCGGCTTGACGTTGGCGGCTTCCTTGCGGTCGGTCGCAACGCCGCGGCGCGAGATATATTCCTTTCCGTCGATGGGGCCGACATGCGGCGGATCGCGGCCGAGATAGGGGCGGCCGATGCCGAACGCCTTGCCGTTGGCGTCGACCCACTTCCACAGGATCTCGGTCGAGACCCAGCGCTGCGCTCGGTTGTTGCCCTGGGTGCTGACGATGTCGGCCGCCATGCCGTGGCCATAGCCGCCGCGTGTGCTGCCGCCATGATAGGAACGGTCGGAGGCGGCCTTCAGGCCGCTCGCGATGGACTGGCGGTAGTCGTCGCGGAACGCGCTGGTGATACCCGGCGACAGGCCGGCGGCTTCGGCCGCGAGCAGCGTGCGGAACAGCTTCTGCTTGAAACTCTTGTCCATGCCGCCGATGACGTAATCCATCATCGACATGCCCGCGCGCTCGGCCGCCTTCGGATCCTTCCAGCCGAAGTCCTGATCGACCAGCTTGGTGAAGCTGCGCATCACCGTGACGGTCTTGCCCTTGCGCTTGATGGTGACGGCGCGCCGCTCCTGGACCTTGATCGTGTCCTCCTTCGCGGTGCGCTGATAAAGCGCCCAGAGGTAGCGGTCGATACAGGCCTCGATGACGAAGCATTCGTCGAGCACCGCGACGGTGTCGGCCGGCGGAGATGGCTTGCTGGCAAGCGTGACGGGCCCGCTCGCAATCGCCGCGGGGGACAATGCATCCGTCGCCACGATCTCGGTGGGATCGGCGGACGCGAGCTTGACGGGTTCTGGAGCAGGAGCTGGGGCTGCCTCGCTGACGACGGGCTCCGGTTCAGGTGAGATCTGCGGCGCGGGTGCCGGCTCCGGCGGCAGGATCAGCACCGGATCGGCCGAAGCGAGCTTGACTGCGGGAGCGGCCTCCTCGGGCGTTTCCTGCGCCGTCGCTGCCGGGGCAATCGGCGCAGCGACCGCGGCGGCGATATCGGCGGTCAGGGCGAGGCCATCCTCGAGGGTCGCAGCGCGCGGCACGTCGGCGAGCTCAAGGCGGCTGAGATCCTTGGCACGCGAGACAGCCGCCACGTTGGCGCCGCTGTTCTCGATGAGGGCGGGTGCATAGGCGGAGAGAGACAACGCCAGCCAGCCGGCCAGAACAGCCGAGGGACACGACACCGCCACCAGAAGAGACCGCCGATCGTTCATGATCCCTGCCTCCAAACGGTTCTGTTCGAACCATCTCGTCCGAACATCATGATGCAAACAGACGTGACGAAAACAGTCTTGCACGTAAAGGCACGCAGCGCGTCGATTGTTCGGGGGAGGGTGTGGCGGCGCAATGGCGCAAATGGGCGAGAATATCCTTTCTGGGCGAGTGTTGCCGAGGCGCAACGCGGGTTCCATGATGGCGCGAGCCTCACCCGGCACGCAAATGTCGGCGACAGCAGCATTTTTCGTCAATTTGCAGCGATCGCATTGGCGCAATCTTGGATTGTTGTCGTGCATTTCTCCCGTTCTGACAATCTTCGGTAGAATCAATATCCGATGGGTTTTTGAAGGGCGGCGCCTGTGAAATTGAAATGCATATTGGCCGAGTTCGCCGCCGATGAATCCGGCGCCACCGCGATCGAATACGGCCTGATCGCAGCCGCAATCGCGCTCGCCATCATCGAGATCATCTACGCCCTCGGCACCGATCTCGTCGCAAAGCTGCAATCGCTGGCAACCGCGTTGAAATAGGGCGCGTGCATCCCCCTCTCGTGTGCCGCACGCGCCGCAACGCTTTTGCGCCGCTGCCACGAGTGAGGCCTGTGGCATCGCTCTTTGAGTTCGCCTTTCCTCGGCGCTATGTTTTGCCCGAGGCCGTGCCGCAACTTTGCTGCGGCCGGCGCGTTTGGTCGGCCATGACGCATCCTACCCTTCGTCCCATGGACGCCTTCGATCCCAGCGAGCCGGCCATCCTGCACGACCGTCTTTCGGACACGATCATTACCTGGACCGCCGATCAGGCCGACGACTACCGGCGTGCCAGCCGACCCGGCGGGGACGGAACCGTGGCCTGGAAGACTTATCTCTTCGATGGCTGGGGGAACGTGCTCGGCGGTTGAGTTGCTGCCCAAAGAAGCGGCAATGTCGCAGACAGCGTGATTCGTCCAAGGCCTTGCGCTTATTCGGCTATTGCCATGCATCATGCGCGTTGTTGCAATGCAACAAAACATGTCGCAATGCAGCAAAGCGCGCCTAAATATGCTCCGACCCGTATTTCCTGGAGCATCACCAATGAACAAGAAGACTTTGTCGATCGCCGCCGCCATCCTGACGATCGTGGGCGGTACTGCGGCCGTCGCGGCCGAACTGCCGACCTATGCGGCCAACGGTTTGCCGGTTTCTCCGCTGCAGGTGCGCGTGCTCGGCGCTGCGCATGTCGAGCAGCAGGTCTCGGCGCCGACAACGGCCGCCTCGGTCCACCAGGCGAAGGTGCTCGGCCCCCGCAAGGTGACGACCGCGGACGTCACCACGGGTGCAGCCCGCTGAGGCTGAACTCGAGCGGGGTCAGGTGGAGCCTCGCCTGGCGCGAGATTCACCGCCCCTGCGGCCGTTGAACATCACCATGCCCCATGTGCATCGCGCGTGCGGCAATCACTGCGGCCCGCGTGCCAGCCCTGCAGCAGCGTGGGTTGAGCCGCCAAACGCGCCGACGTATCGCTTGATCCATGGATCAGCGGACGAGCGGCGCTGACGCTCCCACTCAGAAGAACGACGCAGCGCCGGCCATGCTCGGCATCGTCTGCGGCCTTGCCGCGGCGCTGTTCTGGGCGCTCGGCTTCGCCGGCACGCGGCACGGCCTCAAGGTCGGCTTCACGCCGGTCGATCTCCTCGTTCATCGCTATGTCTGGTCGGGGATCGCGTTCCTGCCGCTGGTGGCGCGCGCGGGCTTCTCCGATCTCTGCGGCATCGGCTGGAGCAGGGGGCTCGTGCTGATGGTGCTCGGCGGCCCCGTGATGTCGCTGATCTCCTATACCGGCTTCCTGTTCGTGCCGCTCGGCCATGGCAGCGTGATCCAGCCCTCTTGCGCGACGCTGGGCGGCCTCCTGCTCGCGGCGGTCGTGCTGAAGGAGCGGATTTCCGCCTCGAGGTTTGCCGGCGCGGTCGTCATCGTCGGCGGCCTCGGCGTGATCGGCGCGGAATCGATCGGCCATATCGGGGCCGAGGGCGTGCAGGGCGATCTGATCTTCGTGCTCGCCGGGTTCATGTTCGCCGGCTTCGGTGCCGCCCTGCGCCGCTGGCGCGTCTCGGCCGTGTCGGCTGCGCTGGTGATCAACGCGCTGTCGCTGCTGCTGTTGCCGATCTACATCGCGACCGTCGGCCTCGCCCATATCGCGGCGATCGGCGTGACCGAGAACGCCATCCAGGCACTGGTGCAGGGCGTGCTCGCCGGGCCCGCCGCGCTCTATCTCTACGCCGTCTCGGTCCAGCGCCTCGGCGTTGCCCGCGCCTCGGTGTTTCCGGCCTGCGTGCCGGCGCTGACCGTGCTCATCGGCTGGCTGCTGCTCGGCGAGCCGCCGACGATGTTGCAGACGGCGGGGCTCGTGACGGTGCTGTGCGGGTTCTATCTGGCGCAGCGGCAAAGCTAGCGGACCTCACGCCTTCCGCACGAACTCCGATTTCAGGTTCATCGCGCCGATGCCGTCGATCTTGCAGGCGATGTCGTGGCCGTCGCTGGCCTCCTGCAGGCGGATGTTGCGCACCTTGGTGCCGCCCTTGACGACCGAGGAGGAGCCCTTGATCTTGAGATCCTTGATCACGATGACGCTGTCGCCGTCGGCGAGCAAATTGCCGTTGGCATCGCGCACGCCGGCATCCTGCGCGGTGTCCGCGGCCGCGGCCGCGTCCGCCGCGCCGCTCCATTCATGGCCGCATTCCGGGCAAACCCAGAGATCGCGGTCCTGATAGGCGTGCTCGGAATTGCAGGCCGGGCATTTCATCGTGTCGGTCATTGTCTGTCTCGTCTCCCCGGTTCGTTCGCGGCGCGACCGTAGGGGCGGGAACCGGGAAAGCAAGGAAAAGCTGCGAACGGCGCAGGCCGCGCCCGGCCCGCCGGTGCGATGTCACCGAAACAGCGCGACGAAGATCACGTAGAGCCAGCCCAGGATGCCGTGGATGATCGCCCACAGGATCGATTGGTTATTGGTGTAGGAGATCGCGATGGCCAGCGCCGAGCCGAACCCCACGCCGTATTTCGCGCCCTCGACCCGGACGCCGTAATAGCGGTTCTCGTTCATGATGATGCCTCCTGACGTCGAATGCGCGCGAGCCTATGCGGTCGCCGTGAACTTGGCGAGCGGCGAGATCAATGAGGCAATGCCGTCCGCGCGAGTTGAGCTGCGTCAACGGCATCGCGCGCGAGGGTCGTATCCTTCTCCGGCAATGACCACCGGAGGCCGCGCGATGGACGACGCTTTCAGACACAAGATCCAGGCCTTGCTGGACCAGCACCGTACGATGCGGATCGCAACCGTTCGCCCGGACGGCTGGCCGCAGGTGACGACCGTCGGCTATGCCAACGAAGGCTTCACCATCTACTTCCTCTGCGGCATCGACAGCCAGAAGGCGCAGAACCTGTCCCGCGACGACCGCGTGTCGCTGGCGATCGATGACGACCCGGCGGAAGTGATGGAGATCACCGGCCTGTCCATGGCGGCGCGGGCGGCGGCCGTGACCGACCCGGCCGAGGCCGAGAAGGCGATCGCCCTGTTGATGGCGCGCTATCCCGAGCAGAAGGCGCTGGGCCTGACGGTGCCGAAGCCTTCCGAGGTGCGGCTGATCCGCCTCACACCGACGGTGATCTCGCTGCTCGACTACTCCAAGGGATTCGGCCACACCGATCTCGTGACGTGCTGAGGACGCGGGCGGCAGGCTGCGAGGACCAGGGCGATCATCCGCTCCTTCCTTGACGCAGATCAACCTGGCCTTGTGGTGCAAATCTAGGCTGGCTCGATGATTCAATCGCGGTGAGGTTTGGCGATGTCGCACAGTGTTCGAATCTCCATCGGCATCGTTATCCTGATCATTCTGTCGGTGCTGTTCCTCTTCAGCGTCGTCCACACCGCCGCGGGGGCCCCGAGGCCCGTCTCGCGCACGGTTGCCGAAGGACAACGCCTGGCGCAGGCGTGGTGCCAGTCATGTCACGCGGTCGAGCGGAGCATCACCGATTTCTTCGACGAGGCCCCGAGCTTCCAGGCCATCGCCGACCGCAGCGGCACCACCGCGCTGTCGCTCAAGGTGTTCTGGCGGACCAGCCACCGGAACATGCCGAACCTCGTGATCTCGCCGGAGCAGGCCGATGCGCTTTCGGCCTATATCCTGAGCCTGAAGAGCAAATAGGACCGGCCAAACGACATTTCGCGAAAACAACCCCATGCACAGTAGACATCGCCTTGGAATCGCTCGGGATTTGATTTGACTTCGGCGATACCGAATTTTCTTTGCGTCGTCGGGCAAAACAGGTGCATGATGTCACGGTGGAGTCCTCTCGACGCCCCGGCGTTCGATGCGTAGCCTCCGCCCGCTCCGTAACGCGCGACGAGCCTGTCATGACCTTCCTCCTCAACATCGACGTCCCCGACGTCGCCAAAGCCACGACCTTCTACACCGAAGCCTTCGGCCTGACGGTCGGCCGCCGCTTCGGCGCAGACTTCGTCGAGCTGCTCGGCTGGCCGGCGCCGGTGTATCTCTTGACCAAGCAGGCCGGCACGGTCGGCGCCGGCGGCGACCGCCGCCGCTACGAGCGGCACTGGACGCCCGTGCATCTCGACGTCGTCGTTGAGGACGTCGACGCCGCCGTCGCGCGTGCGCTTCGTGCCGGTGCGATCCTGGAGGCGCCCGCGCGCGACGCGCCCTATGGCCGGATCGCGATGCTGGCCGATCCGTTCGGGCACGGGTTCTGCCTGCTGGCGTTCAGCGAGAAAGGGTATGACGCGTTGTTGGAGAGTTCGTAGTTCGCGATCGGGTTCGTAGCCCGGATGAGCGGAGCGACATCCGGGAAATAGCTCGGCAGGATCAATCCCGGATATCGCTTCGCTCATCCGGGCTACGCTTGCTGCGATCGCCGGCGGACGGCGGCGAAGCTGACATCGGGGCGACATGGCAAAAAAGCAGAAAAGCAAAACGACGAGGAAGCTGAAGACCTACCGGACCTCGCTCGGCTTCTACGACCAGGCGATCGCCGCGCCCTCGATGAAGGCCGCGCTCGAAGCTTGGGGCGCCAGCTCCAATCTCTTCCATCAGGGCGCCGCGACGGAGACCGAGGACCCCGACATCGTCGCGGCGACCATGGCGAAGCCCGGCATCGTGCTCAGGCGTCCGGTCGGCTCGGACGGGCCGTTCAGCGAGAGCGCGGAGCTGCCGACCGATCTCGGCGAGGACGAGGGCAAGCGCCAACGCAGGCCCGAACGCAAGCCCAAACGCGAGTCCACGAAGCGTCCGGCCAGGGCCGCAAGGAAGCCGTCCCGCAAGATCGACGATCAAGCCGCACGCAAGGCTGCGGCGGCGTTCGAGAAGGAGGAGCGCCGGCGCGAAGCCGAGCGAAGGAAGGAGGAGGCCGCCCGCGCCAAAGAGCGCGCACGCCGGGACAAGGCGGTCGCGACCGCGCAGGCGGCGCTGGACAAAGCGAGGCGGGAGCACGAATCGCGGAGCGAGGAGATCGAGGCCGATCGGGCTGCGCTGGACGCGCGCGCCGAGGCCGAGCAGGACCGCTGGGACAAGCAGCGAATGAAGCTGGAGCAGGCGCTGCGCCGGGCGCGGGAGTAGGGCCGCGCAAACCCGGATCCACCGTGCATCGCATTCGTTCAGGCAGCGAGATCGCCGTTCCATCCCTATATGAGCTGACGTCCCATATAGGTCTGCAATGCCTGAAAAGCCGCCGAAATCTGCAAGCCCCAAATCTCCGATGATCGCCAGATCGCGCCGCGCGGCGCCGATCATGGTCTGCCGAAAATGCCTGAAGCGCAGCGACGAGGGCCGCGACGTCAGGCGTGCGCTGAAATCCGAACTGAAGGCGAGCAGGCGCGACGGCCCCAAGCCGGCGAAGCTGATCATGACCGGATGTTTCGGCCTTTGCCCGAAGAACGCGATCGTGCTCGCGAGCGGCGCCAGCCTGTCGCGACAGGAATATGTGCTGGTTGCCGATCGCGATCAGGTGCCGCGGGCGCTTGCGTTGTTGGATGTTAAAGGCGGCGCGTGAGGCTCACGCGCGGGCGACGCAGGGCCGTGGCACGGCTGGGATCGGTTCGAGCAAGCGCCTCGTCCTTCGAGACGACCGCTTTCAGCGGTCTCCTCAGGATGAGGCTCATCAGCATCTGCAGGATGAGGCTCATCAGCATCGGTGCCCGCCGAAACTGCCGCCGCGCACTCGCGTCTCATCCTGAGGGCCCGCCGAAGGCGGGCGTCTCGAAGGATGGCCGCAGGGAAAAATTGTCATGTGCGATAGCCTGTTCCGGCCGAGACGGCCTGGATTGCTTCCGCCTTCGCTCTTCGCAGCGACGCCGGGCCGGCATCGGTCATTCCCGCAAAGCTCGCGCGCAAATTCGCTTGCCTTGCCGTGCGTCCTTTTGCACTCTGGCAGCAAGGAGACCCATGCAATGAAGACAATGACCATCGCCTATGCGCTCGGAACGGCCCTGGTGCTGAGCGGCCTTGCAACATCGGCTGCCGAAGCAAAGCCGCGGAAGCAAGTGGTTCGCGCGCCGCAGGAGAGGCTGATCGTCACGGCGCCGGTGCTGCGGCCGACGCCATGGGATTACAACATCGTTCCGCGCTATCGCTATCGCCCGGAAGACGACAAGGTCGATCCCTACGGTCCGCCGCTGGTGTCGTCCTATGTTCGTTACGAGGGATGGCGCTGGCCGTATTGGTGGTAGAGCCGGCCACTCGCGTGGTCTCGGTGCCCGGATGAGCGAAGCGATATCCGGGGTGCTTCGGCAACGGAAGTCCCGGATGTCGCTTCGCTCATCCGGGCTACGGCTAATCGCCCTCCGCCGCAAGCCGCAGGAACTGCCGCTTCATCGCGTTGACCCGGCCGACATAGCCCGCGACGAGGTGATCGCCGCAGCGTTCGCCTGATATCATCTGAAACTTGCGGCGCGCGTAGGCGGTTGCCGGGCCTGCGCCGCAGAGATGGATGAAGGCGGCCAGATCCTGCTTCTGCTGCGCGCTTGCCTTCACATCGCCCGCGAGGGTGAGAACCAGCGCCAGCTGGCGGTCGAGATACACCGACGCCAGCTCGATGGCGTGGCTCGGGATCGCGCGGACATAAAGGAAGCCCGGCCCGCAGCCGGTCTCCGTGACCGCGTTGCCGCGGACGCAGAACCGGGCGGCTTCGGTGAAGGCCGGGTCGGTCATCTGGAACAGGCCGACGGCGCTGGAGGCGGGGCGGTAGATCGCGAGCGGGTTGAGGCTCCATCGCCAGCGCCAATAGGTGCGCGCCACCGGATTGCCTGAACTCTCCACCTGCGCCAGCGCGGCCAGCAATTCCGGCGTGATCGCCGCGGTGGAGGCTTTCCGGAACAGCGGCCCGTATCTCGCCCACGTCTCGGCCGGCTCCTTGTCGAGAGCGTGACCGAGGACGGCGAACAGCTCGGTCGGCTTGCGGATGATTTGATAGGCGGTGTTCAGGAGTGCGACGGCTGCAAGCAGAAGCGCCGCAATGGTCGCGATCCCAACCATCCGCGGCGCTCGCGCGAATCTCCTGCGGACCCAGCGAGCGCCTCGCCGGGCGTTGCGACCAATCCCCCGCCGCGCCAAGTCGTCAGCCCGGCTTGCGTCCGCTGATCGCGTGCGCGCGGGCACTGCAGGTGATGCGGCCGTCCGCATCCGTTGGCAGGCGCGCCTTCACGCGCTGCATCAGTGCGGCGACATCGGCCGCCGGCATGGAAGCGATCACCGGGGCGATGGAGGGGGACTTCGTCTCCACGGTCCAGAACTCGTCGAAATCGCGGAGCGTCCGCTGCACGGTGATCTCGCGGGTCTCGATCTGCTGCAGTCCGGCCGCGCGCCAAAGGTCCTGGAGAGCGGCAAGGGTGGCCACTTCCATGTGCGGGGGACGCGTCGGCGACAGATCCATCGCGCGCATCTCCTCGAGGATCGGATCGAGCGGATTTCCGCCGCCCAGCATGTCCCACATGTAGGTCGCAACCAGGCCGCCGGGGCGAACGACTCGCGCCAATTCGGCCACACCTTTCGTCGGGTCCGGCACGAAGACGAGAACCAGGGCCATCACCGCGGCGTCGAAACTTTCCGCCTCAAATGGCAGTGCCATGGCATCGCCCGTTTGAAACACCGCGCCGCGCGCACCGGGACGCGTGCGGGCAAAGGCGAGCTGTCCCTGCGAGGGATCGATGCCCTGCACGTCGGTTGGCGCGCAACGTGCCAGGATGAGCTCGGTGAAGGCGCCATTGCCGCAGCCGACATCGATCCAGCGCAGCCCTTGTGCCGGCCTGAGCCAGTCGAGAAAGACCTCGCCGACCGAACGGCTCCAGACTCCCATCATCTGCTCATAGGCGGCACCGTCATCGAAGCGAATCTCGGGCATGAAACGGCTCCCTCGGCGTTTCCACAGGGCGCAATGCGCGGGCGGCGAGGTTAACACATTGGTCATTTTTCTGCGGTCATTTTCACGACCTCAGTCAGCAAAGAGGCACCATGTCCGACATCACCATTCCCGGCGGCAAGATCCGTTCCTTCGTCGAGCGGATCGAGAACCTCGACACCGAAATGCAGGAGTTGAGCGAACAGAAGAAGGAAGTCTTCGCGGAAGCCAAGGGCGAGGGTTTCGATGTGAAGATCCTCAAGGAGATCATCAAGCTGCGCAAGGAAGACAAGAACGAGCGCGACGAGCGCGAAAGCCTGCTCGACCTCTACATGCGCGCGATGGAAACGGCCTCGCCGGAGCAGGCGAAGGCGGCGTGAGGGAAGCGGGTTGATGCAGGGGAATCGCATATAGAGCGATCTCGCCTGTGGCCATCCTTCGAGACGCCCGCCGTTGGCGGGCCCTCAGGATGAGGACCGAGGGCTTTGCGCCAGTTTCAACCTCCGATGCTGCTTAGCCTCATCTGAGGAGACCGCGAAGCGGTCGTCTCGAAGGACGAGGCGCGCGCTCAGCTCGTGCAAGGACGCTTCAGCTCCGACGCCGCTTGGTGGCCTGGCCGATCACCCGCGGGTGGGAGAAGTCGGCTTCGCTTTCGAGGGCTTGCGCGGGGTTGCTGACGGGACCTGTGAAGGCGTCCGTCCACTCGCCCAGCATCTCGTTGCGGTCCGGCCAGGCGTCCATGGACTCCTGGTCGCGATACATCGCGAAGGGACGCAGCGTGCTCTCGTAGAAATCGACCTGGGCGTGGCGGCGATATTGCGCCGGCTGGTAGCCGTTCCAGTGCAGGAGCTGGCCGAGCGGACGGCGATAGCGGCGATCCTGGTCGACGGCGGGATAGCCGATCGGGATGGTGCCATAGGCCGTCATCCACTCGGGATAGCCGAGCACGTCCGCAAGCTCGCGATTGGTCTCGGCCTCGCCGCCGCCGGAGAGCCAGGCCGAGGTCAGTCCTTCCGCGGTGACGCCGAGCTGGATGTTCTGGATGGCCGCGCCGAGCGAGCAGTAGAAGATCGCTTCGTTGTTGTCCCTATACTCGGCATCGAACTCGGGCGAGGTCGCCTGCGGAAAGCAGACCTTCCAGCGGGGATCGCCGAGCACGAGGATGATCGCGACGGTGTTGGCCAGATAAGTTTTCTTCACCGCCGGAAAGCCCTTGGCATGATCGACCAGCCGCTGCGCCTGGCGCAGGAACACCGCGAGCACCTTGTCGCGCATCGCTGTATCGTCGACGACGATGATATCCCAGCACTGCACGTTCGCCCCCGACGGCGCCCACCGCCCGCAATCGACGATCCGCTCCAGCACATCACGCCCGACGCTGCGGCCCGGCTCGAACTTGCGCACGCTGCGGCGTTTGCGAATGATGTCATGGAATAGCGGCCCCTCGGTCATCGGACAGTCCTCCCGATTGTGTTTGGCGGGAGTTTAGGGCGGAGGGGGCGGTGGCGGAAGGCGGACTTGGCGGGGGTGTAGTGAGTAGGATGGGTAGAGCGGAGCGAAACCCATCAAACGTCGCAGGATGATGGGTTTCGCAAGGGCTCTACCCATCCTACGAGCTGATCCCCGCCATCAATAGCGGTCGCCGCTGCCCTTTTGCTGCGTGATCCAGGCCGACAATGATTTCGGTTTCGATTTCGCAATCCGGCCCGGTGATGCCTTCGGATTGTCGCGGACGCCTTTCGCCGGACGGGTGCGCGACGCTTGCGTTGCGTTGGCGCTCTTGAAGCCAGCACTCGAAGCCTCCGCGGCTTCCTTTTCCAGGCGCAACTGTTTCAATCGCGCCATCTTGATGCGCTCTGCCTCGACTTCGGGTCGCTCGGCCAGCAGCGGCTTGTGCTGAGCAAGCTCCGCCGGGACCAGGACACCGAGAATGGTCGTCTCGCCAAGCGCCTTGCAGGCCTCTAACCGATGCAGTCCCTCGACCAGAACGAGGCGGTCTCCGTCGAGCCGAACGGAAATCGGGGCCTGTTGCCCGATCTCCAGAATACTTTCCGCGATCTCCCCGACGATCTCCGGCTTGATAGCTTTCTTCTGCTTCGTGGGAACGAAGATCTTCTCGATCGGGAAGCTTTCCGGTGTGGGCATAACTCGACTCCGCTTCTACCGGACCCGTCGGAACCCGTGACGGTGGTGTCGGGAGTTTAGGAGGGAAGGGCTCGACCGCAAAGGCAATTCGGCAGCAGGGTATTGATGAGCATCGATGCCGGAACCAAGCTGTGACTACGGCAACAGCGCAGCTTGCATTGTAAGTGCAATTCCTACGTGCTCGCCTTCCAATCAAATCTATGCTTCGGGTAGTGGCTGAGGCGTATACGGAGTTGCCGGGGTAGAGAAGAAGCTTTCTGCGAGTTGATCTCCATGTCGGTCCGCGACTGCGCGCGCTGCGGGCACTAATTCAATGAAGGATCGACGGAAATCATCGAGAGGAATTGGCACGGAGTTTGATGGTGGTTCGAAACGTCGAATAGCGGGTGGACCAAGAAGGAGGCGCGCTTGATTGGTAGCGGACAGGGATTGCAAACGCATGGCAGCGAAAATTACGTCAGACCAAGCCAATTGGCCGCCTGAATTTATCTGATCTGCTGACACGACGTATGGGTCCTCGCCGCAACCTAAGCTCAGGACGTCAATCTGATCACGCTCGAGATTAAAACAGATTAAGGCCTCAATAATCGCTAACATAATGGGATTATTGGCCCAAACACCTCCATCCACGAGTGTGTAGCCGTTGTGCTCTAGTGGACGAAAATAGGTCGGCGCAGCGGAAGTCGCCAAGGCGACTTTTACCATTGGCTCAAAGCGGTCGACTTTATAATCGGGATGGTGCGGCGTCTTAAAGACAAAGACCTCGCTGTGCTTGCCTTCGAAAGACGGAATACAAAGACGAACAACAGAATCTCCCAAGAGCTTAGCGCCAAGGGTATCGAGCAGAATGCTTTCTAGAGCCGTTCGTTCATACTGATAGCGTAGAAGATTTCGTGCGACGCGGAGATTTTTGCGGATGAGACCGCGCTCCGGAAATATCTCCGCGCCTCGGCTGGAATAAAGCTCTGCGAGCTCTGATGCCCTTAGGCCGGCGCCGAGGCCAAGCGCAATGATTCCTCCAGTCGAGGTGCCTGCGACCAAATCGAAATACTTGGTGATGGGACCGCCGTCCAGAAATCGCTGCTCGAGTTCGGCAAGAACAGTTGCAGGGAACAGTCCCTTAATGCCGCCCCCATCGATAGATAAGATCCGAAAACGCCGGCCTTTTGGCCAATCCTGTGGAATTCGGCGTTGAGGAATCGCTCCCTTTGAGCGCGGGTCGCCGGGTCTAAAGTTGCTGGCGGGTTCGGGCATTTGTTGCGCCTCCTCGGCGGGTGACGACCGGGTCCTAGGAATTCTCCGGATACCTGCCAGTATTCAAAGAACAACAGCCATTCCGACGTCCACGGGATGATCGTGGTAGCGATCGCCATCTCCGGACCCCAGTACATCTCATCTGGATCCCAGAGGCAGAGCGCGGGCCACAGAGGTGCGCGATCGTTCCAGTAGATGTGTGGGAGAATGTCGCCTTCCACCATGGACTCGCCTATCAGTGGGTTCACGACATGAACCGTGACGTATGGATTTGCGAGATGCCAACCGTCAAAGTACCTTCTCCGGAAGTACACAATCCGAATCGTGTAGGTCTTGGCCGCCGGCCTTACCGGACCTTCCCAAATCCCTATCCAATCAGCCGAAGCCGTCAGCCGGAAATCTGGAAAGAGGCGCCGGATCGCGGCGTCTTGCTCATTTACGCTTAGGTAGGTCATCGGGATGCTCGCCGAAAAAACGGTGCGGCGGCGCGGATTTGGAGGTACTCGGCGCCGAAGCGCCGCCCGCGACCGCGACAGGAATCGCGGCCTTGCCGGGCATGAAGCGAGTGCCGCTTGAGCCCACGTCCTTGGCGACGCGTTGAACATGCTCCTTTATCGCCGAGCGCGCCGGCTTCTCTCCGAACAGATCTTCGAGGATCTGCTGCATCTCGGGGAGGGCGATATCTCCGCGCAGCCGCCGGATCTTCACGGCGAAGTCGGTAAGTTCGCGGATGAAGATCGCCTGGTCGCTGAGATCCGCAGGCCAGCGATCAGTGAGGATGTCCTCACGGCACATCGGGTTGCTGGCGAAGACCCTCTCGCCACGGTCGTTCGCCTCTCGTACGATGGCCAGCAAGCACTCGACTTGGTGGCCGAGCTCTTCTGCCAGCGAGGTCGTCTGGTTAGCGTGGTTAGCCACGTAGAATGCCAGCAGAACCGAGGGAGGCAGCCTCCGGCTTGGGTGCCGCTTGTCGTAAGCTAAGTTGCGCCAGCGCTTGATCAACTGCAGCGCGATGACGGCGCGCGATTTCTGATATGCGGGGCACTGATCAGGCACCGGTGCCGCATCGGCGCGCCTCGACAGGATCGCACGTTCGCGATCGTAGTCCAAGGACCTGCGCTCGAAGAAGGTTCCGAAGTCTTGGTCCGGCGGCGTCCGGGCGATGAACCACTGCGCGAAGCCGTGTGGGTTCGCATACAGCGACATCTTCGGCTCAGAAGGGTCTTGGGGCTTGGAATGGAAGATCAGCCCAGTCTTCTCCACGGTGCCCATCAGCCGGACTGTGGGCGTCACGTCGAGATGCATGCCATCGTAGTTGACGGTGCTGCAGCGGGTCTTTCGGTCGCTCTTGAGGTAGTATCGCGAGCCGCGTTCGCCGCGGATTGCGTCATGCAGTGTCGCAAGCGCATCTTCAGGATCAACGTCGACGGGGTAGGCAAGATCGGCCATTACGTCGATGTCGAATTCGTCGTCGCTGGAGTGGCGCGCGACTGTAGCGCCGATTGCGAAGCCACCCTGCGTGTAGAAGTCGCGAACGTAACCCTTGAGCGGGCTATCATCGCGTTCGAGCCACTCGTTGATCGCGTGGTAATGGTCGACTGCGAGCTGGTAATCGGTAGGACTAAGCTGAATCCGGATCGCGACGTCGGCCAGCATGACATCAATAGTGGAGTAACTTGCGATCTGACGCAGATGGCGATCGGAATAGTTCATATCGATGCTCCTCTACAACTCTAGCTTCAATTCCCGTTTCGTTCCTTCCACCATTTTCCGGCGGTCGATGGCGACCGCCGGAATCGTGCCTTTCAGTGGTAAAGTGCGCAGTCTATCGTTGTGTCATCTTCTCGGGTGATCAGCTACACCCCGTCGTACTTCCGCACGTATCACACTTCATGCAGGTCCCATTCCGCACCAGCGTGAAGTTGCCGCACTCCGAGCACATCTCGCCTTCGTAGCCCTTGGCCTTGGCTTCCGCGCGTCGCTCGGCCTTTGACGGGACGGCGGTGGCGGCGCTGCCGGCCTTGCTCCACTGGAGCTGCTCCAGCTTCTCCGTGGGGGAGAGGTCGTGCTGGACTTCCTGCTTCAGGGCGACGGCGCCCTCGAGGGCGTCACTGAGGCGGGGGCTCGCGCCATGCGAGGCCATCGCCGTGACCTTGCTGCCGCCGGAGGGTGCGCTGTCGTTGCCCTGGCTGACCGCGGCCGAGCCGCCGCGCATCACCACCAGGTTGTCGGTGCGGGAGCGGGTGAGGCCGCGCGAGACCAGGCGGGTGGCTTGGTGGCCGCCGTCCTCGTCCGGCTCCTTGCCTTCGTCGACGCCCTTGCCGAGCGCGTCGAATCCGGTCTCATTGGGATCGACATGGGCGAGGTCGAACCGCGACATGTAGCTCACCGCGAGCTCGCGGAAGACGTAGTCGAGGATCGAGGTCGCGTACTTGATGCTGTCGTTGCCCTGCACGGGGCCCGCCGGCTCGAAGCGGGTGAAGGTGAAGGCGTCGACATATTCGTCCAGCGGCACGCCGTATTGCAGGCCGAGCGACACCGCGATGGCGAAGTTGTTGATGAAGGAGCGCAGCGCCGCGCCTTCCTTGTGCATGTCGATGAAGATCTCGCCGAGACGGCCGTCGTCATACTCGCCGGTTCGGAGATAGACCTTGTGGCCGCCGACGACCGCCTTCTGGGTGTAGCCCTTGCGGCGATCCGGCATCTTCTCGCGCTCGCGCATCACGATGATGCGCTCGACCAGCTTCTCGACGATCTTCTCCGAGACCTGGGCGGTGCGCGCCGCCATCGGCTTCTCGTAGAGGGTCTCGACCGCATCGTCCTCGTCCTCATCGTCGCTGATGAGCTGCGAGTTGAGCGGCTGGGACAGCTTGGAGCCGTCGCGATAGAGCGCGTTGGCCTTCAATGCCAGTTTCCACGACAGCATGTAGGCGGACTTGCAGTCCTCCACCGTGGCGTCGTTCGGCATGTTGATGGTCTTGGAGATCGCGCCCGAGATGAAGGGCTGCGCCGCCGCCATCATGCGGATGTGGCTCTCGACCGACAGATAGCGCTTGCCGATCTTGCCGCAGGGATTGGCGCAGTCGAACACCGGATAGTGCTCAGGCCTGAGGTGCGGGGCACCTTCCACCGTCATCGCGCCGCAGATGTGGACGTTGGCCGCCTCGATCTCGCGCTTGGTGAAGCCGACGGCCTGGAGCAGGTCGAAGCCGGGGGCCGCGATCGCCTCGGCGCCGATGCCGAGCTGGTCGCGGATGAAGTCCTCGCCGAAAGTCCATTTGTTGAAGGCGAACTTGATGTCGAAGGCGGTCGGCAGCGCCTTCTCGACCTTGGCGATGGCTTCATCGGTGAAGCCCTTGGACTTCAGCGTCGAGGCGTTGATGCCGGGCGCGTTGGAGAGCGAGCCGTGGCCGACGGCGTAGGCCTCGATCTCGGCGATCTCGCTCTCGCGATAGCCGAGCGCGCGCAGCGCGGCCGGCACGGCGCGGTTGATGATCTTGAAGTAGCCGCCGCCGGCGAGCTTCTTGAACTTCACCAGGGCGAAGTCGGGCTCGATGCCGGTGGTGTCGCAATCCATGACGAGGCCGATCGTGCCGGTCGGCGCGATGACGGTGGTCTGGGCGTTGCGATAGCCGTGCTTCTCGCCGAGCTCGAGCGCCGCATCCCAGGCCGCCTGGGCGTGGGTGACGAGGTCCGCTTGCGGGCAGGACACGAGGTCCATCGGCACCGGGTTGACGCTGAGCGCCTCATAGCCGTTGGACTGGCCGTGCGCTGCGCGGCGGTGGTTGCGGATCACGCGCAGCATGTGCGCGGCGTTCTTCTTGTAGCCGGGGAAGGTGCCGAGCTCGGAGGCCATCTCCGCCGAGGTCTTGTAGGTGATGCCGGTCATGATCGCGGTCAGCGCGCCGGCGATCGCACGGCCTTCCTTGCTGTCATAGGGCAGGCCCATGGTCATCAAGAGGCCGCCGATATTGGCGTAGCCGAGGCCGAGCGTGCGGAACTCGTAGGAGAGCTCGGCGATCGCCTTCGACGGGAACTGCGCCATCATCACGGAGATTTCGAGCACGAGCGTCCACAAGCGGCAGAGATGCTCGTAGCCCTCGACGTCGAAGCGCTTGGTCTCGGTGTTGTAGAACGTCAGCAGGTTGGCGGAGGCGAGGTTGCACGCCGTGTCGTCCAGGAACATGTATTCCGAGCACGGATTGGACGCGCGGATGTCGCCGGACGCCTTGCAGGTGTGCCAGTCGTTCATCGTGGTGTTGAAGTGCAGGCCGGGGTCGGCCGAGGCCCAGGCGGCGTAGCCGATTTTTTCCCAGAGATCGCGCGCCTTCAGCGTCTTCGTCACCTTCTTCGAGGTGCGGGCGGTGAGATTCCAGTCGCCGTCGGTCTCGACCGCGCGCAGGAAGTCGTCCCGCAGCGAGACCGAGTTGTTGGAGTTCTGGCCGGACACGGTGAGATAGGCTTCGCTATCCCAGTCGGTGTCGTAGGTGTCGAACTGGATGTCCTTGTAGCCCTGCTTGGCGAACTGGATGACGCGCTTGATGTAATTGTCGGGCACGAGGCTGCGGCGCGCGAGCTTGATCTCGCGGCGGAGCGCCGGGTTCTTCTCGGGGTCGAAGCAATCGTCGCCGGAGCCCTCGCAGTTGACGCAGGCCTTCAGCACGGCCTTGAGGTGCTTCTGGTTGATCTTGGAGCCCGTGACGAGGGCGGCGACCTTCTGCTCCTCCTTCACCTTCCAGTCGATATAGGTCTCGATGTCGGGGTGATCGACGTCGACCACGACCATCTTGGCGGCGCGGCGCGTGGTGCCGCCGCTCTTGATGGCGCCCGCCGCACGGTCGCCGATCTTGAGGAAGCTCATCAGGCCGCTCGAGCGGCCGCCGCCGGAGAGCTTCTCGCCTTCGCCGCGCAGGCGCGAGAAGTTGGAGCCGGTGCCGGAGCCGTACTTGAACAGGCGCGCTTCGCGGACCCAGAGGTCCATGATGCCGCCCTCGTTGACGAGGTCGTCACCCACGCCCTGGATGAAGCAGGCGTGCGGCTGCGGATGCTCATAGGCGGACTTCGACTTGGTCAGCTTGCCGGTGAAGGGGTCGACGTAATAGTGGCCCTGGCCGGGGCCGTCGATGCCATAGGCCCAGTGCAGGCCGGTGTTGAACCATTGCGGCGAGTTCGGCGCGACCATCTGCCTGGCGAGCATGTAGCGGAGCTCGTCGTAGAAGGCCTGGGCATCCTCGTCGGTCGTGAAATACTTGCCCTTCCAGCCCCAGTAGGTCCAGCAGCCGGCGAGGCGGTCGAACACCTGCTTGGCCGAGAGCTCGCTGACATAGCGCTCCTTCTCGGGCAGCGCGGCGAGAGCTTCAGTGTCGGGCACGGAGCGCCACAGGAAGGAGGGGACGGATTCCTCCTCGACCTTCTTCAAGCGCGCGGCAACGCCGGCTTTGCGGAAATACTTCTGGGCCAGCACGTCGGAGGCGACCTGCGACCACTCGGTCGGCACTTCGACATTGTCCAGCTTGAACACGACCGAACCGTCGGGATTGCGAATCTCCGACGTGGTCAGCCGGAACTCGATCCCGGCATAAGGTGACTGTCCCGCAGTGGTGTGGCGCCGCTCAATCCGCATGTCTTGCCCCGTCCTATTCGTTGACCGGTCCCGCCCCTCGTTGAGGACGTGCCGGGTCGTCATTTCATTCGCGGCACCGTCGGCCATATGGCCTCAGCGCACCGCAGCTCAGCCGGTGGACCCGGCCCTTGTTCTCCCGGCGCGATGTCGATGCGTGCATCGATTCGGCCGGCATGCCCTGACACATCCGCCCCCAAGGGGATGGGCCCGACATGCGTTCAACGCCCCACTGTCACAACGTCTACCGATGCCATCCGAGCCTGTTGCCGGCCCGTTCTGGCGCCCGAAAAGTCCGCATCTCGCGGGCAGACAAGCCCTCATTCCGCAGCCTTTGGCTGGCCGGCGGAGCTGAGATTTGCGAGACCCTTTGGGGGAGTGCCGGCGGGACGCAAACTCACTCGCGCCGAACGGATCGAAAGCTAGGACTCTCCGTTGCGCCCGTCAAGAACTAGTGCGAGTTCCTGAATCAAATACTAAATATGGTGGATTATGGGGGATAACAGGGGTCTTCGCCGCGCCTGTTGTGGAGCCAAGTATCAGTGAGTCCTCACGGATTCCCAACCGAAAAAATTCGCATCTTGTGGTGATGCGCAGGCTTCATCCCGCTGTTCACAGGGCAGGTATATTTTTCCCGACCGGGATTGCGCCGGCGGGACTCACGTAGCCCTACGGCAGGTGAGGGCAGGCATGCCCGCCGGGACGGTGGTTTGCCCTGCGAATCCGGGCCAAGCTGGCCGCAAGATTTTGCCGGACTGCCCACATGCATGATTCGACCCGCCGGGATGCGCGAGCGCGCATCGCCCCGGCCGGCCTGATGTTCCTCGCGATCACCTCGATCGGCTGGGGCTTCAACTGGCCGGTGACGAAATTCCTGCTCGCCGAGCTGCCGCCGCTGACCCTGCGTGGGGTGACCGGCGTGCTCGGCGCCGTGCTGCTGGCGCTGCTCGCGATCATGCGCCGGCAAAGCCTGCGCGTGGAGGGGCCGATCTGGCCGCGCCTGCTGATCGCAGCCCTGCTCAACGTCACCGGCTGGATGGTGCTGATGGGCCTCGCGCTGCTCTGGCTGCCGGCGAGCGAGGCGGCGCTGATCGCCTACACCATGCCGGTGTGGGCCTCGATCATCGCCTGGCCTGTCTTGGGCGAGCGGCCGACCGTGCTGCGCACGCTGGGGCTGGTGATGGCCTTTGCGGGCCTTGCCACGATCATGGGCGGCAACGGCATCGCCGCCAGCGCGGAGAAAGCGCCTGGAATCATCATGGCGCTGGCCGGCGCGTTCGGCTTCGCCGTCGGCACGGTGTTCTCGAAGAAGTATCCGATCCATCTGCCGCCGCTCACGGCCGCCGCCTGGCAGATCGGCATCGGCTGCCTGCCGATCTCCATCATCGGCCTGCTGGTGGAGACCACGCATCTGTCCAAGGTGACGCCGCTCGGCTGGTGGCTGCTGCTCTATTCGACCGTGGTGCAGTTCTGCATCGCCTATGTCAGCTGGTTCGCGGCGCTGGCGCGCCTGCCGGCCTCGGTCGCCGCGATCGGCACCATGGCGGTGCCGGTGATCGGTGTCGTGGCCTCGGCCTTCGCGCTCGGCGAGCCGCTCGGGCCAGGGCAGATCGCGGCGCTGATCTTCACGCTGGCCGCGGTGGTGCTGGCGACGCGTTAGGGCGAGCAGCCTACCTTGGCAAGACGGCTCTGCTGCAGTGAAGGCCGCACTGTTCGCCGGCGAACAATCAGGCCAGCAGGCGCATGATAGAAGAGCGCCTGCTGGCGAGGCAATGCGGAGCCCGATCGTGGAGCCTGACACGCGTGATGTTGCCACCATCGGCCATTGTGCCGTCGGCAGCAGCGTGCTGCTGGTCGCATCCTTGTTGGCGCTTTCGGCGCACGCGGGCGATCTGAAGCTCTTGGTGGCCAATCCGGCCATTCAGAAGGAGCAGGCGCGCATCGTGGCCGCCGAGGCCCGGGCTCCGTCAAATCCGCTCCGGGACGCCTATTTCGGCGAAACGCATGTTCACACCGCCTATTCGCTGGATGCCTATCTCGGCGGTGCGCGACTCACGCCGGATGCCGCCTATCGCTTCGCCCAGGGCGAGAAGATGGTGGTCAACGGGCAGCCGCATCGCATCGCCGAGCCGCTCGACTTCGCTGCGGTGACCGACCACGCCGAGTATCTCGGCGAGATGTATTCGACTTTGATCGAACGGGCGCCTGGACACGATCAGGACAAGCTGAAGGAGCTGCGGTCGATGACCTCGATCGAGGATCGCGAAGCCTGGTTCCTGAACTACGTCGTGAAAAGCAACCGGTCCGATACGCCGCAACACCCGCCTTTTTTCGCCGGTCCAGACACGACGAAAAGTGCCTGGGTGATCGAAATCGAGGCCGCCGAGCGGAACTATCATCCCGGCAAGTTCACGACCATTCCCGCGTTCGAGTGGAGCGCCGCGCCAAAGGGCGGCAATCTGCATCGCAACGTCTTCTTCCGGGACATCCGTGTGCCCGAGATCCCGATGAGCTACATCGAGATCAACCGCGAGGACGCGCTTTGGGCATGGATGGGCGGCCTGGAAAAGATCGGCGCATCCGTGATTGCGATCCCGCACAATTCGAACGCCAGCAAAGCCATGATGTTCGACCCGCTCGATCCGCAAGGCCAACCGATCGATGCAGCCTACGCGAAGACGCGCGCCCATTTCGAGCCGCTGATCGAGATGATGCAGGTGAAGGGCAATTCGGAGGTTCATCGCAAATTCTGGGCCGCCGACGAATTTGCGAACTTCGAGAACGCGGACTCGATGGCGAGCTACAGCGGACGCGTGACCAAGAAGGAAAATTTCGTTCGCTACGGGCTCGTGAAAGGGCTCGAGTATGAGCGCAATCTGGGCGCCAACCCCTACAAGTATGGTGTCGTCGGGGGAACCGACAGTCACAACGGGACACCCGGCGATACCGACGAAGGCAATTTCCGGGTCGGCAGCCACGGCGCCGCTGACGGCACGGTCGAGCGACGCCGGACGGCGGAGGTCGGTGGCTGGATCGCCGGCACAGATCTGAATCCCGGCGCGCTCACCGGCGTCTGGGCGACCAGCAACACGCGCGGCGCCATCTGGGACGCGATGAAGGCAAAAGAGACCTTTGCCACCAGCGGTGTCCGCATCAAGGTCCGCATGTTCGCAGGATTCGATCTTCCGGGACCCGACGCCAATCCAAAAGCCATGGCCGAGAACGGCTACCGGCTCGGCGTGCCGATGGGGGGCACCTTGCCGGCGGTTGCCGCCGGCGAGAAGCGCCCGTTACGCTTCAACGTGATGGCGCTGAAGGGGCCGAAGGACGCCAGTCTCGATCGCATCCAGATCATCAAGGGCTGGGTCGGTGCAGACGGCACGCCGCAGGAGAGGATCGTCGACGTCGCATGGTCGGGCGACCGGAAGATTGGCCCGGATGGCAAGCTGCCTACGGTGGCCGATACGGTCGACGTGAAGACGGCAACCTACAGCAATTCGGCCGGCAGCTCGCAATTGACCGGCACCTGGGTCGACGACGAGTTCGATCCCGCCCAGCATGCGCTGTACTACGGTCGCGTGCTGCAGATCCCAACGCCGCGCTGGAGCACTTACGACGCCGTGCGCTCGAAGCTGCCGTTGCTTGATAGCGTCGCAGCCAAGGTGCAGGAACGGGCCTGGACGTCGCCGATCTGGTACACGGCTGCCAGGTAGATATCGCCGGATCGCGGAGCCTCGCTACATCGACCGGTCTTATCGCCGGCCGACCAAGGCGAGCGCTCCTGCTTGCTCATATCGGAGATGTTCCTCGCGCCGGCCATCGAGTATCGGCATTTCCCCGATTTGGTCCGGCAGCAGCAGCCGCAAGGATGTGCTGAACGGGATGCTCCGCTTGCCAAGCAATGCGGTGTTGTCGGCTTCGGCACCGTGAAGCGTATAGGTTCCACTAAAGCCGATGGTAGCGACCTTTCGAGCAAAGGGCCGCGTCGCCACGTTGAGCGTGTGCTCCCGGGATGTGACTTGGCCCTTCCACTTGCCCTCACAGCAGACGTAGCTGCCGGTGAAATAGAAGAAGGAATCGCCGCCGCGGATCGTGCCGTCGCGCAGGACGAGGACGCCGTTGCCTCCACCTTCGATCCCGTCCCGCAATTCGACCGATAGTGCGTACAGCCCGTTTCTGATCATGGCGGCGTCTCCCCGGTTCACGACGTGAAATGCAGGTAGCTGGTCCAACTCGTGATCCGCATCGGCGCCATTCGCATGACGCCGGCGATCTGTATGTGGCCGCCATGGACTGCGGCGTCGCCTTGCGTGGCCCTTCGGTTGCCGCGATCGGCCGGTCGAGATGTGCCCATACCATCGCAAAGGGCCAAAACACGAGCGTAGTGAAGCCCATCCAGCCGCAGATGCTGACGGCCGTCGTGCAGATGGCTGCGCGCATCCGGCAATACCTCCGGCACGACCTCAACCAGCGACAAAGGCATTGCCAGGAGCGCTCTGATCAAGATGGCGGATGCTTTCATTTGTGCCTCCTCCAGCTCGCATACACGCGAAAAGCCGCCGTTTGAGCAAAGAATAACAGGGGACGGAGTCGACACTGATCACGGGCGATCAATCCACGGCCGAATCTTGCGGTGCGATGCAGGTCTGCGCTGTGCAGTCTCGCGCCGCAAATTCCGAACACCGTGCTGGAGCACGCATGATGGCCGCGCGCGCCGAGCGATCGCTAGATCGCGAAGCTGGCGATCCGCGTGACAAACCATACCATCGACGTCGTGCCGATCACGTAGGCCGCGGCGAGGCGGGTCGGAACGACTGGCAAGGTGACGAGCGCGAGCGCTGATCTGACCGCCACGAGGATCGTTGCGACGAACAGCAGCTGGCCGGCTTCAACGCCGGCGTTGAACATGAGGAGAGCCAGCGGGATGTCCAGTTGCGGCAATCCGGTCTCCTTGAGCGCCCCGGCAAAGCCGAAGCCGTGGAGCAGGCCGAAGGCAAAGGCCACTACCCATGGATAGGCTTGCGAGAGCCGCCGTTCGCCCGCCTTGATCTTGATGAGCTCGCTGGCCACGAAGGCGATGCTGAGCGCGATGGCGGCCTCGACGGGCTTTTGCGGCAAGCTGAAATAGCCAAGGGTGGCGCCCGCGAGCGTGATGCTGTGGGCGATCGTGAACGCGGTGATCGTCTTCGCCAGCATCCATGGATCGCGGATCAGCAGCATCAACACCAGCACGAAGAGCAAATGGTCGAAACCGGTGAGAATGTGGTCGATTCCCAGCAACAGGTAGGTTTTCGCAACGTCGAAGCTGCTCTGGGAGCCCACGACGACGATGATCGGTGAGTCAGGGGTGATCCGGGCAACTTCGGTGGTGCCGTTGCGGTACTCAATTCGCGCCAGCGCGTCCGTCACGCCCGATTTGAGGCCATCGAGCGCAATCTTCTGGCCCTTCAATCCGCCGGCGCAGACAACGCGCGATCGTTCGAAAAAGGACCCCGCCTGGATCGTCCTGACCGGATCGACTTTTGATCGGCACGACTCGGGCATGCGAACGTAGACGCTCAGTCGCAAATCGCCGAGCGCAGGCACTTTCCAAACGACCGCGAATTCGTCGGCTGCCGTTTCCCTGATGTCGAGATAGGCGGGCCGGAGTTCATCGGCCGTGGCGAGATCGACTGCGAACAACTGCGCGAGAACCAGGAAAACGCCGGCCAGACGGATCATGGAGCGGTCGCCTGTCGAGGTTCGCCCTTCGGTGTTTCCTCCACCGTGATCCGGTAGCGCGTCAGCAGTGCGGCAAGGTGCTCCTCGATCGCCTTCCGTTTATCGGTCGCCCACTCGCGTTCGACTGCGGCACGAACGTCGGCAAGCGCAGGTGTGCGCCCAGCCTGATGCTCGGTGATCAGGACGACATGCAGCCCGAAGTCCGACTCGATGGGGCCGCTCCACTGCCCGGGGACGATCTTGCCGAGCGCCTCGGCGAACGCGGGACCAAACGTCCGGCCGATCGTTGCCTTGCCGGTGAGCCCGAGCTTGGGCGGAAGCAGCGTCGCGTCCCCGAGCTCGCCTGGATCAATCGACAATGTCGTGCGCAGGGCCTGGAGCACAGAAGCGGCGTCCTGTTCGATATTGTCGCCGTGCCGGTCCGGGCTCAGCAGCACCTGCGCGAAAGCATAAGCGGGATCGACTTCGAACCTGGCGGAGTTATCCTTCAGATACTTTTCCAGCTCGGCTTCGGTCGGCGCCAGGGTCGCGCTTTCGGCGCCGCTCAGGAGCTCCATCTTGAGGCGCAGACGACGGCGAATGATTACGTCGTCCTTGTCGAGGCCAAGTGCGAGCGCCTCACGGACGAAGATCTCCTCCTTGACATAGTCGTCGATCAGGCTCTTCAGCTCCGCGGATGTCGGCGGCCGTTGCCAGATCGCGTTGAACTGCGCGGCAAGTCGATCAACCCGGGCGTCCGTGATGATGATTTCGTCAGGCTTGCCGGCTTCAAAGCGATTGAAGACGTTGTAGGCGACGAAGACAGCGACAGCCAGCGCCAGGAAATGCAGCAGCGGCTCTTTGAGGAGATGTTTCAGCATGATTGCGATGATCGCCTACGGTGGTGTGTACCAGATCGGCGACGCCCATGCGCGCTGCTGATGCTTCATCGGCACTTCCGGCGACATTTTGACTTTGAATCGGACTTGATCATAAGCGGTCCAACGCGGGGTCGGGATCTCGATGGCGCGCGCATAGTAGAAGGCACGAACCGACGGATCGAAATCCGGGTCCTTCCAGACGGCCGAGAGTTCGGACTCGCCGATCGTGTTGGTCCAGGTGGCGTGCGCCACGTCGACCGTGTCTCCCACCGGCGGCAGCCTGCCGTCCTTGCCGGGCTTCCGGCGCTGGGCATTGCCCCACGCCACGTTGTATATCTGCTCCTGCGGCCGCCCGGCCTTGTCGAGCCATCCCTTGACGATCTGGATGCGGTCGAGATTGCCCCCCAGCGCATCCTTCATTGCCGCGACGAGGAAGGTTGGCGCCCCGGTGCCCGAAGGTGCGCTTGGCAGGTCCGCTCCCATCGGCACGCCCTTGGCATATCCGGCGTCGGCAAGATAGCGCGAGCGGGCATCGTCCGGCTTGAAGTCCCAGCCGCCGAAGAAGCGTAGCGTCAGTCGGGTCCCCGACGTCGCATAGACTTCCTTGCGCTTCATCGCGTCCCACAGGGCCTCGCGCGTATTGTCGGTTGCCCATACTCCGGCGTATCCCGCGGCTTCGTAGTTCCATGTGTAGCGGGTGAAGCCGAAACCCTTCTTCTCGATGAACGACCAGCGGTCGGGATGCGGCTCCTGCTCGACATGCTTCCCGTAGTAATTGTCGGATTCGATCGCGGTCAGGGAATTGTGAACATCGGTGCCGCCGATGAACCCAAACTTGAATGGGTTCACGCCAAGTTTCTGTTCCTGCACCAGACCCTGCAGCAGTCCTCCGCGCAGGTACATGAACGGACGCATTGCGGGCGTGGCCGGCTTGTCCTGAAGTGTCAGGTTGCCGTTGTCCCAGCCCTGGATACCAAAATTGGCAAACTCGTCGTTCGGCGACAGCGTCGGGTGCGTCTCGCTGCTACCCTTGGTCTGCATTACTTCCTGCAACACCTCCCAGCGAGCACGGCGCTCGGCGTAGTCCCTGGAAAGCGGCCTGCCGGCGAAATCCACCGACTCGAACATTCGACCGTTCGACAGATTGCCGTTGTGCGGGATCGCCAGAAGCTGGATCCCGATCTTCTTCTCCTGCCGGTCCATCCAGTCCCAAAGCTTTTCCGGGTCTTCGCTCTGCCAGGCCGAGAATGGCACCACGATCTGGTCGGCCTTGTCCTTGTTGTCGCGGAACAGCACGTTGCGGTGCAGATTGTTGCCCCCGGGAACCGAGGTCCACTCGAAGCCGATCATCGCGGTGAAACGGCCGGGCTCGTTGAACTTTTCCGCGGTCGCCGTGTAATCCTGCCAAGCCGTCCGCATGATTGGGCCGACGATTTTCGGGTCCTTGATCGCAGGCGGCAGCGTGCCTTGTGCTTGCGCAGAGGTGAGTTCAGTCTTGGCCGCAGCCACCTCGGTCGGACTGCCGGTCTTCATTACCTGACCCCATCGGGCCAAGGTGGGATCGGAGGCGAACGCTGGATTGCCGTCATAGATCTGATAGACGAGGCCAAGACCCTCGGCGTGATCGGACACGACAAGGAAATCCAGCGGACGCGACAGCTTCGCCGGCACGCCGGATGAGGAGACGACCTCCTCGCCGCGCGCGAAACGATAGGATTGCTCGGGCGTCAGGCGGTCGCCCGCCATGAAGGCGTCGCCTGAATTGGCGGTGTGGTGATGGGTGTCGCCAAAGAACACGCGGGTGGGATAGTTTCTGCCGGCATAGGGTGAGTAATGTTTATTCGCCCCGGTGTTGGCCGGCATCTCCGGGGTGGTTACGCGGTCGACACCGTCGTCCGGATCAAAGGCTCCTTTCACCGAAACATCATCGCTGGTCGTTCCAGCCGCCGCGGATTGCGACTGGGTGTTTTCGGGAACGGCGACAGCAAGCCAAAATGCTGCAACTGCCATCGCGATCGAGCGTCGAGCCACCATTGTGTTCGTCCTTCGCTGGCGCGCCGGCTGGCGTTCGCATCAATTCGCTCATGCACCTCGACGTTGGTGCGTTGATGTGCGTCGACTCGCGGTGAGACGGCCGACGTAACGGCCTGCGCTCAAGCCCAAGCCCAGATTACAATATGCGCGGGCAGGCCGTGGCATTCGGCCTTGCGCGCCACTGCACACGTTGAGATGGATCAAAAGACGAATTATTGCGACAGACTATCAGGAGATGGCATCGGCAAATGTTCACGGGTGGTCAATTGGAGGCCGGATGTTGCACCGCGATGCCGCGCGCAGGACGGTCCTCAGCCAAGGCTGGCTGAGCCAGACACCTGCATCGTTCCAAGACGAAGTGCTGGCTCGATGCCTGCTCAAGCGATTCCAGCAGGGCGCGTCGGTCTACTCGATCGGAGACAAGCCCGGCGGCATGTTCGGTCTCGTGGCCGGTGGCCTTGGCGTCACGATGGCACCGCAGGAGCAGGGGCCCTACGTCGCACATTTCGCGATGCCGGGTACCTGGTTTGGAGAGGCGGCCGCCTTTACGCGTCAGCCTCGGATGATCGGCCTCACGGCCACGCGAGACAGCGAATTGTTCCATTTGCCTCTTGCTGCCGTGGACAAGATCGTCAAGCGCGATCCTTCAGCGTGGCGCTATTTGGGTCTCGTAACGCTCGATCATCTTCGCTTGGCTCTGGGAGGAGCCGACGACCTGATGATACGCAACCACGTCAAGCGGTTCGTCGCCGTTCTGCTTCGGACGGCGGGTTGTCGGCTGACAACCCCGCCAAGCCAATGTCCGATTGAGATCGACATCAATCACGAGGATCTCGCGCATATGGCCAATGTGGCGCGTACGACTGCCGGCGCGATCTTGCGCGCGCTGGAATCCGATGGATGCGTGGCGCTGTCGTACCGCCGCATCGAGCTGCTTGCGCCGGACCGGCTGAGGAGAATGCTGCGCGAATGACTTCGCGCGCCAAGCTAGCGCGCCACCGTTCCGCCGCCCAGCGCCTTGCGGATCATCTCGGCGAGCTGATTGCGGCGGTAGGGTTTCGTCAGCAGCAGCACGCCTTCATCGAGCTTGCCGTGATGGACGATGGCGTTGTCGGTGTAGCCGGAGGTGTAGAGCACTTTCAGGCCCGGCCGGCGCCTGGCGACCTCCTCGGCGAGGTCGCGGCCGCTCATGCCGCCGGGGATGACGACGTCGGTGAACAGCAGATCGAACCTCTGGCCGGCCTCGATCAATTCCAGCGCAGTTCTGCCGTCGGGCGCGGCCACCGTCTTGTAGCCGAGGCTCTGGAGCTGGGTGGTGACGAAGTTGCGCACCAAGGGGTCGTCCTCGACAACGAAGATGGTCTCGGCGCCGCCCTCGGCTTGCGGAGCGACGGGAGCGGCCGCGTCCGACATGCCTTCGCCCGGCGGCAGGTAGAGCTTGATCGTGGTGCCGTAGCCTTCCTCGCTGTAGATCTTGATGTGGCCGCCGGATTGCTTGACGAAGCCGTAGACCATGGAGAGGCCGAGCCCGCTGCCCTTGCCGACCTCCTTGGTGGTGAAAAAGGGCTCGAACGCCTTTTGCTGGACGTCGGAGGGCATGCCGGTGCCGGTGTCGCTGACCGCGAGCATGACATAGGGGCCGGGCGTCACGTCGGCATTGGCCTGCGCATAGGCTTCATCGAGCACGACGCGATGGGTCTCCAGCAGCAGCTTGCCGCCGTTCGGCATCGCGTCGCGCGCGTTGATCGCCATGTTGAGGACGGCATTGGTCAGCCGGGACGGATCGATATGCGTGGTCATCGGCCCCAGCTCCAGCGCGGTCTCGATCTGGATCTGCTCGCCGAGGGTGGGACGCAGGAGCTTCGCGATGTCCGATATCGCGGCGTTGATGTCGACGTTGCGCGGCTCGAGCGGCTGCCGGCGCGCGAACGCCAGCAGATGCTGGATCAGCTCGGCGCAGCGCTCGGCGGCATCGTCGATCAGCCGCGCCGTGCGCTGGAGCTCGGGCTGGCCCTTCAGGCTCTCCACCAGCGTCTCGGTGTTGCCGGAGATCACGGTCAGCATGTTGTTGAAGTCGTGTGCGACGCCGCCGGTCAGCTTGCCGATCGCATCCAGCTTCTGCGACTGGTAGAGCTGCCGTTCCGTCTCGCGCGAGGTCGTCGCGTCGTGATAGACCAGCACCGCCCCCGAGATGTTGCCGCGCCCGTCCCGCATCGGCCGGCCGCTGATCATGAGATGGCGGGGAGGATTGCCGCTGCGCGGGTGGACGATCATCTCCAGCTCTTCGAAGTGCTCGCCGCGCAGCACGCGCGTCGACGGCAGCTCGTCGTCCTCGAGAGTCGTGACGCCATCGCCGCGAAACACATCGGACAGCGCGCGCAGGTTGCTCACGTTCATGCCGACGCGATGCAGCAGCATACGCTCCGCGGCCGGATTGGAGAGCAGGACATTGCCCTCGTCGTCGATGACCAGCACCGCCTCCGCCATGCTGTGGAACGTGCTTTGCAGCACGTTGACCGACAGGCGCAGCTCGTCATGCGCGGTGACCAGATGCTCGGTGCGTTCAGCCACCGCCGCCGCGAGCGCCTCCTTGGCGGCCTGTGTTTGCTCGAGAGAGCTCTGGAGCTCACCCGTGGCGCGCCGGCTTTCGCGCATCACCAGCGCGACCAGGAGCAGGATCAGCACGGCACCGGCGACGTCGATACCGAGCAGCACGATGCCGGTGCGGCGCGAATCCTGGGATCGCTCGGCGAGCAGGCGCTCTTCCTCGGCGCTCAGATGGTCGAGATTGCGCATCACCGTGTCCATGAGGCCGCGGCCCTCGGCCTTGCCGTTGAGCGCGGCGATGCCGGCTTCGTCGTTCTCGGCGCGCAGGCGCATCGCGGTGGCGGCAATCTCGATCCGGCGCAGCGCCAGCGGCTCGGTGCCTTCCAGCAAAGCGACGTGATCGGGATTGTCGCGCACTTCGCGCTTGAGGTCGGCGAGGGCCGGCGCGATGCTGGCTTGCACCGCCTGGAATTCGTCGCTGAAGCCCGGGGTGCGATAGAGCTCGTAGCCGCGCGCGGCGCTCTCGGCACGGCGCAGCAGCACGCGCAGATCGGAGATCTTCTTCTGCACCTTAATCGTATGATTCACCCATACTGCGTCGGATCGCGACTTGACGTCGAGGGCGATCGAAGCCGTGGCGATGATCAGGAGGATGGCAAGTCCGGTACCGAGAATGACGCGCTGCGTTGGAATCAAGGGGCTTCTTTCTCGTCCTTCGGCTGTGCGCTCCCGGCCGCGCCGGCGAGGCATTCGCGGATCGTGGTCAGCAGCGCTTCCGGCGTGAACGGCTTGCGCAGGCAGCGCGTTGCGCCGAGCTCAAGTGCCATGCGGAGAAAGTCGGGTGATGGCGAGGAGGACGAGGCGAAGGCGTAGCCGGACATCGCGATCAGCGGAGTGGCCGGTGCGCGCTCGTGAAAGATGCGGATGGATTCGAAACCGCGCATGTGGGGCATGAAGATATCGACCAGCATCGCGTCGAAGGCCTGCGATTCCAGCGCAGCCAGTCCTGTTTCTCCGCCGTCGGTCAGCGTCACGTCGAAGCCCTTACGTTGCAGGAGGACTTCGATGGTCGCGCCGACCATCGGATCGTCGTCAACCACGAGAATACGCGGCATGACACTTCCCAAGTGATCGAAGCCTCCACTGCGATTGGTGATATCCGCGAATCGTGTGTCCGGTCAATTTAGGACTGAATCGCGAAGGATATGCACGGCGTGGTGCATAGAGGTCCATTTGCATCGACTTGTACGCATCTTCGCGCGGTGCGAGCATGCCGCAGCCGCGACAGGAGAGGCTACGCCAAGCGTGAAAAAGGGCGCCGCATCGCTGCGACGCCCTTGTTCCAGCTTTTCGGGGTCTGCTTACGGGCAGGGATGACGCCTACCGTCGTAACCGAGATAGGTGCCAGAGGCCGGGTCGTACGATTTGAAGCGCTGCGCGCAATAGGCAGCGGAGTCGCCGCCGCCATCCGCAACCACCGCGACCGACGGCTCGTCATAGTAGCTGCCGTAGTAGTAGGGATCATCGTAGTAGCCGTAGCCGTAGCCGCCGCCGTAATAGGCATACGAGCCGAGGCCGCCGATTGCCGCGCCTGCCGCAAAGCCCGGCCAGAATCCGCCGCGGCGATGATGATGATGCCCGTGGCGACCGCTCCAGTTGCTTCCGCCCTGCCAATTGCCTGCAGTTGCGACGGGACGCGTACCGCTGAAAGACGGCGAGGCAATAGGACGGCTCCCCATGCCGCCTACGAAGCTGCCGCCGCCGGGACGGACCCCGCTGCCTACGAAGCCGCCGCCACCCGGACGGACCGCGCCGCCTGCGAAACTACCACCGCCCGGACGAACGGCCGCGCCGGCCGCAAAGTTGCCGCCACCTCGTTGGAAGCCAGCACCGCCGCCGCCAATCTGGGCGCCACCGCCCATACCGCCGCCACCCATGCGCGCGCCGCCACCGCCGCCACCGAAGTGAGCACCGCCGCCGCCGCCACCGCCACCGACGTGCGCGCCACCGCCACCGCCTCCGCCTACTCCGGGACGCTGGGCAAAGCTCGGGCTCGCCAAGGGTAGAACCAATGCCACCGCCGCGGCGGCACCCAATACTTTCAGACTGTTCATGATGAAACTCCTTTCCCGGAAGCAAACCCTATGAATGGCTTGGAGTTCCTGGGATCACGCCGGTTTGCGCTTGAGCGGAGCCTCGCTCGTCGCTGCTGTACCCGGCATGAACGGATCGCGTCCGCTTTGCGGCAGGGGCTTGCTTGGTAGCCGGACCAGCGGAGGGCAGCGACGCACCCGCCGAACTGGACATTTCGCTGCCCGGATGGCATCAGGACCCGGACGAAGCAGGGCCCTTGCCGCATGAAACAATTCTTCCTCAAGTTCTTCACCTGGTGGAATGGCCAAACCTTTGGCACCCAGCTCTGGACCAAGCGGTACGGGGAACTGGTCGGCCAGGACGAGCAGGGCAATCTCTATTATCGCACGCGCGGCGGGGCGATCGATCCGACGCTCGGCTTCGAGCGGCGCTGGGTGGTCTATAACGGCTATGCCGAAGCGAGCCGGATCCCGCCATCCTGGCACGGCTGGATCCATCACACCGTTGATGTGCCGCCGACGCAGGACAACTACCAGCCGCGCGAGTGGGAAAAGCCGCACCAGCCGAATCTCACCGGCACGGCGAAGGCTTATCGGCCCTCCGGCTCGACGCTTGCCAGCGGCAAGCGTCCGAAGGCGACCGGCGACTACCAGCCCTGGACTCCCGGCTAGGCTTAATCTGCCCCCAAACCCCGTTCGTCCGAAGCGGATGCACATGCATCCGCGCCGCCCCGCTGTGGACAGCGGGAAGAGCGGGGATGCCGCCTGCGTGGACGTTGCGCTGATGCGGGCGATGCGGCTCAATGATCCCATCTTACGGAGATGGGAGACCATCGCGTTCGGTTCGGGCAACAGCTCGCGACTGTCCCGAAATGCAGCGGCCGCCGACCAGGACTCGATCGGGAGATAGGCCCCCGGTCTGGAAGCTCCGAAATCGCCCGATGTGAATGTGCAGCCGCCGTGAGACAGGAAAGGCCGCTTGGGAAACCGAGCGGCCTTTTTCTGTATGCGAAGCCTCGTGCCCCGGACGCGGCGCAGCTTCTTCGGCGGCTCAGCGATGCAGCGGAGCCTAATTCACCTTTTCAGCCGCGCGCTTGACCGCTTCCAGGCGTTGCGCCTGGTTCTGTGCGCCGCGTTCCTTCAGCAACGCCAGCACGTCCGCCGGTGCCGTCTCGGGCGAGCCCGAACTGAACGGCGGGGCCGGATTGTATTCCATCTGGAGCTGGATCGCTTCCGCCGTGGTGCGATCGACCATGATCGACACCAGCGTCAACGCGAAGTCGATGCCGGCGGTGACGCCGCCGCCGGTGATGCGGTTTCGATCGATGCAGACGCGCGTCTTCGTCGGTGTCGCGCCGAACTGGGCGAGCATGTCCATCGCGCTCCAATGGGTGGCGGCGCGGTAGCCCTTCAGAAGGCCGGCGGCGCCGAGTGCCAGCGATCCCGTGCAGACCGAGGTGACGTATCTGGCGCCTGCGGCCTGCCGCCGCAGGAAATCCAGCACCTCCTCGTCGTTGAGCAGGTCGTTGGTGCCGTGGCCGCCGGGCACGCAGATCACGTCGAGCTGAGGGCAATCCGCAAAGGTCGTGGTCGGCGTCAGCGTCAGGACAGAATCGCTCGGCACCGGTTCGATCCGCTTCCAGATCAGATGCAGTTTCGCGCCGGGAACCATGGCGAAGACCTGCAGGGGGCCCGTGAAGTCGAGCTGGGTGACGCGCGGAAACACCAGGATTCCGATCTGGAGCGGTGACGACATCGGGAGATCTCCAATTGCGAGCTTGACGCCGGCAGGATGGCATGGTGCTTTCCTGTCCGAAATGGCATAATTCCCTCACTTTCGGACACAGCCTCTCTTTCGGACACAGCGCATGATCGGCATCCTGATCTTTCCTGATTTCCAGCTGCTCGATGCCGCAGGCCCGATCTCGGCGTTCGAGGTCGCAGCGCGCTGCACCGGCAAAGCGCCCGGCATTCGCGTGCTGGCGGCGAAGCCGGGACTGGTGCGGAGCTCATCGGGCGTCGAGATGATGGCGCGCGATCTCAAGGCGGCGAACGCCATCACGACGCTGGTCGTGGCCGGCGGCATGGGCGTTGCCGACGCCGCGCGCTGCGAGATCACGCGCGCCTTCGTGCAGCGCTTGGCGCGGCGCGGCGTGCGCGTCGCCAGCGTCTGCTCTGGCGCCTATGTGCTGGCCGAGGCCGGACTGCTCGATGGCCGCCGCGCCACCACCCATTGGGGCCGCACCCGCGATTTCGTCGCGCGCTATCCGAAGGTGAAGTTCGAGCCGGACCATATTTTCACCCGCGACGGCAATGTGTGGACGTCGGCGGGCATCACGGCCGGCATCGATCTCGCGCTGGCGATGGTCACCGAGGATCATGGCGAGGAGATCGCGCAAGAGACTGCGCGCCAGCTCGTGCTCTATCACCGCCGCAGCGGCGGGCAGTCGCAGTTCTCATCGCTGCTGGAGTTGAAGGCGCCGAACGGACGCTTCGGCGCGCTGTTGTCCTGGGCGCGCGAAAACCTCGACGCGCCGCTGACGGTGGAGGACCTCGCCGATCGTGCCGGCATGAGCGCGCGGCACTTTGCCCGCGCCTTTGCGGCCGAGACCGGCACCACGCCATCCAAGGCCATCGAGCGGTTGCGGCTCGAAGTCGCGCGCGAACGCGTGCAGTCCTCGCGCGAGGCGATCGAGCTCGTGGCGGAAACGACCGGATTCCGCGACCCCGAGCGAATGCGGCGCGCCTTCATCCGCGCCTTCGGTCAGCCGCCACAGGCGCTGCGGCGTGCGGCGCGGACGGGTTAGGCGTGTGCTCTTGAACTCGGTGCGCCCTGCGGAACGGCGACGTCCGCGTTCAAGAGCGGAGATTGACGATGCCTATCAATCCGGCTTTTCGCTCACGATCACGCCGGTCTTGGGGTCGGCATGGAATTCCATCTTCTGTCCGTTCTTGACGCCTTCGCCCTCCCACTGGCCATCGTCGGCTTCGAGCTTCGTCACCTGCGAATAGCCTGATTCCATGACCTTGGCCTTCACCTGCTCCATCGGCATCCAGTCAGGTCCAGGCTGATCTGCTCTTGCTGCTGAGGCCAAGGCGAGCGAACCGAGAACCAGAATTGTGGCAAACTTCATCGCGAACCTCCTGATCGTGAGAAGCTTCAACGGGATCGCGGAACTGATGTTCCTCGTCTGCGGCGGTGCAAATGAGTGAACAGCCGGCTCGGGGCGGCAATTCCCGAACTGATGAGGAATGCTATGTGGTGCCATTTGCCGGCGCCTCGCCAGATGCATCTGCGCGCGCGGTCAGGCGCCTTGCGATCGGCATCAGCATGTACGGCGCAAGATGAATGGGAAACTGCGTCAGCGCAAAATACAGCCAGGTCGTTGCCGGCAGCGCGCCCGCGGTCGCCGCCAGCATCAGGCCGAGATTGCGCTGTGACACCATCAGGCCGATCGCGAAGGCGCGCTCGGTGCCGACGCGGCGGAAGATCAGCGTCGTGACCGCGAGCAGGGTGAAATAGACCGTAAAGGCCAGCAGCGCGACGGCGATCGTGAACAGGGGGGCGGCGACCAGGTCGCTGGCGACGTCGCCCATCACCGCCGAGGCGAACACCAGGAGGATGATGATGTTGAGCCCGTCGATCGGCTGCTTGTGGCGCTGGATCGCCTCGCTGCCGAACAGGCGGCGGATGATGGTCGCTGCCAGCAGCGATGCCGCGAGGATGCCGAGCAGCTTGAGGCCGAGCGTCAGCGGCGAGATGCTGAGCATGCCGCCGAGAAAGAGGCTTGCGAACAACGAGGCGGTGAAGGGAACGAGCGCAGTCGAGGTCACCAGCGTGACCAGCACGAGGGTGGCGTCCAGCCCCATCAGCGCGGCAAGGGCCGGTGCGGCCATCATCGGCGAGGCCACGCCCTGGAGCATCAGCGCGAGCGCCAGGCCGGGCGAATTATTGGTGAGCCCGGTCGCATGGGAGATCAATCCGAAGACCAGCGGCACGGCGATCGTGGTCCAGGCCGTGGCGGCTGCGACCAGCGCAGGCCTGCGCAGATGTCCGTACAGCGCCACGAGATCGACGCGCATGAAGGAGATGCAGAGCAGGAGGAAAATCGCCTCGGTGACGTAGGGCCGCAGCACTGCACCGAGCGGCGGCACCGCGACCGCGATGAAGGCGATGGCCGCCACCGCGCGGGTGCCCTGGCCGCCGAGCCATGTCAGAGCGCGGAGGGGGAGAGCGAAGATCGTATGAAGAACGGAAGGCATGCGGGACGGCGGCGTCAGCCCAATCCCTTCAGCCACGCACCGATCTCGCCGACGGCGACATTGGCCTCTCGCAACAATTTCCCCATGGTGAAGAAGCCATGGAATTGGCCCGGATAGTGCTTGTAAGTCACGGGTACGCCGGCCTGCTTGAGGCGCGCGGCATATTCGTCGCCTTCGTCGCGCAAGGGATCTGCGCCGGCGGTCAGCACGTAGGCCGGCGGGAGTCCAATGAGGCTCGCAGCGCGCGCGGGCGAGGCGCGCCAGTCGTGGATGTCGGCAGCGCCGTTGAGATAGTGATCGCGGAACCAGCGGATCACCGAATGCGTCAGCAGCACACTGGTCTCAGGCTCGATGTGGGAGCCGTGCGTCATGGCGAAATCGGTCGCCGGATAGATCAACGCCTGGCCCGCGATGGCCGGACCGCCGGCGTCACGCGCGGCGAGCGCCACGACCGCGGCGAGATTGCCGCCGGCGCTGTCGCCGCCGATCGCAAGGCGCGCGGCGTCGATGCCGAGTTCGCGCGCGTTCGCGGCGACCCATTTGGTCGCGGCGATGGCGTCTTCGGCCGCGGCGGGAAACTTGTGCTCGGGGGCGAGACGGTAGTCGACCGAGATCACGATCAGTGCGCCTGAAACGGCAAGCTGGCGGCAGACGACGTCGTGGGAGTCGAGATCGCCGATCACCCAGCCGCCGCCATGGAAGAACACCAGCGCCGGCGACAGGCCGTCGTGCCGGCGCAGTTCGTTCGGAACGTAGATGCGGGCTGGAATCGCGCCGTGCGGCGCCGGGATGGCCAGCGGCGCGATGCGGGCGAGCTCCGGCGGTTCGGGGTTGGTGGCAAAGCGCGCCTGCGAGTAATAGGCGCGCGCTTCGTCCGCGGTCAGCGTCTCGTAGGCGGGGCGACCGGCCTCCTGGAAGGCCTTGTAGACGGCGGCGGCATCG
Source organism: Bradyrhizobium cedriense (assembly GCF_054602315.1). Classification (NCBI taxonomy): domain Bacteria; kingdom Pseudomonadati; phylum Pseudomonadota; class Alphaproteobacteria; order Hyphomicrobiales; family Nitrobacteraceae; genus Bradyrhizobium; species Bradyrhizobium cedriense. The sequence continues at coordinate 283,093 of NZ_JBTSWB010000003.1, read as the reverse complement.
GGATCGAGCACAACGGGCATGAAGGGGGACCTAGGGGACCTGGGGGTTTCCGGCTGGTGTCATTTTTTGGGGGGCGGCGCCTGACTTCGCCCCGGGGAGGGGCCTTTGACTATCCCATCCAGGCGCCGGTCTGGCCAGAGCGCGCCAGGAAGGGCAGGGATGCCGCCCTTCCCCCGCCGTATTCGGCGTGTTAACCGGATGGCCTGCGAGCGGCGGTATCCCCTGTAGAATGTCCAACAAGCCCGATTCGCTGTTGAAGCCGCGCGAGATGTTTCGAACCATTACCCTGACAGGTCTTGCGGCGCTTTTGGCCGCCACCGGACTGACGGTTGCGACGCCGGCTCAGGCGCAGATCGGCACGATCTTTTCGGATCCGCCGCCGCTGCGACCGCCCGGCAGCATTCCGCGCGGTCAGCCGCAGCCGCAGCAGATTCCCGACGACGACGAAGAGGTGCCGGAGCTGCCGCCGCAGGGCCGCGTGCTGCCGTCGCGTCCGATGCTGCCGCCTCCCGGTCGGCAGGGCAACGTGATGCCGGGCCCGGTCGAGACCCAGCCCCTGGCGCCGCCGCCGGGTTCGACCGTCGCGCCGCCGAACCAGCCACCGTCCGCCGCGATCTCGCCGCCCGGTCCGCAGGGCGCCCCGGGTGCACCCGGTCAGCGCCAGCCCCAGCAGAAGGGCGCCCCGGGAGCGGTTCCGCAGACGCCGGCGAGCCTCCAGCCGGGCGACGAGGTCGTGACCGAGCCGCCTGCCCAGAAGATCGTGAACAAGAAGGCCACCTTCTCGGGCCTCGACAAGATCACCGGGCGCATCATCAATTTCGACGAGGAGATCGGCGAGACCGTCCAGTTCGGCGCGCTCCGCGTCAAGACGGACGCCTGCTACACGCGGCCGGCGACGGAGGCCGCCAACACCGATGCCTTCGTCGAGGTCGACGAGATCACCTTGCAGGGCGAGGTGAAACGCATCTTCTCGGGCTGGATGTATGCCGCGAGCCCCGGCCTGCACGGCGTGGAGCATCCGATCTACGACATCTGGCTCACCGACTGCAAAGAGCCGCAGCAGACGATCGCGACCGCGGCGCCAGATCCGTCGAGCAAGCCCGCACCTCCGCCGGCCGCGCAGAAGAAGGCCGCGCCCAAGCAGGCCGTGCAGCAGCGTCCGCCGCAGCCTCTGCCGCCGATCCAGCAGCAGCAACCGGCACCGCCGCCGCCTCCGCCGCCGGAGCAGCGGCCAGGCCTGTTCGGTATCCCCGGGCTCGGCCGCTAAAGCATGATCCGGAAAAGTGCGCAGCGGTTTTCCGAAACGATCATGCTTCAACGACAACCTGAAGCGCGGACGATTCATCCTGACCGCATCGGGATTTAAGTGCGGCTATTGATCATTGCCGTGAGGCGATGATCTCGAGCGCGCGTGCGCCCGGGATGGCTTCGCCGGCCGAGAGCCTCAGGAAATCGCCGGGGTCACCTGCAAGCGCCTTGTCGAGCAGTGCCGTGTAGCGTCGCCGCGAAATCTCGACCGCGCCAAAGCTCTTGAGATGATCGGTGACATATTGAGTGTCGAGCAGCTCGAAGCCGCCATGAATGAGCCGCGCGACCAAATGCACCAGCGCAACCTTCGAGGCATCGCGCGCGGTGTGGAACATGCTCTCGCCGAAGAACGCCCGCCCGAGGCTGACGCCGTAGAGCCCGCCGACGAGGTCGTCCCCCTGCCAGGCTTCGACGCTGTGACAATGGCCGAGGTCGAAGAGGCCGCCATAGAGGTCGCGGATGCGCTTGTTGATCCAGGTGTCCTCGCGCCCGGCCTGCGGCGCGGCGCAGCCGGCGATGGTCGCCTTGAACGCGGTGTTGACGGTCACGCGGAACTGATCCGAACGCACGGTGCGCGCGAGCCGCGAGGCGACGCGAAATCCGTCGAGCGGGATGACGCCGCGCAGCTCCGGCTCGACCCAGAACAGGGTCGGATCGTCGGCACTTTCCGCCATCGGGAAGATGCCGCAGGCATAAGCGCGCAGCAGCACGGCCGGCGTGATTTCAGACGGGGCGGAGTCGCGCGAAGTCATGGCCCAGATCATAGCAGGATCGTCTTGCGCTTGCGATGGGGGCAGCGGGGCGCGAGGTCAGCTTGCGGCGGCGGTGCTGGTCTTGCCGGGGAGAGCGGGCAGGCGGCCGAACTTCAGGACGATCCGGGTTCCGGAATGCGCGGGATCGCGCTCGACCGAAGCGTCGAGCTTCGAGGCCATGGCCGCGACGATGCGCTGGCCCATGCCGGTGGAGCGCGGATCGGCCTTGACGTTGTCGCCGACGCCATCGTCGGTGATCGAGAGCAGGAGATCTTCGCCCTGCGAGACCAGCTCGACATGGATCGGGCCGGCGCCGTCGGGATAGGCGTATTTCACCGCGTTCATCACCAGCTCGTTGACGATGATGCCGACGGCGACCGCGCGGTCGGGATCGATCTCGATCGGCTCGGCCTTCAGCGTCAGGCGCGACATCCGGTTGCCTTCGGCGGAGCGGCGGAGATCCTCGAGCAGCGAATCCAGGTACTGGTTCAGGACCACGCTCTTGAGGTCCTGCGAGGTATAGAGCCGGCGGTGCACCTGAGCGACCGCGGCGACACGGCCCATCGCATTGGTCAGTGCCACCTTGACCTCGTCCTGCGCGGCGGAGCTCGCCTGGAGGTGCAGCAGCGAGGCGATGATCTGGAGCGAGTTGCCGACGCGGTGGTTGACCTCGCGCAGCAAGAGCTCGCGTTCGGCAGCAAGCGCCGCGTAGCGGTCGCGCGAGGCGTGGATCTCGGCTTCGGCTTCCTCGCGTGCCCTCTGCAACTCGGCCTGGCGCAGCGCGCCTTCGGCAGCGACGTGGAGGAGCGGGATGAAGTCGCCCTGGACGTCCTTCACCAGATAGTCGGCCGCGCCCGCCTTCAGCGCGGTCACCGCGATGCTGGAATCCTGCGATGCAGTGACGAATACGACCGGCGGCGCGTCCGGGATGGCCATGATCTGCTCGAGCGTCTCCAGCCCGTCGAGACCCGGCATGTACTGGTCGAGCGCGACGACGTCGATGCCGCCGCTCGTCTGCGCGCTGCGGATGCGCTCCAGGCCTTCCTCGCCGCTCGCGGCGTGAACGACCCTGTAGCCGCGCCGCGTCAGGCCGCGGTCGACCAGGCGCGCCAGCGCGGCGTCGTCGTCGATATAGAGCAGTGTCGGCGTGTGCTGGTTCATGAGGCGGCGGGCGGGACCTGGATGACCGAGAAGAACAAGCCGAGCTGCCGGATGGCATTGGCGAAATTCTCGTAGTTGACGGGCTTGGTGATGTAGACGTTGCAGCCCAGCTCGTAGCAGCGCTTGATTTCCTGGGAGTCGTCGGTGGTGGTCAGCACCACCACGGGCGAGGCCTTCAGATATTTGTTCTCCTTGATCTGCTTCAGAATGTCGATCCCGGTCATGTCGGGGAGGTTGAGATCGAGCAGGATCAGGAGCGCATTGCCCTTCTGAACCAGCCCGGAGCGGTCGGCTCCGAACAGGTGCATCATCGCGTCCGTGCCGTTCTGGAAGGAGACGATCTCGTTGTTGACGCCGGAGCGGCGGATATTGCGCTCGATCAGGCGGGCGTGGCCCTCGTCGTCCTCGATCATGATGATGGTGACAGGCTGGGTCATCGATCTGTGTTCCGGTTGCTCACATTCCAGGCGATCGGCAGCGTGATCGTGAAGGTGCTGCCCGCGTTCAGTTCCGATGATACCGACATGGTGCCGCCGAGGCGACGCACAAGTGCACGTACATGCGCAAGGCCAATGCCCTGGCCGGGCTTGTCCTGGGTTCCCGCGCGGCGGAACAGGTCGAATATCCGCTGGTGGTCCTTCGGATCGATCCCGCGGCCGTTGTCGCTGATCTCGAAGATAGCGTAGCCGAGCTTGGTGCGCCCGCGGATTCTGATCTCGCCGGGTATGCCGGGCTTGAGATATTTGACCGCATTGTCGATCAGGTTCGAGAAGATCTGCTCGAGGGCCAGACGGTCGCTCACGAGGTTTGGCAGGGGCTCGAGGTGGATCTCGGCCTGCGCCTCGGCCGCCTGGTGCGCCAGCGTCGAGACGATGGCCTCGATCAGCTCGCGCGTGTCGATCTTCACCGGCTGGAATTCGCGCCGGCCCTCGCGGGTGAGATTGAGGATGGCCGAGATCAGCCGGTCCATCTTGGCGATCGACGTCTTGATGAAGCCGAGCGCTTCGGAAAAATCCTCCGAAAGCTGCTTGTCGGCGCCGTCCAGCGTGGTCTCGCCCGGCGCGGCGGGGGCCAGTGGCGGCCCGCCCGCGGGGACCTGGGCGAGGCTGCCGATCCGCCGGAAAATGTCGCCGCCGAGCTCCTCGAGCTCGCTGGTGAAGCCCATGATGTTGACGAGCGGCGAGCGCAGATCGTGGCTGACGATATAGGCAAAGCGCTGGATCTCGTCATTGGCTTCGCGCAAATCGGCCGTGCGTTCGTCGACGACAGCCTCCAGATTGACGTTGGCATCGCGCAGGCGCCTTTCGGCCTCGTCGCGGGCGCGGATCGAGCGCCGCACCAGCCAGATCGAAATCAGCGCGAGCAGCACGACCAGACCGGAGCCGACGCCCGTCATCGATGCCGCCAGGGTTTGGCTGCGATCCGCGTTGGTCGAGCGCAGACGAAACAGCCGTTCCTCTTCCTGGAGCATGGCCGTCGCAACTTGGGCGATGGCGGCCGTGGTGTCGGTGGAGGCGGCTTCGCGCACCACATCTGCGGCCTTGTCCGGCTGGCCCTGGCCGATGAATTCCATTTCCTGCGTAAACTGGCCAAGCCGGGTCTCGATCGCGGTGCTCAGCTTTTCGATGTTTTGGCGTTGCGCCGGATTGTCGCCGGTCAGTCGAGTGAGCTTATCGAGCGCGGGGACGATCGCCGCCACGGCCTTGTCATGGTCGGCCTTGAAGTTCGTGCCCTGGGTCAGGAGGAAACCCCGAGCTGAACTTTCGGCCCGCCGGATTTCCAGCAGCAGGGCGTTGATCCGGTTCTGGGCCTCGATGGTGTGGACGACCCATTTGTTGTCGTCTCTGGCCTTGTTGACGAGATAGACGGAGCCGGCGCTGATCGCGGTCAGCACCAAAAGGCCCGCCGCGAACAGCAGGACCAGCCAAAACGCGCGCCGCCGGAGGGCTTCAGCCGTCACGACGGTTCACCTGCTTTATGTTCAGTGAAGTTCAAAACGCCCCCTTGGAACTGGCCCCGACCGTCCAGAACGCGAGAGGGGCCAAAGGGTTCCAGGCCGGCAGATTATTTGGCGGCGGGTTCCTTGCCGGCCAGATACTGTTCCAGCCAGTGGATGTGGTAGTCGCCGTTGATGATGTCGTCCTCGCGCACCAGGGCCCGGAACAGCGGCAGTGTGGTCTCGATGCCTTCGACCACCATCTCGTCCAGCGCCCGGCGCAGCCGCATCAGGCATTCGGCGCGGGTCTTACCATGCACGATCAGCTTGCCGACGAGGGAATCGTAATAGGGCGGGATCGTGTAACCCTGATAGACGGCGGAATCGATCCGGACGCCCAGGCCACCCGGCGGGTGATATTGCAGGATCCGGCCCGGCGAGGGTCGGAAGGTCTGCGGATTCTCGGCGTTGATGCGGCATTCGATCGCGTGGCCGATGACCTGGACTTCGTCCTGCCTGGCCGGCAGATCCCCGCCGGCGGCGATGCGGATCTGTTCCAGCACGAGGTCGATGTCGGTGATGCTCTCGGTGACGGGATGCTCCACCTGGATGCGGGTGTTCATCTCGATGAAGTAGAACTCGCCGTCCTCGAACAGGAACTCGATGGTGCCGACGCCGAGATATTTCATCTCGCGCATCGCTTTCGCGCAGGTCTCGCCGATCCTGGCGCGTGCGGCCGCCGCGAGGACGGGCGAGGGGCCTTCTTCCCAGACCTTCTGGTGCCGGCGCTGCAGCGAGCAGTCGCGCTCGCCCAGATGGATCGCGCCGCCGCGGCCGTCGCCGAGGATCTGGATCTCGATGTGACGCGGCTTCTCGAGGTACTTTTCGAGATAGACGGAGGCATCGCCAAAGGCGGATTTGGCCTCGTTGGCCGCCGTCGACAAGGCTACCTGCAGGTCGGCCTCGCTGTGGGCGACCTTCATGCCGCGGCCGCCGCCGCCGGCTGCCGCCTTGACCAGGACCGGGAAGCCGATCGCCTTCGCGATCGCCATCGAGTCGTCATCTGGACCGACAGCGCCGTCGGAGCCGGGCACCACGGGTATGCCGAGGCGCTTGGCGGTCTTCTTCGCCTCGATCTTGTCGCCCATCAGGCGGATGTGCTCGGCCTTGGGACCGATGAAGTGCAGATTGTGCTCTTCGAGAATTTCCGCAAAGCGCGCGTTCTCCGACAGGAAGCCGTAGCCGGGATGCACGGCGTCGGCGCCCGTGATCTCGCAGGCCGCGAGCAGCGCGGGCACGTTGAGATAGCTGTCCTTGGACGGCGGCGGCCCGATGCACACGCTCTCGTCCGACAGGCGCACATGCATGGCGTCGGCGTCGGCGGTGGAGTGCACGGCCACGGTCGCGATCCCGAGCTCCTTGCAGGCCCTGAGGATGCGAAGGGCGATCTCGCCGCGATTGGCTATGAGGATCTTGTCGAACATGGTGCCTCAGGGGCGAAGTAGCGAATGGCGAGTGGCGAATGGCGAGTAGGGAAGGGCTGGACCATTCGCTATTCGCTATTCCTCATTCGCTTACTCAATGATCACGAGCGGCTCGCCGTACTCGACCGGCTGGCCGTCCTCGACCAGGATCTGCGTCACCGTGCCGGCGCGCGGCGAGGGGATCTGGTTCATCGTCTTCATGGCTTCGATGATGAGCAGCGTCTGGCCGACCGAGACCTTGGTGCCGACCTCGATGAACGGTTTTGCGCCCGGCTCCGGCGCCCAATAGGCCGTGCCGACCATCGGCGAGATCACGGCGCCGGGATGCTTCGACAGATCGGGCGCAGCAGTGCCGGGCGCGGCGGCGCCTGCAGTCATCGGAAGTGCGGCGGGAGCGGCTGTCATCGGCATCGGCATCGTCGCGGCAATGCTGATGTTGCGGGCGACGCGCAGGCGCAGGCCTGCCCGTTCGATCTCGATTTCGGTGAGGCTGGTCTCATCGAGCAGCAAGGCAAGCTCGCGGACGAGCGCGGAATCCTCGCTGGAAAACTTTGCGGCTGCTTTGTCGTCTGGCTGGCGCGCCATGTTGTTTGATCCGAATGTTCTGTTGGAAGGGAGCGTCAGGCGTTGGGCTTGATGCCGAGCTTGGCGGCAAGGCCCTGAATGGCGAGGCGGTAGCCCTCGATGCCGAAGCCGCAGAGCGAGGCGAAGGCCGCGCGTGCGGTGTAGGAGTGATGACGAAAGCTCTCGCGGGCGTGGATGTTGGTCACGTGCACTTCGACCGCCGGAATTTGCACCGCGAGCAGCGCGTCGTGCAGCGCGATCGAGGTGTGGGAATAGCCGCCGGCATTGATCACGATGCCCTTCATCCTGCGCCGATGCGCCTCGTGGATGAAGTCGATCAATTCGCCTTCGCGGTTGGACTGGCGGCAATCGACCTTGAGGCCGAACGTCGCCGCCGTCTCCCGGCACAGCACCTCGACGTCGGCCAGCGTTCCGTGGCCGTACTTTTCGGGCTCGCGCGTCCCCAGCATGTTGAGGTTCGGCCCGTTCAGGACGAGGATCGTGTCGGTTGCAGGTTCGGCCATTCCAATCCCGGAAGAGGTGCTTCGGCGTGGCGGGGTTATAGGTAACAAAGCGCGTGAGGGGAAGCCTTGAAGGGCCTGAGGGGCGGGGTCAGGCACCTCATCCAGTGCGCAAAAACCTGTGCGGAAACTACGGAAATTGCTTGTTAACCAGTCCGAAGCATGGGCTGCCGGCCGCATGCGAAGGGGGGCGGGCATCGCTGCCCGCCCCCTGGGGTTGCCGGTATCCGGCCTTAGACGTTCAGCACTGCCACGATCTCGTAGGTGTCCGGATTGATGATCACGATCTCATCGCGGACCAGGACGTACCTGTAGGTCCGCCACTCCGGATAGATGGACACGACCCGGGACGGCAGGGCGTGAAGCGTGATGCCCTCGCGCGGCACGCGGGTGCCGACGGAGATCGAGAAGTTGACGTTGGTCACGGGCTGCACGCGCTGCTCGCGGATCACCGACGTGATCTGCGTGCGCTGCTCGGTCGAAAGCTTGGCAGCGGCCCCGGCCTGTCCCACCGTGGTCGAGGATGAGGTCGAGCTCTGGCCCTGCGCGTTCTGGTTCGTGCCGGTGCCCTGACGGCTGTCGGCGTTGTTGGTCGAGGTGCCGCTCTTGCTGCCCTCAGCCTTCATGTCCTTCTGGTCCTTGCTTCCGGACTTGGTCGTGTCCTGGCTCATGCTCTTGGACTTGTCCTGCTGGGACTTGTCCATCTGGCCCTGTGCGCGGTCATCCGTGCGCTGGCCCTTGGTGGCGCCGGCCTTGTCTTCGGCCGCGTTCTTGTTCATCGCACCACCCGAGGAGCGATCGTCCTTCATCGCGCCGGATTTGTCCTCGGAGGCCCGATCGGACTTCATGCCGCTGGAGCCGCCGGACTGGCCGACAGTACCCTTGTCATGGCTCATGGAATCGCGACCCATCGCGCCACCACGCTCGGCACCGCCGCCAGAGGGCTGCGATTGCTGCGTCTGCGCGCCACCTGCGCCGCCGCCGCTGTCGCGGCCCATGGTACCCTGTGCGTTCGCCAGACCGGTGCCCGCCACGAGTGCTGCTGCGGCAACTGAGATCATAAAGCGGTTCAACATCGAAATTCTCCTCACGTGTTTCTCTGCGTCATTGCCCGCGCCGACAACGAAAGGAGATTTGACTTGTTCCGGAACATTGGCTGTTCCGCGGCATTTGTTTGTTGAACGCCAGATGAATGACTTTGCAAAATCGCGCCAAGGTCTGGCGCAAGAAGAAAGGCCGGCTTTTCAGCCGGCCTTTTGCGCGTCTTCGTTATCGTAGAACGTGTGATCAACAAGTCGCTTTGCCGCAGCGGGCAATGCCGATCTTTTCCCTGAGGCTTTCTACGCCGACGGCTCCGATCACGATCTGCTTGCCGATCACGTAGCTCGGCGTACCGTTCATGCCCATCGCTTCTGCAAGCTTGAAGTTCTCCTCGATGGTGGCGCGCACCTCGGGGCTGGCGATGTCCTTTTCGATTTTCGCAGTGTCGAGGCCGGCTTCCTTGGCCGCCTGAATCGCACGCGCCTTGTCCGCCGCACCACGACCATTGAGCAGCCTCTGGTGGAAATCGAGGTATTTCTTGCCCGAGGGATCCTGCATGCGCACGGCGACCGCGACCTGGGCCGCTTCGACGGAGCCCTGGCTCAGCACCGGAAACTCCTTCAGCACCACCTTCAGCTTCGGATCGCTCTTCATGAGTTCGAGCATGTCGCCCATGGCGCGTTTGCAGTAGCCGCAATTGTAGTCGAAGAACTCGACGAAGGTGACGTCGCCATCCTTGTTGCCGAGCACGACCTGGCGCGGCGAGTTGAAGATCGCATCGGCATTCTGTGCGATGCTGGCCTCGTGCTTCTGCGTTTCCGCCGCGGCCTGGCGCTTGCTGAGTTCAGCCATGGCCTCCTCGAGCACTTCGGGATGGCTGACGAGATAGTTCTTGATGATCTTCTCGATGTCGGTGCGCTGGCTGTCGGAGAAACCGTCGGCCGAGGCGGGCACGGCTGCGCCGAACATGGCGAGCGCAAACAACGCAGGAGCAAGCAGGCGCAGCGAAGGCATGGTGAAATCCTCTTATCCAAAGCAGGTTTCGAGAAAAGTCCCGATGGACTTGAGCTCGGTGTCGTGACGTCGTGGTATCAGGCGTCGTTCGAGTTGCGTCAGTTGCGCGACGGCTTCGCCGCCACGATGTCGTCGGCCTTGACCCATCCAGGCGTGCCGACGGCGAAACGGGTTTTCGCGCGCGTGGCAAGCTCGCGGGCGGTCTTGTTGTCGCCGCGCAGGTAGGCGGCCTGGGCCGAGGCGAGATCTGCCTCGGCATAGTCTCCCTTCCGGCCGTAGGCCATCGCGAGTTGGGTATAGCCGAGGGCCGCCTCGGGCTCTCGCGCCACAGCGGCGCGGAGAATCCGAACGGCATCATCGGTGTAGGCCTTATTATCGGTTCCAACCAGAGCCTGCCCAAGTAACATCTCGATGAGGGGTGCGTTGTTCGAGAGCTGCGCCGCCTTGCGCAGGGGGGCGATCGCCTCGGCCGGTTTGCCGCTTTCCAGAAGGGCCTGGCCGCGCACCTCGTAGAAATATGGGTTGTTCGGCTGCACCTGGATCAGCGCGTCGATCTGGGTGAGCGCGCTGCGCAAATCCCCGTGCAGATAGGTACTGATGGCGCGGGCATAGCGCGCCGGCAAGCTGTCGTTGGTCTGGGGATAGCGGCGGTACACCGTCTCCGGCCGCTCCATGAAGGCGGAGATCTTGGCGCGAACCATGTCGTGCCGGAGCTGAAGCGCGGGATCGTCCTTCTTGTTCCAGTATGGGCTGGAGCTGGCGAATTCCTGGAGCGCGGCGACGCGCTCGGCCGGCATCGGATGCGACTGAAGATAGGGATCGGCGCCGCGCGAGGCGAACAGGCTCTCGCTGGTGAAGCGCTTGAAGGTCTCGTACATGCCCTTCGGCGATTGCTGGGTCGCCGTCAGGAATTTCACGCCGGCGCGGTCGGCGTTCTCCTCCTGCTGGCGCTGGTAGGACAGCAGCGTACGGCGGATCATCTCCTGCGGAGCGGCGATCGCGGCCGCGCCGGCATTTGCCAGCCCGTTGTTGCCGGCGCTCGAGCTGCGGGTGCTGCCCGCAGCGATCGCGCCGGCGCCGAGCAGCATCGCGATGATCATCTGGGTCTGGGCGGTGGCGAGCTGTTCGCGCAGCTTGGACAGATGGCCGCCCGCCAGATGCCCGGTCTCGTGCGCGAGCACGCCGATGATCTGGTTCGGCGTCTCCGACTGGAGCAGGGCACCCCAATTGACGAAGATGCGGCGGCCGTCCGCGACGAACGCGTTGAACGAGCCGTCGTTGATGATCACCATCTGGATGTTGTGCTTCTCCAGACCGGCGACCCGGAGGATCGGGCGCGTGTATTCGCGCAGCAGCTGCTCGGTCTCGGTGTCGCGCAGCACCGGCGGCCCCTTGGCCTGCGCATGCGCGGCCGGGAACGGCGTCAGCGCGATCGCCATGGCGGTGACGAGCGCAGTGAGGGCGGAGGCCTTTTGGCGCGATGCAATCTTGAGCAACATCAAGTGATCTGGGTCAAACGGTCTTGATCAAGCAGTGTCGTGATTGGTTTTGGCGGTTGGCGGCGGCCCGGATACGCGATATGCCCCTATGAGCCGTGCCCTTTATGACCCGTACAATGCGGCCAGTCTGGGGCGCAAGCGCTCCGTTTTCCGGACCGGACGGATCGGTCGCCAGCGATAGCAGAGATCGATGCACGATGCGACATTGAGGAACCGGTTGGGGCAGTGGCTCGAACCCTCCCGCCGCAGCGACGTTCCCCCGTTCATGGTGATGGACGTCATGGCCGCGGCGGCCCGAATCGAGGCCGCCGGCGGCCGTGTCATCCACATGGAGGTCGGCCAGCCCGCGGCCCGCGCGCCGAAGACCGCGGTCGCCGCCGCCCATGCCGCGCTCGAGGCGGCGCGGATCGACTATACTTCCGCCCTCGGCATCCCCAGTCTGCGCGAGCGCATCGCGCGCCATTATCGCGACACCTATGGCTGTGACGTCAGCCCCGAGCGGATCGTGGTGACCACAGGGTCCTCCGGCGGCTTCGTTCTGGCTTTCCTGTCGATGTTCGAGCCCGGCGATCGCGTCGCCGTGACCGTGCCGGGCTATCCGCCATACCGTCATATCCTCACCGCGCTCGGCTGCGAGCCGGTGCTGATCGAGACCACGAACGAGACGCGCCATGCGCTCACCGGCGAGGCGCTGCTCGCCGCCCATCGCAAGGCGCCGCTGAAGGGCGTGCTGGTCGGCAGCCCCGCGAATCCGACGGGCACGATGATGTCGCGCGAGGCGCTCTCGGGCCTCATTGCGGCGGCGGAAGATGCTGGCATCCGCTTCATCTCGGATGAGATCTATCACGGGCTCGACTACGCGTTTCCGGCAGTGACGGCGGCGGCGCTGTCCGAGCACGCGCTCGTGATCAACTCGTTCTCGAAGTATTTTTGCATGACGGGCTGGCGCGTCGGCTGGATCGTCGTGCCCGAAATCCTGGTCCGGCCGATCGAGCGGCTCCAGCAGAACCTGTCGATCTCGGTGCCGACGCTGTCGCAGATCGCGGCAGAGGCAGCCTTCGACGGCGCGGCCGAGATGGAGGAGATCAAGCACGGCTATCAGGAAAACGGGCGTATCCTGATCGATGGACTGCCCAAGGCTGGACTGACGAGATTCCTGCCGGCCGACGGCGCCTTCTATCTTTATGCCGACGTCTCCGACTTCACCTCCGACAGCTTCGAATTCGCCAAGCAAATGCTGGAGCAGGCGCATGTTGCGGCGACTCCGGGCCTCGATTTCGATCCCATCCATGGACGCTCGTTCGTTCGGTTTTCCTACGCACGTTCAGCCGAAGAGATGCGCGAGGCAGTTGACCGGATCGCTCACTGGCTTAAATAGCCGCCAGTTTTCGACAGCCTTCCGGAGTTCAACTTGTCTGATCAATCTGCTTCGCCTGCCGCCGCTTCGCATTCATCTCTTGCCGCATTGATCTGGCCGAGCAGCCCGGGCGAAGCCGTCGGCGCCCTGCGCGCCGTGGTGCTGATTGCATTCGGCAGCGCGCTGATGGCGCTGTCAGCAAAGGTCAGCCTGCCACTGCCCTATGTGCCCATGACATTGCAGACGCTGGTGGTGCTGATGATCGGAGCCGCCTATGGCTGGCGCCTTGGCAGCGCAACCATGATCGCCTACCTCGCCGAGGGCGCGCTTGGCCTTCCGGTGTTTGCCGGCCCGGTGGGTGGAATTGCACCGCTGGTCGGACCGACCGCGGGCTACCTGTTCGGCTTCATTGCGGCAGCCTTCTTGACCGGCTGGCTGGCCGAGCGCGGCTGGGATCGCAACGTGATGCTGCTGTTTGCGGCCATGGCCGTCGGCCATGTCGTGATTCTCGCCGCCGGCTTCGGCTGGCTGGCATTCGGCCTTGGTCTCGGCGCCGCCAAGGCCTGGCAGGTCGGCATCGTGCCGTTCATTGCGGCCTCGCTGATCAAGAATGCGCTCGGCGCGATGCTGATGCCGGCGGCACGTCGTATCGTCGAGCGCCGCGGGTAATACGCGCCGTCACGAGCAGTTCCAATTGACGGGGCGGCCAAGTTGATCTTGAAGTTGATCTTGGCTGGCCCTGTGTCTTGAGGGGGAGTGAACCCGATGACGACGACAACGATGGCGGGGGCGCCGGTCGCGCCGCCCGCGGCCAAGCCGTGGTACAAGGTCCTTTACGTCCAGGTGCTGATCGCCATCGTGCTCGGTGCCATCGTCGGCTGGCTCTGGCCGCAGGTCGCCACCAACGAATGGATCAAGGCGCTCGGCGACGGCTTCATCAAGCTGATCAAGATGGTGATCGCTCCGATCATCTTCTGCACCGTCGTCTCCGGCATCGCCCACATCCAGGACGCCAAGAAGGTCGGCCGCATCGGCGTCAAGGCGCTGCTCTATTTCGAGGTCGTCTCGACTTTCGCACTGGTGATCGGTCTCGTTATCGGCAATCTGGTGAAGCCCGGCGCCGGCTTCGGCGGTGGCGCGGCTAACGAGGCCGCAGTCGCAAATTACGCCAAGCAGGCGGCCGGTCAGAGGTCGGTCGACTTCGTGCTGCACATCATTCCGGACACCGTGGTCGGCGCCTTCGCGCAAGGCGAGATCCTGCAGGTGCTGCTGTTCGCGGTGCTGTTCGGCTTCGCATTGATGAGCCTCGGTGAGCGCGGCCACACCATCCGCAGCTTCATAGACGATGCCGCGCACGCCGTGTTCGGAGTCATCTCCATCATCATGCGTGCAGCCCCGGTCGGCGCGTTCGGCGCGATGGCCTATACGATCGGCAAGTTCGGCACCGGCGCGATCCTCAACCTGGTCGGGCTGATCGCCACGTTCTACGTCACCGCGGCGCTGTTCGTGTTCGTCGTGCTCGGTCTCATCGCCCGAATGGCAGGGTTCTCGATCTTCAAGTTCCTGGCCTACATCAAGGACGAGTTGCTGATCGTGCTCGGTACCTCGTCCTCGGAAAGCGCGCTGCCGTCCCTGATGGAGAAGCTGGAGCGCCTCGGCTGCTCCAAGTCGGTGGTCGGTCTCGTCGTGCCCACGGGTTACTCGTTCAACCTCGACGGCACCAACATCTACATGACGCTCGCGACGCTCTTCATCGCGCAGGCGCTCGGCTATGACCTCAGCTTCAGCCAGCAGGCCACGATCCTGGTCGTGGCGATGCTGACCTCGAAGGGCGCCTCCGGCATCACCGGCGCAGGCTTCATCACGCTGGCGGCGACGCTGGCCGTGGTCGATCCGCGCCTCGTGCCGGGCATGGCGATCGTGCTCGGCATCGACAAGTTCATGAGCGAGTGCCGGGCCCTGACCAACCTGTGCGGCAACGGCGTTGCCTGCGTGGTCGTCGCCTGGTGGGAAGGCGAGCTCGATCGCGACAAGCTCAATGCCAACCTCGCCAAGGAGATCGATCCGACCGACATGGAGACCGCGATCACGACGGACTGATCCGCAAGCCGTAGCTGACGGCGCCGTCTTCTCTCGAAGCAAAGGGCTGGTCGATATCCTCGACCGGCCCTTTTCCTTTGCGTCCAGTCTAAAACCGTCCCGGCCTGTACGGCGCAGGATCAATCGCCGGCGTCTCGCCGCTCATCATCTCCGCGAGCAGACGTCCGGTGGCGGGCCCAAGCGTAAAGCCCTGATGTCCGTGGCCGAAGTTCATCCAGAGGCCTGGATGACGGGGAGCCTGGCCGAGCACCGGCAGCATGTCGGGCGTGCAGGGCCGGGTGCCGAACCATGGATCCGGCTCGACGCGACGGCCAAGGTCGATCAGCTCACGCGCGGAGGCCTCGGCGCTGGCGAGTTGAACCGGCGTTGCGAGCGCCTCCGGGCGCGTCAGCTCCGCTCCTGTCGTGATGCGGATGCCCTTGGCCATCGGGCCCATGGCATAGCCGCCCGTCTTGTCGATCAGCGGCAGGTCGAGCGAAGCGCCGCCGCTGTAATGCATGTGGTAGCCGCGCTTGCGCACCAGCGGGATGCGATAGCCGAATTTGTGAAGGAGGTCGGGCGACCACGGCCCGAGCGTCACGACGGCGTGGGGCGCATCGAGGCGTCCGCTGTCGGTGTCGACCGACCAGCCGGTCGCGGTCTGTTGCAGCGATCGTGCATCGCCGAGCACGATCGTGCCGCCGAGGCGCTCGAACAAATCGGCATAGGCCGTGACCAGCGCGCCGGGATCGGACACCGTCCAGGTGTCGAGCCAATGGATCGCTCCGGGGAGATCGTCGCGAAGGATCGGCTCGGCCTTGGCAAGCTCGCTGCCCGACAGCACGCGAAAGTTCACGCCGAACTCGCGCCCATCTTCCTCCGCGGCCTTGATCGAGAGATCAAAAGAAGCGGGGTCGCGAAACAATGCGCGGTAGCCGGCGCGACGGATGAGATTGTCGGCATGCGCTTCGCGGATCAGGATGTCGTGCTCGGCCGTTGCGTGCGCGATCAGCCGTGCCCAAGCCTCGATTGCCTCGCGATGCCGCTTCGGCGCCGAATGCCACCAGTAGCGGAGCAGGGGCTCGACGTGGAGGTGGAGGGAGGACAGGCTGTAGCGCACGTCGTTGGTACGGCCGGTCGCGATCTTCAAGAGCGAGGCGAAGTCGCGCGGCATGGGATAGGGGCGCACCGCTTCGGCCTGGATCATCCCGGCGTTGCCGTAGCTGGTCTCGCGGCCCGGCTCCCTGCGATCGACGAGGGTGACGGACCAGCCGCGCTGCCGCAGGTGCAGCGCCGCGCTCACGCCGATCATGCCGCCGCCGAGAACGATCGCGCTTTGCATCGAAGCTGACCTCGCCAAATCAAAACCGCCCGGTTTGGCCGGGCGGTTTCAACTCCACTGTTCGTTTACTCGCCGCCGCCGAAACGGCGTGACCACCAGCCGGCACGACGCGGGGCAGCCGTGGTTTCGCTTGCGGCCTCCGGTGCGGGCTCGGCTGCCGGCGCAGCAACAGGTTCGGGCGCCTGCGCCACCGGCGTTGCGGGCTCCGCCTGGCTGTTCAGCTGGAAGCTCACCTTTTCCCGGACTGTGGAGCGACGCCGCGCGGCCTTGTCGCCGGCGGGCTCTTCTTCTGGCGTTGCGATCGTCGTGGCGGGAACCGGCTCCGGCTGGGCCGGCGCCTCGGTCTGCACCTCGGCGTGCGGCTCGGGCTGCGCGATTTGCGGCTCGTCGGTGTGCTCGGCCTGGATGTGCTCGGCCTCCGCGATCGAGGGCGCGGCCTCGCTGCTGAAGCCGTCGAAATCGGCAACCGCTTCGGTCGCCTCCGATGGCAGACTGGCGCCGAGCTCGTCGCCGATGGAGCCGGCAAGACCTTCCTCGCCGCCACCGCGACGGCGGCGTCCGCCGCGGCGACCACGCCGGCGCCGGCGCTCGCCGCTGCCCTGCTGCTCGCCACGCGCTGCTTGTTCTTCGCCGTCCTCGCCTTCCGGCTCGGACTCGGCATCCTCTTCACCTTCTCCGGCCATCACGGCCGCTTCGGGCAGCGTGGGGGCGGTATCCTCGCGCAACTCGCCGTCGCGCGGGCCACTGCGGCCGCGCCGGCGGCGACGGCGCTTGCGGCGCTGGCCGTCCTGCTCGGAGGCAGCCTCGCCGGCAGCCTGCTCGTCGGCAAGACCTTCCGTCTCCTCGGTTTCGACCTCGGATTCAGTCTCCAGGTCAAAGCCGTCCTCTTCGTCATAGGCTTCTTCGGCCTGGGGCGGCGGGCTCGCAGCCGCCTGGGCCGCGAGCAGCGCCTTGGCGGCTTCGAGCGTATGCACCTGCTCGCCGCGGTCGATCACATACGCCTGCGGGCCGCTGACGCTGGGGTCGGCGATGACCGACAGCGTGACCTTGAAGCCGTTCTCGAGATCGCGCAGATGGCCGCGCTTGTGGTTGAGCACATAGAGCGCGACATCGGTGCGGGTGCGGACCACCAGATTGTGGGTCGCGCCCTTCATCAGGATCTCTTCGAGGCCGCGCAGCAGCTGCAGCGCCACCGAAGACACCGAGCGGACATGGCCGGTGCCGCCGCAATGCGGGCACGGATCGGTCGAGCTCTCGAGCACGCTGGCGCGGATGCGCTGGCGCGACATCTCGAGCAGGCCGAAATGCGAGATGCGGCCGACCTGGATGCGCGCGCGGTCCTGCCGCAGGCAATCCGACAGCTTGCGCTCGACCGCGCGGTTGTTGCGCTTCTCGTCCATGTCGATGAAGTCG
Organism: Bradyrhizobium cedriense; assembly: GCF_054602315.1. Classification (NCBI taxonomy): domain Bacteria; kingdom Pseudomonadati; phylum Pseudomonadota; class Alphaproteobacteria; order Hyphomicrobiales; family Nitrobacteraceae; genus Bradyrhizobium; species Bradyrhizobium cedriense. The sequence continues at coordinate 265,622 of NZ_JBTSWB010000003.1, read as the reverse complement.
ATGACGATCAGGCCGGCGAGGTCGCGCAGACGAAGCTGGCGGGCGACCTCTTCGGACGCTTCCAGATTGGTCTTGAGCGCGGTGTCCTCGATATGGTGCTCGCGGGTCGATCGTCCCGAGTTGACGTCGATCGAGACCAGCGCCTCGGTCTGGTTGATCACGATGTAGCCGCCGGAGCGGAGCTGCACGGTCGGCGAGAACATCGCGTCGAGCTGGCTTTCGACGCCCATGCGCGAGAACAGCGGCTGGCCGTCGCGATACTGCTTCACCGCGCTGACATTGGCGGGCATCAGCATCTTCATGAAGTCGCGGGCTTCGCGGTAGCCGGCCTCACCGGCAACCGAGATCTCGTCGATCTCCTTGTTGTAGAGATCGCGCAGCGAGCGCTTGATCAGCGAGCCTTCCTCGTAGACGAGGGTGGGGGCCTGCGACTTCAGCGTCAGGTCGCGCACCGTCTCCCACATCCGGATCAGATATTCGAAGTCGCGCTTGATCTCGGGCTTGGTGCGGGCGGCGCCGGCGGTGCGCAGGATGATTCCCATGCCCTCGGGTACGTCGAGATCCTGCACCACTTCCTTGAGGCGCGAACGATCCTGCGCGCTGGTGATCTTGCGGCTGATGCCGCCGCCGCGCGCGGTGTTGGGCATCAGCACGGCGTAGCGACCGGCGAGCGAGAGGTAGGTCGTCAGCGCCGCGCCCTTGTTGCCGCGCTCTTCCTTGACCACCTGCACCAGCATCACCTGGCGGCGCTTGATCACTTCCTGGATCTTGTACTGGCGGCGCGGGCGGAAGGTGCGCTCCGGCACTTCCTCCAGCACGTCGTCGCCGCCGACGGATTCGACGACTTCCTCTTCGGCTTCCTCGCCGTCCTCGTCCTCGTCGTCTTCCTCGTCGTCTTCGCCGGCTTCATCCGAGGTCTCGGGGTGGGGCGCCTCGATGATCTCGCCGGCTGCGTAGACGGCGTCGGCCGGCTCGGCGGCAGAGGTCACGGTCTCGGCCAGAGCCTCCGCGGGCCATTCGGAGGCGACGGCCTCCTGCGGCTCGGCAGCGGTCTCGGTCGCGACCACGGGCTCGGCGCCGACGGCCGCGACAGGCGCGGGCGCCTCGTCGGCATGATCATGGCCGTGATCATCGTGGTCGTGATGATCGTGCTCGCCGTGGTGACCATGATCGTCATGATCGTGGTCGTGATGGTGATCGTCATCATGGGCCAGATGACCGCCGTGATCATGATCGCCATGGTCGTGGTCGTGATGATCGTCGCCCTCGTGCTCGCCGTGATGGTCCGCATCGGCGTGCAGGTGTTCGCCTTCGTGCGAAGTGCCCTCGGCCTGTGCCGACAGGTCCTGTCCCTCGACGGGCAGGGCTGCGGGATCGGCGCCGGCGTCGAGGCCTTCGACGACGTCGCTGCGCACGCGCTCGCCATGACCGCGGCGGCGGGCGTTGCGGTGGCGGGAACGGCGGCGGCCGTGCGAGCGGTTCTCGCTCTCTTCCTCGGCCTCGCGATGGGCCTGTTCCTCGGCCTCGATCAGCGCCTGCCGGTCGGCGACAGGGATCTGATAATAGTCGGGATGGATTTCGCTGAAGGCGAGGAAGCCGTGGCGGTTGCCGCCATATTCGACGAAGGCGGCCTGGAGCGAGGGTTCGACCCTTGTGACCTTGGCGAGGTAAATGTTCCCGCGCAGTTGCTTGCGTTGCGCGGTCTCGAAATCAAACTCTTCGACGCGATTGCCGCGGACCACGACGACCCGGGTCTCTTCCGGGTGGGTGGCATCGATCAACATCTTGTTGGGCATGTCTTAACTCTTGGCGGCGGCGGACGCGATAAACCGTGGGCGCGTATCGCGCCGCCGGGTGACGCGACGGTCCACCTGATTCGGGGGTGAGGGGAAGGCCGAAACGCCGTCTCTCGCGCCTTGCCGAACCGGAAGCTTCAGGACCGTTGCGACGCGCGGGATTGTCACTCCGCAGCGTCGCGAATGGTCCTTCAGATTTCGTCGGCACAGTCTGGCGCATCAAGCGTCGGCCCGTATGAAACACTGGGCGGCGAGGCCGCCCTTCAATCAGTTGCTGCTGGCCAGGCACGGCGCGAGCGCGCTCGCCTTGGGGAACGAACCGCTCCCTTGGGATCAAGGGACCGGGTAATGGGTTACGCCGCCGTCAGAACCGTCCCGGTAACATGAGTGGTAACCCGAGACCGTCCGCCACCGGGGCTTGCCCCCGTTCCACCTCGCTGCCGCGCACCGCGCTGGTCTTAGAGGGAAACGGAAAACGCTGGAATTCCCAAACCTTGAGAGTTCCGGCGCTGCACCGGGAGGCTGAATACGACACAACCGAAAATATCGGCCGTCAGCATTCCGTACATACGAGGAATGAGCCATCCGTGCAAGCGAAGCGTCGCACGGCGGTCACAGTCGCCGAGTTTCGCGTTTCCGTCATTAAGGATCGATTAACCCTGTGGTTCTATTGCGTTAAAAGGGCTGCTCGGAGGCACGGAATCGGTGGCGAGCCGCACAAATCGACGGGTTTTGCTTGGAAGCGTGTTGCTGTGCACCGCGGCATTGCCGTGCGCTGATTCCTCGCGCCTCATTGCTGCGGAAAGCCAGCGGCAAGCCGCTGTCGCCGCAGTGAATTTTCCGACCGCCTCGGCCGCCAGGCTTGCCGGCGACGGCAAGCAGACACGCTTCATCCTGGACATCGACCAGACGGTTACGTTCCGCGCCGTCACGCTGGCCGACCCCTACCGCGTGGTGGTGGACGTGCCGCAACTCAATTTTCAGCTGCCCGCCGGCGCGGGGAGCGGGGGGCGGGGACTGGTCAAGGCCTTCCGGTATGGGCTCGTCATGCCCGGCGGCTCGCGAATCGTGTTCGATCTGACCGGTCCGGCGAAGATCGCCAATTCCTACGTCGTGGAGGCGGCCAACGGCCAGCCGGCTCGGCTCGTGCTGGAATTGGAGGAGGTCGAGCGCGCCGCTTTCGTGTCATCGCTTGCCCCCGAACACCGTCCCGAGCTGCGGCCAGCGATCGCGGAGGCGCCGCCTGCCACAGTTCCCGTCGCCGCGGCACCAGATGGCGCGCAGCAGAAGGCCGACGGTCGACCGGTGGTCGTGATCGATCCCGGTCACGGCGGCATCGACAACGGCACGCAGTCGAGCGGCGAGAGCGAGAAGAACCTGGTGCTGGCTTTTGGCCGCGCGCTGCGCGACAAGCTGGAGAAGGCCGGGAAGTACCGCGTGGTCATGACCCGGGAAGACGACACCTTCATTCCCCTCGCTGACCGGACCAAAATCGCCCGTAACCTCAAGGCGGCTTTGTTCATCTCGATTCACGCGGATGCGCTGCCACGAGCCGAGGGCGACGCGCAGGGCGCGACCATCTATACGCTCTCCGACAAGGCGTCCGATGCCGAGGCCCAGCGCCTCGCGGACGCGGAGAACCGGGCCGATGCGATCGCCGGGTTCAACCTCGCGGAGGAGCCGACCGACGTCGCCGACATATTGATCGACCTCACGCAACGCGAAACCCGCACCTTTTCAAACCGTTTCGCCCGCCTTCTGATGGGCGAAATGAAGTCGACGGTGCGGATGCACAAGCATCCCTTGAAGTCCGCCGGCTTCCGGGTCCTGAAGGCGCCCGATGTGCCCTCGGTGTTGGTCGAGATCGGCTATGTCTCCAACAAGGGTGACCTCGAGCACTTGGTCTCCGAAGGCTGGCGGTCCCGCGCCGTGAGCTCGATGGCGCAGGCGATCGACGGCTTTTTGACCAAGCGGATGGCCACAGCCGGGGCCTCGAACTGAAAGGGTTTGTCCCTCCCGCCCCAAAAGCCCTAGTTTGGCCACAGCGGACGCTTTATAAAAACGCCGCATGGGGTTCCGGAATCGGCGAGAATCCTGTTCGGCAAGCGTCTCAAGTCCGGCATTGATGTGATTGCGTAAGTCGGTGAATTCGTGACGTGAGGTTGGCGCCTGTTTGGGGGCGCCAGGGGCTGATACTTGGCTGATCCAGAGTTTGAACGGATAAACAGATAATGCGCTTGCTGGTGCGGTTCATGGGCTTCCTGTTCGCCGCGGGAACAGTGGTGTTCCTTGTCGGTGTCGGGGCCGTGGCAGGCCTGATCTGGCATTTCTCCAAGGACTTGCCGGACTACTCTCAGCTTCAGGATTACGAGCCGCCGGTGATGACTCGCGTGCACGCGGTCGATGGTTCGCTGCTCGGCGAATACGCCAAGGAGCGGCGGCTCTATCTGCCGATCCAGGCAGTGCCCAAGCTCGTGATCAACGCGTTCCTGGCCGCCGAGGACAAGAATTTCTACGAGCATGGCGGCATCGACTACACCGGCATGGCGCGCGCCGGATTGCTCTATCTGCAGAACTACGGCTCCAACCGCCGTCCGCAGGGGGCCTCCACGATCACCCAGCAGGTCGCCAAGAACTTCCTGCTCACCAACGAGGTCTCCTTCGCCCGCAAGATCAAGGAAGCCTTGCTGGCGATGCGGATCGAGAAGACCTACTCGAAGGACAAGATCCTCGAGCTGTACCTGAACGAAATCTATCTCGGCCTCGGCGCCTACGGTATCGCGGCCGCTTCGCTCGTTTACTTCGACAAGTCGGTGAACGAGCTGACGGTGGCGGAAGCGTCCTATCTGGCGGCGCTGCCGAAGATGCCGGCGACGCTGCATCCGGTTCGTAACCGCGACCGCGCCATCGAGCGCCGCAACTACGTCATCGACCGTCTGGTGGAGAACGGCTGGATCAAGCAGGCCGACGCCGACAAGTCGCGCAAGGAGCCGCTGGCTGTCACCAGCCGTTCCAACGGCGCCCACACCTTCGCCGGCGAATATTTCGCCGAGGAAGTCCGCCGCGACATCTTCGAGCGCTACGGCGAGAAGAAGCTCTACGAGGGCGGCCTGTCGGTTCGCACCACGCTCGATCCGAAGATCCAGGTCATGGCGCGCAAGGCCATGGTCGCCGGCCTCGTGAACTATGACGAGCAGCAGGGCTATCGCGGCGCCATGAGCAAGCTCGATATTTCGGGTGATTGGGGCGTGAAGCTCGCCGAGATCAAGTCGCTCTCCGACATCTCGCCATGGCGCATGGCGGTCGTGCTGGAGACCAGCGACCAGTCGGCGCGCATCGGCTTCCAGCCGAGCCGCGAGCTTGGCGGCGCCGTCAGCAAGCAGCGCGAGACCGGCATCGTCACGGTCGACGGCGTGCGCTGGGCGCGGGCCCTGCAGGGCGGCACGAAGGGCAAGACGCCGACGGCGGTGTCGCAGGTGCTTCAACCCGGCGACGTGATTTATGCCGATCCGCTCTACAAGGACGGTCACCCCGTCGAAGGCCAGTACCGGCTCCGCCAGATCCCCGAAGTCTCCGGCGCCATGGTGGTGATGGATCCCTGGACCGGCCGCGTGCTCGCGATGGTCGGCGGCTTCTCGTTCGACCAGAGCCAGTTCAATCGCGCCACGCAAGCGTATCGGCAGCCGGGTTCGTCGTTCAAGCCAATCGTCTATTCGGCCGCGCTCGACAACGGCTATACGCCGTCGACGGTGGTGCTGGACGCGCCCATCGAAATCGACCAGGGGCAGGGCGCCGGCGTGTGGCGGCCTGAAAACTTCTCCTCCGGCAAATTCCAGGGACCGGTAACGCTGCGCAATGCATTGCGGCAGTCGCTCAACACCGTGACGGTGCGCCTCGCGCAGGACATCGGCATGCCGCTGATCGGCGAGTACGCCCGCCGTTTCGGCGTCTATGACGAGCTGCCGAACTATCTCTCCTACGCGCTCGGCGCCGGCGAGACGACGGCGATGCGCATGGTCACGGCATACTCGATGCTCGCCAATGGCGGCCGCCGGGTGAAGCCGACGCTGATCGACCGTATCCAGGACCGTTACGGCCACACCATCTTCAAGCATGACCAGCGCGAATGCCGCGGCTGCGACGCGCCGGGCGGCTGGAAGAACCAGCCCGAGCCGCAGCTGATCGACCGCCGCGAGCAAGTGCTGGACTCCATGACGGCCTATCAGATCACCGAGCTGATGGAAGGCGTGGTGCAGGCCGGTACGGCCACGGTCATCAAGGACGTCGGCAAACCCGTCGCCGGCAAGACCGGCACCACCAACGAGGCGAAGGACGCCTGGTTCGTCGGCTTCTCGCCCGACATCGCCGTCGCCATTTACATGGGCTACGACAAGCCGCGTCCGCTCGGTAAGGGCAATGCCGCGACGGGCGGCCATCTCGCAGCTCCGATCGCGCGCGATTTCCTCAAGCTCGCGCTCGCCGACAAGCCCGCCGTGCCGTTCAAGGTGCCGGCCGGCATCAAGCTCGTGCGCGTCGTCTCCAAGACCGGCATGCGCGCAGGCCCGGGCGAGACCGGCGGAACCATCCTCGAAGCGTTCAAGCCGGGCACGGCGCCGCCGGATAATTATTCGGTCATCGGCGTTGCCGACGCCGACGGCCGCATGCCGGCCTCGCAGCAGCAACAGCCGGATTCCGGTTTCTTCATGCGGCCGGGCACCGGCGGGCTGTATTAGCGGATAACGCCCTCGTTTCCCGTCGCCCGGCGGTTGCGCTTTGGCGCCGCCGCCGTTACATCCCGATTGCAATCGAACGCGGACGGATTCCGCGAGATCAGAGAACGACATGCGCGCCGAAATCGAACGGTTGGTAGAAGAGATCAAGCAGTCAGTCGGGCTGCTGAGGAGGCATCTTTGACGTCGAGAAATCGACGGCGCGCCTCGCCGAGCTGAACAAGCTCGCAGAAGATCCCAACCTCTGGAACGATCCTCAGAAAGCCCAGAAGCTGATGCAGGAGCGCACCTCGCTCGAGGATGCGCTATCGGGCATCGGCAAGGTCGAGCAGGAGCTCGAAGACGACATCGGCATGATCGAACTCGGCGAGGCAGAGGGCGATGACGGCGTCGTTGCCGAAGCCGAAGCTGCGCTGAAGAACCTCAAGAAGGAAGTGGCGCGGCGCGAGCTCGAGGCGCTGCTGTCGGGCGAAGCGGACCGCTTCGATTCCTATCTCGAAGTCCATGCCGGCGCCGGCGGCACCGAGAGCCAGGACTGGGCGCAGATGCTGCTGCGCATGTACACGCGTTGGGCCGAAACCCACGGCTTCAAGGTCGAGTTCCTGGAAGAATCCGAGGGCGAAGAGGCCGGCATCAAATCTGCGACCATCCAGGTCTCCGGGCACAACGCCTATGGCTGGCTGAAGACGGAAGCCGGCGTGCATCGCCTGGTGCGCATCTCGCCGTTCGATTCCAACGCGCGGCGGCACACCTCGTTCTCGAGCGTGCAGGTCTTCCCCGTCATCGACGACAGCATCAAGATCGACATCAAGGAATCCGACGTCCGCGTCGACACCATGCGCTCGGGCGGCGCCGGCGGCCAGCACGTCAACAAGACTGAATCCGCAGTGCGCCTGACGCATATCCCGACCGGCGTGGCCGTGGTCTGCCAGGCCGGCCGCTCCCAGCACAAGAACCGGGCGCAGGCCTGGGACATGCTGCGCGCGCGGCTCTACGAGATGGAGCTGAAGAAGCGCGAGGAAAAGGCTGCTGCCGACCAGGCCGCCAAGACCGACATTGGCTGGGGCCACCAGATCCGCTCCTACGTGCTTCAGCCCTACCAGATGGTGAAGGATCTGCGTACGGGTGTGCAGACCTCCGACACCGCGGGCGTCCTCAATGGGGAACTCGATGAGTTCATGGCCGCGACGCTGGCGCAGCGCGCGTTCGGCACCACGACCGGCGAGATCGAGGACGTGGAATAGCCATGCCCCGTGTCGCCTTCATCGGGCTTGGGCGGATGGGTCACGGCATGGCCGGCCGCTATATCGATGCCGGCTTCACGGTGACGCTGTGGAATCGCAGCAAGGCCAAGGCGGCAGACCTGATCGCGCGCGGTGCGCATTGGGCGACCTCGCCCGAGGACGCCGCAATCGATGCCGACGCGGTCGTGACCATGGTCGCCGACGACGAGGCCTCGCGCGCGGTCTGGCTCGGTCCGAACGGCGCGGCCAAGACAGCGAAGGCCGGTACCATCGCGATCGAATGCTCCACCGTCTCCTATGACCATGCTCGCGAGATGGGGCGCGAGCTGAACGCGCGCGGGCTGATCTATATCGATTGCCCCGTGACCGGATTGCCGGACGCGGCGGCGGCCGGGAAGTTGACGCTGCTGGTCGGTGCCGACGCCGCCGATCTCGAACGCGCGCGGCCCTATCTCGAACCGATCGGCTCGACCATCCGCCATTTCGGGCCGGTCGGCTCGGGCACGGTCTACAAGCTCATCAACAACCTGATGGGGGCGATCCAGATCGCTGGTCTTGCCGAAGGCCTCGCGATCGCCGAGCAGGCCGGTCTCGACATGAACCTCGTGCTGGACTCGATCCAGGCGGGCGTTGCCGCAAGCCCGCAGGTGCAGCGTCACTCCAGGCGCATGGTCGCCCGCGATTTTTCCGGCGCGACGTTCACGACGGCACTGCGGCACAAGGATGCCGCCTATGCCGTGAAGCTCGCCGAGAGCCTGCTGGCCGACAAGCCCCTGGTCGCACGCGCCGCAGTCGAGGCCTACGCACAGGCGAAGGCGGCGATGCCCGACGCGGACGAGGGCAGGATGATCGAGCTGGTGTCGCGGCCGAAATAACGGGGCGCGAAACCTGCTGCCGGAAATCGGGTGGTCACTTCCATGGCTTCGCGCTAAAGCGCGATGAGATTTGGATGAATCGTCATCGCGCTTTGGGTTGTTGTTTACGCATGATCTTTCCGGAAAACCGCTTCGCATTTTTCCGGATCAGGCTTTAGGCGACGGCTCTGGGCGCCAGATGCGAGACGTCATGCTTCCGACGGATAACAGGATCGACGCACGCGACTGGTTGCTGTTGGCCCTCCTTTCGATCCTGTGGGGCGGCTCGTTCTTTTTCAACAGCGCAGCCTTGAGGGAATTGCCGCCATTGACGCTAGTGCTGCTGCGAGTGGCGGTGGGTGCGGCCTTGCTTCTGCCTCTGCTGCGGCTTTATCGGATCAGCCTTCCGGGAGACGTCGCGAGTTGGTGGCCGTATGCCGCCATGGCGTTGCTCAACAATGTATTGCCTTTTTCTATGATCGTGACGGCGCAATTGTACATTTCTAGCGGGCTGGCGTCGATCCTCAACGCTACCACACCCTTATTCACCGTCGTCGTCATGGCGGTCGTCGGAGAGGAGAGGCTGATAGCGCGTCGGGCTGCAGGTGTTGTCGTGGGCCTGATCGGCGTCATCATTCTCAAGGGGGCTGGGATCGAATTGCTGACCGGCCAGGGGATCGGGATCCTGCTTTGCCTGGGTGCGGCTCTCAGCTACGGATTCGCGGCCTTGGTGGCACGGCGCTGGCTGTCGAAATCACCTCCGCTTGCGACGGCGACATGTCAATTGCTCGCATCGACGGTCATGATGACGGTGTTGGCTTTCGTGTTCGACCGGCCATGGCGCTTGCCGATGCCCGGCGTGACGACCTGGCTCGCCGTGCTCGGCTCGGCTGGTCTCTCGACCGCGCTCGCGTATCTCGTCTTTTTCCAAGTGTTGCGGCGCTCAGGGGCAACAAACGTGACGTTGGTAACGCTCCTCGTTCCCGTCACTGCAATCCTGCTCGGCTATCTCGTCTTGGGCGAGCCGATTTCAGTACGCGAGATTGCCGGCGCCCTGGTCATTGCCAGCGCGCTACTCGTGATCGATGGACGCGTATTGCGCCGGCGCGCAGTGGAGGTTCCGACGCGGCGTTCAACTCCGTGAAAATCGTGACGCTGCCAGGGGCTGGCGACCTCGCGACATTTGCCAGCGACGTGCCGGTCTCGTCCGGTGACGAGGTTGGAAACTAGCCCGCGCTCAGCCGCACGCCGGCGCGCAAGAATTTCTGCGGGTCCACCGCCTCACCCTCGATGCGGGTCTCATAGTGCAGATGCGGACCGGTGGAACGGCCGGTCGAGCCGACGAGCCCGACGACCTGGCCGATCTTCACGATCTCGCCGACCCTGACATTGATCTCCGAGAGATGGCCATAGCGGGTCGACAGCCCGTTACCGTGATCGACCTCGACCATGCGGCCGTAGCCGCCGGACCAGCCCGCCGACACCACCTTGCCATTGGCGGTGACGCGAACGGGATCGCCGGTTGCTGCGCGGAAGTCGAGCCCGGTATGCATCGCGGGCCGTCCGAGGAAAGGATCGCTGCGCACGCCGAAGCCGGAGGTAAACTCGACTTCGCCGATGACGGGCTTGCGGTAGGGCACCAGCGCCAGCGTCCGGTTGAGACGGTCCATCTCGGCGCGCGTGGTGTTGATGCGGTACAGCTGCTTTTCGAAGGGTCCGGCATTCGCCGTCAATTTGACGGGTACGAACGGCCCGCCCATCGCGCTGCGCGGCACCGCGGCTTCGAGATTGGCGAGGTTCAGGCCGAGATCGCTAACCACGCTGCGCATCCGGCGCATGCGCGAATCCATGCTTTCCTCGACGGCGCTGAGCGCCGCCATCTGGCGTCGCTCGACCTGGTCAAGCGAAGTCGTGAGCCGGACCAGGACATTGTCGAAACCCTGATTCCTGGCGAATTGGCTGGTCGGCGGCGCCGCGACGGTCGGGGCGCGCGATTCGAGGCGCGCTTCGCGGTCCGGCGGCGCGACGAAGATGACTGTATCGCTGATTGGCGACGGCTTCGGCGTGGCCTGGCCAGCATCGCCGCGCTGCGGGGCGGAACGGGGAATCGAGCCGGTCACGTCGGGCATGGCCCCAAGCGCCGTGGCTCGGGACTCCAGCGCCGTCTGGCGCTTCATGATCTGGTCGAGCTTCTGGTCGAACTGTTCCTGGTCGAGCAACTGACGGCTGGTGGTGCGGTCGACCTTGGCCCGCAACTCGGCGATGCGATCCTCATAAGCGTATTGCATCTCGGCCTGGCGGGCGATCAGGCGGGTCAGGACATCGTCACGGAAGGCAAAATAGGTGGCCGTCGCTGCCGACCACAGCCCGAGCAGCACCACGGTACCAACCACGATCCAGAATACGACAGGGCCGAAGCGCACCTGCTTGCCGGCATGGACGATGGTGTAGGCGTCGTCGGTGGCGGGCAGGGGAATCACGGTTGCTGCCGCGGCGGCAGCCGGACGGCGGTGGAGAGTCCGCCCGTGGTCGTGAGGATGATGCTGGGGGTAGTGCGAGTATTGGGCAGAACTTTTCGACATCGGCACTCCCGCGCCGGTCGGATGGGTTCCTTGCGGCCTCATTGCCGCGGCAATCTGGGCCGGTCATGGTTAATTTTCCGGAAACGGGAGCGCGCGAATTTGAAGGACTGGTTAAAGGCTCCTTGCCGCTTCCAGCACTTCGTCGGCATGGCCGTCGACCCGGACATTGCGCCAGACCCGGGCCACCCTGCCGTCGGTCCCGATCAGGATCGTGGTGCGAAGAATCCCCAGGAAGCTCTTGCCATACATGGATTTTTGGCCCCAGGCGCCATAGGCGTCCAGCATCTCGTGCCGCTCATCTGAAATCAGAGGAATGCCGAGCTTGTGCTTGTCGCGAAACTTCTCCTGGGCCTTTAAGGGATCAGCGGAAATGCCGAGCACGGCCGTGCCGGCGGCAGCGAAGGCGTCGGCCAGGCGGGTGAAGTCGACCGCTTCCCGGGTGCAGCCTGGCGTGTCGGCCCGGGGGTAGAAGAAGAGGACAAGCTTTCGGCCGGCAAAGTCCGCCAGTGTGACCACGTCGCCGCCATCGCGAGGCAGGCGGAAGGCGGGGGCCTTTTGACCTTCGGCCAAGCCCGACTTCGCCTCGGCCGGCGGGGAGGCCGATTTGGATGAATTTAACTGTTTCGACGCGGCCTTATGTGATCCTGCTTTTGCTATGGTCCCGGTTGATTTGCGGGCCGCTGTCCGCTGTGTTTTCACGGACCTTGCCTGAGTCGATGCCCGCGTTTTCGCGGTCTTCTTTTTGGCGGTCGGGTTGCCGGAGGACGTTTTGGACGATTTCTTTCGGGATTTCTTGGACATACGCCTTCCTTTCGACGCTTTCGGCGGGTCAACCGAAGCGGTATTGCAGCTCTCGTCCGGCGTGCCGGACTCGCGCCCTCGGCTGGGCAAGTCTGACGACGCCGGAGTATGGTTACAAGGAATTCCACAGACCACCCCACTGCTCGTTGAACGCGCTCCCGGGGCGAAATGACGAACAGCAGGAATATTCGAGGAATGGCGGCAGTGCCGGCGCAGGGAGCTTCGCTTCCCGCGGGCGGCTGCGGTCCGGGCGGCGCTCAATCCTATGATGGGCGCCTGTATCGAGAGGCAATGGCAAGGAATACGTCGCCCCAGGACTACAATCGGGACTTCGATCGGCGCGGCGGCCAACCTGAGCCGCAGGAATGGGACGACGCCGACTGGGATCCGGATCAGGAAGCGGCGGCGCGCCATCGTGCACGCCGGCTGCTGGCGCGTTCCGGTTCGCGCTTCCACCGCTTCGGCGACGGATTCGGCGCGTTGCGCCGATGGCAGGGTGGCGGTCGCTGGTTGAAGCGTCTGGTCGTCGTCGTCAGCACTCTGGTCGTCGTTTTCGCGGGCTGTTTCGGTGCGCTGTGGTGGCGGCTCGGCGCCGGTCCCATCAATCTGGACATCGCGACGCCATGGCTGGCGGCTGCGATCGAAGACAATATCGGACACGGCAACACGGTTGAGATTGGCGGCACTCAGATCGAGCGCACCGGCCGGGTCCGCATCGCCGTCCGCATCCGAGACATCATCGTTCGCGACCGCGATCACGCCGTGGTCGCCAGCGCACCGAAGGCCGAGGTGAAACTGTCGGGTGCCGGTCTCCTGATGGGGCGGCTGCGCGCCGAAAGCCTCAATCTCGTCGATGCCGAGCTCGCAATTCGCATTGCGCCCGACGGCACCGTCACCGTGTCCGCCGGCGACACCGCGAAACCGCTTGCGACCGGTGTCGCGTCCAAGAAGGACGCGGGCCTGCCGCCGACATTCCCGCGCAACAGTGTCCCGCCGCCGCCGTTCGCGACCGCGCCTGCTAGCCCGGATGTGCCGCCTGCCGCACCGCAGGCAGCCGCGCAGAGCGGCATCCTCCAGGGCCTCGACTGGCTCGACAGTCTGAGCATGACCGGCCTCGACGGCCAGAACCTCAACGAGATCGGTCTCAAGAACGGCAATCTGATCGTCGACGATCAGCAGCGCGGCAGCAAATGGTCGTTCGAGAACATCACGCTCAACCTGCGCCGGCCGAGCCGCGGCGGCGTCGCGCTCAGCCTCGGCGAGGAGGGCGCGCGCCCGTGGATGCTGCGCGCCACGATCGGCCCGGCCGAGAACGGCGTACGTTCGGTCGACATCAAGGCCGACAAGGTCTCGACCTCCAACATCCTCCTGGCTCTGCGGGTGAAGGACCTCACCTATACCGCCGACCTGCCGCTCACGGGCGAGCTCAAGGGCGAGCTCGGCCGCGATGGCGTGCCGACGTTTTTCCGCGGCAAGATCGCGGTCGGCGCCGGCAACATCATCGACACCGACACGCCCGACTATCCGATGGGGATCGACTCGGCCGAGATCAATGTCGAGTGGGACGCCAACCGGCGCGTGCTGGTCGCACCGTTCAAGATTCTCTCCGGCGCGAACCGCCTGACGCTGCTGGCTCATCTGGAGCCGCCCAACGGCACCACCAATGACTGGCAGCTCGGTTTCAGCGGCGGCTCGATCCTGCTCGGCGGCATCGACAACGAGCCGCCGCTCGTGTTCAACCGCATTGCGATCGGCTTCCGCTTCGACACCGACCACAAGCGCCTCTTGTTGACCCAGGCCGATGTGTCCAACGGGGAGATTGGCGTCGCCGGCACCGGCGCGATCGACTATTCCGGCGAGCCGCGGCTCACGCTCGGCTTTGCGGGAACGCCGATGTCGGCCTCCGCGCTGAAGCGGATGTGGCCGACGCTGATCGTCCCCGAACTGCGCGAATGGGTCATCGAGCGGATCGAGCGCGGCACGCTCCAGCGCATCGAAATCGGCGTCAACTCGCCGACCAAGAATCTTCCGCGCAAGGGCCCGCCGATTCCGGACGACGGCCTGTCGGTCAACATCGTGGCGAGCGGTGTCGCGGTCCGCCCCGTGGATGGCATGCCGGTGGTACGCGATGCCGATTTGAAGGCGCGCGTGACCGGGCGCACCGCCACCGTGAACATCGGGCAGGGCGTTGCGGATACGCCCTCGGGTCGCAAGGTCACGATCTCCGACTTCGTCTTCGAGGTGCCTGACATGGCGCCCAAGCCGTCGCCGTCGCGAAGCAGGTTCCGTGTCGATGGCCCCGTGCCTGCGGCTGCGGAAATGCTCGCCAACGATCGGCTGAGCGATCTGTCGGCGACCGTCGTCGATCCCAACACCAGCAAAGGGACGTTCTCGGCGACCATCCAGCTCGGAATGCCGGTCAAGGGCGAGCTGACCAAGGCTGACACGACCTATTCCGTCACCGCCGACCTCAACGGCTTTGCCGCCGAGAAGCTCGTGATGAATCAGAAACTGGAGGCCAACACCCTCAAGATCGTCGCCAGCAACCAGGGCTATCAGGTCAAGGGCGACGTGAAGATCAACGGCCAGGCGGCCTCGCTCGACTATCGCAAGCCGGCCGAGGGCGATGCGGATGTCAGATTGCAGGCGACGCTGGACGATGCCAGCCGCGCGCGACTGGGATTCGATCTGAGCCCCGCAGTCAGCGGATCGTTGCCGATCAGGTTGTCGGGCAAGATCGCGGGCGGTGCGGAGCAGACGACCAAGCTCGGCGTCGAGGCCGACCTGACCTCCGTCAAGCTCGACAACATCCTTCCCGGCTGGGTCAAGCTGCCCGGCAAGTCCGGCAAGGCCAGCTTCAAGGTGGTGCCGACGGCGCAGTCGACCCGTTTCGAGGACATCGTGATCGAGGGCGGCGGCGCCTCGATCAAGGGCTCGCTCGAGGTCGATGCGAACGGCGATCTCATGAGCGCGAATTTCCCGACCTACGCGCCGTCCGACGGCGACAAGGCGTCGCTCAAAGTGGAGCGCAGCCAGGACGGTGTGGTGCGCGGCACGATGCGCGGCGACGTGTTCGACGGCCGCGGCTTCCTGAAGTCGGCGATCTCAGGCAACGCCAAGGACGACGCCAAGAACAAGATGAAGAACGTCGATTTCGACATCGACGTGAAGCTCGGTGCAGTCGCGGGGTTCAACGGCGAGGCCATGCGCAGCGTCGATGCAAAGATGTCGAAGCGCAACGGCGCCATCAAGGCCTTCACGCTCAGCGGCAAGATCGGCCGCGACACTCCGGTGGCCGCCGATTTGCGCGGCGGCCGCGCCCAGGGCAATCGCGAGGTGATCTACCTTCAGACCA
The DNA here is from genome assembly GCF_054602315.1 of Bradyrhizobium cedriense. Lineage (NCBI taxonomy): Bacteria > Pseudomonadati > Pseudomonadota > Alphaproteobacteria > Hyphomicrobiales > Nitrobacteraceae > Bradyrhizobium > Bradyrhizobium cedriense. The sequence continues at coordinate 250,260 of NZ_JBTSWB010000003.1, read as the reverse complement.
ACGATGCCGGCGCGCTGCTACGCTTCACCGACACCTACACCAAGGCGGTCGGCGGCCAGATGGTGGTGGCGATGGAGCCGCCGACGTCGGAGCCGAACAGCGCGCGCGAGGGCCTCATCAACGTCCGCGACTTCACGGTGAAGGGCGAGGCGCAGCTCGAGCGCGTCGCCGCGGGCGCGCCAAACGGCACGGGCAGCGGCGTCTCCTTCAGCGCGCTGCGTGCCGAATTCACCCGGCAGAACGGCGCGCTCACGATTCGCGACGGCGTGGTCAAAGGACCGATGATCGGTGCCACCATCGAAGGCTCGATCGACTATCCCGGCAACCAGGTCTGCATGAGCGGCACGTTTGTGCCGATGTATGGCGTCAACAACATCTTCGGCCAGATCCCATTGTTCGGCATCTTCCTCGGCGGCGGCGACAAGGAGGGGTTGATCGGCGTGACCTATGAGGTCGTCGGCACTCCTGCTGCGCCGGTGATGCGCGTCAATCCAATCTCGGCGATGGCTCCGGGCCTATTCCGCAAGATCTTCGAATTCAACACCGGCAAGCAGAACTCGCCCTTCGACGAATTTCCTTCGCAGTCCAGCGACGGCTCGACCGGATCGACGCGCCAGCTGTCGAGCGGTTGCAGCCTCCCGCGGCGATAGACGCCGGGCTCCGTTGTCCCCGGCGTCCTGGCCGCCGTGTCCCAGGCAGCCACGTCTGACCATACGACGCCAAGTACGTGAATGCCCGGGACAAGCCCGGGCATAGCGACCTCTTGTGGATATTCAGGTGATGGCGGCGGTTAGGCCGCGCGCACGCCGGCGAGGAACGTGCCGACTTCACCGGAGAGCTGCTCGGCCTGCTTGGACAGGTTCGAGGCTGCGGCGAGCACCATCCCGGCGGCGTTGCCGGTCTCGTTCGCAGCGGTGCTGACGACGCCGATATTGGTTGTGACCTCCTTGGTCGCCTCCGCGGTCTGCGAGACGCTGCGGGCAATCTCGGCGGTGGCGGCGCCTTGCTCCTCGATGGCTGCGCCGATCGAGGTTGCGATGCGGCTGACCTCCTCGATGGTGGCGGTGATGCCGCCGATCGCGTCCACGGCCTCCCTGGTGGCCCCCTGGATCTGGGCGATCTTGTCGCCGATCTCGCGGGTGGCTTCCGCGGTCTGGCTCGCCAGCGACTTCACCTCGGAGGCGACGACGGCAAAGCCGCGGCCGGCTTCGCCGGCACGTGCGGCCTCGATGGTGGCATTGAGGGCGAGCAGGTTGGTCTGTGCCGCGATGCTGGAGATCAGTTCGGCGACGTGCTCGATCTGCTGGGCTCCGTCGGAGAGCGCGCGAACGATGGTGTCGGTGCGGCGGGCGCTGTCCACCGCGCGTCCCGTCACTTCGGCGGATTGCGCGACCTGACGGCTGATCTCGGTGATGGAGGAAGAGAGCTCTTCGGCGGCAGCCGCGACCGTCTGGACGCGCTGGCTGGCTTCGGTGGCGGCGGAGCCGACCACGGCGGCACGGCGATTGGTGCCTTCGGCGGTCGACGACATCGACTGGGCGGTAGCCTCGAGCTCACCGGAGCCGGAGGCCATCAGGCCGACGAGCTGGCCGACGGAGGCATCGAAGCGGTCGGCAAGCGCAATCAGGGCGTCGCGCTTCTCCTGCTCGCTGCGCGTCTTGGTGGCGGCCTGTTCGGCCTCCAGCGCGCGCGCTGTCAATGCAGTCTGGCGCAGGATTTCAAGGGTCTCGGCCATGCGGCCGATCTCGTCGCCGCGGTCGGTCTCCTCGACCGGCTGGTCGATGGCGCCTTCGGAGATCACCTGCATGCGGGTCTTCTGGCGGTCGAGCGCGCTGAGCACGTCGCGGGCGATCAGCCAGGACAAGGTCGCCATCAGCAGCATCAGGCCGGCGCCGATCGCGGCCAGCTCCAGCGTCAGCGCGCGCACGTCGGCATCGATGTCGTCGACGTAGAGGCCATAGCTGATGGTCACGTTCCAGGGTGCGAATTTGCGCGCGAAGACGGTCTTGCGAACCGGCTCGGTCTGGCCGGGGCGGGGGTAGAGATAGGATGTCACGCCGCCCTGCGCGGTCTCGCTGCCGGCCTTGATGATGGCGTCGGCGATGAGCACGCCGTTGGAATCCTTGGCGCCGGTGATCTTGCCTTCGAGCTGCTGATTGGCGCCGTTCACGACCAGGGAGGTGTCCTGATTGTAGACCACCGGGTAGCCCTGGCCGCCGTTGAAGCTCATGCGGCGGCCGCGCTGGTGGAACAGGCTCTTGGCCTCGGCTTGCGTGATCTTGCCGGCGGTCACTTCGTCCTGAAGCGATTGTGCGTAGGTATAGAGGAGCTCGACGGCGGTCCGCATCTGCTGGACCCTATCCTCCACCATGCGGCTCTTGCTGAGCACGGCCGATACGCCGATGATGGCCGTGACTGTGAGAGCCGCAAGGCAGACCATGCTTGCAAGCTTCGTGCGGATCTTCAGGTGACTCAGCAGCTTCATCACAGCCCCTACGGAATGGTTGTTATTGCTCGCATGGGTAGCATGAAGTTCTTACCAATCCTGAACGGGAGGCATGCGCCGCCCGCCCCGCAGGACAAGGTTCGCAGGCTCATGCGCAATCGTGCAGGCAAACAGCCTTGCCGGCAGGCTTTTGCCGTATGAGGGAGAGAGCCGATCTTGGACGTTGGTAGTTAAAGAGCCTGGCTGGACGGCAATGAAACGATTCGTTCATCGCATCATTATGTCCGTGCTGCTCGTCGCGGCCCTCGTTCTCATCTGGAACGTGCTGGGGGCGCGCTGAAACGGCACCGGAAATCTGCCGGTGCCGTCGTGCTTGGCGGGTAAGACGGGTGTGTGTACGCGGCGCGCGTGCGCCGGCGGTTGCAGCGGCTATTTCTTGCCCATTGCTGCATCGACGCTGATCGGGCCACCGCCGGCTGCCGACAGGTATAGGCAGGCGAAGCAGAACAGGATTGCGAGCGTGCCATTGTTCAGCAATGGCAGGAACACCGGCGTTTCGCCCCTGAACATGTGGCCCATGAAGTAGGCAAACGCCATTTCACCGGACAGGATGAAGGCTGACAGTCGCGAGAACAGGCCGATCATCAGCAAACCGCCGAGCACCAGTTCAAGCGTCCCGGCAGCGCCGTAAAGTGACATCAGTTCGACTTTAGCGAACATCGGAACAGCCGGAAACTTGAACAGCTTGGCGACGCCATACTGGAACAGCAAGAGGCCGGTGACGAAGCGAAACAGGCTCAAGAGAACCGGTTGAAAGCGAGTGAGATAGGGAAAGTCCATTGGTTTGTGCCCTCCATCCAATGCGCGACTTGGATCGTATTCAGTTTCGTCTCGCAAGCCACCCAGGAGCAATTCCACGCTGACATTTTCGTCATGTCTGAAAAAATACGGCAGGCTTGGCCCTTCAGCCGGACGAGGGCGGCTTTTTTCGCCGGCGTTCGTCGCGCTGGTCCGTAATATCCCGGTGATGCCGAGGGATGCTGGTTACGGCGGGGAGACTTACTCGCGCAAGGCGGGGACGACCAGAAATGGAATCATTCCGAGGACTACGCTCGCAAGTGCGAAGGCGAGCAGGAGATTGTAGCCGTGCGTTGCGTCGTGAATCAGACCGCCGCTCCATGAACCGAAGGCCGAGCCCAATCCGCTGCCGATCGAGATGGTGCCGAAGATCGTCCCGACGCGCTTGCCGCGAAAGATCTTCATCGCGGTTGCCGTAATCAGCGGGCCGCGGGAGCCCATCATGCTGCCGAAGCAGACGACGAAGCCGGTGAGCAGGATGACGTTAGGATAGTACTGCAGCAGCCAGAGCAGAACGATGCCGAGGATCGAGATCGCGTAGCTGAGCAGGACCGACGGCCGGCGTCCGATCAGGCCGTCGAGCGCGGAGACGCCGAGCATGCCGAACACCAGGACGACGCCCGAAAAACCCCAGGCGGTCGCGGCCTGGAGCGGCGGAAAGCCGGCGTCGATCAGATAGGTCACGATCTGTGCCGCGATCGCGTACATGCCGACCGCGGTGAAGAAGAAGGTCGAGAACAGCGCCCAGAACGCGTGGTGTCGCATCGCGCTCAGAAGCGTCCAGCCGTTGTCGACGAAATCCGGATCGCTCTTCTTGGCGACGTGCGGTGACCCGGCCGCGAACATGCGCCAGGGCAGGAGCAGCAGCGGCACCAGCAGCCCGAGCGCGGCGATGCCATAGACCTGGTAGGTTTCGCGCCAGCCGAGACGATCAATCAGAAGCTGCGAGGCCGGCAGCAGTGCCAGCACGCCGCCGCCCATCGCCGAATAGACCACCGCCATGGCGGTCGGCAACTTTGGGCCGAACCAGCGCCCGAGCAGGATCGAGTTGGGCACATTGCCGATGAAGGCAACGCCGATGCCGACGCAGATGCCGATCGAAAGCTGGAATTGCCAGAGTGCTTGCGCATGGCTCGCGATCAGAAAGGCCGAACCGAGCAAGAGCAACCCGAGCGCATAGACGATGCGCGGTCCGGAATGGTCGAACAGGCGGCCTACCAGTGGTGCGGTCAGCCCGCTGACAAGCCAGGTGAGGGAATAGATCGAGACGGCCTGGGCGCGATCCCAGCCGAGGTTTTCGGAAATCGGCTTGAGGAAGACGGTGAAGCTCTCGCTGAGTCCGCGGCCAAGAACAGCCAGCGTAAAGCACAGGCCAAGCACGAGGAGTGCGGTGCGCACTGCGTTCCGCTGGGTGCTTCCGACCTGCTCCCTGCTAGTTCCCCTGGGCGTGTTCTGGTCCATTGCCGTCAGGGAGCGCGCTTCGGCGCGACCTGACAAGCAGTGAAAAGCTCATACGCCTATGCAGGCTTGATGAGGACGTGCTTCTTCTTGCCGAAGGACAGCTTGATCACGCCTTCCGGCGTCAGATCGCCGAGGGACAGTGCCATTTTCTCGTCGGTGACGGGCGCGTCGTTGACGCGCAGGCCGCCGCCCTTGATCTGGCGCCTCGCTTCGCCGTTGGAGGCAACCAAGCCTGCCTTGACGAAGGCGTTGAGCACGCCGAGGCCGGCGTCGATCTCGCCTCGCGGAATTTCCACGGTGGGCAGGCTTTCGGCGAGCGCGCCTTCCTCGAAGGTGCGGCGCGCGGTCTCCGCTGCTTCGTTCGCAGCGTCCCGGCCGTGCAGCAGCGCGGTTGCTTCGGTCGCAAGCACCTTCTTGGCCTCGTTGATCTCCGAGCCGCCGAGCGTTTCGAGCTTCTTGATCTCGGCCATCGGCAGCGTCGTGAACAGCTTTAGGAACTTGCCGACGTCGGCGTCTTCAGTGTTGCGCCAGTACTGCCAGAAGTCATACGGCGAGAACTGGTCGGCATTGAGCCATACCGCGCCTTGCGCCGTCTTGCCCATCTTGGCGCCCGATGCAGTGGTCAGCAGCGGCGTCGTCAACGCGAACAACTGGTGCGTGCCCATGCGGCGGCCGAGATCGACGCCCATGATGATGTTGCCCCACTGGTCCGAACCGCCCATCTGGAGGCGGCAGCCGGTGCGCTTGGCGAGCTCGACGAAGTCGTAGGCCTGGCAGACCATGTAGTTGAACTCGATGAAGCTCATCTCCTGCTCGCGCTCGAGACGCAGCCGCACGGAGTCCATGGTCAGCATTCGGTTCACCGAGAAATGCCGGCCGACGTCGCGCAGCATCTCGATCCAGTTCAGCCTTGTTAGCCACTCCGCATTGTCGAGCATGATGGCGTCGCTCTTGCCCTCGCCATAGCGCAGCACCTTTGCGAACACGCCGCGGATCGATTCCTTGTTGGCCTCGATCTCGGCGACGGTGCGCATCGCGCGCGTCTCGTCCTTGCCGGAGGGGTCGCCCACCATGGTGGTACCGCCGCCCATCAGCGTGATCGGCTTGTTGCCGGACTGCTGGAGCCAGTGCAGCATCATCATGGTCAGGTAATTGCCGATGTGGAGCGAGCGGGCGGTGCAATCGTAGCCGACATAGGCGGTGGCCTCGCCCTTGGCGGCGAGGGCGTCCAGCCCCTCGAAATCGGAGCACTGGTGGATGAAACCACGTTCCTGCAAGGTATTGAGGAAGTCCGATTTAAATGCAGTCATCTGTCGGCATGCCCAACAATTCTTGGTTTACTGTTTTGGGGGCAATTTAGGGGTCTAGCGTGGGAACCCGCTTGCCGCCCGCCACTTGGCGCGTTGGCATTATAAGATGTGTCCCTCTGGCACAAGATCGGCAGGCCAGGGAGGGTCTCTTGAGGACGCTGATCCATGATGTTGACGGCACTCGGTTTGATGAGCGGCACCTCGCTGGACGGGGTGGATGTGGCGCTGATCGAAACCGACGGAAAACAGGTGAAGGCGTTCGGGCCGTCCGGCTACCGGGCCTACAGCCCGGCCGAGCGCAACCTGCTGCGCCAGGCGCTGAGCGAGGCCGTGCATCTGCAGCAACGCGACGCCCGGCCGGGCATTCTGGCCGAGGCGGAGCGCGCGGTGACGCGGGCCCATGCCGAGGCGGTCACGGCGTTCCTCGCCCAGAACCGCATGAGGCCGGAGGATATCGACATCGTCGGCTTCCACGGCCAGACTGTGCTGCACCGGCCCGAGAAACGGCTGACGGTGCAGATTGGCGACGCGCCGGCGCTGGCCAGGGCGATCCATATCCCGGTGATGCATGATTTCCGCGCCGCCGACGTCGAGGCCGGCGGGCAGGGTGCGCCTCTGGTGCCGGTCTACCACCGCGCGCTCGTCCATTCGCTGCAGCGCGAGCCGCCGATCGTCGTGGTCAATATCGGCGGCGTCTCCAACATCACCTATATCGACGGAAACGACGCGTTGATTGCCTGCGATACCGGCCCCGGCAACGCACTGCTCGACGATTTCATGTATCGCACCATGAGTAAGGCGTTCGATGCGGAAGGCAAATTCGCGGCGCTCGGCAAAGTGGATGAAGCCTGGATCGCCCGGGCGCTGGAGCTGCCGTTCTTTGCGCTGCCGCCGCCGAAATCGCTCGACCGCAACGATTTTGCCGCGCTGAGGCTCGGCGACGTCGCGCCGGCCGACGGCGCCGCGACGCTGACCGCCTTCACCGCCGCCGCGATCGCGCGCATCATTCCGCTGCTGCCGCGACGGCCGCGCAGCTGGATCGTCTGCGGCGGCGGCGCCCGCAACCTGACCCTGCTGCGGATGCTGCGGGACCGCGTGGGCTCGGCAACCGTCGAGGCCGCCGAGACGCTCGGCTGGGCCTCCGACGCCATCGAGGCGCAGGCCTTCGGCTTCCTCGCTGCGCGCGGCCTGAAGGGCCTGCCACTGTCCTATCCCGCAACGACCGGCGTGCCGATGCCGATGACGGGCGGAGTGATCGCGCGGCCCTGAGGACGGGATGTATGCAGATGCATCCATCTTGACGGGTTAATGCAAGTGCATCTATATTTATGCAGTTGCATCTAATTGCCGGAATCCTCGCCATGACCGCTACGCTCAAACTGATCAGCCACAAGCTTTGCCCCTACGTGCAGCGCGCGGTGATCGCGCTCAAGGAGAAGGGCGCGCCGTTCGAGCGGATCGATATCGATCTCGCCGGCAAACCCGACTGGTTTCTGAGACTATCGCCACTCGGCAAGGTGCCGGTGCTGGTGGTGTCGACGGAGAAGGGCGAGGTCACGCTGTTCGAGAGCAATGTGATCTGCGAATACATCGATGAAACCCAAGGCGGCGCAAAGCTGCATCCGGCGGATGCGCTCAAGCGTGCCGAGCACCGCGCCTGGATGGAGTTCGGATCGGCCATTCTCGGCGATCTCTGGGGCCTGGAGACGACGACCGACCCGGCAACGTTCGAGAGCAAGCGCCAGGCGCTCGCCGCGAAGTTCGCGCGCGTCGAAGCGGCGCTGGGCGCGGGGCCGTATTTCGCGGGGGAGGCGTTCAGCCTGGTCGATGCGGTGTTCGCACCCGTCTTCCGCTATTTCGATGTGTTCGATGAGATTGCGGAGCTCGGCGTCTTCGAAGACTTGCCGAAGGTGCGGTCGTGGCGCGCCGAGCTCGCGAAACGTCCGAGCGTCCGCTCGGCGGTCGGCGCGGATTACCCCCAATTGCTGCGTGCCTTCCTCGTGCGACACGACGCGCATCTGCTCAAGCTTGCCGCCTGAGCGCGCCGATGTCGCCGTCATCGGCTTGGGCCATGCTCGTGCTCGCAGGCCTGCTCGACGTCGGCTGGGCGATCGCGATGAAATATGCGGAAGGCTACACGCGGCCGGGCTGGAGCATCGCTTCGCTGGTGCTGCTCGCCGCGTTCGTCTTCCTGCTCGGACGCGCCTTGAAAGTGCTCGAGGTCGGCGTCGCCTATTCGGTGTGGACCGGCATTGGCGCCGCCGGGACCCTCCTGATGGGCGTGGTGCTGTTCGGAGAGACCTTGAGCGCGATGAAGCTTGCGGGCATCGCGCTCGTGCTGTTGGGGATCGTCGCGCTGAAACTCGCTTAGCGCACGTTCGCCAGACGCATGTCGAGATAGGCCGTGATGGTTTCCATCAGCGGCTCGAGCTTGGCGTCGAAGAAATGGTTGGCGCCGGGGATGATCTGTTGATCAATCACGATGCCCTTCTGCGTCTTCAGCTTCTCGACCAGCGTGTTGACGTCCTTCGGAGGCACCACCGCGTCCTTCTCGCCATGCACGATCAGGCCCGACGACGGGCAGGGCGCGAGGAACGAGAAGTCGTAGAGGTTCGCGGGCGGCGCGATCGAGATGAAGCCCTCGACCTCGGGCCGGCGCATCAGGAGCTGCATGCCGATCCAGGCGCCGAAGGAGAAGCCGGCGACCCAGCAGGCGCGCGCTTCCGGGTTGATGGTCTGCGCCCAGTCGAGGGCTGCCGCCGCATCCGACAATTCGCCGGTGCCATGGTCGAACGAGCCCTGGCTGCGGCCGACGCCGCGGAAGTTGAAGCGCAGCACCGAGAAGCCGCGATGCGCGAAGGCGTAGTAGCACTGGTACACGATCTGATGGTTCATCGTGCCGTGGAACTGCGGATGCGGATGCAGGATCATCGCGATCGGCGCGTTCTTCTGCTTGGCCGGGTGATAGCGGCCTTCGAGACGGCCAGCAGGGCCGGTGAAAATGACTTCGGGCATCGGTGATCTCTTGATTGATTTCCTGGAGAGATGATCCCTAGCAATCAACCGATTGTAGCCTCGTCGGCAGATGCCGATGGAAGCGCGAATGAAGGGTGAGAAGGCGCGCCTTGCGGTGATGCGCTGAGAGCGCGCGGTGACTTGACGGTGCGCGTTCTAACATAGGCTGAGGGTCAAAAAGCAAGCATCTTGAACATCACCCAATTGGCTCAAGGTGTTAGCGTGTCATGGCCATGTCATCGGGCGCCGCGGAGACGGAATCGCGGTTGCCAAGGGCGCGACGGCGCGCCATGTCCCGCGGGCAGGCCAGCAGGCCACGGTTCCTCAGAAAGTAATATATTACCATATGCCGAGCCGCGTCTATCTCGATTGGAATGCGACCACGCCGCTGCGCGCCGAGGCGCGCAGCGCAATGCTGGCCGCCTGGGATTTGGCTGGCAATCCGTCGTCGGTCCATGCCGAGGGGCGAGCGGCGCGACGGCTGGTGGAGGAGGCCCGTGCCATGTTGGCAGCCGCGGTGGGAGCGCTGCCGCGGAACGTCGTCTTCACCTCCGCTGGAACCGAGGCCAATGCACTGGCGCTATCGCCGGGGTTGCGGGGCCCCCTTGGCGGCCCAGTCGAGCGGCTGCTGGTGTCGGCAGTCGAGCATGCTTCGGTGCTCGCCGGAGGCCGGTTCCCGGCGGACAAGATTGGCCTGATCGAAGTCACGCGCTCCGGGGTGGTCGATCTCGATCATCTGAAGATGCAGCTCAAGGACGGCCCGCCGGCCCTGGTCTCGATCATGGCCGCCAACAACGAGACCGGTGCGCTCCAGCCCATTGCTGAGGCCGCAAGCATCGTCCACGCGGCAGGCGGCCTCCTGCACACGGATGCGATCCAGGCACTCGGTAAAATCCCGTTCGACATCAATTCCGTAGGTGCCGACCTTGCGACGTTTTCTGCGCACAAGATCGGCGGCCCCAAGGGAGTTGGCGCACTGGTGATGGCGGAAGGGATCGCCGGCATGGATCCGGTGCTGCGGGGCGGCGGGCAGGAGCTCAACCGTCGTGCAGGAACCGAGAATGTGCCGGGCATCGCCGGATTCGGGGCGGCGGTGAAGGCCGCGCTTCAGACTCTGCCGGAAGATGTGAACCGAATGACAACTCTCAGAGATCGTTTGGAAAATGGCCTTCGCGGCATTGCTGCAGCGACGATCTTTGCCGACGATGTGGAGCGGTTGCCAAATACCGTACTGTTCACCGCGGCGGGTCTGAAGGCCGAAACCGCGGTGATCGGCTTCGACCTGGAGGGCATCGCGGTTTCCTCAGGCTCCGCCTGTTCCTCGGGAAAGGTCCAGCCGTCCCACGTCCTGTCTGCCATGGGCTGCGACCCTGCGGTCGCCCAGGGAGCAGTGCGCCTCAGTCTTGGCTGGTCCACGGAGCCAGAGGACATCAAGAGGGCGTTAGAGGCTTGGCGAAAGCTTGGTAATACCCTACTTAAGGGCTAAGCGACGAAACACGGCTTGAACGGTTCTAAGCCCGTGCTTTCCGCAGAGAAATATCGTAATACTCGACCAAGTTTGATCCACCGCGGTCCTTGAAACCGCGAGCGGAGGATAGAATGCCAGCCGTACAAGAGACGGTCGAGCGCGTGAAGCGCATCGACGTCGACCAGTATCGTTATGGGTTTGAGACCCTAATCGAGTCCGACAAGGCCCCCAAGGGATTGTCGGAAGAGACCGTCAAGTTCATCTCCGAGAAGAAGAATGAGCCCGCCTGGATGCTCCAGTGGCGGCTGGAAGCCTATCGGCGCTGGCTCACCATGACCGAGCCAACCTGGGCGCGCGTCGACTACCCCAGGATCGATTTCCAGGATCTCTATTACTATTCGGCGCCGAAGCCGAAGAAGACGATCACCTCGCTCGACGAGATCGATCCGGAGATCCTCAAGACCTACGAGAAGCTCGGCATCCCCTTGCGGGAAGTCGCCATGCTCGAAGGGGTCGAGCCCAAGGTGGGCGAGGAAGACCCGGCCCGGCGCAAGATTGCGGTCGATGCTGTCTTCGATTCGGTTTCGGTTGCGACCACCTTCAAGGCGGAGCTGAAGAAGGCCGGTGTGATCTTCATGCCGATCTCGGAGGCGATCCGCGAGCATCCTGAACTGGTGCAGAAATATCTGGGATCGGTGGTTCCGACCTCGGACAATTTCTATGCGACCTTGAACTCGGCGGTGTTCTCCGACGGCTCGTTCGTCTACGTGCCGCCGGGCGTGCGCTGCCCGATGGAGCTGTCGACCTATTTCCGCATCAACGAGCGCAACACCGGCCAGTTCGAGCGCACGCTGATCATCGCCGACAAGGGCTCCTACGTCTCCTATCTCGAAGGCTGCACCGCGCCGCAGCGCGACGAGAACCAGCTGCACGCCGCCGTGGTCGAGCTCGTCGCGCATGACGACGCCGAGATCAAATATTCGACGGTGCAGAACTGGTATCCCGGCAATTCGGAAGGCAAGGGCGGCATCTACAATTTCGTCACCAAGCGGGGCGACTGCCGCGGCAACAACTCCAAGATCTCCTGGACCCAGGTCGAGACCGGTTCGGCGATCACCTGGAAGTACCCGAGCTGCATCCTGCGCGGCGACAATTCGCGCGGCGAGTTCTACTCGATCGCGATCTCGAACGGCTATCAGCAGGTCGATAGCGGCACCAAGATGATCCATCTCGGCAAGAACACGACGAGCCGGATCATCTCCAAGGGCATCGCCGCCGGCAAGTCGCAGAACACCTATCGCGGCCTGGTCACGGCGCACCGCAAGGCCACCGGCGCGCGCAACTTCACCGCCTGCGACTCGCTGCTGATCGGCGACAAATGCGGTGCGCACACCGTGCCGTACATCGAGGCCAAGAACTCGTCGGCGACATTCGAGCACGAGGCGACCACCTCGAAGATCTCCGAGGACGTGCTGTTCTACTGCATCCAGCGCGGGCTCAGCCAGGAAGAAGCGGTCGGCCTCGTCGTCAACGGCTTCGTCAAGGACGTGCTGCAGCAACTGCCGATGGAGTTCGCGGTGGAAGCGCAGAAGCTGATCTCGATCTCGCTCGAAGGGTCGGTCGGTTAATCCCGACCCTTGCGGTGCGCCCCGGCGCGCCATGCACCAATTGAATAAACTGGACACCAAAATGGCTTTGCTTGAAGTGAAAGACCTGAAGGTTCGTGTCGAGGAGCGTGAAATCCTCCACGGGTTGACGCTGACCGTGAACGAGGGCGAGGTGCATGCGATCATGGGGCCGAACGGCTCCGGGAAATCGACGCTTTCGCACGTCATTGCCGGCAAGCCCGGCTACGAGGTCACCGACGGCCAGATCCTTTTCAGGGGCGAGGACCTTCTGGAGATGTCACCGGACATGCGCGCGGCAAAGGGCGTGTTCCTGGCGTTCCAGTATCCGGTCGAGATTCCCGGCGTCGCCACCATGAACTTCCTGCGCACCGCGCTCAACGCGCAACGCAAGGCGCGCGGCGAGAGCGAATATTCGACACCCGATTTCCTGAAGAAGGTCCGTGAAGTCTCGAAATCGCTGAATATTCCGCAGGACATGCTCAAGCGCGGCGTCAATGTCGGCTTCTCCGGCGGCGAGAAGAAGCGCAACGAGGTGCTGCAGATGGCGCTGTTCGAGCCGAGCCTGTGCATCCTCGACGAGATGGATTCCGGCCTCGACATCGACGCGCTGCGCATCGCGGCCGACGGCGTCAACGCGCTGCGTTCGCCCAAGCGTTCGATGGTCGTCATCACCCACTATCAGCGGTTGCTGAACTACATCGTGCCCGACGTCGTGCACGTGATGTCGAAGGGCCGCGTCGTGAAGAGCGGCGGCAAGGAGCTGGCGCTGGAGCTGGAAGCGTCCGGCTACGCCCAGTTCGAGGATGCCGCGTAAGGATTGTTTGTGATGAACGTTGCTGTGGCAAAGACCGGAAAGAGCCGCGCGGTGAGCGATCTCTTCGCCAGCGCCGAGGGCCGGCTGCCGGGTACGCCCGCGGTCACCGCAGTGCGCCGCGAGGCCTTCGAGACCTATGAGCGTCTCGGCCTGCCGCACCGCCGGATCGAGGAATGGAAATACACCGACCTGCGTGCATTGGTCGGCGAGGTGCTGCCGCTGGCAGCCGCGCCCGATGCGGCTGCGTTGAAGCGCGCCGTGGACGCGGTGAAGGCGCATGCGATCGCGGGCGCACGCAAGCTGGTGCTGGTCGACGGCGTCTTCGCGGCCGATCTTTCCGACGCGAGCGCGCTGGTTTCAGAAGCGGGTGTCACGACGCTGCGCGATATCCTGGACAATGGGGCCAACCCGGTCGCCGGCGATCTCCTCCGGACCACCTCGACCGATGCAGTGATCTCGCTCAATGCAGCCATGGCGACGGATGGGGTGGTCGTCACGATCGCCGACGGCGTGCAACTGGCCGCGCCGATCCAAATCATCCATGTTGCGACGGCGGCTGGCGCGTCCGCGTTCACCCGCTCGCATCTGCGGATTGGCAAAGGTGCTCGTGCCACGATCATCGAGACATTCGTCGCGGCCGGAAAGGCAGGCGGCTATCAGGTCAACGATGCGGTGATCCTCTGGATCGGCGATGGTGCCGATGTCGCGCACATTCGCCTGATGGACGATGCGCCGGATGCGGTGAACATCACCTCGCAGTTCGTCACCGTGGGCGCCAATACCAAGCTCAATTTCTTCAACATGACCAGCGGCGCAGCCGTCAGCCGTCTGCAGGGCTTCATCACGCTGGCGGGCGAGGGCAGCGAGCTCTCCATCAACGGCGTCAACCTGTTGCAGAAGACCGAGCATGGCGACACCACGCTGGTGGTCGATCATGCTGTGCCGAACTGCGTCAGCCGCGAGATCTTCCGCGCCGTGATCGACGACCGCGCCCATTCGGTGTTCCAGGGTCGCATCATCGTCCGTCCCGACGCGCAGAAGACCGACGGCAAGATGATGACGCGCGCGCTGCTGCTCTCGGACGAAGCCGAGGCGGACAACAAGCCCGAGCTCGAGATCTTTGCCGACGACGTCTCCTGCGGCCACGGCGCCACTGCCGGCGCGCTTGACGACAGCCTGCTGTTCTACCTGAAGGCGCGCGGCCTGCCGGAGAAGCAGGCCCAGGCACTGCTGATCCAGGCCTTCGTGGGCGAGGCGATCGAGCAGATCGCCGACGACAGTTTGCGGGAGCACGTGATCGGCATCGCCGAGCGCTGGCTGGAGCGGCGGTCATGAGCACGCATCCGGCAGTCAAGAACGGCACCTATGACGTCGCGCGCGTGCGCCAGGATTTCCCGGCGCTCGCAATGCCGGTCTACGGCAAGAAGCTGGTCTATCTGGACAACGCGGCCTCCGCGCAGAAGCCGAGTGCTGTCCTCGATCGCATGACGCAGGCCTATACCAGCGAATACGCCAACGTGCATCGCGGCCTGCACTACCTCGCCAATGCCGCGACCGAAGCCTACGAGGGCGGCCGCACCAAGGTCGCCCAGTTCATCAACGCGCCCCGCACCGAAGAAGTGATCTTCACCCGCAACGCGACCGAGGCGATCAACCTGGTCGCCTCGTCCTGGGGCGGCCCGAACATCAAAGAAGGCGACGAGATCGTCCTCTCGATCATGGAGCACCACTCCAACATCGTGCCGTGGCACTTCCTCAGGGAACGCCAGGGTGCCGTGATCAAATGGGCACCGGTCGACGATGAGGGCAATTTCCTCATCGACGAGTTCGAGAAGCTGCTGACGCCGAAGACCAAGCTGGTCGCGATCACGCAGATGTCGAATGCACTCGGCACCATCGTGCCGGTCAAGGACGTCGTCAAGATCGCCCATGCCCGCGGCATCCCCGTGCTCGTTGACGGCAGCCAGGGCGCGGTGCATCTGCCGGTCGACGTCCAGGACATCGGCTGCGACTTCTACGTCTTCACCGGCCACAAGGTCTACGGACCGACCGGCATCGGCGTGCTCTGGGCCAAGTACGACCACCTCGTCGCGATGCGCCCTTACAACGGCGGCGGCGAGATGATCCGCGAAGTCTCGCGCGACATCGTCACCTACGGCGACCCGCCGCACAAGTTCGAGGCCGGAACCCCGCCCATCGTCGAAGCCGTCGGCCTTGGCGCCGCCATCGACTACGTCAATTCGATCGGCAAGGAGCGCATCGCCGCCCACGAGCACGATCTCACCACCTATGCCCAGGAGCGCCTACGCGAGATCAATTCGCTGCGGCTGATCGGTACGGCGCGAGGCAAGGGCCCGGTGATCTCCTTCGAGCTCAAGGGCGCGCATGCCCATGACGTCGCAACCGTGATCGACCGCCAGGGCATCGCGGTGCGCGCCGGCACGCATTGCGTGATGCCGCTTTTAGAGCGGTTCAACGTGACTGCAACGTGCCGGGCCTCGTTCGGCATGTATAATACGCGGGAAGAGGTCGACCATCTGACACAGGCGCTGCTGAAAGCGCGGGATTTGTTCGCATGAGTGACACGGCTGAAGTCAAAGCCAATCCGATGGAAACTCACTCGGCGCTGCCGCCGGAGGAGACCGAGCGTCTGACCACCGAGATCATCGCCGGGCTCAAGACGGTGTTCGACCCGGAAATCCCCGCCGATATCTACGAGCTCGGCCTGATCTACAAGGTCGAGATCAAGGACGATCGCTCGGTCGACGTGCAGATGACGCTGACGACGCCGAACTGCCCGGCCGCCGGCGAGTTGCCGACCATGGTCGAGAACGCGGTGGCCAGCGTGCCCGGCGTCGGCGTGGTCGACGTCAAGGTCGTCTGGGAGCCGCCGTGGTCCCCGGAACGCATGAGCGACGAGGCGCGCCTCGTGCTCAATATGTGGTGACGGTTCCAGGCCGCATTGAAATCGCTCCGCAACGGACCACATAGATAACATGACCCAGATCTCGTCAGGCTCGACACCAGCATCGCCTCCGAAGCCGCGGCGGCCCCGCCCGCAAGTGATGCGGCTGACGGATGCCGCTGCCCAGCGCATCAGCGAACTGACCCAGCGCGCCGATTCGGAGATCGTCGGCTTGCGCGTCGGCGTGAAGAACGGGGGCTGCGCCGGCCAGTCCTACACGGTCGAATACGCCCATGACGTCCGCCCAACCGACGAGGTCGTCGAGGACAAGGGCGTCAAGATCCTGGTCGATCCCAAGGCCGTGCTGTTCCTTCTCGGCACCGAGATGGACTACAAGGCCGACAAGATGCAGGCCCAGTTCGTGTTCAACAACCCCAACCAGGTCTCCGCCTGCGGCTGCGGCGAATCGGTCGAGCTGCGGCCGGCCAAGATCGACGGGTAACCCGGCTGGCGCAATCAGGCTGCCGTCGTCCCGGCCTGGTGCGTAATTGCGCACGGGGCTTCGGGCCCATACCGCGTGATCCCTCGGGGAGGAGCGGACCAGTACCGTACTGTTACAGCTGCCAGTCTTCGCTAAACTGCTCCCCGTAGTTGCGGGTCCCGGCGTTCGCCGGGACGAGGTTGGGGAGAATGTTCAGCCATGGACCGCGAATTCCTGATCGACCTGTTCGCCGATTTCGGCCCGGTCACCATCCGAAAGATGTTCTCCGGCTACGGTATCTCGGCAGATGGGACCAACTTCGCTCTGTCGTTGCGCGCCGGCCTGTTCTTCCGTGCCGACCAGCAAACCATTCCGGACTTTGAAGCCGAAGGCTCAAAGCCGTTTCAATACTCGACCCGCGCCAAGACCGTGGTGGTCAACTCCTACTGGGAGCTGCCCGCACGCCTGTTCGACGATTCCGCAGAGCTTGCACAATGGGCGAGGGCGGCGCTCGCCGCCGCCCAACGCGCGAAGGTGAAGAAGCGGCCGAAGGCGAAGAAGGCGACGGCGAAGAAAGTGGAGCCGAAGAAGCCCGTTGCGAAGAAGCGGCCGGCCAAGAAGACCGCCAAGAAGGCGGTCCGCAGCGTGGGCAAAGCAGCAAAGCGTGCCCACCCTCCAGGATAGAGATGCTGGGCGTCACGTGCCCGCCCACAGGAGCCAGGTGAAGACCTACGCCACCCGGCTGCGCGTCTCCGCCGCGTATTCCGGATCGGCCTCGCAAATCACGCGATTGCGGCCGTTGCGCTTGGCGGCGTAGAGGCAGGCATCCGCACGCTCGATGAGCGCGTCGGTGTCGTCGCCCTCCTTGAGCAAGGAGACGCCGACGGAGATGGTGACGCGGCCGAGGATCTCGCCCGTCGATTTCTTTTTCAATTCCTTCGCCATCACGGCGCGGCGGATGTGGTCGGCCACCGTGAGCGCCTGGCGCAGCGAGGTGTTGGGTAGCACGACCGCGAATTCCTCGCCGCCATACCGTGCGGTGATATCCTGGCCCTTGATGGTCTGCTTCAGCGAAAGGCCGACGAGCCGCAGCACCTGATCGCCGGTGAGATGGCCGTAGGAATCGTTGAACGACTTGAAGTGATCGATGTCGAACAGCAGCAGCGACAGCGGCTCGCCCGAGGCGAGCGCGCTCTGCACGGCCATGCCGATCATGCGGTCGAAATATTTGCGGTTGCCGAGGCCGGTGAGCGGATCGGTCAGGCTCTCGGCGCGGATCGCTTCCAGGCTCTGCTGGAGATTGCTGATCTCGTTCTTCGACAGTGTCAGCCGGTCTTCCAGCGCCTTGTTGGTCTCGCGCATCTCGCTGGTCGAACGCAGCAGCGCCTCGACGACCGCCTTGATCTGGTCGCGGCTCTTGGCCGAAGCCAGCTTGTCTGCCGCGCCAGACAGGCTGGCATCGTAAGCGCCGGTTCTGCCGAGCGCGTCACCCAGGACTTTCATCACGTCGTCGATCTCGCCGATGACGCGCGCGCCAACCTTGTCGATTCGGTCGGTGGTCTTGATGTGGGAGAGATAGGTCTCGTAAATCTGTTCGAGATCGGCTTCGGTCAGCTTGCCGCTGCGCGCCAGCGTCTCGTTGATGATCTTGTTGAGCGGTGCGTTATAGCCCGTGGCATAGACGTACCAGATCTCGTAATTGCGGGGAATTGCCGTCTGCCGAAGCGATCGGATCTGACCGAGCGCAACCTCGGCGAACGCCATCGTGCGTTCGTGTTCGTCGAGCACCTTGACCACGGAACATACCCCACAGCGGTCGGCGCGCCATCGACCGCAGCAATGCTTAAATTATGTTCGTAGGCTAACGGACGATCGTGAACGCCCCGTAAATATACGTCCACGAAGCGTCTCGAAAAGTGTGCTTTGTCTTAGCTCAACCGAAACCCGCGCTTCAGGCCCCGGCAGGGGAGCGAACCGGCCGCAGCAGGAACGCCGGCAGATGCGAGTGATCGCCCGGCTCGGTGTCGATCTCGCGCTGGCGGCGCGGCTCGGGACGGCCGATCGAGGGCACGTGCGACGTGCCGGGCTGCTGGCGCGCCGCTTGACGGGGCTCCGCCCGACGCTTCTCGTCAGACCGATGCCTTGCCTCGGCGGGCTGCCGTTCCTCTGAAGAATGCTTTGCCTCCGGAGAATGCCTCGCCTCGGAAGCATGTCTTGCCTCGCGCGGCTCGTGGCTGCGCTCGCGGCCGCGCTGCGGCTTGCCGCGTCCGCCGCGTGAACGTTCGCGGCCACGCGACTCGCGCGGACGCTCGGTTGCGTCGGAAGCTTCAGCGTGGACTTCGAAATCGCCTTCGGCGCGTGGAATGCTCTGGCCGATCAGCTTCTCGATGGCCACCATCGACTTCTGGTCGAGCGGAGTCACGATCGAGATCGCGGTGCCGGTGCGACCGGCGCGGCCGGTGCGGCCGATGCGGTGGACGTAATCGTCGGCGTGGTGGGGAACGTCGAAATTGAAGACGTGGCTGACCTCGGGAATGTCGAGGCCGCGGGCGGCGACGTCGGATGCGACGAGCAGCGGAAGCTCACCCTTGCGGAATTGTTCGAGTGCCGCTGTGCGGGCCGACTGGTCCATGTCACCGTGCAGCGCGCCGACGCTGAAGCCGTGCTTCTGAAGCGATTTGTGAACGATGGCGACTTCGCGCTTGCGATTGCAGAAGATGATCGCGTTCTTGAGATCCTTGGCCTCGCGCAGCAGGCGGCGGAGCAGTTCGCGCTTCTCATGCGCCTCGCGCCCGGCGGGCACCTGGGCCTGCGTGACCGTCACGGCCGTCGTGGCGGGTTTGGAGACCTCGATCTTCTGCGGATTGTGCAGGAAAGTCTCGGTGATGCGCCGGATTTCCGGCGGCATGGTCGCGGTGAAGAACAGCGTCTGCCGCGTGAACGGGACGAGCTTGCAGACGCGCTCGATGTCGGGAATGAAGCCCATGTCCAGCATGCGGTCGGCTTCGTCGATGACGAGCAGCTCGACGCCGGTGAGCAGCAGGCCGCCGCGCTCGGTGTGGTCGAGCAGGCGGCCCGGGGTTGCGATCAGCACGTCGACGCCGCGCATCAGCTTGGCGTCCTGGTCGCCAAAGGAAACGCCGCCGATCAGGAGCGCGACGTTGAGTTTCTGGCCGACGCCGTAGCGGTCGAAGTTTTCCTTCACCTGGGCCGCGAGTTCGCGGGTCGGCTCAAGGATCAGCGTGCGCGGCATGCGCGCGCGGGCCCGACCCTTTTCGAGGATGGTGAGCATAGGCAGCACGAAGGCAGCTGTCTTGCCGGTGCCGGTCTGGGCGATGCCGAGCACATCCTTGCGTGCGAGGACGTGGGGGATCGCCTGTTCCTGGATGGGGGTGGGGGTGGTGTAACCGGTGGCCGCCACTGCGGCGAGGACTTTTTCGGACAGTCCGAGATTTGAAAAGGACATTGAGCCTCTGGTCGAAACCGCCGTTCGGAATCGAGGGTAATAAGGCTGTCGCGTTCCACCCCTAAACGGCGCGCTCTCTAGGAAGCTGGGGGTGCTGACTCACGCGAACAAAGCGCAAGGCTCAAGAATCGCTCTTCGATCTGAGCCGCGTCGACCCGGAACATAGGCAGGAATCGGCCAAAGTCAATGGAGTGGGCGCGGGAAGACCCTAAAAAACCTGAGGTTTTTGCTCAAATGACGGGCTTCGTTGGGATTTTCCGGTCACCCCGTCGTTCCGGCCGCAACGGCAAGACGACGGCTAAAGCCCATCCGAACCCCTTGCCCGGAAGTCGCCGGGGGCCATGCCATAGGCGGCATTGAAGACCCGGTAATAGGTCGCCACGCTTTCGAAGCCGCAGGAGGCCGCGATGTCGGCGATCAGCCGTTCCGGCGCCTCGCGCAACAGGCGGCGGCTCTGCTTCAGGCGCTCCTCCGTCACGGTCTGCGAGAAGCTCTTTGCTGCCGTCTCGAACAGCATGTGCAGGTGGCGCACGGATACGCCGAGCTGGTCCGCCACCATGGCTGGGGCGAGACGGGGGTCTTGCAGGTGGCGTGCGATCAGGCGCCGGGCCCACGAGAGGCGGGCGGTCCGCAGTGCGGCTTGTCCGCGCCGGCTGCCGGGCCGCACGATGCCGCGGTCAATCAGCGCCAGATGGGCCAGCGCCTGGACCAGCGAGGCTGCATCGACGCCGGTATCTTCGCTGGTCTCGTCGAGATCGGCAAAGCAGGCGCCGAGCAGAGGCGCCAGGGCCGGATCGCTGAACGTCCGGGGCGCGAGCTCGCGCATGCGCTTGTCCTGCGCCGGGATGATGCCCATCGGGATCTTCAGGATGCGCAGGTGGAAGCCGCCTGCGCCCAGCGGCGCGGTACGGTAGGGCAGGTCGGTATGGCTGGTGGCGAACGCGCCGTTGGCGATCGCAAAGTCGCTTGCGCGCATGCCGGAGAACCGGCCGCCGCTGCCGAGCTGCTGGTAGACGCAGATCGCGTCACCGGGGGCCTCGGCGATGTCGGACGTGCTGCGCTCGACCGCGTAGGGCGAGGCCTTCAGCTCGACGAGGCCCGCGCCGCCAAGCTGGCGCAGCGAGAATTCGCCGAAGAAGTCCGCCCGCCGTTCGCGCGCGAGCTCGGCGGTGACGCCGAACAATCCCTTGGCGCGCACGTCACGCCAATAGTCGAAGCGGTCGTGCGGCTCGACCTCGTCGGTGCACCAGCGATACACGGCAGCCCCTCTCAGCGGAATGCCCAAGAAAAAGCAGATTCCGCGCGAATCTGCCATAGGCCGAGGATGGAATCGGACGACAAAGGCCCTTGAACCGTCGTTGTGGCTGGGCCGACTATCAGATCGACGGTTGAGGGCTTCCATGAACGACCGTTCGAGGGAGCCGGCACAGGCCGTTCTGCAGCGGGAAACATGCGATGACGCGTCGGCTTTTCAGAATACTGGCTGCCTTTGGCCTTGTGGCGAGCCTGAGTGGCTTCGCAGCTCCCGCGCATGCCGAGAAGCGCGTCGCGCTCGTGGTCGGCAACAACGACTACCGGAACGTGCCGAAGCTGCTCAAGGCCGTCAACGACGCCCGCACGATGGGCGACACGCTGAAGCAGCTCGGCTTTTCGGTGATGGTCGCCGAGAACCAGAACCGGCAGCAATTCTCCGAGACGCTGCTTGCCTTCGACAAGGCGATCGAGCCCGGCGACACCGCGTTCTTCTTCTATGCCGGCCACGGCTTCGAGATCGCCGGACAGAACTATTTGCTGCCGACCGACGTGCCGGCGGCGACGGAAGGGCAGGAAGAGCTGGTGCGCGACGCCTCGATCCTGGCCGACCGCATCGTCGAGCGTCTCCAGAACAAGAAGGCGCGGACCTCGATCCTGGTATTCGACGCCTGCCGCAACAACCCGTTCGAGCGCAGGGGGACCCGCGCAGTCGCCGGAGGCGGCGGGCTCGCGCCGATGACGCAACTGCCGGAAGGCGTGTTCTCGGTGTTCTCGGCAGGACCGCGCCAGACCGCGCTCGATCGTCTGTCCAATGACGATGCCAATCCCAATTCGGTGTTCACGCGCACCTTCGCCAGGGAGCTGCTCAAGCCCGGCGAGAACCTCGTGCAGGTGGCGCAGCGCACGCGCCGTGCCGTCAGCGAGATGGCCGAGACCGTCAAGCACAGGCAGGTCCCGGTCTATTTCGATCAGATGGTCGACGATGTCTTCCTCAGCGGCGTGTCCAAGGAGGGAGCGCGGCCGGCCGATCCGCCGCCGCAGAAGCTTGCGGCGCTGCCTCCCGTCTCGGTGCCGCAGATGCCGAGGGAGGAGACCATCAACGCGCCGATCGCGAGCTTCTCGCGGCACAATGGCGGCTGGAGCGTTACGTTCTCCTTCGCCGACCCGACACTTGGTATTTCCTGGCGTATGGCCGGCAAGGGCGATTTCCGCGAAACCGGATTCATCGACACGCTCGATCCGCGCACGCGCAAGCGCATGCCGAACCCGTCGATCGAACTGCCGCCGGATGCTGCGGCCGGCACCATCGAGGTCCGCTATGTCGATCAGTCCGGCGAGATGCAGGGGCCGTTCCCGATCAGGTTCGATCCCGAGGCCGCGCTGATCCGCGACCAGCGCAAGATCCTCGACATGACCTCGACGAGCTGGCTGTCGTTCCGCGAGTTCAACGGGCTTCTGGTCTACTACACGCACCTCGTGTCCTACCGCTGTGCCATCCGCGAGGTGCGTATCGGCATCGATAGCGCCGTGCCCAACCAGGTGCTGAAGATGCCGCCTTGCGACATGCGCGACCCCAGCGCGGTCACCGCCGGCATGCCGCTCTACATGAAGCTGGCGCCAAGCACGCAGTCCGTCTCGGTGGAGCTGACCTATCGCGACGGCAGCGTCTCGGAGATCAAGAGCTTTCGCAGCGTGAACCGCAGCAACAATTGATGCGCTGCTCAGCGGGGATTGTGACGGGATTGTCATGCGGAGTGGACGCACTTAATCCGGACAGGCCAAGGCGAAAGTGCTAGCACCGGGGATGACAAAGTTCTTCATCGTCGCGCTGCTGACGACGTTTCCGGTTCTGGCCCAGACGAATCCGGTCCCCACAGCCCCACCGCTCACCGACCGCGAACGCGTCCAGGCCGATCGAGCGAGGGCCGCCGAGGATGATCGGATAGCTCCAACCGCGCGACCATGGGACCGCGACGCCGACGGCAAGCGCCCCTGGGACCGGAAGTCACCAAAGCCCTGAGGCCGGCGAACGTGATCTCCCGCGGAAGGAACAACCCCTGCTGACTTGGATTGTCTGTCAAACCAGGGAGACGATCATGATCCGCAGAACCATCCTCGTGACCATCGCTTGTGCTGCACTTTCGACGGCTGCCCTTGCTCAAGGAGGTGGCGGCGGCGGCGGCGGCGGCGGCGGTGGTGCAGGTGGCGGTGCGGGCGGCGCCAGCTCAGGATCCGCGGCGAGTTCAGGAGCCGGAACGGGCACATCGTCCAGCAGCGCCAATTCCGGGCCGTCGGCTCCGTCGGGCATGGGGACGCACGGCACCACTACCGGGGCCAACGTCAACACGAACAACAGTCAGAACAATCCGAACGTTCAGCCTCCGACCGCGAACGGAAAGACGCCTGCGGCGGCGCAAGCCGAGCGAAACTCGGGCGTCGGTCGTGCGGCGAACGGGTTGCCGATTGGCAGTCCGGGCACCGGGACCAGCAACGAAGATCAGAAATAGTCCAACTCGCTTTTCGTGAAAGGCCCGCGCAAAGCGGGCCTTCTCTGCAAGCTGGCATTGGTTTGTCGCTGCCAACCTCGGCCTGCGCCGACGAATTGAGACTGCACCCGGCCTGAATCGCGTTAGTATCGTCATCTTGACCATACTCGCAGATCGCGGCGGCCATGACATCCGATCCAACATCCAACGGGACCATGAAAGTCCGCTGCTGCATCGTCGGCGGCGGACCGGCGGGCATGATGCTCGGCTATTTGCTGGGACGGGCCGGCATCGATGTCGTGGTGCTGGAGAAGCATGCGGATTTCTTTCGCGATTTCCGCGGCGACACCGTGCATCCCTCGACGCTGGAGGTCATGGACGAACTCGGCCTGATCGACGGGTTCCTGGAGCTGCCGCACCAGCGCCTGCAGAAGATGGACGGTCTGTTCGGCGGGACGCCGGTGCGCATCGCCGATCTCGGCCGGCTGCGTACGAAGTACCCTTTCATCGCCTTCATGCCGCAATGGGATTTTCTCAACTTCCTGCGTGAGGCCGGCCAGCGCTTTGCCTCGCTCGAGGTGATGATGAGCACGGAGGCGGTGGATCTGATCCGCCGCGGCGAGACGATCGCCGGCGTGCGGGCGAAGAGGCCTGACGGTTTCATCGACATCGAGGCTGATCTCACCATTGCCTGCGACGGCCGGCATTCGACGGTGCGCGAGCGCGCCGGCCTCGCCGTCGAGGAGATCGGCGCGCCGATGGACGTGCTCTGGTTTCGCGCCGGCCGCAGGCCAGACGAGACCGAAAACGTGTTCGCACGGGTCGAGCCCGGCAAGATGATGATCACCTTCGACCGCGGCGACTATTGGCAATGCGCCTATGTCATCGCCAAGGGACAGCACGGGGCGGTGAAGGCGAGGGGATTGCAGGCGCTGCTCGACGATGTCGTGCGCATGGCCCCGGTCCTTCGACATGGGATCGCCGACGTGAAGAGCTTTGACGACGTCAAGCTGCTGACCGTCGCCATCAACCGCCTGCCGCGCTGGACGCAGCCGGGCCTGCTGTGCATCGGCGACGCCGCCCACGCGATGTCGCCGGTCGGCGGCGTCGGCGTCAATCTCGCCGTGCAGGATGCGGTCGCTACCGCCAATCTTCTTGCCGAGAAGCTGCGCGACGGCTGCCCGTCCGAACACGAACTTGATGCCGTGCGCCACCGCCGCGAATTCCCCGTGAAGATGACGCAGCGCATGCAGATGGCCGTCCAGAACAACGTCATCAGCGGCGCGCTCCAGAGCGGCGACCGGCCGCTGAAGGTGCCGCTGATCGTGCGCCTCATCACCGCGTTGCCTTGGCTCCAGGGCATCCCGGCGCGCCTTCTTGCGCTCGGTGTGCGGCCCGAGCACGTGCATTCGAAGGCGGCGCCGGCGCCATAGCGCGGCAGTTCGTTAGGAATAATGCCGCCTTATATCGCGTCTCGCGCGTTGCCAGCATGCAACAGCGAGGACGGATTCCATTCGCGATACTCGTCGATTCGGCGTCTTAACTATCTTGATTCAAATTTGAGTAAGAGCTGCGTGTGACCGTGCGCCCATCTGAGGACACGGGGTGTACCATGCGTAATAAATTGATTGCTGCCTTCGCCTGCACGACCGCTCTGGTTTCGACCGGTGCTGCTTCCGCCGCCGATCTCGGTGCGCGTTACACGAAAGCGCCCGCCTACGTCGAGCCGCTGTTCAACTGGACCGGCTTCTATGTCGGCGGCCATATCGGCGGCGCCTGGACCAACGAGCAGTTCATCAACAACGGGACTGGCGCCGCGTTCGGCGATTTGATCCCGGGAGAGGGCTATCGTCAACGCGGCTCGGGCATCATGGGCGGCGCCCAGATCGGCTACAACTGGCAGGCCAACAACTTCGTGTTCGGCATGGAAGGCACGATCTCCGGCCTCGACAACAAGGGGTCGTTCACGAACACCGCCTTTGGTGCTGGGGACGACGTGTTCTCCTGGCGCGCCAACGTGCTCGCGACTGTCGTCGGTCGCGCCGGCTTCGCCGTTCAGAACAACCTCTTCTACATCAAGGGCGGCTATGCCGGCGTGAACAACCGCCTCTCGGTGACCGACACGGTCGGCCCGGCGACAGGCTCGGGCGGACAGACGCACTGGGCGAACGGCTGGACCATCGGCGCCGGCTGGGAATACGGCGTCACCCGTAACTGGATCGTCGGCGTCGAATACAACTATGCGGCCTTCGGCAGCCAGACCTATCAGCTCGGCGGCACCTCGGGTAACTACACCTTCGATGCCAAGCCGCGCGACATCCAGTGGGCCGTCGTGCGCGCGAGCTACAAGTTCGATGCGCCGACCATCGCCCGTTACTGAGCACGTCAACCAAGCACCAACAAAAGACGATCACTGCCAAACTCTGAGAGCCCCGGCTTCGTCCGGGGCTCCTTTTTTGCGAGCAGGCTCTTTGCGTGCGGGCCGGGACTAAGCCATCACGGAGAATCCGCCGTCGACGGGGATCGCGGTGCCCGTGACGAAGTTCGACGCCGGCGAGGCGAGGAACACGGCGATGCCGGCGAAGTCGTCGATGTCACCCCAACGCCCCGCAGGCGTGCGCGCCAGCACGCGCTCGTGCAGTCCCGAGACCTGCTGCCGCGCGCCGCGGGTGAGATCGGTGTCGATCCAGCCCGGCAGGATCGCGTTGACCTGGATGTTGTCGGGCGCCCAGGCGTTGGCGCAGGCGCGGGTGTACTGCACGATGCCGCCCTTGCTCGCCGCATAGGCTGTCGCGAAGCTCGCGCCGAAGATCGACATCATCGAGCCGATGTTGATCACCTTGCCGTTGCCGGATGCCTTCAGCGCCGGATAGGCCAGCTTCGAGCACACGAAGGCGCTGGTGAGATTGGTGTCGATCACCTTGTTCCACTCGTCGAGCTCGAGCTCGTGCGGCGGCTTGCGGATGCTCATGCCGGCATTGTTGATGAGCACGTCGATGCGTCCAAGCTCCTTGACGACGCGCTCGATCATGGCGGCGACGGCCGCCTTGTCGGTCACGTCCGTGGTGATTGCGATCGCCTTCGCGCCGCGTTGCTTGAGGTCGGCCACGGCGGCGGCGGACTTGGTCTCGTTGCGTCCGACCACGACGATGTCGGCGCCTGCATCGGCCAGGCCGCGCGCCATGCCGAGCCCGATGCCGCCATTGCCTCCCGTGACGATCGCGACCTTGCCGCGAAGATCGAACCGGCTGGATGTCATGCTTTTATTCCCTGGTTTCTTCTATTGGTTGCTCTGCCAGATCAGCACCAGCCCAAAGCCGGCCATGGCTGCGCCATAGCCCGCCCATTGCAGCTGGTTGACCATGAAGCTTGATCGCGGCCACGGAACGGTGCCCGTGCCCTGTCCGATCCACAGCAGCCCGACGGCAGTCGCAAACAGGCCTGCAACAAGCAGAAATCTGCGCATGCATTCCTCCCTATCGGCCCGCTTCTGTCGCGAGCGGCAAAGAAGGATGACCGCCGCCCGCGAAAGCTTGCTCGTACAGTAGCCGCAGCTTCGGCTCGGACACAATGGCGGCGCCGGCGCGGGCCGTCCGCGGGGAGGGAGCGTGTCCCTGCAACTCGCGGCTGTGCAATCGGCGGGGCCGGTTGGTCCGCGAGCGAAATCCGGTGCGCCGACGTGCAAGGCATTGCCGGCAAGCCGCCCCCAAACGAAAAGCCCCGGACGATGCCGGGGCTTTGACGTTTGATCGTGAGATCAGATCAGTACTTCGCGACGACCGGACCGGTCCAGTTGAAGCGGTAGACCAGCGAGGTCGAGATCGTCTGGTTCCAGCTGTTGGCGCGGACGCTGTTGATGAGCGGCGCGTTGGTGCCATCCAAGAGCTCGGTCTGGGTCTTGGCGTTGTAGAAGGCCGAACGATACTCGGTCTTCATGAACCAGCCGGGCGAGGTGAGGCCGAAGATGTTCAGGCTGTTCTCGACGCCGCCGCCGATGAACCAGCCGTGACGATCGTAGCTGGCGAGATGGACGCCCACGGGAGTGCCGCCCAGCGTCGTGAAGTTGGTCTGACCGAAGTGAGCGCCGGAGTAACCGCCGTTGACGTAGGAGAGAACGTTCGGGGCGACCAGCCAGCCGAGGCGCACACCCGCGGCCCAGGAGGTTTCCAGCTTTTGGTTGCCGGTGATGCTAAAGATCGGATCCTGGATGGTGGCGCGGATGCTGCCGAACTGGGCGTCGCCAAACACACCGGCGACCCAGGTGCCGCTGAACTGCCAGTCATAGCCGGCGCCGACGGTGCCGAACCAGCCGGAGCCACCCTGGCGCTGCGTGATCGTCAACGGCGTGCCGGTGGCCGTATCCACGATGCTCTGGTCGGCGTTCGAGAGCCCACCGCCGCCGCCGCCGAACACGTAGAACCCGGTCCAGTTGGCAACGGGAGCGGCCATCGGGGCCTTCGCATAGGGACGGGCACCGAGGTCAGCCGCCGAGGCCGAACCGGTCATCGCGGCAACCGCGGTCAGAGCGAGCAGAGTCTTCTTCATGTCAAAATCCCCAACCTTGGTATGTCGTAGCAGGCGCGAGCGCACTGAAGTTCGTTTCATCTGATGTCCCGGACTATAGACGGTTCTCGCCAAAATGCTGTTGCCGGGCAGGCACAGTCGCCGGAAAACGCCGGTGCGGGGGTAATTGCAGTGCTGCCGCCGGCATCCATAAAAGGCGATATATTTCAGTATCTTGTCGGATTGTTGAAGATTGGGTTTCGGGTAACGTCTCGTTAGCAAATTCGGCTCTGGCTGAAGTGAAGGCAATCCTGCCTCGGCCTCGGCGCCTGTGAGTCGCTGGCCGAGTCGCTCTGCGACGATCTGGGAATCAACGAAAAGCACCGGCGGCGCACGGGGCAAGCCTGGAACAGGCATCCCTTCAAAACAAAACAGCCTCGGCTTTAGGGCCGGGGCTGTCCTGGAATTCGCCGCCTGGTTGCGGCCTCAGACGTCCAGCAGATCCTCGTTGGCGAATTCGGCCTTGTCGGAGATGAACGCGAATCGCGCCTCGGCCTTGGTGCCCATCAGGCGCTCAACCGAATCGGCCGTGGTATCGCGATCGTCGGCGAGCAGCACCACCTTGAGCAGCGTCCGCTTGGCCGGATCCATGGTGGTTTCCTTGAGCTGCGCCGGCATCATCTCGCCGAGGCCTTTGAAGCGGTTCACCTCGACCTTGGCGTTGGCGTTGAACGCGCTCTTGGTCAGCTCGTCCTTGTGCTTGTCGTCGCGGGCGTAGACCGATTTGGTGCCGTGGGTCAGCTTGTAGAGCGGCGGCACCGCGAGGAAGAGGTGGCCCTCGTCGATCAGCCGGGGCATTTGCCGGTAGAAGAAGGTGATCAGCAGCGAAGCGATGTGCGCACCGTCGACGTCGGCGTCGGTCATGATGATGATGCGCTGATAGCGCAGATCCTCTTCGCGATACTGCGCGAGCGTGCCGCAGCCGATCGCCTGCACGAGATCGGAGAGCTGGGCGTTCGCCGTCAGCTTGTCCTTGCCGGCGGAGGCGACGTTGAGGATCTTGCCGCGCAGCGGCAGCACGGCCTGGGTCTTGCGGTCGCGCGCCTGCTTGGCGCTGCCGCCGGCCGAGTCGCCCTCGACGATGAACAGCTCCGAGCCGTCGGTGCCGGCGTCCGTGCAGTCGGCGAGCTTGCCGGGCAGGCGCAGCTTCTTGCCGGCGGTTTTTCGCGCGGTCTCTTTCTCTTGCCGCCGGCGCAGCCGTTCTTCGGCGCGGTCGATCACGAAGTCGAGCAGCCGGTTGGCCATGTTCGGATTGCCCGAGAGCCAATGGTCGAACGGGTCCTTCATCGCCTGCTCGACGATGCGCTGCGCTTCCGCGGTGGCGAGACGATCCTTGGTCTGGCCTTGGAATTCGGGCTCGCGCACGAACACCGAGAGCATCACGGCGGCGCCGACCATCACGTCTTCCGAGGTGACGGAGGCCGCGCGCTTGCCCTGACCGACGCGCTCGGCATGATCCTTCAAGCCGCGCAACAGCGCGCTGCGCAGGCCGGATTCATGCGTGCCGCCATCCGGTGTCGGCACGGTGTTGGTGTAGGAGGAGAGGAATCCGTCGGCATCCGCGGTCCAGGCCACGGCCCATTCGCAGGCGCCGTGCGCGCCGTTGCGGCCCGATTTTCCGGAGAAGATATCGGGATGCACCAGCGTGTCGGCATGGATCGCGGCTGCGAGATAATCCTTGAGGCCGCCGGGGAAGTGGAACGTCGCCTCCGCCGGTACGTCCTCGACGCCCTTGAGCAACTCGGGCGCACAGTTCCAGCGGATCTCGACTCCGCCGAAAAGATACGCCTTCGAGCGCGTCATCTTGAACAGGCGCTGCGGCTTGAACGCGGCCTTGGCGCCGAAGATGTCGGTGTCGGGCTTGAAACGCACACGCGTGCCGCGACGGTTGTTGATCTTGCCGAGATCCTCGAGCTTGCCCTTGGGATGTCCGCGCTCGAAGCTCATGCGATAGAGCTTCTGGCTGCGCGCGACCTCGACCTCGAGACGCGAGGAGAGGGCGTTCACCACGGAGATGCCGACGCCGTGCAGGCCGCCCGACGTCTCGTAGACCTTGCTGTCGAACTTGCCGCCCGAATGCAGCGTGCACATGATGACTTCGAGTGCCGACTTCTTCGGGAACTTCGGATGAGGATCGATTGGGATGCCGCGGCCGTTGTCGGTGACGGTCAGGAATCCATCCGCGCTCAGATCGACTTCGATGAAGGTCGCGTGTCCGGCCAGCGCCTCGTCCATCGAGTTGTCGATGACTTCGGCGAACAGGTGATGCAGCGCCTTCTCGTCGGTGCCGCCGATATACATGCCAGGCCGCCGCCGCACCGGTTCCAGGCCCTCGAGGACCTCAATGTCGGCGGCCGTGTAGTCGGCTTCTCCGCCGCTTCCGCGCGGCGCCGGCTTGGCGGCGCGGGGTTTCGGCTCGTCGCCGCCGAAAAAGTCGTCTTTTGCTTTGGGCTTCAACTGCTTGGACATATATCTTGATGCGCTTCTGAGGCCGCAAGGGCGGCGAATCGGTTGGGGCGACTATGCCACTTCTGACTGGGAAAGGTTATCGCAGGGCACCCGGGGCGGTGTGGTTGGGAGCCAATCCCGGCGATTTTACGCCGCAGGCCGGCCAGTTCCCGGCAAATTGACGCCCCGGTCCGGTCCATCTCGGCTTTTGTGACTTGATGTCACACAAGTCCTTGGCTTACCAGTCCTTTTCATCGGCAGCACCTTGAGACGGGGCGGAAGGCTATTTTGAATGGAGCAGATTGCGCACGCCCTGGCCGACTTCGTGCGCGTTCACCAGGCTTGGGCGGCACCGGTCGTTTTCCTGCTCGCCTTCGGGGAGTCGCTGGCGTTCATATCGTTGCTGGTGCCGGCCTGGGGCGCGCTGGTGGCCATCGGAGCGCTGATCGGGGTCAGCGGCATCAGTTTCTTCCCGGTCTGGATCGCCGGCGGGCTCGGCGCGGCGCTGGGCGACTGGGTCTCCTACTGGTTCGGCTACCGCTACAAGGAAAGAGTTGCCCAGATATGGCCGCTCTCGCTTTATCCGGACCTGCTGCCCAGAGGGGAGGCCTTCGTGCGCAAGTGGGGCATACCCAGCATCTTCATCGGGCGCTTCTTCGGCCCCTTGAGGGCCTCCGTGCCGCTCGCGGCCGGGATCTTCGAGATGCCCTATTGGAGCTTCCAGGCCGCTAATTTCGTCTCGGCCCTGATCTGGTCGGCCGTGCTTCTGCTGTTCGGCGACGTGCTCGCGAAGCTCATGGAATGGATCTGGCGCGTCATCTGACGCCGGCACCTTGACCGAAACCCGATCTGGCCTTATAGCCGCGCGCCATGATCAACGCCGCGACCATCATGTTCGCCCCTCGCCGCCGCCGCTCTTTAGCGGTTTGGGCGGTCGATCGCGTTTGAGATCATCGTCTTTGCCGCTGGACCCGATCCGCGGCATCCTCTCTCCTGTCAGCGCGATCTGATCCGGCGGCTCCCCACGGAGGCCCAGCAGGAGACCACGATGTACACACCACCCTTCTTCAAACAGGACCGCGCCGCGAGCCTGAAGTTCGCCGAGGAGCGCGGCTTCGGGACAGTGTGCGCCTTCGACGGTCACAAGCCGGTCGCCTCGCCATTGCCGTTCTACCTGACCTATGCCGCTGACGGCACGCCGCAGGCGGCCTTCCATCTCGCCCGTCACAATCCGCTGCTAAAGCTGGCGGATGGCGCCGCGTCCTGGCTGCTCGCGGTCAACGGCCCCGATGCCTATGTATCGCCGGACTGGTACGTCTCGCCGGATCAGGTCCCGACCTGGCTCTACCAGTCGGTGCATCTGAGCGGGCCGGTGCGGCTCCTGACGGACGAGGAACTGTCGGTGCAGGTCGACACGCTCAGCGACAAGTTCGAGAGCCGGCTGTTGCCGAAGAAGCCATGGACGTCGGGCAAGATGAACGCCGGGCGGTTCGAGGCGATGAAGAAGGCGATCGTGGGTCTGGTCATGACGGTTGAAGAGGTCGAGGGCAGCTTCAAGCTCAACCAGCACAAGTCGGACGCCGATTTCGCAGCGATCGCAAATGCGCTCGGCGCCGGTGATGCCGACGCCGGAGAGATTTCACGGTTGATGCTGCAGACCCGCCCGCAGATCTTCGCAGACGACACGAACAAGCTCGAAAGGAGCGCGCCATGAGCCTCGCTGAGACGACGAAAGCCTCGACCACCGGCGCGGCAAGGAAGCCTGCCACCGTCTTCGTCGACGGTGGCTCCGGCACCACCGGCCTCGGCATCAACGAGCGGCTGAAGCTCCAGAGCGATGTTGCGGTGAAGACCATCGCCGACGACAAGCGCAAGGACCCCGCGGCCAAGAAGGCGCTGATGGAGGAGGTGGACCTCGTCATCCTCTGCCTGCCCGACGACGCCGCCAAGGAAACCGTTGCGCTGGTCGACAGCATGGGCACGTCTGCGCCGAAGGTGCTGGACGCTTCGACGGCATACCGGGTCGCGCCCGACTGGGCCTATGGCTTTCCCGAACTGACCCCGGACCAGGCCGGCAAGATCAAGGCGGCGAACAAGGTTTCCAATCCCGGTTGCTATCCGACCGGCGCGATCGCGCTGCTGCGGCCGATCGTCGATGCCGGCCTGCTGCCGCAGGATTATCCCGTCACCGTCAATGCCGTGAGCGGCTATTCCGGCGGCGGCAAGTCGATGATCGCGAGCTTCGAAGATGGCAGCGCGCCGTCCTTCGAGCTCTATGGCCTCGGCTTCGAGCACAAGCATCTGCCGGAGATGCAGCTCTATTCCAACCTGACGCGGCGGCCGATCTTCATTCCCTCGGTCGGCAACTACCGGCAAGGCATGCTGGTCTCGGTGCCGCTGCAGCTCGACGCGCTGCCGGGCAAGCCTGGCGGTGCCGACCTGCAAGCGGCGATGGCAAAGCGTTACGCGGGTTCGAAATACGTCAAGGTGATGCCGCTCCAGAACGAGGCGACCAAGGGCGGCCGGATCGAGCCGGAGGCGCTGAACGAGACCAACATGCTCGAGCTCTACGTCTTCGCCAGCGACAAATATCATCAGGCGTTGCTGGTCGCCCGGCTCGACAATCTCGGCAAGGGTGCATCCGGGGCAGCCGTGCAGAACATGCGGCTGATGCTGGGATTGCCGGAGGAGTAGGGGCAGCCACTCACTGATGACCCGGACGCAGCGCAGCACTTAGTCGGTGATGCGCTGCAGAGCCGAGCCCATTCCTGCTTCGCTTGTGGCCTGCTGGCCCGGCTCTGCGGCGCGTCACTGATGCGCCGCGGCCTTATCAAGGAGACGGGATTACAGCACCTTGAAGATCGCCAGCGCCAGCACGGCCTGGGCAAGGAAGCCGACGGTGAAGGCCAGCGTACGGAACACCGGGACTCCGAGCGCGTACACGATCACATGTGCGACGCGCGACCAGAAATAAACGGCGCAGGCGAGCACGGTCCATTTCGTGGAATAGTCGATCGCGTTCAGGATCAGGACCAGCGGCGCGAAGATGACGAGGTTCTCGACCGCGTTGTCATGCGCGAACATCAGCCGGTTGGCCCATTCCGCCTGCGGCTTGTCGCCGCGCGCCGGGTTGGCCATGGCACCGCTCAGCCCCCGAACCTGGCAACGGTTGATGATGTAGGGAACCCAGAGGATCCCGGTCAGGATCACCGTACACGTCAGCCAGAACAATTCGCGCGTCATAGTCCGGTCCCCTCTCGTCGCTGTGCCGAAGGCCTGTCTATACAAAAGCGCGGGAGATTCCGCTATGCGCGAACTCTGACATAGCTGCCGGGTGCGTCCTCGATCGGTGGGAATGCTTCACTGCCGACCAAGCGCGCGGGAACTTCCTCGGGATCGAGCCCGCCCAGCCATTGGCGCCAGTCCGGCCACCAGGAGCCCTTGTGCTCCTCGGCGCCCTTCATCCACTGCGCGATGCTGACGTCCTTGATGTTGTCGTTGGTCCAGTACTGGTACTTGTTCGAGGCAGGCGGATTGACGACGCCGGCGATGTGGCCCGAGCCGGACAGGACGTACTTCACCGGACCGCCGAAGAACTGCGAGCCGTACAGCACCGATTCCGCGGGCGCGATGTGGTCCTCGCGGGTGGCGAGATTATAGATGGGCACCTTCACCCTGGAGAGATCGAGCAGGGTGTTGTCGAGCACCATCGTGCCGGTGGAGAGCCGGTTCTCCAGATAGCAATTGCGCAAGTAGTAGGAATGGTTGGCCGCGGTCATCCGTGTCGCGTCGGAGTTCCAGTGCAACAG
Source organism: Bradyrhizobium cedriense (assembly GCF_054602315.1). NCBI lineage: Bacteria > Pseudomonadati > Pseudomonadota > Alphaproteobacteria > Hyphomicrobiales > Nitrobacteraceae > Bradyrhizobium > Bradyrhizobium cedriense. Next base: position 215,848 of record NZ_JBTSWB010000003.1, on the reverse strand, counting down.
GTCGAACGCGCTCGGCTGCTGGCCCTTCAGGTAGTTGCTGACGACGTAAGACCAGATCAGATCGTTGGAGCGCAGCATGTTGAAGGCCATCGCCATCTTCGAGCCTTCGAGCACGCCGGCCGCCTTCATGTCCTGCTCGAGCGCTGCGATCTGCTCCTCGTTGACGAATACCAGGAGATCACCGGCATGGGTGAAGTCGACCTGGGCGGCGAAGAACGTCGCGGACGACACGCGCTGGCGGCGCTTTTCGGCGAGCCAGGCCAGCGTGGTCGCGAGCATGGTGCCGCCGACGCAATAGCCGGCGGTGTGCACCTTCATCTCGCCGGTGACCTTCTCGATCACGTCCATCGCCGTGAGCGGGCCTTCCTTCATGTAGTCTTCCCAGCTCTTGTTGCCGAGCTGCTTGTCGGGATTGACCCATGAGATCACGAAGACGGTGATGCCCTGGTCGACGCACCACTTGATGTAGGATTTCTCCGGCTTGAGATCGAGGATGTAGAACTTGTTGATCCAGGGCGGCACGATCAGGAGCGGGGTGCGCAGCACCGTCTCCGTGGTCGGAGCGTACTGGATCAGCTGCATCATCCCGTTCTGGTAGATCACCTTGCCCGGCGTCGTCGCCATGTTGACGCCGACGACGAGGTTGTCCGGATCGGACTGGCGGATCTTCAGCATGCCCTTGCCGGCCGCGATGTCCTCGGCCAGCATCTTCAGGCCGCGCGCGAGGTTCTCGCCACTGCTGGCCACCGTCTCGCGCAGCACCTCCGGATTGGTCAGCACGAAGTTGGAGGGCGACACGGCGTTGATGACCTGCTGGACGTAGAACTCCGCCTTGCGGCGGGTCTGCGGATCAAGCCCATCGGCATCGCGCACCAGATCTTGCGCCCACTTGGCCGTGAGCAGATAGAGCTGCATGACGAAGTCGAAGAACTGGTTCGACTTCCATTCCGGATCGGCAAAGCGCTTGTCGCGCGGCGAGGGCGCGATCGCCGGTGGAGCGTCCTGACCTGCCATGCGGCGCACCGCCGCGCCCCAGAGGTCGAGATAGTCCTTCGCGAGCTTGGTCTGGAGATCGGAGGAGCGGGACGTATCCGAAAGCCAATATTCGGCGACCGACGTGAAGGTCTTGATGACCTCGGCAAGCTCGGCCGGCGGGCGATCCTGCACCTCGCCGCTCTCGCGCGGCTTGAGGTAAGCGGCGAGTGCCTTGCCGCCGCTCTCCATCGCCCGCGCGACATTCATCGCGAAGGCTTCCGCATCGAACTTCGTCCCGGGTTTCGGCGTGTCGGTCGTGGCCATACTCATGAGCAGAACAGTAACGATTCATTCCGTATTCGTCACCGCGAAGCTCGCATGTTTGACGTTAAACACTCTCGAAGATGTGTTGCACTGCGACAAATCTTCTTGGTTCCGTCACAATCGGGCCGCACCGCTCGGCTTGTTGGGCATGGGCTATTTTCTCGCTCGCACCATTTGGGCAGCAATGGTTTGAGCTTGGGCGCGGTCTTGGGTAAGGTTGCCCGGGGCCGTGCTTTGGGACGAGTAGGGGATTTCCCAAGTGTTGGCGTTATGGGACCTGCAAAAGACGCTGCCGATCTGCGGCGCGCTGCTGATTGCGGCACTCGCCCTCGGCGGGTGTTCGAGCCAGTTCGCGGATTTGACGCCCGCGGATGCGCAGGCGCATGTCAGGGAGCCGGGCACCTATCTGCCGGTGCACGATCTACCGCCGGATCGCGATCAGGCGATCATTCCGCCGGAGCAGCGCGCCAAGATCGAAGCCGAGCTGGCCGCCGCACGCGATCGCCAGGCGGCTGCCGCAAAGGACGCCAAATAGGTCCATGAAGTTAGCGGGCAAGGTAATCGCTGGCGCCTGCGCCTTGCCGTGCTAAAAGATCACGGTTCAGCCAAGAGTCAGGGCGAACGACTTCAGCCTTGGTCGTCGATGATTGCTCTAAACATTTGATTTTGAGTGAGTTTCGCGACTGGATTGAGCGCCCCTTGGAATGGCCCTCGTGGCCTGTCGATTCTGTCCTGACCGGTTGCCCGGAGCCCAGAGAGCCATGGAAGAATTTTACCGCATTCGCCGCCTTCCGCCTTACGTGTTCGAGCAGGTCAACCGGGCCAAGGCGGCTGCGCGGAATGCCGGCGCCGACATCATCGACCTCGGCATGGGCAATCCGGACCTGCCGGCGCCGCCACATGTGCTGGAGAAGCTGAAGGAGACGCTCGGCAAGCCACGCACCGACCGTTACTCGGCTTCGCGCGGTATCCCGGGGCTGCGCAGGGCCCAGGCCGCCTACTACGCCCGCCGCTTCGGCGTGAAGCTGAACCCCGACACCGAGGTGGTGGCGACGCTGGGTTCGAAGGAAGGTTTTGCCAACGTGGCGCAGGCGATCACCGCGCCCGGCGACGTCATCCTCTGTCCGAACCCGAGCTACCCGATTCATGCCTTCGGCTTTTTGATGGCGGGCGGCGTGATCCGCTCGGTGCCCTCGGAGCCGACGCCGCAATTCTTCGAGGCGGCCGAGCGCGCGATCGTGCATTCGATTCCCAAGCCGCTCGCGCTGGTCGTCTGCTATCCCTCGAATCCGACCGCCTATGTCGCGAGCCTCGACTTCTACAAGGACCTCGTTGCGTTCGCGAAGAAGCACGAGATCCTGATCCTGTCCGATCTCGCCTATGCCGAAGTCTATTTCGACGAGAGCAATCCGCCGCCCTCGGTGCTCCAGGTGCCGGGCGCGATGGACGTCACGGTCGAGTTCACGTCGATGTCGAAGACCTATTCGATGGCGGGCTGGCGCATGGGCTTTGCGGTCGGCAATGAGCGTGTGATCGCCGCGCTCGCCCGCGTCAAATCCTACCTCGATTACGGCGCGTTCACGCCGGTGCAGGTTGCCGCGACCGCCGCGCTGAACGGTCCGGACGATTGCATCAAGGAGATGCGCGACACCTACCGCAAGCGCCGCGACGCGCTGGTGGAATCGTTCGGCCGCGCCGGCTGGGAGATCCCGCCGCCGGAAGCCTCGATGTTCGCCTGGGTGCCGTTGCCGGAAGCCTTCCGCAGCGTCGGCAGCATGCAGTTCGCAACCCTGATGGTCGAGAAGTCCGGTGTCGCGGTCTCGCCAGGCGTCGGCTTCGGCGAGCATGGTGAAGGATATGTCCGCATCGCCATGGTGGAAAACGAGCAACGGATCAGGCAGGCCGCGCGCGGCGTACGCCGCTTCCTTGAAAGCGGCATCGAAACGTTGCACAACGTCGTTCCGCTCGCCAATCGGCGTTGAGTTCTCTTCGGCAGGTTTTCTAAGACATCATGGTTGCACCCCTGAAAGTGGGCATAGCGGGGCTCGGCACCGTGGGCGCCGAAGTTATCCGTTTGATCGAAACCCAGGCGCGCGTGCTCGCGGGCCGCAGCGGCCGCGGCATCCGCGTCGTCGCCGTCACTGCGCGCTCGAAGGCGAAGAAGCGCGGCATCGACCTGCGCGGCCTCGAATGGGCCAAGGATCCGATGGCGCTGGCCACCCACCCCGAGGTCGACTGCTTCGTCGAGTTGATCGGCGGCGCAGGCGATCCGTCGCTCTCCGCGGTCGAAGCTGCGCTCCACGCCGGCAAGTCCGTCGTCACCGCCAACAAGGCGCTGCTGGCCAAGCACGGCCTCAAGCTCGCGAAGGCGGCTGAAAAGCACGGCGGTGCGCTGAATTTCGAGGCAGCGGTCGGGGCTGCCATTCCCGTCATCAAGACGTTGCGCGAAGGTCTTGCCGGAACCGGCGTCAACCGCGTCTACGGCATCCTCAACGGCACCTGCAATTACATCCTGACGAGAATGGAGCAGGAGGGCCTGTCCTTCGCCGAGTGCCTGAAGGATGCGCAGCGGCTCGGCTATGCCGAAGCCAATCCGTCCTTCGACGTCGACGGCCACGACACCGCGCAGAAGCTCGCCATTCTCGCCAGCCTCGCCTTCGGCACGAAAGTTGCTCAGAGCGCAGTGTATGTCGAAGGCATCTCCTCCATCGCGCCGGAAGATCTTCGGGCGGCCGCCGATCTCGGTTACCGCGTCAAGCTGCTCGGCGTCGCCGTTCGCACCGCCAAGGGCATCGAGCAGCGCGTGCATCCGACCATGGTTCCGAAATCGTCCTCGATCGCGCAGGTGATGGGCGTCACAAATGCGGTCACGATCGACGGCGAGGGCATTCCGCCGATCACGCTGGTCGGCCCCGGCGCTGGCGGCGCGGCGACCGCATCCGCCGTGGTCGCCGACATCGCCGATGTCGCGCGCGGCATCCGCGCCAATCCGTTCGGCCGGCCGATTTCGCAACTGCGCGACACCAAGAAGGCGCCGATGGAACGGCATGAAGGTGGTTACTACATCCGCCTGCTCGCGCGCGATTTCCCCGGCACTGCGGCCGCGATCGCGACGCGGCTCGCCGAGCAGAAGATTTCGATCGAGTCGATCGTGCAGCGCCACCCCAATGGCGGTGCTCCGCCCGGCAACGGCAAGGCGGTGCCCGTGCCTGTCATCCTGATCACCTATGCGACGCATGAGGACGCCGTGCGCCGCGCGCTCGCCGCCGTGCAGCGCGACAAGGTGATCAGCGGACGGCCGCAGGTAATCCGGATCGAGAAGAACTGACACGGTTCGAACGAACCGTGGGTGCTGCGAGTTGATGCGGGCGGAATGTCCGTCCAGAACCGTTTCGAAGGAGTAAGCCGATGTCGACCCATATTTCAGTCCCGCCGCAAGCGTTGCTCGAGCGTATTCTCACGCTGGAGATCGTGCGCGTGACCGAGCGGGCGGCGGTGTCGTCGGCGCGACTGCGCGGGCACGGCAACGAGAAGGCGGCCGACCAGGCCGCGGTGGACGCCATGCGGCGCGAGCTCAACAAGCTGCCGATCGAGGGCACCATCGTGATCGGCGAGGGCGAGCGCGACGAGGCGCCGATGCTCTTCATCGGCGAGAAGGTCGGCATGAACGCCGGCCCGCAGGTCGACATCGCGGTCGATCCGCTCGAAGGCACCACGCTGTGCGCCAAGAACATGCCGGGCTCGATCGCCACGATGGCGATGGCCGACGGCGGCACGCTGCTGCACGCGCCCGACGTCTACATGCAGAAGCTCGCGATCGGCCCCGGCTACGCCAAGGGCGTCGTCGAGCTCGATGCCACACCGGCCGAGAACGTCCGCCGCCTCGCCAAGGCCAAGGGCGTCCAGCCGGATGGCATCACCGTTCTCGTGCTCGACCGTCCGCGCCATGCCAGCATCATCGAGAGCGTGCGCTCGACCGGCGCCGCGGTGCGCCTGATCACCGACGGCGACGTCGCCGGCGTGATCCACTGCGCCGACCCCGACAACACCGGCGTCGACATGTATCTCGGTACCGGCGGTGCGCCGGAAGGCGTGCTCGCGGCCGTGGCGCTGCGCTGCATCGGCGGCCAGATGCAGTGCCGCCTGATCCTCGATTCCGGGGAGAAGATCGAGCGCGCCGCCAAGATGGGCGTCAACGATCCCAAGATGATCTACGGCATCGAGGACATGGCGCGCGGCGACTGCCTGTTCGCCGCCACCGGCGTCACCACGGGCTCGCTGCTCTCGGGCGTCAAGTTCCGCAAGGACGGCGTGATCGAGACCGAGACGGTGGTGATGCGCTCCGTCACCGGCACCGTGCGCTACATCAAGGCCGAGCACCGGGAACTCGCCAAGTTCCATCTGGATTGATGTCGCGACCGTCCGCGCGCGATCGTTCGGCTGCTCCGATCGGACGCGCGCCGCAGACGTGATTCCGCGCTTGTCTGTTATGGGCTGCGGAGCGGCGCGGGCATGAACAGGAACGCGTCGCAAACGGTCAGGGCGAATTTGACAGCCTGTTGAAGCTCGCCGACTTCATCGGCCCAGGGCTGGAGAACGGCTTTCGCGGACGCCATATCTCCATTCGCGAGCGCGCGGCGCGCGTTCGTATTGGCCTCGGCATAGATGTCGGTTGCGATCATGCCGGACAGGGCCTGCGAGAGGCCTCGGTCGAAGGCCTCGAGGCGGACCTCCGATTCATAATGATCGGGCCTGAGCCTGATTTGGTTCTCGGCCTGTGCCGGATCGAAAAGCCCGACCTTGCCCAGCATGACCAGCAACGGATGATCTCGGGCGATGGCGGCGGGAATGATCGGAAAGGTCCTGACTCTCCCGGATCGATCATCAAGGGATGCAAACGAAATGACGGGTCCGATATTGAAGCGGGAACTGCGATGTAACACCGCGACGCGATGGTCAATTTCGGAGTCGGCCTCGAATACCGCGCCGCTCCTGGGACCGTCGTCCAGGCCGTGGGCAATAAGGTAGGATGAAAGCTGGGCAACACGGGAGGTGACGGTGCGTTGATCGAGCCCATCCACCTCGAATTCGATCTCTCGTCCCGTGAATGCGGACAATCCGATCGTCAATGCTCCCAGGGTCTTGCCCGCAAGATAGGGGACGATCTCGATCCACAATGCGAAGGGTTGATTTGGATAGGGAGCAAAGGCGTTACGTGACTGGTCCAGCCACATCTCGGGCGAGCGGCCGACATTTCCCCGCCAGACGACGGCGGCAACTTCCGGCAATGCCGCGACCACGGCCCCGACAAAAGCGGTCGTGAGCTGCGTATTCTCGGCATAATTCAGCGCCTTCATTGCCTTATTGCTTTCGGCAGAGCCCATCGGCGCCACGATGAGGTGCGCACGATGCCGGCCAACGGCGTGGAAAGCTTCCGGCCAAAGCCAGGAAGCCCGCTGCCACAATTCCTGATCGTAAGGTATCGGCGCCGGCATCATGAGGATCGTCATGAGATGATCGCCGGCACGGATGAACATCGGATCGTCGGCAGCGTTGCTGCGTGAGAGCCCGCCGGGGCTCCACTGCAAGTCGGGATGACGAATGCGCAGTGTCCGGATCAACGCCTCCTCATCCGGGAGGCGGGCATGATCGAGCAGAACGTATGCGACAGGGAAGGTCGTCATGGCAGATGCATGCGCACGCTGGGGCGGAGTCTTTGCTCGTCGCGGACGGACGAGGTGTGGCGGACAACCGCTATTGTTGCATGGAAAGGATCATGCTTTAAAGCTCTCGATCTCAGCCGGAGCCAACCGGGCGCAGGAAAAATCCGCGGAGCGAAACATGACGCCAGCATCCGATCTCTCCGCCGTCAAAGCCCTTGTCTTCGACGTGTTCGGCACCGTCGTGGACTGGCGCACCAGCCTGATCACTGACTTCATGTGGTGGGCCAAGGGACGCGGCATCAGCGCCGACTGGACCGCTCTGGTCGACGGCTGGCGCGGCATGTACATGGCCTCGATGGACGACGTGCGCAAACATCCAGAGCGCGGCTATGTCATGCTGGATGATCTGCACCGCCGCTCGCTCGACAAGCTTGTCGAGAAGTTCGCGATCAAGGGGCTGACGGAAGCCGATCTCGATTATCTCACCAAGGGCTGGCACCGCCTGCATGCCTGGCCGGACAGCGTCGCCGGCCTGACCCGGCTCAAGTCCAAGTTCGTCATCGCGCCGCTCTCGAACGGCAATGTCGCGCTGCTCACCAACATGGCGAAATTCGCCGGCCTGCCCTGGGACCTCATCCTGTCGGCCGAGCTGTTCGAGCACTACAAGCCCGATCCGGAAACCTATCTCGGCGCCGCGCGCCTGCTTTGCCTCAAGCCGGAAGAGGTGATGATGGTCGCCGCCCACAACGGCGATCTTGCGGCCGCGCAGAAGAACGGGCTCAAGACCGCCTTCGTGGCGCGGCCGACGGAGTACGGACCGTTGCAGAAGGTCGACTTCGAGGCGACGGGCAATTGGGATATCGTCGCGAGGGATTTCGGCGGGATCGCCGATAGGCTCGGCTGCTGATCGCCGCTTAGCCCGGGCGAGGCAGTTCGCCGGCCTGGTCCTCGGGCGCACAGAAAGTTGCGATCGCAAGGTCGATCCGCTTGTCCAGCACGCGGCGATTGAGTTTGAATCCGGTGTCGGTCAGCAGCCTGAAGTGATCGTGACTGAACACCATGCCGAACAGCATCTCGGCGATCAGGCGGAGGGGCACGCCTTGAAAACGCGGCTCGAGGCGAATCGTCTTGAGCAGCTCGATGATGTGATTCATGCCGCTTTCGATGATGACTTCGGCGAACATGCGCCCCAGCGCCGGTGAGGCCTGGCGTTCACCGATGATCAGCCGCTGCAGCGCAATCTCGCCGGGCGACAGCGCCACGTCTGCAGCCTCCCGGAGCATGTTTCGAAGCCGGCTGACGGGTGACCCTTCCAAAGGCGCCTCTGCATAATCGGCGGCGGGCAGACTGCGCAGCAGCATGGCGCGGAACAGGTCGGTCTTGCTCTCGAACAATTTGTAGAGCGTCTTCTTCGACATTCCGGCAGCCCTGGCGATGTCGTCCATCGTCGTTGCGGCGAATCCCTTGCTGGTGAAGGTGTCCTTCGCCGCCGCCAGCAATTGCGTCATGCGCGCGTCCGGGGCGGGCAGTTCGATGGCAGGCTTGGCTCGCTCCGAAGACGGCGCCGTGCGCCTGAGACTGCTGGATTCTCTAGCCATGGGATCATCCGACTTGAGCTGCTTCACGACTGCTTGAACGCAGTTTCATGCGCAGCCTAGCACTTGACTTCGGTGAAGGAAACTATCAAGTTTCCTGATGGAAACCGAAGAGTTTCCGGATGTTTCCGCGCGCCGCCCCCAAATCGAGGGCCGCAACTCACCCGATGGATCGTCATCATGCGTCCTTTGATCGCCCGAGCTGTTCCGTTATTTGCCCTGTTGCTTGCAGCTTGCGGGGACCAGAATCAGCAGGCCGGACCACCACACATGGTGCCGGAGGTGGGCATCGTGACCTTGAAGCCGCAGGAGGCGAAGATATCGACCGTCCTGCCGGGGCGCGTCGTCGCCTATCAGGTCTCGGAGGTCCGGCCGCAGGTCACGGGCATTCTGCTCAAGCGCGACTTCGTGGAAGGCGCCGAGGTGAGGGAGGGCGACCTGCTCTATGAGATCGATCCGGTGCAGTACAAGGCCGGGCTGGCGAGCGCCGAGGCGTCGGTGCAACGGGCGGAGGCGACGCTCGTCAGCGTGCGCCTGAAGGCGGCGCGCAAGACCCAGCTGCTTCAGACCAATGCCGCCAGCCAGCAGGACGTCGACGACGCCGTTGCCGCCTACAAGCAGGGCGAGGCCGATCTGCATGCGGCGCAGGCCAACCGCGACACCGCGGCGATCTCGCTCGACCGCACCAGGGTGACCGCGTCGATCTCGGGCCGGATCGGCAAGTCGACCATCACGCCAGGCGCACTCGTCACCGCGAGCCAGGCCACCGCGATGACGACGATCCAGCAGCTGGATCCGGTCTATGTCGATCTCGACCAGTCGACCTCCGAGATGGAGCGGCTGCGGAGCGAGGTCGCCAGCGGCCAGCTCAAGCGTCCGGCGGGGGGCGTGCAGGTCGAACTCCTGATGGAGAGCGGCAAGGTCTATGGCCACAAGGGCAAGTATGGTTTCACCGATACGAGCGTCAACGAGAGCACCGGCTCGGTCTCATCGCGCGCGATCTTCGCCAATCCCGAGCGCCTGCTGCTTCCCGGCATGTATGTGCGCGCACGCGTCGTTGCCGGCGTCGACACGGACGCGATCCTGGTGCCGCAGCGGGCGGTCTCGCGCAATCCGCTCGGGCAGGCGGTGGCGATGTTCGTCGACGAGGACGGCAAAGTCGAGCAGCGGACGCTGGACCTCGGAGAGGCGGTCGACGGCAACTGGCTCGTTCGCGCCGGCGCCAAGTCGGGCGACCGTCTGGTCGTCGACGGAACGCAAAAGGCGCGTCCCGGCGCGCCCGTCAAGACCGTCGAGATCGCGGTTGATCCGGCGACCGGCCTCACGGTGAGCCCGACCCGGCGGGCCGAGGCGCAGCCGGCAGTCGCGGTAACGGAGCGGTAATCGTCATGTCGCATTTCTTCATCAAGCGGCCGATCTTCGCCTGGGTCATCGCCATCCTGATCATGCTGGGCGGCGTGCTCGCGATCATGCGCCTGCCGATCGCGCAATACCCACAGATCGCGCCGACCGTCGTCACGATCAGCGCGACCTATCCCGGCGCCAACGCCCAGACCGCCGAGAACTCGGTGACCAAGGTCATCGAGCAGAACATGACCGGCCTCGACCATCTGCAATACATGTCGTCGTCGAGCACCTCGACCGGCGCCGTGTCGATTTCGCTGACCTTTACCAACGAGGCGGATGCCGACATCGCCCAGGTGCAGGTGCAGAACAAGCTTCAGCTCGCCACCCCGCTGCTGCCGCAGGTCGTGCAGCAGCAGGGCATCAAGGTCGTGAAGTCGTCGTCGAGCTTCCTGATGGTGCTCGGCTTCGTCTCCGATGACGGCCGGCTCAGTGCCAGCGACATCGCCGATTACGTCGCGTCCTCGATCAACGACCCGATCAGCCGCGTCGCCGGCGTCGGCCAGGTGCAGCTGTTCGGCGCCGAATACGCCATGCGGATCTGGCTCGATCCCGACAAGCTCGCCAAATACAATCTGATGCCGGGCGACGTCACTGCGGCGATCCAGACCCAGAACACCCAGGTGACGGCCGGGCAGCTCGGCGGTCTTCCGGCCGTCGGCGGCCAGCAGCTCAACGCGACCATCACCTCGCAGAGCCGCCTGCAGACCGTCGAGCAGTTCAAGGACATCATCCTGCGCACCGCCACGACGGGCCAGACCGTCCGTATCGGCGACGTCGCTCGCGTCGAGCTCGGCTCGAAATCCTACGATTCCACCGCGCGTTACAACGGCAAGCCGGCGGCCGGCATGGGCATCAGCCTCGCGACCGGCGCCAATGCCGTTGCCACCTCCGAAGCGGTGAAGGCGCGCATCGCCCAGCTCACGGCCACCATGCCGGAGGGGCTTCGCGTCATCTATCCCTACGACACCACGCCGTTCGTGAAACTGTCGATCGAGAAGGTGATCCATACGTTGTTCGAGGCGATCGCTCTCGTCTTCGTCGTGATGTTCGTGTTCCTTCAGAGCTGGCGCGCCACCATCATTCCGACCATCGCCGTGCCGGTGGTGCTGCTCGGGACGTTCGGCGTGCTCGCGCTGGCTGGCTATTCCATCAACACGTTGACGATGTTCGCGATGGTGCTCGCGATCGGCCTGCTGGTCGACGACGCCATCGTCGTGGTCGAAAACGTCGAGCGCGTGATGGCGGAGGAGCATCTCTCCCCGCGCGAGGCGACCGAGAAGTCCATGCGCGAGATCACCGGCGCGCTGGTCGGGATCGGGGTCGTGCTGTCGGCCGTGTTCATCCCGATGGCGTTCTTCAACGGCTCGGTCGGCATCATCTATCGGCAATTCGCGCTGACCATCGTCACGGCGATGCTGCTCTCCGTTCTAGTAGCGCTGGTGCTGACGCCGGCGCTGTGCGCCACCATCCTGAAGCCGCCGAAGGATCACGGCGCCAGGCGCGGCTTCTTCGGCGCGTTCAACCGCGGTTTCGACCGCATGGCCGATGGTTACCAGCGCGGAGCGGCCGGCGCGATCAAGCGTGTCGCCGGCGTCCTGATCGCATTCGCAGCGATCGTCGCCGCCATGGTCGTCCTGTTCCAGCGGCTGCCGAGCTCGTTCCTGCCCGAGGAGGACCAGGGCTCGATCATGACCCTGATCCAGCTTCCGGTCGGCGCCACCTCGACGCGGACGCTCGACGTCATCAAGCAGGTCGAGCACCAGTACCTCGACAACGAGAAAGATGCCGTGCAAGGCGTGTTCGCGATCAGTGGGTACAGCTTCGCCGGCCAGGGGCAGAACGTTGGTCTTGCCTTCGTCAGCCTGAAATCGTTCGACGAGCGCAAGCATGCGGGGGCCTCGGCGCAGGCCGTGGTCGGCCGCGCCATGGGTGCGTTTGCCCGGATCCGCGATGCGATGGTGTTTGCCGTGCTGCCGCCACCGATCCCGGGCTTCGGCAATGCTGGTGGCTTCGACGTCTATCTTCAGGACACCGGCGGGAACGGCCACGAGGCGCTGATCCAGGCGCGCAACCAGCTTCTCGGCCAGCTCGCGGCGGACAAGCGCGTGGCGCAGGCGCGGCCGAACGGTCAGGACGACACGCCGCAATTCAATCTCGACGTCGACCAGGCCAAGGCCACGGCGCTCGGCGTGAGCCTGAGCGATCTCAACACCACGCTGTCGGCGGCGTGGGGCGGCGCTTATGTCAACGACTTCATCGACCGAGGCCGCGTCAAGCAGGTCTATGTCCAGAGCGATGCACCGTTCCGCATGGATACCAGCGACATCGGACGCTGGTACGTGCGTAACACCGCGGGCTCGATGGTGCCGTTCTCGGCGCTCGCTACCAATCGCTGGAGCTTTGGTTCGCCGCGCCTGGAGCGCTACAACGGCGTCGCCGCCGTCGAGCTTCAGGGACAATCGGGGCAGGGCATCAGCTCGGGCGTCGCCATGCAGGCGGTGGAGGAGCAGATGGCGAAGCTCCCCAAGGGCTACGGTCACGAATGGACCGGTTTGTCGTTCCAGGAGCGGCTGACCGGCAGCCAGACGCTGTACCTGTATTCGATCTCGCTGCTGATCGTGTTCCTCAGCCTCGCCGCGCTCTATGAGAGCTGGTCGGTTCCGTTCGCGGTGATGCTGACGGTGCCGATCGGCGTACTCGGCGCGCTGCTCGGGGCGACGCTTTTCAGCCAGGCCAACGACGTCTATTTCCAGGTCGGTCTGCTCACCACCATCGGTCTTGCCTCGAAGAACGCGATCCTGATCGTCGAGTTCGCCCTTGAGCAGATCGCGGCCGGCCGCAGCCTCGTGGAGGCCACGCTACACGCCGCGCGCCAGCGGCTGCGCCCGATCCTAATGACTTCGCTCGCCTTCATTCTCGGCGTGCTGCCGCTGGCGGTCGCGACCGGCGCCGGCTCCGCCAGCCAGAACGCGGTCGGCATCGGAGTAGCCGGCGGCATGATCGCGGCAACCGCGCTCGGCATCTTCTTCGTCCCTGCGCTGTTCGTGCTCGTCCGACGGATGTTTCCGGGGGCGCAGCCCGACGCAGCCGGCTCGACGCCACTTGCCCACGCGGAGCCCGCCGAATGAGCTCAATCGCGGCTCCGGGCCGCTGGCGCCGCCCGGAGCTGATTTGCCGGCCTACAGCGTCATCTTCATCGGTTCCGGATAGTAGTGGAATCCGTCGCCCGCTTTGGCGACATGGCCGTAACCCGGCCAGGCGAAGTGATAGGACATCACTGGGGTCTTGTTGGCCGCGAGCATCGTCAGCAGCTTGACGCGCGTGTCCGCCGCCTGCTTCGGATCGGTGTCGTAAGAGAACTCCATCCGCGGCCGCTCCAATAGCAGCACCGAATGATGCGAGAGGTCGCCGAGGAAGGCGAACGATTTTCCCGCCGACGAGACCATGAAGATGGTGTGGCCGACGGTGTGGCCGGGCGCCGCGATCGCCTGCACGCCGGGCAGGAATTCCTGGCCGTCCTTGAAGAACACGATGCGGTCGCGAACCGGCAGCAGGTTCTTGCGGGCGTGGACGACGAAGTCCTTGGCCGGGCTGCCGAGCTTGCCCTCGTCGGTCCAGAAGTCGAAATCGGTCTGTGAGATGTAGACTTGCGCGTTCGGAAACAGTGGCTTGCCGCCTTCGTCGACGATGCCGCCGATATGGTCGATATGGGCATGCGAGCAGACCACGGCGTCGATGTCGCCCGGCTTGATGCCGGCCTCGGTCATGCTCTTCTGTTGTCGCCCGGTGCTGGCGCCGAACATTTTCGAGCTGCCCATGCCGGTATCGAACAGGATGAGCTTGTCGCCGGTGTTCACGATCGGCGAGTTCTGTTCGAGCACGACGTTGTCCGGCGACAGGAAATTGTCGGCAAGCATCTTCTTGACTTCTTCCTTGGGCACGCCGGTGAACGTTCCGGAGGGGTCGCCGAGCGGCAACGGTCCATCGGACACGACGGTCACCTCGGCATCGCCGAGAATGAAGCGGTGCCAGTAGGGCGTCTGCGTGCCGAGCTTGGGAGCCCGCGCCATCGCGCTGCTGCCGAGCATGGCGCTGGCGCCGAGGCCCGCGCCAAGCGCGAGCAGGGACCGACGAGAGACATCGATTGTCATGCATTTCCTCCGCTTTAGTCTTTTGTCTTGCGTATCTTGCGCAATTGTTCGCGCGTTGCGACCGGCCTGATCAGCCTTGCGGCCGAAGGTCGGCAGAGGCCATGCTGCGCCGGTTACGGAAGGCTCGCAAGTAGAATCAATTGGCTCCGCAGCCTGAGCGAGAACGATATGCAGAGCGCGAATGCGGCATGCATGGGCACGCCCCGTCCAACCAGAGCACGCGGAATTGCGCGTTACGCAATTTTCAAAGTGAGGTCATTGCGAGCGCTGACTGCGCTCGCAACAGCGCGCAGGCTTGGACGTTTTCGGGAAAAGTTGGAAACTTCCGTCATCGCGACGAGTTGGCGTCCCATGGATATCTCTGCGTCGGAACTGGGAACATGGTCGAAGACGGCCCTCTACGAACAGCGGTTGATACTGCTTGGTGCGTGTATCGCGCGCGGCATCGCGATGTCGATGCTGCGGATGGCCGTCGGTGCCTCCTCGAGCGTCATCTGCAAGGGAGGTGGGAAGCACACGAGAGCAACGGTGACGCCCAGGAACTCGCGGGATTCGGGCTTGCCTATCTCGAGCGGCTTTCCGATGACGAATGTTGAGACTCATTGAGAGGCGCATCTGCCGCCTGGCGAGCGCAAGCGCGAGGCCGGATTGGACGTTGCTTGCAATCTCGAACCTTTTATCTGCGGCCATCGTGTTGATCATGCGTTCAGCGGTATAGGGCCCCTCATGCGCATCGCTCAGCTCGCCCCCTTGGCCGAAAGCGTCCCTCCGAAGCTTTACGGCGGCACCGAGCGGGTGGTGGCCTGGCTGGTGGATGAACTTGTCAAGCTTGGCCACGATGTCACGCTGTTTGCCAGCGGCGACTCCCGAACGGCCGGCAAGCTTCACCCGGTGTGGCCGCGCGCGCTGCGTCTCGGCCGGAAGGGTGCCGATCCGAGCGCTGCCTGCGCGATGCTGATGGAGGCAATCGCGCTGAGAGCCAGAGACTTCGATGTGATCCACGCCCATGTCGACTGGCTGCATCTGCCATTGCTCAGCCGCCTTGGCGTGCCGTTCCTGACAACCCTGCACGGCCGGCTCGATCTGCCCGGGTTGCCTGATGTAGCTCGGCAATTCCCCGATGCGAGTTTCGTCTCGATTTCCAATCACCAGCGCCTGCCACTCCCGGATGCGAAATGGATTGAAACGATCCAACACGGGCTACCCGCGGAGCTGCTGTGCGCCTCCTCTGAGGACGGGTCCTATCTGGCGTTTCTTGGCCGCCTCACGCCAGACAAGGGGCCGGAGGACGCCATCCGCATCGCGCAGGCAGTCCGGATGCCTCTCCGAATCGCCGCGAAGATTCCGCGCGCCGAGACCGCCTACTTCAGGAAACACCTCGCGCCCAGGATCGACGGCGAGAAGATCCAGCTTGTCGGCGAAGTCGACGACGTGAAGAAGCAATCATTCCTTGGCGGAGCAGCCGCTCTGCTGTTTCCGATCGCTTGGCCGGAGCCTTTCGGGTTGGTCATGATCGAGGCGATGGCCTGCGGAACGCCCGTGATCGCCTACCGCGCTGGTTCCGTCCCTGAGGTCATCGAGCACGGCCTGACCGGTTTCATCGTCGAGAACGAGGAGCAGGCCGTCAAGGCGGTCGGCGAATTGGGCAAGCTGGATCGAAGGAGGGTGCGCGCCCGCTTTGAGGAACGTTTCACCGCAGGCCGAATGGCGCGACAGTACGAAGACCGATACCGCGAGTTGGTTGCCACCCCGGCTTGAGAACTAACACGCGACGGCGGAAGTGCCGTTGTCGCTCGCGAAAGAAGCGGGGCGGATGTTCATCTCTCTCGCTTCAGAGAGGCCGGCCGCGTTCGCGATGGGCCCCCGGTTGACGTCAGCCTATCGTCTGCTGCTCCGGCGCTACCTCGCGATCGACGTCGTCAACTCCTTGTCGTTGCGGCGCGCCCCGCCCGGAATTATTTCGTCTAGTGTTCAGCGTGGCGATCGGCGCGGCAGTAATACAATAGCCGCCAGAACTCCCAATCCGCTCGCCAGCGTCGCGCATGCGAACGGCCAGATATAGCCGTCAACCTCGCCGGCATTACCGAGCAGTGCAGCCATCGCGGCGATGCCTATGGCGAAGCCAGCCTGCCGAACGACGATGGTCACGGCGGACGCCATGCCGGCTTGCTCCATCGGCGCCAATGCGACGACTGCCCCTGACAGCTGAGGATGTGCCAGTGCCGCCCCGACGCCGCAGAGCATCATGGCGGTCCCGATGAGCCATATCGGCATCTGATCGCGGCAGAGCGATGACGCAAGGAGAAGCGAGATACCGATGGTCGAGATCGTCATGGCAAGAGCAAAATGCCGCCGCCACCCGAGTGCCAGGATGCTCCTACCGCCGAAAGACGGGATGAACAACATCGGAAGGGTGGCTGCGAGCATAGCGGCGCCGCCCGCGTCGGTACCGAGTCCTGCGGCCGCGGCAAGAAACGGCGGCAGGTAAACAAGCAGGGCCCAATATCCGACTGAAACCGCCGCGAGAAGCACCGCGATCCCGATCATCGAACGATGCAGGAAGATGCCGGGAGCGAAAAGAGGCTGATCTTGCCGCATCTGCTGAACAACGAAGACAGCCATCAGCAGCAGGCTAACAGAGCAGCCCACCAAGGCGAGTGTCGGTGCGGATCGTGCTTGCAGCAAGGCTTCGATCATGGCGAACAGGGCAGCGATGAGGAGAGCCATTCCGAGTATGTCGATGGACCGGGGCGCAGCCTCCCGCGACTCCTTCACGAAGTGGGGGATGGCCCAGCCGGCAAGGCAGCAAAGCGGAACGTTGGCCAGGAATATCCACCGCCATCCCATCCAAGTGGCGACAATGCCGCCGACTGTGGGGCCCACCGCCATCGCAACGCCGGACATGACGCCGAGCCAGGAAAACGCGCGCGTTCGGGCGCTCGCGTCCGCGTAAGTCGTGGCAATCAGCGCCATGCCGCCTGTGACGACAAAAGCCGCTCCGATTCCCTGAAGCGCGCGGGCAAGTGAGAGGGACAGGCCGTCCCATGCCGTACCACAGGCCACGGAGGCCGCAGCAAAGACGAGATTTCCCCCCAGCATCGCCTTGCGACGGCCATAGCGGTCGCAGAGCGCTCCGGCAATCAGCAACGAGCCGGTGAATGCAAGGCTGTAGGCATCCATCACCCAGGCGTAGCCGGCGAAGCCCAGTCCAAGATCACCAGCGATCGCGGGCAAACCGACAATCACGGCGGTGACATCGAAGTTGGTGAGGAACGCGGCAAGGCCGAGAATGACGGCCGGCGTCATGCCGGGCAAGGCCGCCAAATCATGGGATAGTGGCGGTCGCTGAGATGCTGACATGCGTGCATTCGCTGATGAGGTAGGAAAGACAACCGCTTTCTCCGGTCTTGTTCGCTTCACGTCACCATGAATCTCGTTCATAAGTGCAACATGAGAGCCCTTCCGCCGTTCGACGGCCTCGTCGCATTTGAAGCCGCCGCCCGCCATCGCAGCATGACGCTCGCCGCGAGCGAACTACGCATCACGCAAAGTGCGATCAGCCATCGTCTGAAGAGACTCGAGAGTTTCGTCGGCGCGTTGCTTCTGAACCGGACGGGCAACGGCCTGTCGCCGACCTCGGCGGGACAGTCTTTGCTGGACGACATTGGTCGACTGCTCGATGACATGGCAGGTCTGCGCGCCCGGTCGAGGGCTGCGGTGCGACCCGCCATCCTGAAGGTTGGCGTAGGCTCCGCCTTGGCGCATTATTGGCTGGTGCGGCGGCTGCCGACCTTCACGACGGCTTATCCCGACGTTGGTCTCGACCTTGTCGTCGTCGAAAGCGAGGCGCAGGCGCGTGCCGCGGACGTCGATGTCCTGATCCTGTGGCTGCCGAAATCATCAGCGCGCCCGAACTCGACGCAACGCCTGCTCTTCAACGAGTATGTTTTCCCTGTCGCTGCGCCAGCCCTCGTCCCGGGAGGTCGGCCTCTGTCGAGTCCGAGGATGCTCGTCGACCTGCCGATCGTCCACAAAGGTCCACCCGGTCGCAACGATGGAGCAGAGTGGTCTTGGCCGGTCTGGTTCGAAAGATTGGGCATCTCGGCGCCGGTCCAAGAAGCCATGCGCTGCAGTTCACTCAGTCTCGCGCTCGCAGCCGCCATCGAGGGGACAGGCGTGGTGCTGGCGCGCTCTCTGCTGGTTCAGGACGCAATCGCCGCTCGCCGGCTCTGCAGGGTCTTGCCGTCGAAATGGGACATGCCGTCCGGGAAGGCTCACTTTGTGCGCTGGCGTGCCGCTCTGACGGGAGACAAGCGCGTGCGCCACTTTACAGATTGGATCGCAACTCAGGCTGCCGGTGCTTCGAAAGGTTCGTGAGAAAGCTCGCGCCTTCCGCATCTTGTGCGTTCACGCTGTTTTGCCTGACGTGTCAAACGGCGGGATTGCATCTCAAGGCGCCTTCGAAAACGTTGTGCAAACAACGGCCTGCCTACTGTGCATGGGGTTGTTTTCGCGCTTTTCAGCTGGCCGTGCCCGGGCTCACGCTCCGCAGACGATCACGCCATACCAGCCGAGTCCCCGATAGGTCTCGTAGCCGGGCGTCGCATGAAAGGCGACCAGTGTGCCGTTGCGCTCGTGATAGAAGCCGGAGCGCTGGCCGTTCAGCGAGATCGAGATGCGCTCGCTGAGGATGCCATGGCCGTCGGACGCTGCGATGACGCGAAAACTCGAATCGACCAGCAGCACGCGGGCCCTGTCGTTGTCGCCGACACGGACGCCCTGGACGATGGCGCGAGCCTGCGGCTCCCAGTCGAAATGGATGGCGAGCACGCCGATCGGCGCGCCATTGGCCTGACCGCCGGCGCGGACGCTGGCGCAATAGGTCGCGACCTGCGCGTTGCCGAGCAGCGGCTGGTTCTCGACGTCGCCGGCGACGTAGTCGTCACCGGAGCGCAGGGACCGCGCCTCGCGAAACCATTTGGTGTGGGCGACGTTCTGGCCGACGACGCGAAATCGGTCGGCGCGGCCGTTGGCGATGACGTTGCCGTCGAGATCGCAGAGCCAGAGATCGAGGTAGACCGTGTAGGCCCCCAGGATCACGCCGAGGCGCTGCGAGGCGTGATTTACGGCCGCAGCGCTCGGCTCAGCCGCGCAGTCGACGACGGCGGAATCGGTGGCCCACCAGCGGACGTCGCACGTGCGCTCATAGAGATTGCGGTCGATCAGCTCGATGGCATTGAGCGACAGGTCGACCATGCGTTCGCCGCGCGAACGCTGGCTCATCCGTTCGATCGAGGAGACGAGATCGCCGGTGCGTTTCGTCAATTGGGTTTCGAGTTCGCGGGCGATGGTCTCGACCTGCTGGCCGACGCCGCGCACCTCCTGCGCCACCACGGCAAAGCCTGCGCCTTGTGCGCCGGCGCGCGAACTCTCGATCAGCGCGTTCAGCGCCAGCATCTTCATCTGGTTGGTGATCTGCTGGATCGACTTGGTCTTGTCGACCGCGATCTGGTTGACCTCCGCAGTGAGGCGGTTGATCAGCACGGAGATGTCGGAATCATCTTCGGTGGGGTCGGTGGCGATCGGCTTGGCTTTGAGACCCAGCGCAGCAGACATCGGGGACTTCCCTTGGCAATGAGGCCTGATCTGCAATGAACGGGGAACAACGACTTACAGATCGAATACGATTCTTTTTCGAAGATTCCGCCTAACGCCTGCTTAATTTGCTGCTCCGCGGAATGCCTAAATGGTAGTCACCCGGCCGGTCGAGCGGCCATCCACCGGTTTGTGCGGTCGGGCCGTTGCAAATCCGGGCCAATTGCCGGCCAATCCTCCGGAAAGCCAGTGACCGTGCGTCCGCGTGATCGCCTGGACCCGAGTTTCCAACAAGTTGCCCCCCGTCATGACGCCGCCCGCCACCGCCTTGCCCGTCGAAGCGCCCCAGGCTTTCCTGGGCGTGGCGCGCTCGCTGACCGACAAGCTCTGGCGCGACCGTCTGGACGGTCGCGGGGCGGCACAGGCGCTCGCCATCGTGCAGCGGCACCAATTGCCCGAACTGCTGGCGCGGGTGCTGGCAGGCCGCGGGGTCGACATCGACGCCGTGCCCGACTTCCTCGATCCGACCATCCGAAAGCTGCTGCCGGATCCCTTCACCGTGACGGAGATGGAAGCCGCCGCCAAGCGAATCGCCGATGCCGCGGCGAGGGGCGAGAAGGTCGCGATCTTCGGCGATTACGACGTCGATGGCGCGACCTCGGCGGCACTGCTCGCCTGGCACCTGCGCCATTGCGGGCTCGATCCGCTGATCCACATTCCCGACCGCATCTTCGAGGGCTACGGCCCGAACATTGAAGCCGTTCGTGCGCTGGCCGAAAAGGGTGCGACGCTGCTGATCACCGTCGATTGCGGCACCACCAGCATGGAACCGCTGGCGGAAGCCAAGCGCCTCGGCATGTCCGTCGTCGTGATCGACCATCACCAATGCGGCCTCGATCTTCCCGAGGTCGACGCGCTGGTCAATCCGAACCGCCCCGACGACCTCTCGGGCCTCGGCCATCTCGCCGCCGTCGGCCTCGTGCTGGTGACACTGGTCGCCGTCAACCGCGAGTTGCGCCAGCGGGGCTTCTGGAGCAGCGAGATGCCCGAGCCCGATCTGCTCGGCATGCTGCATCATGTTGCGCTCGGCACGGTCGCGGACGTGGCGCCGCTGATCGGCCTCAACCGCGCCTTCGTCGCCAAGGGGCTGATCGCGATGCGGCGCCGCGACCATGTGGGTCACACCGCCCTGATGGACGTCGCACGGCTCAACGGTCCACCCGAAGCCTGGCATCTCGGCTTCATGCTGGGGCCACGCATCAATGCCGGCGGCCGCATCGGCCGCGCCGATCTCGGCGTGCGGCTGCTGCTGGAAAGCGATAGCGTCGAGGCGGCACGGATCGCCGCGGAGCTCGACCGACTCAACAGCGAACGCCGTGTCATCGAGCAGGCCGCGGAAGCGCAGGCTGAAGCCGAGGCGCTGGCCTCGATCGGGCTCGAGGACAAGCTCGCCGTCATCGTCACGGCATCGGAAGGCTGGCATCCCGGCGTGGTCGGCCTCGTCGCCTCGCGCCTGAAGGAGAAATTCTCACGGCCGGCTTTCGCCATTGCGCTCGAGCCCGGTGGGATCGGCACGGGCTCGGGCCGCTCGATCGCCGGCGTCGATCTCGGCAAGGCGGTGCGGCAGGCGGTCGCCGACGGCATCCTGCTCAAGGGCGGCGGCCACGCAATGGCGGCGGGCGTGACGCTGCGCAAAGAGAAGCTCGCCGAATTCCGCGCCTATCTGGAGAACGCGCTGGCGCGCGACGTGGCGGAGGCGCGCCACGTCAACGAGCTCTATATCGACGGCGCGGTCTCCGCACGGGCGGTGACGCCGGAGCTTGCGACGATCCTCAACCGCGCCGGTCCTTTCGGCAGCGGCAATCCAGAGCCCGTGCTGGCGCTGCCGGCGCACCAACTGGTATTTGCCGACGAGGTCGGCCAGGCGCATCTGCGCCTGCGCTTCAAGTCCGGCGACGGCGCCATCGTCAACGGCATCGCGTTCCGTTCGGTCGGCCAGAAGCTTGGCAACGCGCTGCTCGCCAACCGTGGCCAGCAGCTGCATGTCGCGGGATCATTGTCGGTCGATCGCTACCAGGGCGCCGAGCGCGTGCAATTCCGCGTCGTCGACGTGGCGCTACCGGACCAGGGGCCATCCGTGATTAGATAGTGCACGGTCCGGTAAAGCGCGAAGCGGTTTCCGACAAGGATCGTGCGCGAAAGATGACGGCCTCAAACAACAAAGAAGAAAGGGAGTGAACATGGCAGGGCAGGTTGAGGGCAAGGTCGCGCTGGTGACCGGCGGTGCCTCCGGCATCGGCGAGGCAATCGTCGAGCTGTTCGCGCGCGAAGGCGCCACAGTTATCGCGACCGACATCGATGAACTGAGGGGCCAAGCGCTGATCAAACGCGTCACCAAAGCCGACGGCAAGGCGATCTTCCTGGAGCAGGACGTTACCAGCGAGGAACGCTGGATCGAGGTCGTCGCCGAGGTCGCCAAGCGTTATGGCCGGCTCGACATCATGGTCTCCAATGCCGGCATCGGCATTTCCGTCCCCTCGATCGTCGACATGACGCTCGCCGACTGGCGCAAGCAGAATGCGATCAATCTCGATGGCGTGTTTCTCTCGGTCAAGCATTGCCTCCCCTTGATGCGCAAGACCGGCGGCGGCTCGATCGTCATGATGTCCTCACTGGCGGGCCTGCGCGGCTCGCCCGGATTGTCGGCCTATTCGGCCACCAAGGGCGGCGTGCGGTTGTTCGCCAAATCGATCGCGATGGAGTGCGCGACCGCGGGCGACGGCATCCGCGTCAACTCGGTTCATCCCGGCATCATCGATACCCCGATCTGGGGCAAGATCCCGACGGGGGCGACCGGCGCAGGTCAGAACGCCCCGATCGATCCGGAGGAGCGCGCCAAGGTCATCACGCCCCTTGGCCGTGCCGGCCATGCCGCGGAGATCGCCTCCGGCGTGCTGTATCTGGCCTCCGATGCCTCGCGCTACGTCACCGGCAGCGAGCTCGTCATCGACGGCGGCATGAATGCCGGCGGCGTGCCGCGGCGGACCTGAGCCGCGCAGGGCAGGGTGGCGGTTGCAGGGGCTGACGCGCAGGCGCCAGCCCTGTACAACGCAGGAAGCTTCCAACCGACACAGGTGTCCTTCGCATGGCGCACAGTCTTCACGCGTCCTCACCCGCGCCCCATCGTTCGAACCGGCCGGACCTCGCCACCGATGCGATCCGCACCGCGCGCGAGGATCTGGCAGCCTGCTTCCGCATGGCGGCGCGCAACGGCTTCGAGGAGGGCATCTGCAACCACTTCTCGGCCGTGGTGCCCGGCCATGATGACCTGTTCCTCGTCAATCCCTATGGCTACGCCTTCCGCGAGCTGACTGCGTCGAAGCTCCTGATCTGCGACTTCCATGGCAACGTGCTCGACGGCGAGGGCGTGCCGGAAGCGACCGCCTTCTACATCCATGCCGAAATGCACAAGCGCCTGCCGCGTGCCAAGGTGGCCTTCCACACCCACATGCCCTATGCGACGGCGCTGTCGATGACCGAGGGCGATCCCCTGATCTGGGCCGGCCAGACCGCGCTGAAATTCTATGGCCGCACCGCGGTGGATCGCGACTACAACGGGCTTGCGCTCGACAACCGCGAAGGTGCACGCATCGCTTCGAGCGTCGGCGATGCCGATATCGTCTTCATGAAACATCACGGCGTGATGGTGCTTGCCCCGACGATTGCCGAGGCCTGGGACGATCTCTACTACCTCGAACGTGCCGCCGAGGTGCAGGTGCTGGCGATGTCGACGGGACGAAAGGTGTTTCCGGTCGATCCCGCGATTGCAGCCGCGACTTACAAGCAGATGCGCGAAGGCGATGCCGAATCCGCGCGGCTCCATCTCGCCGCCATCCGCCGCCAGCTCGATGCGGAGGAGCCGCAGTACAGGCACTGAGGCAGACTGTCATTCCGGGGCGCGCGCCAAGTGGCGCGCCCGGAAATGACGGAGCGAGAGAGCGCGCTCCTACAATCCCTGCCGGAGCTTCGCCAGCACCTTCAGCCCGCCATAGCCATCCGCCGGCGTGATCCCGGCACGCTGCTGAAAATCCTTGACCGCCTTCATCGTGTCGTTGCCGACGCGGCCGTCGGTGCCGCCGGTGTCGAAGCCGGCCTTGGTCAGGCGCGTCTGCATCTCCTGCACCTCGGCGAGCGTCAGTGCGCGCTCAGAACCGGGGAAGGGCTGGATGAAGGGCGGGGCGCCCAGGCAGCGATCGCCGAGATGGCAGATTGCGAGCGCATAGTTCATCGAAGGGTTGTAGCTTTTTACTGAATAGAAGTTCGGTCCCAGCAGGAAGGTCGGTCCGCCCGCGACCGGCGTCCACATCTGCGCGGATGCGTTCGGCTGCGGGAACGGCTGACCGTCGGCGCGGGCCACGCCTGCCGCCTGCCATGCCGCGTAGGTGCGGCTTCCGTTCATGTTGCCGGGCGCGCGCACCTCGTAGCCCCAGTGCTCGCCGCGGTGCCACTTGCCGCGATTGACGAGATATTTCGCGGTCGAGCCCAGCGCGTCGTCCGGCTTGCCGAACGGCGACACCTTGCCGTCGCCGTCATAGTCGATGCCGACATTGAGCCAGACCTCCGGCATCCATTGCGAATGCCCCATCGCGCCGGCCCAAGAGCCGCGCATCTCCTCGGGAGTGCTCCAGCCCTTGTCGACGATGCGCAAGGCGTTGATCAACTCGGTCTCCCAATAGGCCTTGCGCCGCGGCTCGTTCCAGGCGAGCGCGGCGAGCGAGGGAAACACCGGCCTCATGTGGTTCTGCTGCACCAGGGGATCACCATAGGCGGACTCGACGCCCCACAGCGCCAGCAGCGTGCCGCGCTCGACGCCGAAATCGCGCTCGACGCGCGCAAGCAGCGCCTCGTTGTTCTTCAGCGCGATCTTGCCGTTGATGATGCGCCAGTCGGAGACGCGGCGGTTGATGTATTGCCAGAGCTGCTCGTTGAATTCCGGCTGGTTGCGCATCTGCTTGAACACGCTCATGTCCGGCTCGACCCGCCCCATCACGCGCTGCCAGGTCGTGGCCGAAATGCCTTTCGCCATCGCGCGTGCGCGAAAGCTCTCGCGCCATTCGTCGAAACCCGGGGGCGCGGCGACGGCGCGGGACGGGAGCGCAAGCAAGGCGGCTGCGCCGAGCGTCGACTGGAGCAGGGCGCGGCGCGTTGGATGAGGTGAGGAATCAGCGTGCGTCATGGGCGCATCCTAGCCGGAAACATGGCGCATGTGAGTGGGTTCCTGGAACATCTGCGCGCCCGATTCCATGCCTTGTTTCACCGGAACAAACCGTCGCAGTCCCGCATTCCCCCATGAGAGCGAGGAGGAGAAGATGAAGAAGCATCTATTTGCCGCTGCCATGGTGACAGCCCTCGCGGCGCCGGCGTTCGCCGATGAAGTGGGCGTTCATGTCGGTCCGGGCGGCGCTGGCGTGACGGTTGGCCAGTCGCACGAACATCGTGAGCGGGACCGCGATCGGGACCGTACCACGGTCATCAGGGAACGCGAGCCCGCAGATCGGACCACGGTGATCAAGAAGGAAGACGAATTCGGCAACCGCAGCAAGACCGTCATTCACCACGACGACTGACGGACCAGGGCCCCGGCCACATGCCGGGGCCCCGCGTCCGCATGCAGTCTGTTCATCGAAGATCGGGGTGGAATGAAAATACGAACGCATGCGGAAAGCCACGTCGTCGAACTCGACGATGGATCGCAATGGCAGATCTTTCCCGGTGACCTCGCGATCACGCTGGGCTGGAAGCCCGAAACCGATTTGCGTCTCGAGCACAGCGGCGAGGGGATGAGTTCGCACGTGCTGGTGAATACCGCCGACCAGAGCCGCGTGCGGGTGATCGCGGCCGACGAGACCTGGCCTGACGGCGAGGTCAAGAACGTGTTGAAGGGCGGGTAGCATCCCTCGGGCGCGAAGGCGTCTAGCCCTCGTGCAACTCGGCCGCGATGCCGGCAAGCCACCGTCGGACCGCGGTTTCCGCCTTGATGTCCAGCCCCCGAGCGAGGCGCTTCTCCAATTCGAGCACCCGCTGTCGGCATGCGTTCAAGAGAGTCGCGCCGCGCGGTGTGAGCGTCCATTGCTGGATGCGGCCGTGGACCGGATGGGGCGTCATCGCGATCGCGCCGTCGCGCTCGAGGTTGCGAGTGATGACGCCGACGGTCTGGGGGGTCAGGAAGGTCAGGCGGGCGACATCGGCCCCCGAGAGACCCGGATAAGCGTTGAGCATGGTCAACACCGCGAATTGTGGTGAGGTCACGCCGAGATCGGCGAGGGTGCGCTCCATCTTCAGCCGGACCGCGGCATGGGCCTGTCGCAGCAGGTAGCCGAGATAGCCTTGCTCGCCGCGCTTGCCTTCGCCGGGAGCCGGAACATGGGCGGCGCCGGTTTCCACCGTCTTTCGCCGCGTTCGCGATTTTGCGACGTCGTTCATCTTGCGCGACATATAAGAGCTCTTATAAGATATAAGTGCTCTTATAATAGACGAGGTGAACGGCAATGTCACACGCCCGCAGCGAATATGAGGATTTCAAGCGGATCGCGCCCGATGCTTACGACTTGGTGCTGGCGCTGGGCCAGGTCGCGGCCAAGGCCGGGCTCGACAAGCAGCTTCTTGAGCTCGTCAAGCTGCGCGTCTCGCAGATTAATGGCTGTGCCTTCTGTGTGCAGCATCATGTTCTGTTGTCCGAACGCATCGGGGTGCCCGTGGATAAACTGAACCTCGTGGCGGTCTGGCGCGAGGCGCCGATCTTTTCGCCGCGCGAACGGGCCGCGCTGGCCTGGGCGGAGGTGCTCACCTTCTTGCCGGACGGCGTCAGCGAGGAGATCTATGCGGAAGCTGCCCGCGAGTTTTCCCAATCCGAGCTGATGTACCTGACCTCGGCAGTCGCATCGATCAATGTCTGGAATCGCTTTGGCGCCGCCTATCGCTGGACGCCGGCGAAGCGGCCGGCTGCCGCAGCCGCCGCTGCGTCCTGATCGGCACGAGGGGAGGTCACGATGACAGCGATGAGCTTTTCCGCCGTGCCGCGTCCGGCGCCGTCACGTTCGACGGCGCTCGCCGTCATCGCAGGGCTTGCCTGCGCGCTTGCGATCGGCAAGGCGCTGCCGGTGACGATGGATACTGTGTCGGGCGCGCTGGCCCCACTTTGCGCCACCGCGGCGGAGGGCTCGCCGCTCGACAAGGTCGAACCGATCGGCTCCTATGCGCTGCCCAACGTCCCGGGCAAGCGCGTCACCATCGTGCGCGTGTCCTACGGTCCCGGCGGATTCTCGCGCCCGCATCGTCACGCGGGGTCGGTGACCGCCTACATCACCAAGGGCGAGATCCGGTCCCAGCTCGGCGGCGGTCCTGTCGAGACGTTTGGCGTCGGCCAGTCCTTCTTCGAGCCGCCGGGCTCGACGCATCTGGTCTCGGCCAATGCCAGCGCCACGGAGCCGGCGGAATTGATTGCGGTGTTCGTGGTCGACGAGGGTGCGCAGCTCACGACGTTCTTGGAGTAGGCCCGCGTCGGCCCGAAGCGGCGAGCAAGCTCGATCCACGACCAGCCTCTGTTCAGGCCGGTCGCTTCAACCGTTTCCATGCCGGTGAGAGCCCGTATTCGACGACCGGAATCGCAAGCGCGCCGACAAGCAGTCCAAGTACGCCTGAGATGGCTGCCTCGACCGACCATTCGACGATGCCCGCAACGGATGGAAGGGCGTGTGCGGCAGCCTCGGTTGCGGCATGGACCGTGCGGCCCACTGCGGGCGGGCCGTATTTCTCGATGCCGTGCAGGATGATGCCGCCGCCGACCCAGATCATGGCGGCCGTGCCGATGGTGCTCAGCACCGCGAGGAAAGCGGGCATGCCGCGGACGAGCGCGCGTCCAAGCAAACGGATTGCGCCGCCAATGACCGAGACGCCATCGTAGCGGGCAAGGGCCACGCCGACATCGTCCGCCTTCACGATCAGTGCGACCACGCCGTAGACTCCAACCGTGATGAAGATGGCGACGAGGGCCAGCACCAGTGCCTGCGTCCAGATGCTGCCCGCGGGGATGGCGGCCAGCGTGATGGCCATGATCTCCGCCGACAGGATGAAATCCGTCTTGATGGCGCTCGCGACCTTCTCGTCCTCGACCGAGCGGGCATTCAACGCAATCGGTTGGAGCTGCGCTTCGTGGTGATGCGCATGATGCGGCAGCACCGCTTCGAGCACTTTCTCGGCTCCCTCGTAGCAGAGAAAGGCTCCGCCAAGCATGAGCAGCGGCGTGACCGCGGCGGGAAGGAAATAGCCGAGCAGCAGGGCAATCGGAAGCAGAACCAGCAGCTTATTGCGCAGCGATCCGAGCGCGATCTTGCCGACGATCGGCAGCTCCCGCTTCGAGGCAAAGCCGATGACGTAGTTTGGCGTCACGGCTGCATCATCGATGACCACGCCAGCGGCCTTTGTGCCGGCCTTGGCCGCCTGGCTCGCCACATCGTCGAGCGAGGCCGCCGCCATCTTTGCTATCGCCGCGATATCGTCGAGAAGACCGATCAGTCCGACACTCATCAAACCCTGTCCCTTCTTCGTTCGGGCCGGCGGAGTGCCCGACAGCACGCTCCCCCCGGCGTCGGAACGAGCACGTCGTCAATTGTCCTCGCCGCTCGACCCCTCGCGCAGGTCCGGCTTGATCACGTCCCCGGGCAGCACATGCGCCACAGGCTGCGGGCCTCCTGCGATCTCCGGGCCGATCTCGCGACCGCGGGCGCGGATCAGGCGCTCATAGGCCGAGACCAGCGTGACGTAGGGGCTGACCCAGATCCAGCCGTCGCGGGTGAAAACCTGCACGTCGAAATGCAGGTGCATCGACGTGCCGGCTGGATGGTCGAGATAGTTCGAGATCACGCCGATCTTCTCGCCTTCGGTGACGATGCGGCCATTAAGCACGCCGTCGGCGTTCATCGCATGCGGGTTCATGTGCATGTAGCGGAAGCGGATGTGCTCGGTGCGGCTGTTGACTTGAAGCGTCGCAGCCTGGTCCTTGGCGCCGCGGATCACGACGGCGTCTCGCACTGCGACGACGGCGCGCTGCTTGGGATCGCAGGGTTCGCGGCGCTCCCCGGGCGGTGGGCAGTCGGCGGCGCGAATGTCCTCGCCCTGGTGGCCGTAGCCACCGCCACATTGCCACACCTCGAAACTGCGCGACTCGCAGAAATTGTCGCGCCAGGGGTAGGCGGTCGGACCTTCGCTCTTGTCGCGTTTGCCGTACGATTGCGAGCGCACGAAGGCCGGTGCCTTCTCGAGCGGAAAGCGTATTTGCGCATAAGCCATTGGGTCGGGATGGCCGCCTTGCTTGCGGTAGCCGGTGTTCGGGATGATGTCGCCGCTCGGCCTGTAGCTGAAATCCGGCGAGCGTCCCGCCGGGCGATCGATGATGCTGGAGGCAATGTCCATCAATGGCCGCATGCGCTGGCCGCCCGCGACGCGCAGCGCCTTCAGGAAGCGCTCGGCGACCGGATAGGCCTCCTTGCAGGCGAGCCGCCGCGGCCTCGTGACGCTGTCGAGGCACTGGATCGACACCACATAGGCGACACCGAAGCGCGTGAAAGCGTAGCGCACATAGCCTTCGCGAATGAACTTGCGCAGGTCCGGGTAGGTTGTCACGAGCGGCTTGACTGGCTCCCCCTTGCCGCCGGCGGGATCGGCGATGTCGTAGACGAGCGCCGAGCCCGTGATCTGCACCTCGACCGGCCTTGCGAACACCCGGCTCGGCATGCCCTCGCCGGCGCCGGGCTCGAACGAGAAGGTCGCGCTATAGCCGGCAGGACCGGCATCGAACATGTCGACGGGATTGAAGTCGGCCTGGTACCGCGACGGCGCGAGCGTCGCCGGGGCGCCGCTGCGCTGCGCCGCGAGGTACGCGGCGGCGTCAAACGGCAGCAGCACGGGTACGGGACTTCGGGCAATGCCGGTGAAGAAGCGCGAGGAAATCGCGTTGAGCTGCACCAGTGCGGGCATCGCGCGTGGATCGTAGCGCGGCACCGAACGGCGGGGTGCAAAGATGAAGTCGCCCGCGATCTGGGGGTGGCTCTTGATCTCGTCACGGAGTTGGTCAAGCGCTGCGCGCCAGTCGACGCGCAGGGCCGTGAGCGACGGGCTGCGGAATTCATCCGCAGCGAGCGGTGCGGCAATGAGCAGCGACAGCGACGCCAGAAGAAGCGAGACGAAGCGGAAACTCTTCCTGCTCACTGCCTCGCCCCCGGCGGCACCTGTTCCGATCCTCGATTGCTCGTTAGTCCTTGGCGCGCTCGGCGTAGGAGCCGTCTTCGGTCATCACCACGACGCGCGTGCCGACCGTGATGTGCGGCGGCACGGTGGTGCGCACGCCGTTGGAGAGCACCGCGGGCTTGTAGGAGGAGGAGGCGGTCTGCCCCTTGGTCACCGGCTCGGTATCGACCACCTCCAGCGTCACGCGCTGTGGCAGTGCGATCGACACCGGGTTGGTATCGTGCATGGACAGCTTGACGGTCATGCTCTCCTGAAGATACGCGGCCGCGTCGCCGACGACGTCCTTCGACACCTGGACCTGATCGTAGCTTTCAGGGTTCATGAAGTGGTAGCCGTCGCCGTCCTCATACAGGTAGGTGTAGTTGCGCTCTTCGATCGTGGCCTTCTCGACCTGATCGGTGGTCTTGTAGCGCTCGGAAATCTTTACCCCGTCCGAAATTCGGCGCATTTCGATCTGGCTGACCGGGGTGCCCTTGCCGGGATGAATGTTCTCGGCGCTCACGACGACATAAAGCTTGCCGTCTTGCTCGATCACGTTGCCCTTGCGAATGGAACTGGCGATGACTCTCAAAGGTGTATTTCCTGCTTGCTTGGCCCGGCTGCGGCCAGGACGTGGTCAAATTGCTGGGGGACTTGGGGCCTCAAATCGGACCTCGGCGCCCGTTTCGGGCCGCAACATACTGATTTTGCCGTTGGATGCCAGCACTTTGCTGTCGGTTGGGGCCCTCGGCTAATGGCTGGGGACAAGCCGATGTCGCCTTTCTGGTCGCCGGGCAGGCACCTTGACCGGCGGCCGTTCCTCCAGTCCAGGGCCGTGGTGACCGGAGCTTTGCGGGGCTTTTTCGCCGAACAGGGCTTCATGGAGGTCGAAACCTCGGTCCTTCAGGTCTCTCCGGGCAATGAGACCCATCTGCACGCCCCCCGGACCGAGATCATGCGGCCCGACGGCAGCCGGGCCAGCCGATACTTGCGGACCTCGCCCGAATTCGCCTGCAAGAAGCTGCTGGCGGCAGGCGAGACGCGGATTTTCGAGTTCGCCCGGGTGTTCCGGGATCGCGAGCGCGGCGACCTGCATCTGCCCGAATTCACCATGCTTGAATGGTACCGGGCGGGTGCCCCCTACGATGCCATCATGGCCGATTGCGTCGTCGTGATCGCTCGTGCGGCGCAGGCAACCGGAATCGGGACTTTCTCCTTCCGGGGCCGGACCGCCGATCCCTTCGCCGAGCCGGAGCTCCTGACGGTCGCGGGTGCCTTCGAACGCCTCGCCGACATCGATCTGCTGTCGACAATCTCGGGCGGCGAGGGTAACCGTGCCGCGCTCGCCGCGGCCGCCGGCGGCAAGGTCCGTGTGGCCGAGGACGACACCTGGTCGGACATCTTCAGCAAGGTCCTGGTCGAGCATGTCGAGCCGCATCTGGGGCAGGGGCGTTTGACCATCCTGTTCGAATACCCATCTCCAGAGGCGGCGCTGGCGCGGGTGAAGCCGGACGATCCGAGGGTCGCCGAGCGATTCGAGGTCTATGCATGCGGCGTCGAGCTCGCCAACGGCTTTGGCGAGTTGACCGACGCCGAGGAGCAGCGAAAGCGCTTCACGGAATCGATGACGGAGAAGCAGCGCCGCTACGGCGAAGCCTATCCGCTCGACGAGGATTTTCTGGCTGCCGTTGCCGAAATGCCGGAGGCGAGCGGCGTCGCGCTCGGCTTCGACCGGCTGGTGATGCTGGCGAGCGGCGCAACACGAATTGATCAGGTGGTCTGGACACCGCCTGCGGATGAGAGATGACGAAGACGAATCTTGCACGCACCCTGCGCGAGCCTGCCGAGCTCGTCGCCGAGGGTCTGGCCCCCGCAGCAGCGCTGCCGGCGCTCGAACGCGTTGCCGCGCGCTATGCGGTGGCGATCACGCCGGCGCTGGTCGAGCTGATCGACACGACTGATCCCGACGATCCCATCGCCCGACAATTCGTTCCGACCGCAGCCGAGCTGGACCTGAAGCCTGGCGAGAACGCCGATCCGATCGGCGACCATCCGCATTCGCCGGTTCCCGGGATCGTGCACCGCTATCCCGACCGCGTGTTGTTCAAGCTCGTTCACGTCTGCGCGGTCTATTGCCGCTTCTGCTTCCGCCGCGAGATGGTGGGGCCTAGCAAGGAGAATGCGCTATCGGACAGCGCCTACCGCGCGGCGATCGACTACATCCGCTCGCATGGCGAGATATGGGAAGTGATCCTGACCGGCGGCGACCCCCTGATGCTGTCGCCGCGTCGCATGAGCGAGATTATGGCCGAGCTCGCTGCGATCGATCACGTCAAGATCATCCGCCTGCACACCCGCGTTCCCGTGGCCGATCCCGCGCGCGTCAGCGAGGAGATGGTTGCGGCGCTGAAGGTCACGGGCGCGGCCACCTGGCTGGCGGTGCACGCCAACCACGCGCGCGAACTGGCGGGGCCCGCGCGGGCTGCCTGTGCGCGGCTCGTCGATGCCGGAATTCCCCTGGTGAGCCAGTCCGTACTGTTGCGCGGCGTCAATGACAACGTCGCCGCTCTGTCGGATTTGATGAGAGCTTTCGTCGAATGCAGGATCAAGCCCTACTATCTGCATCACGGAGATCTCGCGCCGGGCACCGCGCATTTGCGAACGACGCTGGCGCAGGGGCAGTACCTGATGCGGCAGTTGCGTGGCCGGGTGTCAGGACTGTGCCAGCCGGACTACGTCATCGACATACCCGGCGGCGCCGGCAAAGCGCCCGCAGGGCCAGGCTACGTGCTGGCGCCGTATAATACCGCAGCCGACGCGGGTGATGCCGGAGCCGAAACGCGCTATCGTATCGTGGACTATTGCGGCGACGTTCACCTTTACCCGCCCGAGAGCTGAGCGGGGATTGAGAGCGCGCCGGTTTGAGCATGGAGAAGTGAAAATGAAGAAGATCATGCTGGCAGTTTCGCTCGCAGTCTTGCTTGGCGACGCGGCGGTTGCGCAGACCGGTGGCTCGAAAGGCTCGACATCCGGCGGTGCGATCCCCGGATCGGTATTGCCGGCGCCCGTCGGTCACCGCCAGCCGCGTGCGGCCGACGTGCCGAGCGAGAAGAATCTGAGCAATCCGAACACGCCGGCGAACAAGGAAGACGCGGAGCTTGATCGCAAGATCAAGAGCATTTGCCGCGGCTGCTAGGCGGTGAGGCGGGCAGGGCATTGCCCCGCCCGCTTTGCTTCAGCTAGGCCGATCGCTCGTGCAGCCCTGCGCGCTGGCCGTTGCGCCGGATCTCGACCGCGTCGGCGAGTTGCTCGAGCACGGTCGCCGTGGTGGGCCAGTCGATGCAGCCGTCGGTGATGCTCTGGCCGTAGGTGAGCGGCTTGCCGGGCACCACGTCCTGGCGGCCGGCGACGAGATTGCTCTCGATCATCACGCCCATGATGCGACTCTCGCCGCCCGAGATCTGGCCGGCGATGTCGGCCATCACCAGCGGCTGGTTCTCCGGCTTCTTGCTCGAATTGGCATGGCTTGCATCCACCATCACGAGCGGCGCGACGCCGGATTTGGTCAATTCATTACAGGCGGCCGCAACGCTTGCCGCGTCGTAGTTGGGCTTGCTGCCGCCGCGCAGGATGATGTGGCAATCCTCGTTGCCCGCGGTCGAGGCGATCGCCGAGCGGCCGAGCTTGGTCACCGCCATGAAATGATGCGGATGCGAGGCCGACTTCACCGCGTCCGCCGCGATCCGCACATTGCCGTCGGTGCCGTTCTTGAAGCCGACCGGACAGGACAACCCAGAAGCCAGCTCGCGATGGATCTGGCTCTCGGTGGTGCGGGCGCCGATTGCGGCCCAGGAGACGAGGTCGGCGATGTATTGTGGCGTCGTCATGTCGAGGAATTCGGTGCCGGCGGGCAGGCCGAGATTGTTCACCGCCAACAGCACGTTACGCGCCAGCCTCAGGCCCTTGTTGATGTCGAAGCTGCCGTCGAGATCGGGGTCGTTGATCAGGCCCTTCCAGCCGACGGTGGTGCGCGGCTTCTCGAAATAGACGCGCATGACGATCTCGAGCTGGTCGGAAAGGTCTTCGCGCAGGCGCGCAAGCCGCTCGGCGTAGTCGAGCGCGGCCTTTGGATCATGCACCGAGCAGGGGCCGACCACGACCAGCAGGCGGTCGTCCTGGCCGCCCAGGGTGGCGTGGATGGCGTTGCGGGCGGCCATCACCACGCGCGTCGCGGTGAGCGTGCGCGGGACCTCCCGCATCACCTCTTCCGGTGTGCTCAGCTCTTTCAGTTCACGGATGCGAAGATCGTCGGTCGTGCTCAGCACGGCGGGCTCCTGTCTGTTTTAGAACCTGCCGGCCATTAAAAAAGCCGCCAGGTCTGGCGGCTTGTTCGGACGTTTGCTGCAATGTGTCAGATTGAGCGCGATCCTCCCGCCGCCAGCGAGCTGTCGTAGCTAAAGTACCAAAAATAGCTGGTGGCGACGGTGATCATGACCGGCCATATAGCGTGCCGCTGGCGGGTTGTCACCCCCCAAAGCGCGCGTCGGGCAGCGGGAAACTTCAGGTGTTGTTCTTGCGTGCCGCCAGCGCCATGCCGATCAGGGTGGCGCCGCCGAAAAGCAGGTTGATACCGACGAGGACGCCGATCGCCCAGTCCGCCGAGCTCGGCAGTCCCGTGATCACCATGAACGAGATCGCGATGTCGACGAGGCCGGAGACCAGGAGCCACGACCAGCGGCCGCTGAGCTCGCGGCGATGCTCCAGCGCATACATGATGGTGGCGACGCCCTCGGCGAGGAAATAGGCGCCGAGCACGATGGTCAGCGTCAGCACGGCCTGCATCGGCCGGGCCAGCAGCAGCATACCGGTGAGCACGGCCAGCGCGGCCGAGACCAGCGACCACCAGAAGCCAGGCGTGCTGCGCGCCCAATAGGTCGCGATCAGTCCGCCGATGCCGCCGATCAGGAACATCCAGCCGAGGAAGATCGCGGTCGCAAGACTCGCGAGCGGCGGGAGCACCAATGCGGCAACGCCGAGAACCACGAGCAGGATGCCCTCGAACAGGAAGGCCTTCCAATGCGTCTTGACCGCCTGGTTCATTGCGGATTGCAGCCGTGAAAATTCCTCAGGCGATGTCATGATGGTCTCGATCTCGCAAAGCCGCCCATGCAGCTCAATCTGAGCTCAATCTACTCGGTGTGCACGGTGCTTACCATCCCGCGCCTCAGCCGCCGCCAGGCGCCGAGGAAAACCCGTCCGCGCTTGTGCGGATGCGGTTGCGGCCGAGAATGTAGATCGCCGTTGTGACAATCAGAAGCGCAAGGCCGAGGAGGATCGAGACGAAGCCGATCGGAATCAGCGCCAGTGTCAGGTTGCGCTCGGGGTTGATCAGCCAGTGATGGATCGAGGTCAGCACGAAGGCGAGCCCGAGAAAGCCGATGCCGCCGCCGGCCAGCAGCAGCGCCCACATCCGGCGGAGCTGGCTGAGCCGCTCGCGTGCGACGTCGGTCCGCGGCGCATGGTGGCGCGCGACACGCCGAACCAGGCGGATGGCGAAAGCAATCGAGCCGAAGCCGATCAAGAGGCTCGCGGCACCCAGCCACATCCGGAGCGTCGGATCGAGATCGGGCATGCGCTGCAGCGTCAGCAGCGGAAAGTCGAAGGCCGAATGCAGCGCGAGCGGAGCGGCGAAGATCAACAGCCGGCTGGAAAGACGGGCCCAGTCGCGATGGTGGCGGTTCGCGCCCAACGCCGTGCCGGCGCGCGCAATCGTCAGGTAAGCGCCCGCAATGATGCCGAGCGCGCCGTGGAAGGGCACGGTCAGCACGCTGCGCAGGGCGGCCAGCGAACGCCACATCTCCGCGTGCTGGACCAGATAGGCGAGGTTCTCGTAAGCGGCGAAGCCGAGGCCGACCGCGGCGCCATAGACCACGGTGTCCATCGGATTGGCGAAGGTCCGCCGCTTGGTCGAGGAGATCAGCACGATGGCGATCACCTTGACGGCTTCCTCGGGCAGCGCGACGCCGAAGATCGAATGCATGGCCAAGGCCGCCCAGGGATCGTCGGGGGCTGCGACCATCTTGGCGAAGGGGGCGCGGGCGAGGCCGAGGAGGGAAATGCTGGCCGCGCCGAGCAGGAACGCAGTCCAGACCTGGGCTGGCGGGCCGGGGCGCTCTTCAGCCGCGATGACGAGCCACAGCATGAGCAGCGCCGGGGCGATGGCGGCAGTTCCAATGACGGTGGGGAGCGCTTCGATCAGGTACATTGGCGCCGAAAATAGGTTCCCTTGATCCGCTTATCTACGTTCACCGATGCGACCATGTGTCATGCGCCTGCTGTCGGCTCGCTTAACGCGCGCGACGGCTTCCGTTCATCGGCGAATACAAGCGTAATCAATTGCATGACAAAAGATGCTCGTCATCCATGGCAATTGCCGCGCGCCCAGGGCCCGGTTCAGATTGGCAAGTCCGATCAAAGGAATGTGCGGGTTTCCTCGATTCACGGCGCATGTGTCTCGGCAGCGGATCCGCGGAGGGGGATGGCCTCTCTCCATGGCAGAGTGCGCTGCCGGCGGCCTTAGCCCCGCTTGGTCATCCGCCCCCGGGGCGGTGGAGCGATCCGGCGTGCCCGGATTTGCTTCAGCTCCCAGAACGCGCGGACGAGGCACGTGCCGAGGCAGAAGACGATGAGCAGCAGCAGGAAGGCCTGATCGACGGCAGGGATGTGTATCATGGCGATGATGAAGCAACGCTCGTGCCAGCGTTCCCGCGAATGGCCCGCGCTTTCGGCCCTCAGTGCCGGGTGAACGGTGGCGGGGCGTCGGGTGCGATGTCGAAGGCGCCCAGATGGAATTCCTCGCCGACGGTCTCGTGCGGCTCGGAATGCTGCGCGAGCAGCGTGAAGGCAGCCTGCGGATATCGCCTCCAGATCTCGAGGTCGCCGGCGGTGATGGTGAGCCAGCCGAACGTGTACATATAGCGTCCGGGCTGGGTGACCCGGCCGACCCTGTCCCACGTGATCTTCTCAACTGCGATCTTGTCGACTGCCATTCGGTTCCCCGATCGCAAGTCCGCAAATGACGCCCGTCGCGAGGCCGGACCCATAAAAACTGATCCCGCAAATGGGGCCATGATAGGGCAATGATTCGTCCGGCCTGTCCTCGGGCCGACTGCGGCGGCGCATATCGGCAGGGTCAATTTCCGGGAAGCGCGCGAACGGAGCTGGCGCGATAGCTGGCGGCGTAAAGTCGCAATCTCGTCGCGGCGCAAGCGATAGCGTTCAGACCAGCCCGAGCAACACCAGCAGCGCCAGCGCGCCAGCGAGTAGGACGAGCTTGATCGTCGTCCAAGCCGGGCCGTCCGGGCTGATCGCCAATCCGAACGTCGGACCTGCGCGCCGGAGCGTCAGCGCTGCGAGCGCATCGAAAATGGCGAGCGCGAGAGCGATGCCGGCGACCGATGACCATGAGACGGCCGGTGGCGTCCAAGCGGCGAGCCAGGCGGGGACGGAGCTTCTCATGGACACGAGCAGCGCGATCCAGGTGAACCAGAACGCGGAGCCCTTGACGATGTCGGGCCCGATCGTGTCGGGCTCGAACCTGATCCCTATCGTTCCGAGTGCGCTTTCGATGCGCGTGCCGTCGCTCAGGAAGAGAAACGCGCCGAGGTAGAGAGGAATGCTGGACTGGACCAGGAGCGTAATGATGCCGAACAGGACTGCGTAGCCGTAGGCATCACCGAGAATCGTCATGCCGGCCGCGAGCGGCGACGATGCGAGGGGCCGCGTGGCCGCAGCCTGGCGCTGCGGAAGCGATCTGGCACGCGCCATGTGCTCCAGCATCCTGGCACGCCGGTCCGGGGCATGGGAGGGCGCACGATGCATCCAGGGCGGCGGCTGCAGGGCAGCGCCGGAATGGCTTTCGGGGATGGTTTCGCGCTGCTCCATGGGCCTATACCGGTTCCGATCGGAGATTGGTCGGAAGTCGGAGGCCGGGAGTTCATGCCGGCTCAGGATTGCCTGCGTTGGCAGGCCATCGCGCAGCTGGCGCTCCCTAGCGGAAGCGCCACGATTCGATAAGTCAAATGGTTAGCCCAGTAGTTTCGCCGGCATGTTGCTCGCACGTTCTTCACGCCTGGCTAACCGGTCGTTCATTTGCGTCGGCGCTCGGGTCGTCTTCCGGGCGACACGCTGGGCGAAGGTTTACCGCGTTGTCCGGTAGCGCCACGGTTGCACTCCCTCAGTAGTTGTGCCTATTAGCCAGATATGGCTGGGGAGCTGACTAAACGGGGCATCGTGCACGTGTGCGCGCTGGGCGCGCTCGCAGTGTATTTCATGGTATGGCCGATCTGGCGGGCGCAGTTCCCGATCGAGATCTGGTTTACCGAATCGTGGAACGCCTATCATCAGGATGCCGCGGCGGCCGGCCTGCCGCTGTATCCTGGCTCCGATCAGCTTATCGTAAACAACTACCCGCCACTTTCGTTTTTCGTAGTCGGCTGGCTCGGGAGGATTTTCGGCGATCCTCTGTTTGCCGGGCGCGCTCTCTCGATCGTGGGGCTGATCGGCATTGCCATCGAGATCGTGCTGATCGTGCGGTTCCTCACGGGAGCGATTCTGGGCGGGGTGCTCGGCGCGCTCTGGTACGTATCTTTAATGGCGCACAACGCGACCTCTTACGTTGGAGCGAATGATCCTCAGATTGCCGGCCTTGCGATCATGGGCGCTGGCCTCGTTTGGTTTCTTAAGAGGGACAAGGTGGGAAAGACAGTCGAGCCGGCGCTGCTCGTGATGGTGGTCGCTGGATTCTGGAAGCACAACAACATCGGCATCCCACTCACGGCAGTCTCGTGGCTATTGTTACAAGGACGGCTGCGTCCGGTCGTGATGAGCGGTCTTGCCGCTGGTGCGGGCCTAGCTATTTGCGTCGCGATTTTCGGACTCGGATTCGTCGATAACTTGCTGACGCCTCGCGCGTATAGGCTTGGGCACCTGATTAGCCAACTCGGTCACCTGCAATGGATCGTTCTTGCTGTTGTGATCTGGGGCATATGGGCAGTTGTCGAAGGCGGCCGCGGCGCGCGGTTTACAGCACTTATGGTAGGCTGGGGGCTGCTTTCCTGCATGGTGCAATGGCTTGGCGATGGAGTCTTTGGCAACGCCGCCTTCGATCTGATGTTTGCAGCGGGTGTCGGCGTCGGTACGGCGCTCGCGCAAACCAACAGCGGGCCGAGACGTGACATCGCAGTTGCCTTGCTGGCGCTTCGCCTGATCGCCTCCACGCGACAGGAAAGCGCGGAGGTGCTGTTGAACCAGTCATTTCGGGCAAGTGTCTATGCTGCAGAGCGTCGGCACATCGACATGGTCAACAGGGTCGCTCAACTGCATGGGCCGGTGCTCTGCCGCCAAGCCAACCTTATTTGCCGCGATGCTGGCAAGGCATTTGTGGTTGACGACTTCAAGACGGATCAGATGATCGCAGCCGGCAAGCTGACACCTGACCAGGTCGACGATTTGATCCGGTCCCGCGGCATTACGATCTTCGAAGCTGCGAGTACAATGCGCGTCGGCCTCAGTATGTCGGAGCGCGGCTCTTGACCTCTGCTCGCGCGCAGGTCCGAAACGCCGCACGCTGCGGCTCATTTGCTGCGGGTGATCCGCAAGCTGGTCGGCGCGGAACGATCCGACTCACCGGGTGAAGTATCGGCCCGGCTATAAGGGTTGGAAGGCGTGGCCGGACGAGATGCTCGACAAGTTCGAGGCCCGCTGGCCTGTCGGCACAACGCCGCGGCTGGTCTATTCGGCGGCGCTCTATTTCGGGCACCGCCGGTCGGACGTGACGCGGGTTAAGCCGGCCGAGTTCAAGCAAAAGACGGGCAAGGCGCTGGTGCTGCCCATCCATCCGAATCTACAGGACGCGCTCGACGCGATCCGGGATCTTGAGGAGCGGTCGTTCGTGGTCATGACCGCTCGGGGCAAGCCGTTCAGCGCCAAGGGCCTGACGGTCGCATGCGGCGCTGGACCAAGGCCGCCGGCATGCCGCCGGACGGGCTGCGCAAGACGC
The DNA here is from genome assembly GCF_054602315.1 of Bradyrhizobium cedriense. Classification (NCBI taxonomy): domain Bacteria; kingdom Pseudomonadati; phylum Pseudomonadota; class Alphaproteobacteria; order Hyphomicrobiales; family Nitrobacteraceae; genus Bradyrhizobium; species Bradyrhizobium cedriense. The sequence continues at coordinate 175,794 of NZ_JBTSWB010000003.1, read as the reverse complement.
TCGGAAGCAACTGGCGCTGCACATGGCGACAACCCGGGGGCGCCTGATCGACAACATCGAGCACGCCGAGCTTTACAGCCGGGAGGCCGAGCAGGAGGTCATGGCGGGGATGGCGATGGAACCGCTGATGAATTGGCGGCGCCCGAAGCCTGGCTAACCGGGCTGGCTAATCTGCCTACAACGCTATGATTGTTCGGTCTTTTTTGGCGCTCCCTAGCGGAATCGAACCGCTCTCTCCACCGTGAAAGGGTGGCGTCCTAACCGATAGACGAAGGGAGCAAACGCAGGGCCCCGCCGCTTTCCGCGGCACGGCCGCTGGCCGGCCGAACAGGGCCCGGCGGCTTGCAGCGGGCGAACGTATAGTGGCCTTTGCGCTCCCGGGCAAGCCGTTCGGGAACGGACTTCCGGCTCCGGTGGACAGCGCCGGCTCCGGGAACATTCGGAGGCGATTTCAACGATTTCTTAGGGTTCCCTGCGTAGCGCTGGACGGGGAGATTTTCGCTAATGCCACCGCCGAAAAAGCGCGCAGCCCGCAAGCTGCTGTCCCAGCACGCCTGGATCACGCTCGACGGCGGATTCGCTGCGCGGCACTGCCTGGTGCAGGACATCTCGGACACGGGCGCGAAGATCACGATGGACGAGGACGCGAGCCAGCTTCCCGGCGTGATCCGGATGGCGTTCGCACGCGACGCACGCACCGGGCGGAGCTGCCAGGTGGTCTGGCGCCGCGGCAAGTCGGCGGGCGTCAGGTTCATCTGATCGCAGACCCGGCCGCCCCGATGGCGCGCGGCGCCGGTCCGGGCTACAAGGCGGCGATGCGCACGCCGCTCCTCATCCTGATCTCGCTGCTGGCCACGTCCGCGACCGCGGCAGAGAGCCTGCGTCTGCCGCCTGCCGAACGGCCGCAGGCGGGCAACGCCCTGCCGTTAAAGAGCACCGCCGGGAAGGCGAGGGCAGGCTCCTGTGCCGCCTACGGCCCGCGCTTCGTCATGGTCGAGGGCACCGGGACCTGCGTGAAGATCGGCGGCTCGATCAGCATCGACACCGCCATCCGGCGCTGACGGCCATGCCGGCGGATCTGTTGCGGCTCGATATCATCGTCCCCGTGCTGATGTACTGCGCGCTGCTGTGGTGGATCGGCCGCGGGCTGAGCTGGACGGCACGGCTGGCGACCGCCGCGGTGACGCTGGTGCTCATCATCGCCGTCCTGGTGGCGGAGCGCGGCTGGCGCTAGCACCCCGACAAAACCGCGAAAACAACCCCATGCACAGTAGCCAAGCCACGGAAAACGCTGAGCATTGTCACTTTTAGGATTTTGCGAATGTGTCTTTGACGCGTCGGGCAAAACAGGGGTATGATGTCATCGTTGAAGATGCGGCCGATCGAACGCGCGGCTGCTCAGACATCACCTCCGCTCACGCGACGACGTCCGCAGGCTGCTCGAGCGCGGAGCGGCTGCGCCACGACGACGATTCCTCGCGTGATCGCGGCCGCGTGCGCCCGGCCAGCGCTCACGACATCGGCGGTGCCACGAACTGTGCAAATCCTGGCCGTTTGCCGAGTTCGGCGAGCCAGCGGGTGAGGTGCGGCTGCGCCGGCCGGCTGATGCCTTCGACCCCGAGCCAGCGCCGCGCATAGGATCCGATCGCGATGTCGGCGAGCGTGAATGCATCGCCCTCGATGAAGCGGCGCGAGGAGAGCAGGCGGTCGGCGATGGCCCAGACCTCGGCGGCGGCGTCGGCATCCCGCTGCACCTGGATCATGTCGCGCTCGGCGGGCGGCGTGCGCACGATGCCCCAGAACACCGGGCGATCGACCGGCTGCACCGTCGACAGCGTCCAGTCGAGCCAGCGGTCGACGCTGGCGCGCAGCTTCGGCGCCTCCGGATAGATCGGCGTGCCCAGGCCATGTGCGAGGCAAAGATAGCGCATGATGGAATTGGACTCCCACAGCACGAAGTCGCCCTCGACCAGCGTCGGGATCCGCGCATTGGGGTTCATGGCGAGATACTCGACCTCGCGCGTCCTGCCGTAACTCATGCCGGCGTCGATGCGCTCGTAAGCGAGGCCAAGCTCGGTCAGGCACCACAGCGCCTTCTGCACGTTGACCGAATTGGCGCGGCCCCAGATCGTGAGCTTGGTATCAGGCATGAAGCGTCTCCCCGCATTGTCGATTGCTGCGGGTGATAGCGGAATTCGCTGCTTTGCGCGATGCGAGATTGCGGCGCGCCCCTCATGCAAAAAGCTCCGCACGAGGCGGAGCTTCCATTGCAAGGTTCAACCCGACGGTCAGCGGCCGAAGAACAGCCACAACAAAATGATCACGGGGATCGGCACGCCAACCATCCACAGCAACAGCCCTCTCGCCATTGTATTCTCCTCCAATCGCATCACTGGAGGATGAACGCGGACCGTGCGCGCTTGTTCCCGCGCGCAAACCTACCAGTGACCGATGTTGGGCATCGACAGCCACGGCTCCTGCGGCGGCTTCGGATCGCCCTTCTGCAAGAGCTCGATCGAATGCAGGTCCGGCGAGCGGACGAAAGCCATGTTGCCGTCGCGCGGCGGCCGGTTGATGGTGACGCCGGCCTTCATCAGCTTCTCGCAGGTGGCGTAGATGTCGTCGACCTCATAGGCGAGATGGCCGAAGAAGCGATCCTCGCCATATTTCTCCTCGTCCCAGTTGTAAGTGAGCTCGACCAGCGGCGCGCCGCGCGTCTGCGGCTGCTTCTTCAGTGCCTCGAGATCGTCCGCCGAGCAGAGGAAAACCAGCGTGAAGCGTCCCTTGTCGTTCTCGATCCGCCGCACCTCCTTCAAGCCCAGCGCATCCTGATAGAACTTCAGCGCGACATCGAGATTGCGCACGCGCAGCATGGTGTGAAGGTATCGCATTTTGGAAGACTCCTTGAGACGTTTGCAGTTCTTACGTGCGGCTGGGCACTGGGAGCATAAACTAGCAGCAAAATCCGTATGGTGGCACTGACATACGTGCGGGTGAAACTCACGTTGCCCTGATGACCCCAGATGCAGGATCTGCTGCAGTTCTGACCAACCCGTGTGGGTGCCGAACCGCCTTAATGCCCAAAGGGCCTGGGGCGGGCCGGGATAGCGCCGCAGGCGGGGTGTAAAATGAACCTGAATTACGTATCGTGACCTAGTCACGATGCAGCGTTCACCCTGGACGCTTTCGCCAGCTTCGCAGCCGCGCTTTCCTTGCGGGTACAGAAGCGCGGCCTCGCGTGGTGGAAAGCGGCACTGCTGGTGATTGCCGGAACGGGTCTGATAATTCCTGATGTTCGGGTTGCTCTTCATCGGCTTCAGGAACTTTGGCTAGCTTGAATCGAGGAGGTGTAGATGACCGACCCGCAAGGACAGGAGCCCCCCCGAGAGGTGCCATCAACCGATGCATTGAGAATAGTTTGAGAGCCAATGCACTCGCCTAGAGACGCATGGCGCCAGAAAGGGAATGACTATTTCCTGTTCAAACAGAAGAAGCATGCCGGCGTAAGCGCCTCCGCAGAAATGGTTGAGGTCTTGGATATGCGGAGAAGCTTGAGCCAGAACATATATTCATCAAGCATTCTTGAGTGCGGTTACTCACAGATGGCCCGATTGCCTTGCGGTACTGCTTGTCCAACTCTCAACTAAGGGGACGGCGATGAGCTACGACTGGACGATACGGTGGAAAGGCCTGATCTTCGCCGGCTACGGCGTTTTGATTGCACTCATCGTGAACAAGTTCGTTTTCGACGGACCGGGTTGGAGCAAGTTCCTCGTAATGTGTTTCCTGGCCGGAGTCCTTGGTGCGATTGGTCATCGCATCGGACGGAAACAAATGCGCGATAGCGTTTGAAGGATACGATTTCCCCCGCAGGCTTTCACTCAAGGCCGTGAGCACCTAAGCGGGGCTTTTCACCGGCCGAAATTCCGCCGGGGCGCAGCCGTGCAAAGCCTCCGGCAAATTCTGAAAGGCTGCAGGTGAGCTCATTCAAAGGACTGTGCAAGGAACGCTCCGTTCGTATTCGCGTTGCTCCGCAAAGTGGGTGGAGTACCAGCATGCGGCGTGATGGGAAGCCGTCAAACAGACCTCGGTGTTCTGGCGAGCTATCAGCAATCTGCTGAATGTCCTCTATGACGACGAGCTCCATCGAAGCCATGGAGAGGGAAGATGCGCAAGGCTCTGGCAGAACTGACCGAGGACGAACGTCGGGCATTGCTTTACCTGGCCGATCTCGGCATCGCGGCATGCCTATCAGGCCTGATCGTCAGCATCATAAAGTTCGCCGGCGACCTTTTTTGAAGAAGTCCAATGCCACGATCGGCATCTTGTGCGAAAACCATCATGGTCGCGCCGGAGCGAAAAGCTGGGCTTCGCATTTGAGTGTGTTTCCTGCAGCCTTCCTTCGAGACGCTCGTCGCGGGGGGCTCCTCAGTTTGAATACAGAGTGCGCGGCCGCAGCTTCCACCCGCACTAACCGATGAGCTTCATGCTAAGGAGATCACAGAAAGGTGGTCGTCTCGAAGGCGAGGCGCGCGCAAGCTTCCGCCGAGATCAGACGCGATAGCTTGCTGATCCAATACGGCGCGCCTTACTCAGGCTCGGCTTTGTCCTCACCGCTCTCAAGCTGGGCCCGGTATTCCTCCGCAGCCTTCAGCAGAGCTTCTCTGATTTCGCCATCCGCCGTCTGTGCGGCGAGAGCTTCGGCGTGGTCGGCCTGGTGCTGGAGCGATGCTTTGGTCATGCATGGCCAACTCGGCCGCAAGACACCCGTTCCTCACGCCGCCTTCTCGACATCCTTCGCGATGATCTCGACTTCGAAATAGCCCATGTCGCGGAGCTCGGCGGCCTTCTTCTCGGCCGCTTCGCGTGTGTCGCGCTTCAGGATGATCTGGCCCGCTCCGTCGCGGGCGCAAACGAAATAAGGCATTTTCGATTCCCAATTTCGTTTGCATACACATGGCTCCGCATTCCCGCAAGAATACGGGTCAGCGCTCCAGCCCGGCCTTTTGCCGCATCTCGTCGATCAGCTCCGAGGCCTCGGCTTTGGTCAGCTCTTCTCTGGGCAGGTCCCGATGCGCCTGCTCGGCGAGGGTCTTGAGGTAGGATTCCTGGGCTCCCGTCATCGGATCGTCCCCGGAAACCCAGTCCTTCGGGTCCTTCTGGGTGTTGTCGGCCATCACCAATCTCCTTTTCCGTCCAACGTCGGACTCGACTTTCCGTTCCTTTTTTGTTCTCTTGGACCATATTCAAAATCGCGAGGCGGAACATGCCGGATCTGGACTTCGTCAGGCGGGAGATCGAACGGATGCGCATCCAGATGGGCAGGCAGCGGAAGGAGATCCTCCAGCTGCAACGGGCAGGGATCGGGACTGCTTCGGCCGAAGCGCTGCTGTCGCGGATGGAGGCGAAGATTGAAGCCCTTTGCGCGGAGCGAGATGCGCTGAAGGCGGCGCAACCGCGCCCGACCAAGGGCAGGGTTCTCGGCGGGAGGACATGGTGAGCCGGCGCTGGTTCGACGACGAGAGAGAGCTGTCGCCCTTCCTGACCGCGCTCGAGGACGTTCGCCGAAGGGCAACGCGGGAAGGGTGGTGCTATGCCCATGTCCAGGCCATCATCGTGGCGATCGATCAGTATGCGGAGGCCGCGACGGGCAACCGCGAGTATTTCCTCAACAAGCCGGTTTCAATCGGCGACAGCCGGAAAGTGGGGGACATTCCGTGAGGCGCGCGGCCAGTGCCGGCGCTGGTGCGTCCGCGCGGCTCGGTGCTTACGTTTGCGCTTTGCGAATGCAGCTTGGCAGACGAGGCCTTGTGTTCCGGCAACGGAACGTCTCTCGCTTGAGAGCTTGTTAACCGACCCCGCTCAGGATGCCGCTCGAAATCGGAGAGGACAGCGATGTCAGACTTGGAACGAGCGATCCGCGAGCGTGCCTATCAGCTTTGGATGGAGGGCGGTGCCGAGCACGGCCACGCCGAAAGACACTGGCTCGAAGCGCAACGCGAGATCCTCTCCGCATCTCTCGCAACCGTTGCGCGGGTCTCGAGGACAAGCTCCGATAAGCAGAAAGCCAAACCTGCGGCTCAGCGAAAGAAGCGCCGCGCCGCATAGAGGATTAGCGGTTCTGCTTGAAGCAGAACCGAAGCGCCGGACTCTCGTCTTGACGCGCCGCTTCGCGCCGGTCCGGCGCGAACGGCTCCCGTCTCATGAAACCGAATGAACCGAACGACGAGATGATCTGGTCCTGCCCGTTGCGGACGCCCGCTTGCGCGGAGAAGCACCTCGGGTCTTGCCGGACTTCAAATGAACTTCGGATGCGATCCCGTTCTGCTCATCGAATTGCTTCAGCCAGGATTCAATATATCGCGGGTCGTCGGGACAAAGCCGTTGAAGCAAACGAAGGTTCTGCGCTCTGAATTCCACCAGGGTTTTCGGCATCACGCCTCCTCAAAACGCTGCCCATCGTAAATGGTGCGGGCAAGCGATCGCCGGGTCAACGGCAAAGAAGGGCTTGAAATCAGGGGCGGGCTGATGCAGCGCCAAAGGCGAAAACCCCGCCGGGGGGAAGCGGGGTTCTCTGTCGGGGTGAAGCTTGGGGACGCTTCAACTGTAAGACGCTTCAGCCGGCGGAAGGTTCAAAACGAACGGCACGCGCCACGGTTATCTCTCGCGGCCCATTCGAGACGTCCGCCCGCGGCGGGCCCTCAGGAGGTTGATGCGCCAATTGCAATCAGGCCGCGATCCGCTGCTCGACCGGAGCGGTCAGGTATTTGAGCACTTCTGCATGCTCGAGGTCCGGGACCGCGATGGCCGTGTGGCTGTAGACCGCATGGGTGCGGGACGTCGCGATTTCGCTGAGGATCTCTTTGCCTTTGATGACATGGAGACCCATGCCTTCCTGCGACGGGAAGATGGCCAGGACCACGTCGTAGGCCGCGATGACGGCCTTGACCGCTTCGGCCTTGTCGTCGGCGAGGTCGATAAACACGCGAACGTCTGCCGCGAGTTCACGCAGCTCGTCAAAATCCAGCACGGCGGATACTCCAACGCAACAATACCTGGTGAGGAGAGTGGCTGCGTTAGGTTACCGAAGTCTCAACAAACGAGGCTGGCCACATGTTTCTCGACGAGGCGACGTGCCAAAGGCGCGACGAGATCAGGATGAATGATCGTGGCGCGCTCGTCGTCTGCGCCTGATCCTCCGGAAAAAACGCCGCACACTTTGCGGCGATGAGCCGTCCGGCTCCGGATCATGCTCCGCCTGGAGACTTTCGCGTTCCGTGGAATCGGAGCGCGGCTCTAGATTCTTGCCTTGACGCGTTTTGTTGACGCGAAACCGTTGTCCACTTCGCTCGAAGACGCTCTTAGCGCTTTGCTTCTTCCTTCCGGGGCCGCGCGTCCGTGGCCTCGTCGGTGAGCTGCAGGGCGATGCCGTCATAGCTCAGCTTGAATCCGCGGCCGACGATCCATGTCCATCCCTCGCGGGAGTCCTTGATGGGCTCGGAATTGAACTGCTCCGAGATCGATTTGACCGCAGCGTCTTGTGGTGCGGGACTATTCAACTCCGCAGTGACGCGCCGGATGGGATGCCTGGAGTCCGCGTCGTCGCTGGTGACCGTGACCTTGGCGCCATTGATGTCGCATTCGAGGATGTACGAACCCCCACCCTGGCGGCAGCGGTAACGACGTTGACCGACGAGCCTGTCGGTCTCCTCGAACGTCATGCCGGGGGAGAAGCCGAAAATGTCGGACTTCTTCACATGTGCCAGGGATGCAGGCTTCAAGAGGTCTGGCCGGATCGCCATCACGGCGGCAGCGGCGACAACGATCAAGCCGGCGATGACGATGGCAACCTTCATGAGCCCCTCGCAAGAAATACCGGACCATATAGCAGCCGCGGTGTTCTGCCGGGAATCAAAAGCGAAAACCTCGCTTGGGGGAAGCGGGGCTCCCTGAATGGGGTGAAGCTTGGGGACTTCAACAATGAGACGCGCCAGCCGGCATATGGTTCAACACAAGCGGTGGGAAGTCGGGAACTCCGCAGAAGCCCTGCTTGCGTTTTCAGCTTCGATGGGCTCTAAGCCCGGTCACTTCATGACCTCTGGCATGAATCAGAAGCGCGCCTCCGCGGGTCCGTCCGCGTCCACAGCAGAGTTTACGCGCGCACCCATTCAAAGGAATTCAGAAACATGGCGAAGATGACGAAGACCCAGCTGATCGATGCGATCGCCGAGGGCACGCAGCTTTCGAAGAACGACGTGAAGTCGGTGATCGAGTACATGGCGACGGTCGGCTACAAGGAGCTCAACGAGTCCGGCGAGTTCGTCATTCCAGGCTTCGTGAAGATGTCGGTGGTGAACAAGCCCGCGACCGAAGCCCGCATGGGCGTCAATCCCTTCACCAAGGAGCCGATGCAGTTTGCGGCGAAGCCCGCGAGCAAGTCGGTCAAGGCCTCGCCGCTGAAGGTGGCCAAGGACGCCGTCTGAGGCGCCGGCAATGTCGTTGCCGCTTTCGCCAGACAGCGCAGCGATCAATGGCTGACGACAAGGTGGTGCCCGGCAGTGACGATGCCGGAGATCGCCACGGCGATCAATAAAGCGCGCCCGTCGCTGCGCCGACGGGCTGTGCGGTTTTCCCCAAGCCGGGAGAGCGAAATCCATCGGGATTTCGTTCTCACGAGGTTCGCAAACGATCCGCGCCTCGATGAGTATCTCTCGGTGCGAGGTTCTTGAAGCCGAACGGCTGCGATGATTTTCCCCGGTCGGTGCGAGGGGCGGTGCCGCTTTCGGGTCGCTGCAATCGGCGCGCCCAGCCAAATTACGGCTTCACAAAAGAAGAAAAACCCCGCGCTTTCGCGCGAGGCTCTTCGGGCTGACGGCGCTGGGATTTCAGCGCCTGGCCGTCAGCCATGCGCGTAACTTAAAGTTGAAATTCTAAAAAGCAACAGCGCCGCGGTGACGGAATATGTTCGCCACGCGGCGCTGCCGTGTAACTGGGCGCTGAAATCCCCAGCTCCTATGTGTCTTTGCTGCGCCGAAAAGGTTCAGCGCGACACGCCCGCGAAACGTCTCGCGAAGGGCTGGACTTTTGTTCTTATTTTGTTCTAGTGTGAGCCGCCTTGATGGACGATTTGGAGGTGACTCATGACCGTGGATAAACAGCGCGAAGTGATCAGACTCTGGAACGAGCTCAGGAAGGTCGAGGGCCCCGCCGCCGAAGAGCTCCGCATCCAGATCCTCGAATGCTTCTCGAAGGGGAAGCCGAAGCGGCCGGCCGACCTCAGTCGGCGATACCCAGCAACGGGCAAGCGCGATGTCGCTCTGACGGCTCGCGCTTGATGGGCCGCCGAGGAGTTTGCCGACGCGCGCGCCTTCATCGATCGTTAGGAATCGCTCCGCACTGATTTTCGCGACTCCGATTCGTTCTTCGAGAACGAAATGGAGTCGGATGCAGAACGCGTTGGCTTGCCGGTGATGCGGCCGCGCGTATCGGATCGATGGCGTGATGCTTGGCACGATCCCGTCCGCATCCTCCGCGCGAGAGTGAGGTGAGGAGCCACAATGGATGCGTGCCGCTTCTGATCGAGGCTGCAAAATGTTCTGTACGATCGCTGCGCTTGCGCCAAGACAGCCGTCAGCGCGCAAGCGCCGCCGCCGGATCGATGTTGAACGGGATGACGCGTTCGGGTGGCCATGCACGCCTTTTGTTAGGAATTGCCCTGCGTCGATTTCTGCGATTCCGATTCGTTCCTCGAGAACGAAATGGAGTCGAAGCTGGAACAAAGCCGGTCACCGTTCGGGGCTCCTGCAAAGGTGCCCGCCTCGGACTGCCTAACGATTGCTTGCGGGGATGCCGATAACCCTATTCGGTTAGGTTAAAAGCCCAATCGCGTTGCGCTTGCTGCGGGTTGGCGTAGGTGTCTGGCAAGGACAAGCAAGAACGACTTTGCCAAGAAGCAATTTTGCCATGACGCCTTTTTCAGAGACACCTCTTTCAGAGCCGTCCTTTTACCAGGGCGACCGGCAGACTTACCGGCGCGTCGCCATCGTCGGCACGCTGTTCTGTCTCGCTTTCGTTTTGATCAGCTTCTCGCTGCGGCCACAGGCCGAGGACACACGCGTTGCGGTCAAGGCGGACCGGCTGGTGCGCACGGCGGGACAGCCGCCGCACGCCAATTAACGCTCGCCGCCGCAGATCGGATCGTTCGTCGCGGTATCAGGGCAGCCGGCGCCACGCGTCGCCAGCGCAACGAAGCCCGCATAGCCGGACAGGTTCACCAGCACTTCAAGCCAAACAGGCATGTCGCATCTCCTCGTCTTAAGGCACCGTCAACGTGCCCGGCGAGCGCATGTTCCGCGGCCAGGGCGAGCGCTGCTCAGACCGGAGAGGAGGGGTCGAGCCGGCGGCCAAGCGTCGCGACGGTTTCGCTGGAGGGCTGCTCCTTCAGGAACTCGGCGATCGCCTGGGCCAATTCGCGGTCGCTCATGGGCGTCGCCGGCGGGCGCAGCGTGCCGACACCGAAGCCGCGGACGATCTCGTCGTAATGCTGATCATCGGACTTGGGAACGAGCCTGCGGATACGGGCGAGCAAAGCGGATAGCGGCAAACTCTTCTCCTCGATCGTTCGCCCCGCTGGCAGCAATCACTGTCTGCTGCCATTTGCTCCCGTGAAACTGAAAACCCCGCCAGCATCGCGGAGATGCTGGCGGGGTCTTCGTGCTGTTGCCTCAACCCGGATGGCGGAGGCTCCCGCACTTGGAACATCAATCCGTGTCCGGCGATTTCGTTCCCGCCATTCGATCTTTTTTGACAGGGGGCGGTTCCCGCCCGTTGCGCAACCATCGCAGGCGCTCGCGGTTGTCTCCAGGACACGCGAAGGAGAAGAGCATGACGAAGACATTGGCAGTTCTGGCCACCGTCGCGGCGGTCGGTGTGACCGCGGTCGCGGCGCCAGCGCCGGCCGAGGCGCGCGGGCGCGGTATCGGCCCGGGCCTTGCGTTCGGCCTTGCCGCCGGCGCGATCACCGCGGGCGCCGTCGCCGCATCCCGTCCCTATTACGGTCCGGGCTACGGCTATTACGGCGGGCCGAGCTACTATTACGGACCCGGTCCCTACGCTTATTACGGCGGCGGGCCGTATTACCGCCACCACCATCACCACTGGCGGCATTGGTAGTCGCCAATAGAGAAAAGCCCGGAGCGATGCTCCGGGCTTTTCTCACGTCTTCGCGTTTGCTTTCGCGATGATCTACGGCCAGAGCGATGGCCGCTCGACCTTGCGTGCGTTCTCCAGCGTCGACACGAAGTATTCTTCGCGCTCGCGCTGGAACTTTTCCTGCGTGGCACGGAAGGCGGCGACACGGGCGGCGATCTCATCGCGCTCACGAGCTTTGCGTTCTTCGTCCTCGGTCATGTCAAATCCCCTCTACACCTGAGCATGTGCACACCTGAACCCAAGCACTGCCGCCGCAATCACTTTGAGTCGCGTCAATACATCCATTGGCGCTCCTGATTGGGGCGTCAATGGGGAGGAGGCATTGCAGGATTGTAAAAATTGCCGAGCGCATCGCGTTCGCGCTTGATAAGAGCGTCAGCAATCTTGCCGTTTGCGCATGTTGCTGTCAGGCAAAACGAGTCGGGAGGCGCGATTGATCGCAACGGATCTTCGGAGCGGCGTCGAGCGGCTCGGCGAGATGATCGCCGAGGCCAAGTCCATCGTGCCGTTCACCGGCGCCGGCATCTCGACCGAGTGCGGCATTCCCGACTTCCGATCGCCCGGCGGAATCTGGACGCGCTATCGTCCGATCCCGTTCGACGAGTTCGTGGCGAGCCAGGGCGCGCGCGACGAATCCTGGCGCCGCCGCTTCGCGATGGAGGAGATTTTTGCCGCTGCGAAGCCCGGTCGCGGCCACCGCGCGCTGGCCTCGCTCTACCGCGCCGGCAAGGTTCCCGCCGTCATCACCCAGAATATCGACAATCTGCACCAAGCCTCGGGCTTCGCCGCCGAGCACGTAATTGAACTTCATGGGAATACAACTTATGCGCGCTGCATCGGATGTGGGCAGGCCTATCCGCTCGACTGGGTGAAGCACCGTTTCGAGCGCGACGGCGCGGCGCCGAGCTGCACCGCGTGCGACGAGCCGGTGAAAGCCGCCACGATCTCCTTCGGCCAGATGATGCCGGACGACGAAATGCAGCGCGCCACTGCGCTGTCGCAAGCCTGCAACCTCTTCATCGCGATCGGTTCCTCGCTCGTGGTCTGGCCCGCGGCGGGATTCCCGATGATGGCCAAGCGCGCCGGTGCCCGCCTGGTGATCATCAATCGCGAGCCGACCGATCAGGACGACATCGCCGACCTCGTGATCCGCCACGACATCGGCGAAGCGCTCGGGCCCTTTGTCGGTAATTGAGGCATCAGTTTGATTCGCGGCAGTGCAAGCTGTTCATAGGTTCCGGCGAATCTCTTTTTTGTCTATGCCTCGCAACCGGGAGTGTTATCTTTTGAGTCGAAAGATTCGCGTCGCGTCGAGTCGAGAAGGTTCTCCAAAGACGCGTGATTCGAGCGCCGCCAATGTGGCGGGTTGCATGGCAGTGTGGGGTCCGGGGTTATGGGGTCGTCGGACGGATTTGAGTCCAAGAAGCTCGGGATTCCCGGGCAGGGAGTATCGCCCGGGCGAATGACGCCGGGCGAGCACGGCGGTGCCGGCCGCGACAGCGCCCTCAGTCCCTTCAGCGGGCTTGGCGAGACGGGCGCCAATCTGGTCGAGGTCCATGGCGTCATCAAATGGTTCGACGCTTCCAAGGGCTATGGCTTCATCGTTCCAGACAATGGATGGCCGGACGTCCTCCTGCACGTGACCGTGTTGAGGCGCGACGGCTTCCAGACCGCTTATGAAGGCGCCCGCATCGTCGTCGAGTGCATCCAGCGGGCCAAGGGTTACCAGGCGTTCCGCGTGGTCTCGATGGACGAGTCGACCGCGATCCATCCGGCGCAGATGCTGCCGCCGCGCACCCATGTCACGGTCACCCCGACCAGCGGGCTGGAACGGGCCCAGGTCAAATGGTTCAACCGGCTGCGCGGCTTCGGCTTCCTGACCTGCGGCGAGGGCACGCCCGACATTTTCGTGCACATGGAGACGCTGCGCCGCTTCGGCATGACCGAACTCAGGCCGGGCCAGTATGTGCTCGTCCGCTTCGGGCCCGGCTCCAAGGGCATGATGGCAGCCGAGATCCATCCCGAGACCGGATCGCCGGGATTGCAGTCGCACTGAAGGCACCAATTCCCGCAATCGTGAGCAGAGGCGTGCCGGCTGGCCGGCGCGCCTCTTTTCTTTCCGGCGGCCGCCGCGTAAGGACTGGAAAAGTCCCACGCCTCGAGAGCCCCCATGAGTTTTGACCGAAAGGCCGTCTGGTCCGTTGCGAAGGGCTGGCTTGCCGCCATCCTCGTCATCGCCGGCTGTGCCGTCGCCAGCGCGCCCGTCGGCGCCGCAAGCTTCCAGCCGCTCGAGATCGTCACCAAGAACGGCGTGCAGGTGTTCTCGGTGGAAATGGCAACGACCGAGGAAGAGAAGCAGACCGGCCTGATGTATCGCAAGGAGCTGCCGGACGGCAAAGGCATGCTGTTCGACTTCAATCCCGAGCAGGAAATCTCGATGTGGATGAAGAACACTTATGTTTCGCTCGACATGATCTTCATCCGCGCCGATGGCCGCATCCTGCGTATCGCCGAGAACACCGAGCCGCTGTCGACGAAGGTCATCTCGTCCCGGGGCCCCGCCCGGGCCGTGCTGGAGGTGGTAGCGGGAACGGCGCAGAAGTACGGCATCCGCCCGGGTGACCGCGTCGGCCACCCCCTGTTCAGCAGCAAATAGGGCGGAGCGGGGACGCCGGCCTTGCTGGCGGGTTTGAAGCCCCGCTTGGGAAGCTTGCTGGCGCCTCTGGAAGCGTGTATCGACGGGGCTCGCCGGACATTCGGGGTATAGCGCAGCCTGGTAGCGCGGCAGTTTTGGGTACTGCAGGTCGTTGGTTCGAATCCAGCTGCCCCGACCAGTCCCGAGCTTCAACGCCAATCTAATGCTCGGAGGCGCTGGTCCTCGACACGGGCTCCAGCCGGCGATGCGCCAGGCGGTTCAGGCGAGAGCGCAGGTCAACCCCAACCGCAACATCACCATCCGACCACGCCTATTCCGGAGACTGCTTGCCGGCACAGCCGCCTCGAACCTTCAGCATTCGCCACAGGCGTTTGTGTGCTGCGGTTTCAGCGCGCAACGTTCGAAGTGACGCCGCCGCCAAGCCCCGAGATTCCGCTTGCGCGGCGTTGTACCGCCGGGAGGAGTCAGTTCGAGGCGTGCCAGCCCGGCGGAAACGGGATGTATGACCAGACGGCCTGGTTGTCGTTGGCGGCTTGCGGCGGCTCTTGTGACGGCGTCCTTTGGACTGGCGCCGGCGGCCCCAACAGCGCGAGGCGCAGACGTGCACATTGCAGCTTCATTATTGTTGTCCCCCGCAAACCAATTGTTTTTCAAAACGTGAGACTGCTTGCAAAGTTCGAGGTCACTTCGAAAATCACCGTGCGCCGAAACAGCGCGCTCATTCTCAAATCGCGCGCATTCTAGGAAACCCGGCGCGGGCTTTCAACCGAAAGCGCGGATCCATCCCAAGGAGTAAGGTTGATCGGTTAGGTTAAAGGCGAGCGGTTGTTGCGGCCGTCTTGGCGGCTGCTATCAGATTGGGCCAGGCTCGCGATCGGCTTCTTCAATCTGTGCGACCACAGATCACGGTTCGTCGCGGCGCGAGTCGGTTGAGTCCTGCGCCAGCGAGTTCTGCCCATGTCTCTTGATCGCAACCTCAAGGCCGTCGGTCCGCAGTCGAGCTGGACCGAGATCTGGCACCTGTGGACAGTGATCGTGCCGCGCCGCTCCATCAATGGGCAGTTCGTGGTCGGCAAGGTCTGGCGCCGCCACGACGGCCGCGACTGGATCTACAGGAAATTCACCGAGTTCGACGACGAAGAGGCGGCATGAAGCGCGGTGAGATTGGGATGAACCATCATCTCGCCCCTGGTTGTTGAGGCCGTGCGGTCCTAACCCGAATGCCGCTCGCCTGCTGCCGAGCCCGGTGTCTGCACGCGCGGCAGCGGCAGTTTGAAGTGACGCTTCGCATAGGCGACGATCTCGGCGTCGGAAGGATGATCGGCTGCTTCCACCGCGACAATCCGCTTGGCCAGATCGGGTAAGCTCGCGCGAATGTGGCTGGCAAGCTCCGTCTTCGCGTTCGCCGGACCGATGATGAGGATCTCGCCGGCGTCGGCGAGGGCTTTGGTCACCTCAGTGTAGAATGCCTTGTCGGGAGCTGCATGGCCGCTGCCGATCGCATTGGCCTTGTGATGAAGATGGCGTGTCGCCAGATGCGGATGCAGCGTGATTTCGTCCGAGCCGCTGAGGCCGAGATGGAAGATCCTGGCCTGCGAATGGTCGATCCATATCACGGCGTGAAAATGAGTGGGCATGTGTCTGGGCCTTGTGCGAGAGGAGGCCGCCGAAGTTCGGTGCGGCGGCGCATGTCGCGGCGACACTATGCGGACCGGCTGTGCCCCTGTTGACCCATGTCAATTCGATCCCGGCTCAACGAGCGGGGCAACGGGGGAGGGCGCTCCGAAGAGCAGGAATCGCCGGCTCAGGCCGCCTTTGGCGCGGCTGCCTCCGGCTTGGGCGGCGGCGGCTTCAGCGGCTTGTCCTGCTTCTTCGACCACGAGATGTAATAGGCCACCGTCGTCATGATCGCGATGCCGGCGATGCTGACGAAGACCTGCGCGAGTAGCGAGCCCGAGCTCATCGACAGCTCGAAATGGCCGACGAAGGACAGGAACACGCCGACGCAGAACACGGCGAGCGACTGCTGGCCGCAAACGATCAAGGGATCGAACACCCTCCACTCCAGCCCCGGCCACTCCTTCGGCACGAAGCGGATCACCAGGATCACGATCACCACGAAATGGAGGAAGCGGTACGGTGCAAGGTTGGTCTTGTCATTCGGGTTGAAGGCCGAGAACAGCCACTCCGGGAACATGCCGGCGAAGGTGGGGAAGCGGCCGGCCATGGTCATGACCAACGCGAACAGCAGATAGCCGAGGCACAGCCAGAGCGTGATCGGCGCGTTGATCAGCGCCATCGAGCGGCGTGCACCGCCCAGCGCGCACCAGGCGCCGAACACGAACAGCACCTGCCAGCAATACGGGTTGAAGTACCACTGCCCGGCTGGATACGCCGTCAGATTCCAGCCGAAATGGCGGGCGGTGAGCCACAGCACGATGGATAGCGCCATCGTCAAATCGGGCTTGCGCAGCATGAACCACAGCACGGGCGGGAACAGCCCCATCAACACGATGTAGAGCGGCAGCACGTCGAGATTGAGCGGCTTGAAGCGCAGGAACAGGCCCTGGCGCAGCGTCTCGGTGGCGTTGTCGACGAGGCCGGCGACGTTGAACTCGTTGATCATCTCGGAGTCGCCGAAGCGTAGCGCGAGATAGCTGATCGAGGCGATGTAGATCACGAACAGGATGATGTGGGCGACGTAGAGCTGCCAGACCCGCTTGGTGAGCCGCGTGGCACCGACGATGAAGCCGCGCTCCAGCATCATCCGAGCGTAGACGAAGGACGCCGTATAGCCGGAGATGAAGACGAACAGGTCGGCGGCGTCGGAAAAGCCGTAGTTGCGCGTCGTGATCCAGTTCACGACGTTGTCGGGGATGTGGTCGAGGAAGATCGCCCAGTTCGCGACGCCGCGAAACAGGTCGAGCCGGAGATCGCGGCCCTTGTCGGGAAGCGTTGCACTGATGTTCAGGAGGGCCATGCGACGGAAGCTTTCGGATAGGACAGAAGCGCGGCGATCGGTGAGGTCGAGCCGCCGGGCGGCATCCCGGCGAGGAAGGCGGGTACGCAATTGTCACGGTGCAGCATAATGACTATACCCAATAAACAGGGCACCCCGGGAGCCGGAATCAACCGAACATTTCCCGAACGGTGTCTCTATACTATGCCGGCGGTTTCCACCAACTGCCACCGTGACGCATCGGAATCGAACGAAAAGACCAAGAGGCCCGGACCACCCATGACCGCACGCATTTTCAAGCCCGCCAAGAACGCGATGCAATCCGGCCGGTCCAAGACGAAGGAATGGCAGCTCGACTACGAGCCGGAGCAGCCGCGTTCGGTCGAGCCGCTGATGGGCTGGACCTCGTCGGGCGACATGAAGCAGCAGATCACGCTGCGCTTCCATAGCAAGGAAGAGGCGATCGCCTATTGCGAGCGCAAAGGCATCGCCTACCAGGTCATCGAGCCGAAGGAGTCGATCCGCCGCCCGGTTGCCTATGCGGACAATTTCTCCTTCCGGCGCGGCGAGCCCTGGACGCATTGAGGGGCGGGCTGCGCAGGCGCTACCTGCCGACGCATGAAAGGCCTTGAGGGCCGAAATCCCGGTCGTCATGACGCGGGGGAGATCGTCAGCTCCGGTTATCGGCATGGTCGCAGCCTGACGACCGACCATGCAGCCGGCCTCATTATCGAGAGAAATAGCACCCCGTCAGCCGATACCGCTTCCGACCCAGGGCGGTCCTTGCGATTTAAAGACCGATTGGTCTATATATGAGTAATGAGGTCCCGAACCCCAGCGCAGTTGCCCCGAGGCCGGCCCCGAAGCTTCGACGTGGATGCTGCTGTCGAACGCGCCATGGGCGTATTCTGGTCGCGCGGCTATCACGCGACGGCGCTCCCGGATCTTCTTCGTGCGACGAAACTCTCGCGTGGCAGCCTCTACGCCGCCTTCGGCGACAAGCACTCGCTCTTCCTGCGGGCGCTTGATCGCTACATCGCCGATGCCCTGACACGAATGGATATCGAATTCGATCCCCACAACGAGCCGGTCGAGGGCCTGCGGGCCTACCTTGCGGGCTATGTTGACCGCACGAGCGGCGCCAATGGCCGGCGCGGATGCCTGCTCGTGGCCACGGCCATGGAACTGGCCGGCCAGGATGCTGAAGTCGGTCGTCGCGTCGCGAGCTTTTTCAAAGCCATGGAGGCAAGGGTGGCGGATGCACTTTCCCGCGCGGAGACGGCGGGCAGGTTGGCTGATGGTGTCGACCCTTCAAGTGCCGCCCGAATCCTCGTCTGTTTCGTCGAGGGGCTACGCGTGGTCGGCAAAACGGCACCGACACGGATCACGTCGCAAGCCACCGTCGAGGCTCTTCTCGATCGCTTCATCAAGTGAATAACCCATGGCGTGGCTCCGCTATCGGCGCGCCAATATCTGGACTGATCGGTCTTTAAAGGAGAAGTGCCATGTCTGCCATCCAGATCATCTGCGCGGTGGCCGTTCCCTTGCTCTGGGGCTACCAGTTCGTGGCGATCAAGGCGGGCGTCACGGAGTTTCCGCCGCTCTTCTTCCTCGCACTGCGCTTCCTGGCCATCGCGCTGTTGCTTGTTCCGTTCGTCAAGAGGCCCACACGTGGGCAGGTCGGCCCGGTCGCAGCCATTTCGCTCTTCCTTGGCGGCCTGAACTTCGGGCTGTTCTATGTTGGCCTTGGGCTCGGCTCGGGAAGCATGTCGGCCGTCGCGTATCAACTCGCCACGCCCTTCACCGTCCTGTTGGCCTGGCCGCTGCTCGCGGAGAGACCGTCTGTCACCACGTCCGCCGGAGTGGTCCTTGCATGCGTCGGCGTGGTCGTGTTGGCAGCGGAGCCCGGCCCATCGGCAAACATCCTTCCCCTCCTGCTTGTGATCGGGGCGGCGTTCGCATTCGCAGTGTCAAACGTCTTGACGAAACGCTACGGCCCTTTTGATCCGTTAATGTTGATGGGGTGGTCGTCACTGCTCACGGTGCCGCAGGTCATGTTGATGTCGCTGCTCATTGAACATGGTCAAATGGCCAGCCTTGTCACGGCGGATGGACGCGGTTGGCTGGCACTCGCCTACACGATTTTCATCGGAGGAATTGTCGGATTCGGCCTTTGGTTCTGGCTGATCGCCCGTTGCTCCATGAACCGCGTCGCCCCCTTCGGTCTGCTGCTCCCGGTGTTCGCCTTGGTTTCGAGCGTGTTATTTCTTGGCGACCGCATGACCCCAAGGTTGATCATCGGTGGGCTGCTCGCGATCGCCGGCGTCGCCATGACACAAGTCAGGCCGAGCGCTCGACCAATTTGAATCCCTGTCCTGTTCAGCTGTGACGTCGGCCGCGCGACATAATCGGCCAGGATCCCTTTTCCGGGCCTTGGCATCGATTCCGCCGCGTGCTTCGCTGGCGGGCCTGACGGGAGCGTGACGAGGTGGGGGATGGCCGGGCGTGACCAGCTCGACGGCGTCGATCTGAAGATCTTATCCGAGCTGCAGCAGGACGGGCGGGTTCGCAACAACGAGCTTGCGCTGCGCGTCGGCGTGTCCGCGCCGAACTGCCTGCGGCGGCTGAAGTCGTTGTTCAGCCGTGGCGTGATCCGGGCGGTGCGGGCCGTGATCGACGAGCGGCGGCTCGGCTATGAGGTTGTATCGTTCGTCTCGATCCAGCTTGGCAGTCAGGCACAGCCAGTGCTGGAGGCGTTCGAGAGCTCGATCGCCGCGATCCCGCGCATCCAGCAGTGCTGGCGGATTTCGGGCGACACCGATTATCTCCTCAAATGCGTGGCGCCGAGCGTCGAGAGCATGCGCCAGCAGCTCCTGCATTTCGCGGCGATGCCTGACGTGAAGAACGTCCGGAGCTTCCCGGTGCTTGGCGTCGCAAAGGACGTGCCGCTGCCGTTGCAGGAGGTCGTCGCGGCGACTGCAGGATAGGGGATCCGAACACTCCCCGGCGTCGAAATGTCGATAATCCGAATTCCGATGCGTGAGTAAGTCACGTAACTGTGACATGAGAACCGGGAAGCCCTGCGATGCGCGAGCCGTGATTGCCGGTTCCCCTGTGCCGCCTAGATGCGAGGCGCGGACCTCAGCGTGTTGGCATGCCGAGGCCTCCCCTTTGTGGGACCCTGAAGCAGGAAAGACACCATGACATCTATCTCGAAGACGTTCGTTGCATCCGCTGCGACGCTGTTTGCATCTGCGTTTCTCATGATGGCCGCGCCCGCCGCGCAGGCCGAGGACTACTGCATCACCAATGGTGCACAGGCCGCCCACGGTTGCGGCTATCCGACGATGGAGGCCTGCCGCGCCGCGGCCGACGGCATCGGCGGCATGTGTGCGCAGAGCGGTGGAGCGAAGACACCGAATGACGCATTGGCCTATCAGCCCAAGCGGTCGCAATCGCGCAAGCTTCGGCCGGGCGGGCAGACCAACTCGAACTGACGTTGCAATCCGGACCGGCTTGGAGACGTTGCGGACTCCGGGATCCGTCTCCGGGGCCGCCCCCCGTCCATGATGGACTCACAAGGTCGCGCTGGCTCGCGCCTCACCGGTAACGGCCGCGAAACTCGCGCGGGCTTGTGCCGGTCCAGCCGCGGAACGCGCGCGAGAAGCTCTTTTCGTTGCGGAAGCCGGCGATCTCCGCGATCCGCTTGATCGGGGTGCGGCCGCGCATCAGCTCCTGCTTGGCGAGCTCGAACTTCGCCTCTTCCTTGAGATCGCGCAGCGAGGTCGCCTCCTCGCGCAGGCGCCGATGCATCGTGCGGGTGGACAGCGCCAGCTCGCGCGCGACGTCCTCGGCGCCGAGCGCGCGTCCGCGCGCATGGCGAAGCACGCGGCGCACGCGCTCGACCAGCAGCCGGTCGCGCCGGTAGGGAAGCACGGTCAGCCGCAACGCGCCCTTGAGCATGTTGTCGAGATCGGCCGCGCTGCGCGTCAGCGGCAGCGAAAGATAGTGCTTGTCGAAGACGATGGCCGAGCGGTCCGCATCGAAGCGGACGGTCCGGCAAAAGATGGTCGGATAGACCGAGACGTGGCCGGGCTCGGGGTAAGGGAATTCAGCTGCGCGGAGCGCGATCCTGGAATCAACGGCCCAACAGGAGAAGCCGAGCACGTAGCGGAACAGGGTGACCAGGCAGAACTCGCGGAAAGTCCCGAGATCGCGCAACTCACTGATCGACACGATTGCGGTCTCCTCGCCAACCTCGAGGTCGAGCAGCACGTCCTCGGTGACCAGACGGTGATGCCGGCACCAGCGCCTGAGCGCGACCTCCAGCGTCGGAGCGGTGATGGAGGCCCGGCACAGCATGCCGTAGGTGCCCCAAGGCAGCCGCCGCGAGAACCAGCCGAGCGCCTCGTCGTCGAGCTCGCGCATGGCATGGCCCGCCAGGGCCTCGAACTGGGCGGCGGTGACCCGCCCATCCGGAGAATTGAGGAAGTCCGGCGCGACCTGGCCACGGCTCAATGCCTCCGCGGGATCGCGGCCGTATCGCTCATAGGCTGCCACCACACCGCGGACGAAGGCGGCAGGGGTGACGGCGCGGCGCGGGATTGCTGTGGCGGCTTGAAAAGGCATCGGAAATCCCTCCGGAAAATCCTCGCCAAGTTTGGCGGAAAATGCAACCTTTTCGACTGCAAGAGGCCCGGGACCCCGCTAGGTTCGGACCCCAAAATACGGAGGAAATCGCCTTGAACATCCCGAGCATCGATTTCGATCTGGGCGAAGACATCAGCCTGCTGCGCGACACGCTTCGCGCCTTCGTGGAGGCGGAGATCACCCCGCGTGCCGCCGAGATTGAGAAGGCAAACCTGTTTCCGGCGGACCTCTGGAAGCGCTTTGGCGACCTCGGCCTGCTCGGCATGACCGCCCCGGAGCAATATGGCGGCTCCAGCATGGGCTATCTCGCCCACATCGTCGCCATGGAGGAGATCTCGCGCGGCTCGGCGGCGGTGGGCCTGTCCTACGGCGCCCATTCAAACCTGTGCGTCAACCAGATCCGCCGCAACGGCAACGACGCGCAACGGCAGCGCTATCTGCCGAAGCTGATCTCGGGCGAATATGTCGGCGCGCTCGCGATGTCCGAGCCGGGAGCCGGATCCGACGTCGTCTCGATGAAGCTGCGCGCCGACAAGCGCGGCGACCGCTACGTGCTCAACGGTTCCAAGATGTGGATCACAAATGGCGGCGACGCCGACGTGCTGGTCGTCTATGCCAAGACCGATCCGGAGGCCGGCCCGCGCGGCATGACCGCCTTCCTGATCGAGAAGGGTTTCAAGGGCTTCACCCACGGCCAGCATCTCGACAAGCTCGGCATGCGTGGCTCCAACACCTATCCGCTGTTCTTCGACGAGTGCGAGGTGCCGGAGGAGAACGTGCTCGGCAAGGTGGGCGAGGGCGTCAAGGTGCTGATGTCCGGCCTGGACTATGAGCGCGCCGTGCTCTCGGGCGGCCCGCTCGGGATCATGGCGGCCTGCATGGACGCGGTGGTACCCTACATGCACGAGCGCAAGCAGTTCGGCCAGCCGATCGGCGATTTCCAGCTCATGCAGGGCAAGCTCGCCGACATGTATTCGACCTGGCAGGCCACGCGAGCCTATGTCTACGCCGTGGGGCGCGCCTGCGACCGCGCCGACCACGCGCGCAGCTTGCGCAAGGACGCGGCCGCCGCGATCCTCTATTCCGCGGAGAAGGCGACGTGGATGGCGGGCGAGGCGATCCAGGCGCTCGGCGGCGTCGGCTATACCAGCGAATTCCCTGTGGGGCGTTTGTGGCGCGACGCCAAGCTCTACGAAATCGGCGCCGGCACCTCCGAGGTTCGCCGCATGCTGATCGGCCGCGAGCTCATGGCCGAGACGGCCTAAACGTTCACCTCATTGGAATCACCATGCCGCTCCATTCCAGCATCGATGTTTCTTCATCAGACTATGCGCGCAATTCCGAGGCGATGCGCGCGCTCGTCGCCGACTTGCGCGAGAAGCTGAGCCAGGTCGCGGGCGGCGGAGGCGAGGTCTCGCGCAATCGCCACACCGCGCGTGGCAAGATGCTGGCGCGCCAGCGCGTCGACCTGCTGGTCGACCCCGGCACCTCGTTCCTGGAACTGTCGCCGCTTGCGGCCTATGGCCTTTATGGCGGTGACGTGCATTCGGCGAGCGTCGTCACCGGGGTCGGGCGCATCTCGGGCCGGGAATGCGTGATCGTCGCCAACGACGCCACCATCAAGGGCGGCACCTATTATCCAATGACGGTGAAGAAGCATCTGCGCGCGCAGGACATCGCGCGACAGAACAATCTTCCCTGCGTCTACATGGTCGATTCCGGCGGCGCCTTCTTGCCGCTGCAGGACGAGATTTTCCCGGACGAGCGGCATTTCGGCCGCATCTTCTACAACCAGGCGCAGATGTCCTCACAGGGCATTCCGCAGGTCGCGATCGTGATGGGCTCCTGCACGGCAGGCGGCGCCTATGTGCCGGCGATGTCGGACGAGAGCATCATCGTGCGCAACCAGGGCACTATCTTCCTCGGTGGCCCGCCGCTGGTGAAGGCAGCGACCGGCGAGGTCGTCAGCGCCGAGGAGCTCGGCGGCGCCGACGTGCACTCGCGCCAGTCCGGCGTGACCGATCACTATGCCCAGAACGATGCCCATGCGATCGGCATCGCGCGGCGCATCGTCGGCACGCTGAAGCCGTCGGCACGGCCGAACCTCAACATGCATCCGCCGCGCGATCCGCTGTTTGCGGCGGAGGAGATCTACGGCGTGGTGCCGGTCGACGGCCGCAAGCCGTTCGACGTGCGCGACATCATCGCGCGTGTGGTGGATGGCTCCGAGTTCGACGAATTCAAGAAGCTCTACGGCACGACGCTGGTCTGCGGCTTCGCCCATATCTGGGGTTATCCGGTCGGCATCATCGCCAACAACGGCATTCTCTTCAGCGAAAGCTCGCTGAAGGGCGCGCATTTCATCGAGCTGTGCTGCCAGCGCGGCATTCCCCTTGTGTTCCTGCAGAACATCACGGGCTTCATGGTCGGAAAGAAATACGAGGCCGGCGGTATCGCGCGCGACGGCGCCAAGCTGGTGACGGCGGTCGCGACCGCCTCGGTGCCGAAATTCACCGTCGTGATCGGCGGCTCCTATGGCGCCGGCAATTACGGCATGTGCGGCCGCGCCTACTCGCCGCGTTTCCTCTGGATGTGGCCGAACGCGCGCATCTCGGTGATGGGCGGCGAGCAGGCCTCGATGGTGCTGAGCCAGGTACGGCGCGACAACATCGAGGCCAAGGGCGAGAGCTGGTCGAAGGAAGAGGAAGACAAGTTCCGCGAGCCCATTCGCGCGCAATATGAGAGCCAGGGGCATCCCTACTACGCGACCGCGCGCCTGTGGGACGACGGTGTGATCGACCCGGCCGACACGCGCCTCGTGCTCGGCCTCGGCCTCTCGGCGGCGTCGAATGCGCCGATCGAGCCGACGAAATTCGGCCTGTTCAGGATGTGATGCGATGGACCGCTCAAAGCTCTACCGGCGTTTTCGCACGCTCCTGATCGCCAACCGCGGCGAGATCGCCTGCCGGGTCATCAGCACCGCGCGCGCCATGGGCCTGCGCACGGTCGCGGTCTATTCCGAGGCCGACCGCGACGCGATGCATGTCGCGCTGGCGGACGAAGCCGTGCTGTTGGGGCCCGCGCGGGCCCGCGACAGTTATCTCAATGTCGAGCGGCTGATCGAAGCGGCGCGCAAGACCGGTGCCGAGGCCGTGCATCCCGGCTATGGGTTCCTGTCGGAGAATGCCCAATTCGCGCAGGCTTGCTATGACGCCGGCCTCGTCTTCATCGGCCCGACCGCCGACATGATGAATGCCATGGGCTCGAAGTCCGGCTCCAAGGCGCTGATGGAGAAGGCCGGCGTGCCGCTGGTGCCCGGCTATCACGGCGAGGCCCAGGACGAGGCGACGCTTTCGAAGGCCGCGGACAGGATCGGCTTCCCCATCCTGGTGAAGGCCTCGGCCGGCGGCGGCGGGCGCGGCATGCGCATCGTACGCTCGGCGGCCGAGCTTGGGCCCGCGATCGTCAGCGCCAAGCGCGAGGCCAAGGCGGCATTCGGCGACGACCGCATGCTGATCGAAAAATATGTCGACAATCCCCGCCACATCGAGGTCCAGGTGATCGGGGACAGCCACGGCAACCTGCTTTCGCTGTTCGAGCGTGAGTGCACCTTGCAGCGCCGGCACCAGAAGGTGATCGAGGAGGCGCCGTCACCGACGCTGAACGCCGCCCAGCGCGAGACCGTCTGCGCCGCCGCACGAAAGGCGGCGGGTGCCGTCAACTATGTCGGCGCCGGCACGATCGAGTTCGTCTCCGACGGCAAGGACGTGTTCTTCATCGAGATGAACACGCGCCTCCAGGTCGAGCATCCCGTGACCGAGCTGATCACGGGCATCGACCTCGTCGAATGGCAGCTGCGTGTCGCCTTCGGCGAGGCGCTGCCGCTGAAGCAGGACGAGATCCGGCTCAACGGCCATGCGGTGGAGGCGCGCGTCTACGCCGAGAACCCGACCAAGAACTTCATGCCGTCGGTGGGCAGGATATCGACCTGGCGGCTGCCGGCGGAAACCGGGGGCTTGCGCATCGACGCCGGCTATCGCGAAGGCGACAGCGTGTCGCCTTACTACGACGCCATGCTGGCCAAGATGATCGCCTGGGCGCCGACGCGGGATGTCGCGATCGAGCGGCTCAATCGCGGGCTGGAAGAGTCCGACGTCCGCGGCATCGTGACGAACATCCCGTTCCTGTCGGCGCTGATGACGCATCCCAAGGTGCGCATGAATGCGATCGACACCGGCTTCATCGAGCGTGAGCTTGCGGTTCTGACACAGGCCGCGCCGGCACCCGGCGAGCTCGAGCTTTGCGCCGCGGTGGCGTCGATCCTCAATGACGAGCAACAGGCGGCCGGTGCGCAGGCAAATTCGCCCTGGCAGACCTTCGGCTGGCAGCCGGTCGGCCGCCGCCAGCGCAGCTTTGCCTTCCGCGTCGGTCACGGACCGGAGCAGAAGATCACGCTGAATTACGGCAGTGGGCCCTCGACGCTGGTGATCGGCGAGCGCGAATTGGCGTTCGCGATCGCGGCGAGGGAGGGCGGCTTCGACCTGACACTCGACGGCGTCAAATCGTCCGTCGCGGCCGTGATCGACGGCCATGAGCTTTACTTGCGCACGCGCAACGGCCGCTTCGACCTGCACTGGGTCGATCCGTTCGGCGGCGAGAGCGAGGAGCAGACCGGGGAGGACAAGATTGCGGCGCCCTTGCCAGGCACCGTCGTCGCCGTGCTGGCCGAGGAAGGAGCGAAGCTCGACAAGGGCGCCCCGATCCTGACCCTGGAAGTGATGAAGATGGAGCAGACGCTGCGCGCGCCCTATGCCGGGGTATTGAAGTCCATCAAATGCAAGGTCGGCGACATCGTGCAGGAGGGCGTCGAGCTCGCCGTGGTCGAACCGTCCGGAGAGTGACATGAGCGATCCCGTCCGCATCATTGAAATGGGGCCGCGCGACGGCCTCCAGAACGAGAAGACGCCGGTCAGCGTCGAGGGCCGCATTGCTTTCGTCGAGGCGCTGGTCGCGGCCGGTCTCGATACGGTCGAGGTCGGCGCCTTCGTGTCGCCCAAGGCGATTCCGCAGATGGCAAGCTCGGACGCCGTGCTGCGCGGCGTCAACCACGTGCAGGGCGCCGAGTTCCACGTGCTGGTGCCGAACGAGAAGGGCTATGATGCCGCGCGCGCGGCCGGCGCGAAAGTCGTCTCGGTGTTCGCGGCGGCTTCCGAAGGCTTCTCGCGCGCCAACATCAACTGCACGGTCGCGGAGTCCATCGAGCGGTTCAAGCCGGTGCTGGCGCGCGCCAGGGCCGACGGCGTCAGGGTGCGCGGGTATATCTCCTGCGTGCTCGGCTGCCCGTTCGACGGCGAGATCAAGCCGAAGGCGGTGGCCGATCTCGCCAGCACGCTGTTCGATCTCGGCTGCTACGAGATCTCGCTGGGGGACACTATCGGGGTCGGCACGCCTGATAAGGCCAAGGAGATGCTGCGTGCGGTTGCGGCCAACATTCCCGCAGCCAAGCTCGCGATGCATTTCCACGACACTTACGGCCAGGCGCTCGCCAACCTCTATGCAGGGATGGAAGAGGGCGTCCGCGTCATCGATAGCGCTGCGGGAGGCCTCGGCGGCTGCCCCTACGCTCCGGGCGCGACCGGTAATGTCGCGACCGAGGACGTCGTCTACATGCTCGAAGGCATGGGCATCAGGACCGGCGTCGATATGGACAAGCTCCTGGCGGCCACCAACGCGATGAGCGGCGTGCTGGGCAAGCCGCCCGTGAGCCGCGTGGCGTCCGCGCTGAACGCCAAGCGGAAGCGGGCGGCTTCCTAGTCCTCCGTCATTGCGAGCGCAGCGAAGCAATCCAGAATCTCTCCGAGGTAGCAGCCTGGATTGCTTCGTCGCTTCGCTCCTCGCAATGACAACGGAGACGGTCAGGCCGCCTTCAGGCCGACATCCGGCAGACGCGGACGGTTCTTCAGCGCCTTGGCCATCATGGCCTCGACCTCGGCCTTTTCCTGCGGCAGCAGTGCCAAGCGGGGCGGGCGGGTCAGTGCGGTGCCGCGGCCCATGATGTGCTCGCAGAGCTTGATGCACTGGACCAGGTCCGGCCGTGCGTCGAGATGCAAGAGCGGCATGAACCATTCGTAGAGCGGCATCGCCTCAGGGAAGCGTCCTGCCTTGGCGAGGCGGAACAGTGTCTCGCCCTCGCGCGGGAAGGCGTTCGACATGCCGGAGACCCAGCCCACCGCGCCCATGGCGACGCTTTCGACGATGACGTCGTCGAGGCCTGCGAAAAGCACGAAGCGGTCACCGACCATGTTGCGGGTGTCGATGAAGCGCCGGGTGTCGCCGGAGGAGTCCTTGAAGCAGACGACGGTCTCGACGTCGGCGAGCGAGGCAAGGATGTCCGGGGTGACGTCGTTCTTGTAGATCGGCGGATTGTTGTAGAGCATCACCGGCAGGTCGGTTGCCGAGGCGACGGCGCGGAAATGCGCGGCCGTCTCGTGCGGCTTGGAGGAATAGACCAGCGCCGGCATCACCATGACACCGTCGATGCCGATGCGCGCGGCTTCCTTCGCGGTCTCGACCGCAAAGGCCGTGGTGAATTCGGCGATGCCGCACAGCACGGGCACCCGGCCGGCCGCGACCGACTTCGCGGTCTCCATGATCGCGATCTTTTCCTTGCGTTCGAGCGAGGTGTTCTCGCCGACCGAGCCGCAGACGATCAGACCCGAAACGCCGTCGCGGATCAGCCCGTCCATGACCTTCGCGGTCGCATCGATATTGAGCGACAGGTCGTCGTTGAATTGCGTGGTGACGGCCGGGAAGACGCCTTCCCAGGAGATGCGTGGGCTCATTGCTTGGCTCCGATTGGAATTGTGCCGGCGGATCGTTCGATCCGCCGGGCATTGACGTGAGGACGATGGTTGGGATCAGAGCGTCGCGCCGACCTTGCGCAGCTCGGCGAGGACGGGGGCTTTGGGCAGCCAGATCTTGTCGAACTCGGCGACGACGGCCTCGGTGTCCTTGGCGTCGACCTGGCGGATCGGGATCGGCGCGTTCTTGAAGTTCTCGATCAGCGCGGGTTCGTTGCCGGCGAGCTCGTCGATCTGCGTGTCCAGCGTGGACTTGATGGTCTTGGTGATCAGTTCGCGATCGGCTGCAGGCAGCGATTGCCAGATCCGACCCGAGACGACGGCTGCCATCGGCATGAAGACGGCGTTCATCTGCAGGATGACCTTGGACACCTTGTCGAAGCGCTGATTCCAGGAGAATTCGAGATCGGCCTCCAGGCCGTCGACCTGGCCGTTCGCCATTGCGTCGAACACCTGCGGCGTCGGGATCGGGGTTGGAGCTGCGCCAAGCGAAGAATAGAAGTCGCGATAGACCGGCGTCGGGTTGATGCGCAGCTTCATGCCCTTGATGTCGGCTAGCGAGTGCAGATCCCTGGACGAGAACACCGCGCGCATACCGGTGATGCCCCAACCGAGCCCGATGGTGCCGGTCTCCTGCGGCAGCACGTCGAACAGCTTGACCGCCGCCGGATGCCGCACGAACTTCGCCACCGCCGGCGTCGAGCGGACGATGTAAGGTGCGTTGATCGCGGCGATGTGCGGCACGCGCGAGCCGAGCTCGGCGGCCTGGATAAAGCCCATGTCGAGCGCTCCGGACTGCAATTGCTGCATCATCGCGGGCTCGTTGCCGAGCTGGCCGGAGTGGAACACGGTCAATGTCAGGCGACCGTTGGTGGCGGCCTTGAGATCTTCGCCGAATTTGAGCGCAGCCTTGTTCCAGGAATGACCGTTCGGTGTGATCAGGCCGAGGCGGAATTCCTTGGCCTGGGCGAGCGCCAGCGACGGCGCGAACACCGATGCGGCGGCGCTGGCGGCGAGAAAGCGGCGGCGAGAAAGCGACATGGTCGGGCTCCTTATTGGATGGCCTATTTGACGAGGATCAGCGAGAGCGACGGATAGAGCGAGAGCAGCACGAGGAGGACGCAGGAGATGACGAAGAAGGGCAGCGTCACCATGAACATCTTGCCGGGCTTGGCGCCCGTGACGGCGGCCGCGACGAAGAAGCAGAGCCCGACAGGGGGCGACAGCAGGCCGAGCACCAGGTTGATCACCACCACGACGCCGAAATGCCTGGGATCGATGTGATAGACCTCGGTCGCAACCGGCAGCAGGATCGGCACCGTCATGATCAGGCCGGGAATGCCGTCGATCACCGTGCCGATCAGCAGCAGGATGACGTTGCAGATCAGCATGAAGCTGACCGGATCCTTGGCGACCGTCTGGATCCAGGCGGCGGTCTCCTGTGGAACCTTGCCGAAGATCAGGACCCAGGAGAACACGGCCGCGGCCGCCACCAGGAACAGCACGATCGCCGAATAGATCGCGCTGCGCAGCATCATCTGCGGCAGCTGGGAGAACTCGAACTCCCTGGTCCAGAACTTTCCGACCAGCGCGGCGGCGACCGCGCCGACGGCCGCGGATTCGGTCGCGTTGGCGAGGCCGCCGAGAATGGTGCCGACGATGACGATTGGGATCAGCAGCGTCGGCGAGGTCCGCAGGATCGTCATGATCCGCTGGCGCGGCGTCTGATAGTCCGCGCGCGGATAGTTGTAGACATAGCCCATCAGCGCGATGACGAGGCAGAACATCACCGTGAGAATGACGCCGGGCACGATGCCGGCAATCAGCATGTCGCTGACCGAAACCTGCGCCAGCACGCTGTAGACGACGAACATCACCGACGGCGGGATGATCGGGCCGAGCATGCCGCCATAGGCGGTCAGTCCGGCTGCGAAGGTCTTGTCGTAGCCCTTCTTCTCCATCTCCGGCACCATGATCTGGGCCATGATGGCGACCTGCGCCGTCGCAGATCCCAGGATGGAGGAGATGAACATGTTGGCGAGGATGTTGACGTAGGCGAGCCCGCCCTTGAGCGAGCCGACGAAGGCCATCGCCATGTCGACGATGCGCCGTGTGATGCCGCCGCCGTTCATGATCTCGCCGATCAGGATGAAGAGCGGGATGGCGATCAGGCCATAGCTGTCGACGCCGCCGAACAGCTGGAGCGGATAGGACTGGAACAGCACGGGATTGCCGGACGCGGCGATATAGACGAGGCCGGCGAGGCACAGGCAGAGGCCGATCGGCACGCCGACCAGCATGAACGTCATGAAGGCCGCTGACGTGATCATCAGTTGACCCCGTCCAGCTCGGACAGCTGGAAACCTCTTGGCGACGTGCGCGGGACCAGCTCGAGATCTTCCAGCAGATTGGCGAGGCCGTGAATGGTCATCGACATCGCGAAGATCGGCAGCGTCAGATAGAGCACCCATGTCGGCCAGTTCAGCGTCTGGGTGCGCTCGGTGTAGAGGAAGTTGAAGGTTTCCGCCGCGAGCTTGCGCCCGTCGAAGCCGGCGCGGGCGAGCCCGATCGGGTCCATCCAGAGCACGCAGGTCACGATCAGGGCGACGCCGAACACGACGACGAGGCCGGTCGAAATTACCTTGGCGAGCTTCTGATGTTGCGCCGACAGGCGCTCCGTCAGCATGGTGACCGCGAAATCGAGCCGCAGCCGCGTCATCGCGGAGGCGCCGATGAAGGTCAGCCAGACCACGCAATAGACCGCGGATTCATCGATCCAGTAGATCGGGAAATGCGAGTAGCGGGTGACGACGTTCACCAGGATCAATCCGGTGAGCAGGTACATCAGCCCCATCAGCGCCAGGCGCTCGCCCGCGAGCAGGGCGCCCGACATACGAACGACCATGCGTCGGACGCTGAATGCACGCGTGGCCGGCATCGTCTGCTCGATCATGAAAGAGGACCCAACCCCGAAGATTTGGCGTGCGATTACCAAATGTATAATTTATACATTTTGGGAGTCAAACGGAGTTTGCGGTCAATTCGGCGGCAGGACGCGCTTTTGCTGGGCACCCGGTTTTTGTGCGCACTCGGCTTTTGCCGGGCGCTTCACCATGCAAGAGAGAGACCGCTTCGGCCGGATGAGTCGGGAAGGGAAGTCGGAAGGTCAGATGAAACAGCCTCTGAAGCATCGCACCCTGTCGGCTGCGATCGTCGACCAGCTCCGGCAGGCGATACTCGACGGCACCCATCCGGCGGGATCGCAGTTGCGTCAGGATGCGCTCGGTGAGGTCTATGGCGTCAGTCGCATTCCCGTCCGCGAAGCGCTGTTTCAGCTCGAGGCCGAAGGCCTGGTGCGCATCGTGCCGCAGAAGGGCGCCATCGTCTCGGAGCTGTCGTTGGACGAGATCAACGACGTGTTCGACCTGCGTTGCATCCTGGAGCCGCGCCTGCTCGCGCAATCGGCGCCGCGCTTCACCGCGGAGGATTTCGAGGGACTCGACGACATCCACAAGAGATTCGAGAAGGCGATCAAGGCGAGGAACGTCAGCGACTGGGGCCAGCTGAACGCCGACTTCCACATGGCGCTCTACGTCCACGCGCCGCAGCCGCGTACGCGCGCGATCGTGCTGTCACTGCTCCAGACCAGCGACCGCTATACTCGTCTCCAGCTCTCCAACACCAAGGCGATGGGGACAGCGGAAAAGGAGCACGCCCATCTGATCGCGCTCTGCCGCGCGCAGAAGGTGGAGGAGGCCTGCCGCTTCCTGGAGCGGCACATCGAGGCCGTGCGGAAGGATCTGTTGCAGGTCGTGGCGAACGCACCGCGGTCGCGGCGCAAGGAGAAATCGTAGGGTGAGCAAAGGCGCTGAGCGCCGTGCCCACCATGCTTCCGAAATCGCCCACAGATAGTTTGCACGCTCCGCCTTGCTCACTCCAAGGCAGTAGCGACTGGCGCTACCTGCTCCCGTCCGGCCCCATCACGAGATCCGGCAGCCAGGTCGAGATTCCCGGCACCAGGCACAGCAGCAGCACCGCGAGCATCATCAGCAGCACGAAGGGCAGGGTGCCCCAGATCACCTCGCGCAGGGGAATGTCCGGCGCGACGTTGCGGATGACGAAGATGTTGAGGCCGACCGGAGGATGGATCAGCCCCATCTCCATCACGATGGTCATGACCACGCCGAACCAGATGATGTCGAAATTGGCGGCGCGTAAGGGCGGCAGGATGATCGGCGCCGTCATCAGGATGATCGAGACCGGCGGCAGGAAGAAGCCCAGCACGACGACCATGACGAGGATCGCGAACAGCAGCTCCCACCGCGGCAGGTGCATCGCGACGATGGATTCGGCGACCGACTGCGAGATGTGCAGATAGCTCATCACGTAGGAATAGAGCAGCGACATGCCGATGATCATCATCAGCATGGTCGATTCCCGGATCGTCGACTTCATGATCGGAGCGAGGTCGCTCGGGCGCCACACGCTGTAGATCGCGGCGATCAGCGCCAGCGCGAGCAGGCCGCCGAGGCCGGCCGTTTCCGACGGGGTGGCGTAGCCGCCATAGAGCGCGACCATGACGCCGGTCAGCAGCAGCACGAACGGGATCACGCGCGGCAGCACGCTGAAGCGTTCGGCGAGCGTGTACTCGTCACGATGCAGGATCGGAGCCTCCGGTCCGCCGTTCTTGTAGACCGCTTCGGCAGCGGCATATTCCTGGCGGAAGCGAACGACGGCATAGGCGCCGAACAGGAAGACCAGCAGCAGGCCGGGACCGATGCCGGCGAGGAACAGGCGCCCAAGCGACTTCTCGGCGGCGACCGCGAACAGGATCATGGTAATCGAGGGCGGCAGCAGGATGCCCAGCGTGCCGCCTGCCGCGATGATGCCGGCGGCGAAGCCGCCGGAATAGCCGCGTTTGCGCATCTCGGGGATGCCGGCCGATCCGATCGCCGAGCAGGTCGCAGGCGAGGAGCCCGCCATGGCCGCGAACAGCGCACAGGCGAACACGTTGGCGACGCCGAGGCCGCCGGGCACGCGGTGCAGCCAGGCATGCAGCGCCAAATAGAGATCCTGGCCGGCGCGGGACTTGCCGATCGCGGCGCCCTTCAGGATGAAGAGCGGGATCGACAGCAGCGTGATCGAGGCCATTTCCTCGTAGACGTTCTGCGTCACCGTATCGAGCGACGCGGCAGGCATATAGATCGCCATGAACGCGACCGCGACCGCGCCGAGCGCGAATGCAATCGGCATGCCCGAAAACATTACGAGCAGCGTCACGATCCCGTAAGCGAGGCCAATACCGAAGACGCTCATGGCCGCCGGGCTCCGGTGAAAGGCAGCGCAAGCTGCACGAGGATCTGGATGCAGAGCAGGCTCATGCCGAGCGCCATCAGCGTATAAGGAATGGCCAGCGGCGGCGACCACATCGAGTTCGAGACCTGGCCATCGACATAGGCCTCGTGCGCCAGCGTCCAGGATTTCCAGGTGAAGAAAGCGCAGAACAGAAAGGTGGCGGCGTCGACCAGCCAGAGCCTGATCCGGTTCGCCAGAGGCGAGAGCAGTCCGACAAAGGCCTCGATGCCGATGTGACCGCGGTTCTGCTGCACGTAAGCCGCCGTCATGAAGGTCGCGCCGACCAGCAGGAACACGGCGGCCTCGTCCTGCCAGTAATTGG
Source organism: Bradyrhizobium cedriense (assembly GCF_054602315.1). Classification (NCBI taxonomy): domain Bacteria; kingdom Pseudomonadati; phylum Pseudomonadota; class Alphaproteobacteria; order Hyphomicrobiales; family Nitrobacteraceae; genus Bradyrhizobium; species Bradyrhizobium cedriense. The sequence continues at coordinate 141,781 of NZ_JBTSWB010000003.1, read as the reverse complement.
CGGCCTTGTAGAGAGCGCGGCTGAGCACGCTGTAGCTCAGGATGCTGCAGGCCGCGACTAGGGCGATCGCCGCGAACACCACGATGATGCTGTTGAGGATGGCGAGACTGCGATCGATTGCTGCCGCAAGGCCGGGCCCTGCGGCAGCGCTCGACGGGGTGTCACGATCCGGAAGCGGACCGTGGCTCATGCCGCGACGTCGATCGCGAGCTTGAGCAGGTTCGCCGCGGTCGCGGTCTTGCCGCTGTAGTCCTTCCAGGCGGTGTCGCGGGCGATGTCGCGCCACTTGCCGACAGTCGCTGCGTCGAGCGCCGAGACCTTGGCGCCGGCCTTCTCATAGACCTTGGCGACCTCGATGTCGTCATCCTGCGCGCCTTTGCGGCCGAAGGCTTCGAGCTCGGTGCCGACCGAGAGCAGGATGTCCTGGTGGTTTTTCGGCAGCTTGTCGAAGATCGTCTTCGACATCATCAGCGGCTCGAGCATGAACCAGTAGGACGTGCCGGCGCCTGACGTCAGCGACTTCGCGACCTCTTCGAGTCGGAACGAGATCAGGCTGGTGGAGGAGGTGATGCCGGCATCGCAGGCGCCGGTCTGCATCGCCGCGTAGATTTCGTTCGACGGCACCGACAGCACCGAGGCCCCGGCGGTCTGAAGCACCATGTCCATCTCGCGCGAGCCGCCGCGCACCTTCATGCCCTTGGCATCCTCGGGCGCGACGATGGGCCTGGAGCGGCTGGCGACGCCGCCGGCCTGCCAGACCCAGGTGAGCAGGATGATGCCCTTGTCGGCAAGGAAATCGGTCAGCGCCTTGCCGACCGGCTCCTTCTTCCAGCGCAGGCCCTGGTCGTAGGTGGTCACGAGGCCCGGCATCAGGCCGATATTGGTTTCCGGCACCTCGCCGCCGGCATAGGGCATCGGATAGAGGCTGATGTCGAGCGCGCCCTTGCGCATCGCGGAGAACTGCGCGTTGGTCTTGATCAGCGAGGAGTTCGGGTAGATCTCGGCGGCGATGTCGCCATTGCTGCGCTTGGCGACCTCGGCGGCGAACATGCGGCAGAGCCGGTCGCGGAAATCGCCCTTGTCGATGGTGCCGCCCGGGAACTGGTGCGAGATCTTCAGCGTGGTCGCGGCCTGCGCGGTGCCGGTGCCGAAGCGAAGGATTGCGGGTGCCGCGACAGCGGTCGCGAGCAGATGGCGGCGCGTGAGCATGATGGGATTTCCTCGGACGCTTCTTGTTTGCTTTGGTTGGGCTTGAGGCTGCGAGACCGGCCCGTAGGCCCATCCGAGCCGGTCATTCACCCGATAGTCTCTCATCTGATAGTTCGAGACCGAGTGCCCAGGCAAGTGCCGGCCGTGCTGCGCTGCACACTTTCAGGTTGCGAGTGCGGGAGCAGGCCGCGCGGCGGGATAGCGGAGCGCTCGCGAAAATTTATCGGCAGGCGGCGTAACGACGCCGGCTGTCGATCCGTCGAGATTGAATAGCGGCGTCCGTCGCTGACAACACCATCTCGAAGGGAAGTTGAACCATGACCACTCGCACCCGCATCGTGCTCGGCGTCTCGGCTGCCGCTCTCTCGCTTGGCCTCGCGTTTGCGCCGGCCGCCTTTGCTCAGGACAAGATGGGCAAGGATGACGGCATGATGAAAAAGGACACGATGTCCAAGGACGGCATGATGAAGAAGGACACCATGTCCAAGGACGACGGCATGAAGAAGGACCACATGTCGAAGGATGGCATGAAGAAGGACGACGGGATGATGAAGAAGAATTGATCCTTCGTCGTCATCGCGCGGCGCCATCTTGGGGCGGCCGCGCAGCCCTAATTCCGGCGGCGGCCTTTGGGCCGCCTCCGGAACGGGCTTTCGTTCAATTACAATTGAACGTGACCAGCGTGCCTTACTTGCGCTTGGCCTTGCGGGCCGCGTAGCGGGCGTCCCGCTTGGCCTTCTGTTCGGCTTCGAGCGCCGCCAGCCGTTCGGCGGTTTCCTGGGCCTCGCGTGCTGTCCGCTCGGCTTCGGCCGCCTTGGCTTCTTCCTCGCGGCGCTTCTGCTCGGCCTTCTCGGCTTCGCGCGCGGCCTTGGCCTCGGCGCGCTTGGCGGCGAGGGCTTCGCGCTCGGCGCGACGAGCCGCAACGGCCGGATCATCGGGACCCGGCTGCGACTTGAATTTGTTCAACAGATTCTTGCGAGCGTCCTGCGCTGCCTTTTGCCGGTCTGTGAAGCCGGGTTCCCTGAATCCACTCATCGACGAGCCTTGTCTTCCTCGCTTTCGATCCTACATCGCTGCCTGTTGGTACGTCGGCTGGGCATAGCAGGCGCCACGCGACGCAGAAGCGTGTACATCGGCGCGCGTCGCGAAGCCACTATATTCGCAGCCGATCAGGTCGACGAAAAATCGCCCACCCCGACGATCTCTCGTAGCCCGGAAAAACTGCCGAATTGTGATTTCCCTCATAAGGGAGCACGAGGGCGACGCCTAGCGTCCCCCCGATACGAGACGGAGTACGGGCATGATGATCTCAAAACCAAGTCTGAAGGCGCTCGCGATCGCTTTCGTCCTCGCAGGCGTGGCCGCAGCCGCGCTGCTGCTCGCTCGTCCACAGCCCGTTGAAAGTGCCTTGTTAGGCGCGGATTGGGAATGCACCCAGACCGCATTCGTGCTCACGAGCTGCGCACCGCGGGTCCAGCAGGCCATTCCAGCGGTCGAAACCTCGCGCAAGGATGCGATTCCGCCGACCCGAGGCTGAATTGCGCGGTCTGATCGGGATGTGACGCGACGCCGCAGAGGTGATAAAAGCCGGCTCCCCAGTGCGACCAGGCGGCATGTCGAAGCCAGAATCCAGATCCGAGCCGGGCGACGGGCTCAATCCTCGACCGAACCGTCAGCCCAATCGGCAGTCCGGTGACAACCGCCGGGGTGCAATCGCCGGATTGATCATTGCGATCGCGATCCTGGGCGTCGGTTGGTGGCTCACCCGGAATCTCACGGCAGCCAGCAAGATGCAGGACTGCCTGATGTCCGGGCGAAGCAACTGCAACGTGATCGAGCCGGCTCGCTAGGCGCGCTCCAACGTGCCCCGTTGGGCCGAAAAAATGTCGTGATCTTAATCATTTGTAACGGGACTTGGCCGATCAAGCAGGGCAGTTGTTTCGGCCGGCATCAGCCCGGGACGCGGCGATTCGCCGATCGCACCCGGGACCGCGGCCATCGAGAGAGCAGGGGGCGAGCACGCATGAGTGCGTCCAAACGCATGAAGATTGTCATTCCCGTGGTTTCGGCCATGTCGCTGCTTGCGCTGTCGGCGCAGGCGCAAGACGCCAGATCGCCGAGAGATGCCGGCCAGCCGTCGGCCGGGCCGGCTGCAGGCGCGCCGCCTCAGGCCAATCAGAACATGCGCAGGGGCCCCCCGCCGCAGCAGGCGACCCGGCCCGTTCAATCCGGCGGCCAGCCCCATGCTGGGCCTCGCGGGCACGATGCCGGCGGCCCGCCGCAGGGACGTCATGCGCGTGGTCCTGCCCCGGCGCGGGACTGGGGTGGACATAGCTATCGCGGCAATCGCGCTTGGGACGGCGGACGCTGGCGCCACGAAGTCCGCAACGGCCGCTCCGGCTGGTGGTGGGACGTTGGCGGCGTCTGGTATTACTATCCGCAACGAATGGCTGGCCCGCCCGCGTACATCTCGGAGGACTACATCGACGACGTGCCGGTGGCCTATGCTCCGCCGCCGGTCGCGTATGCCCCGCCGCCACCGCCGCCGCCGCCGCCGGCTGATCCCGGCGTGAGTGCCTTGGGTGGCGCGATCGTTGGCGGCGTGCTTGGCGGCCTGATCTCGGGCAACGCAACGGGGGCTGCGGCAGGCGCGGTTCTCGGTGGCGCAACGGGCGCAATTGCAGGCGCCACCGCGGCATCCCAGCCCGGCTATTATTGGGCGCAGGGCACCTGCTACTACCGCTATCCGAACGGGCAGTACGTGCAGGCCGATCCCCGCGCGTGCTACTGAGTTCTGCGAGCCACATTGGAGTGCGGAGGCGGGCTGAGCCCGCCTCTTTTTTTGCGCGCCGGCGAAGCTTGAAATTAGCGCTGGCGCTCGTTGTCGCCTCACGCAAATCTCAAAAGAAAAATCGGGATGATTCGCGGGGATGTAGGGACATGCTGGATGCCATCCAGATCAGCGTGGCGCTCTGGGCCATGATCGTTTGCGGCGGGATCAAACTCTCTCAGGCACTGCCTTTCCTGCTCTAGCGGAGATCGGCTCACGCAGCTTATGCGTGTGGCAAGCGAGCCGATTGCTTCGCGCGTCAGGACACGAGCCAGGTGAAGAATGCGATCGTGCCCCAGACCAGGCCGCCGATCCAGGCCAGCATCACGATGGCGATGGTGCCGAGATAGGCGATGCCGAGCAGGTCGGACCTATGTCGCTGGGTCGGGGCGATCGTCTCTGCCGCCGCCTTGTGTGTCATGACCTGACCTCCGCCATGGAGCGTTGAATCGTTTTTAGCGGAGATAACAGGTGCAGGCTGTGACGCAGTTCACAGATCCATCGAATGAGGCATGCGCGACGAGGAAGGCACCCCGCAATCATACGGGCGAAATTGCCATGCGCCTGTCCAGATCGGCTGTCTAAACTCGGTCTCATGAGTACTCAGTACGATCCACAGCACGAAGCTGAGGCCGCAATGAAGCTGGCCGCGGAATCCGAGGGCGCCGATCGGCAACGATTGATTCAGCTGGCTCTGGCATGGCAGCAGCTCGCCCGCGGTCCGCGCGAGGAGCAAGCGGGCTTGGCGGATCGGGCTGGGCGCATCCAAAGCTGATAGGCTGCCCCACATGAGAAAGCCCCGTGCTCGGGGGACAAGCACGGGGCCCTTCAAAGCCGACCCGGGCTGGTAGGTCGGCACCACTCGTTTCGCACATGCAACGCTCTGCGCGCAGGTTCGTTCCGGATCAACTCCGCCGCTGAAATCCCGGGCGGCTCGAGAGGCTGCCCAACTCGGCAGGCAGGAACATTCGTTCCGCGGCAACGTTGTGCGGCCATGACCGACCCAGAGCTACGCGCACAATCGTTCGAGATCGCCTGGAGCTACCTCGACCAATCCGGCCTGCTCACGGGCGAGCACAAGGAATCGGCACGCTTCATCCTGAACCGTATCGACCGCATGATGCTGCGTGGAGAGCGACGCCGATTGCTTTTGTCGAACGCGGCGATCGATGCCTACCGGTTGCGGCCGGTCCTCGTGAGTGCATGACCGATCTGGTTGAACCGTTCATTAACGAATGCTCGGCCCCTCGATTTGCGATCGCGATTCGTGCCTTGCGAACGAAGGGGAGTCGGACCATGAACAAACAAAAAGCCCCCGAAGGGGCTCAGTGTTTCAGGCGGCTTCCGTCTTCGGCACGGCGTCGGCATTCACCGACAGCTTGACGACATCGCCTTCGACGGCACCGACATATTTCGTGTCGATGTAGTGATGATGGTCCTTGTGACCTTCCGGGCTGTCCTTCCGCGTCAGCTTGATGCGGTTGCCCTCGACGCGATCGACGGTACCGACATGTGCTCCGTCCTTGCCGATGATCTTCATGTGCTCTCTGATGTCAGACATGCTGTCCTCCTTGCACCCATTCAACGGCGAAGATCGATGTTCGTTGCAGCAGGCGCTTTGGACCCATGGCGCCTTCTGCACGTTGACGCCGCACCGGATCTGTCAAGACGCGCATGGAGACCATTCCAGCCTATCTGGAACGAAAGCATCAGGAACTCGGGCTGTTGAACGATTGCCTGAGAAACCGGCTCGAGTTGGCGCGTCCGCGTTCCGTCGAGGACGTCGTCAGATCCAAATTCCGGATCACTGCGGCGCTGAGGGCGGAGCACGAATTGCAGGAGTGGCAGGCGACGGAGACGGCCTGGTCGCACACCGCCGATCCCGCCAGCGGGCCGTTCCAGTTCAGTTACGACTACCAGCGGGCCGATCTGACGGTCCGCGGTCCTTCGTTCTATGAGTTCGACTGCGGCTGCACGAGCACGGCGATCTACACAGCTTCAGGCATGGCGGCGCTCTCCGCCGTGCTGCTCGCTTCCGCGCAAATCGTCGAGAAGGCTGATGTCCTGGCGCTTCCAGGTTCCTACGGCGAAACGCTGGAGCTGATCCGGGGCTTCGTCCCTCATTTGCGGCTCGAAGCCTTGAAGCTGCCGCTGGGCGATGCGTTTGCTCCGTCGAGTTTGCCGCGAATACTTCTGCTGGATTCCTGCTCCCTGGCCGGCGCCTTCGAGGCGGCGCTACGCTGTGACGGCTCGGGCCTCGACCTCCTGATCTTCGATACGACGTGTTTCGCCGGCAGGTCAGGCCGCATCAGGCGTGTCTTGAGGTGGGCCCGGCGATACGGAATTCCGCTGGTGCTGGTGCGAAGCCACAACAAGCTCGATTCGCTCGGAGCGGAATATGGCCGGCTCGGCTCGGCCGTTTTCGTGCATGGGACTGAGCACCAGCAGCGGGCAGGGCGCCCTGAATGGACACGTCTCGCGGCGGAAACCCGCAACGCGGTGCGGCTGCTCGGTGGCGCGGCGTTGCCGGCTCACTTCCCGCCCTTCGCGGGCAGCACGGAGTACTGGGTCCTTACGAAGAGGCGCGTCGCGGCGATCCTGCGCAACGGCCGAAGCTCAGCCCGGTATTTTGCCGCGACGCTCCCGGCGCTCTCGGCCGAGCTTCATTTCGCCCATGGCCTCTATGTGACCTTACGGGGAAAACGCGCGCTCGACGAGGCGACAGCGCGGCAGGCTGCCGAAGACATGAGCGGCGAATTGCGCCAAGAGGGCTTTCCCATCCGCCACGCCGGCAGTTTCGGCTTCGATTTCGCGGCAACCGAGTGGTTTCACGATGCGACCACGGATCAGTACAGCGTCCGGGTGGCCGTCTCGGATCTTCCGACGGAGCTTTGGAAAGGTCTGGCGGCCGCGATTGCGCGGTGGTGGCGGACGCATCAGGGAGAAGGGTGAATAGACATCGTCGGTAGCCGCGTGAGGATATGCCGGGATCAATCGATCGCCAGGCATTGCTCCAAGGCCGGCCTCTCGTGGCCGCCGCGCGCCCACTCCTGAACTGCGAAGGCAAGGTGATGCTGGCCCATCGCGGCGCCGACGATCGATGCTTGCGCCACCTTGATGGGCTTTGTGACCACGTTGGTGGTTACGACGCCTGCGTCAATCGCCAGGTACGACATCGCGACGATCGCCACCGCGGATGCGACGGCCATTCTGGTCCATTCAGATTGAGGCATCGGGATCCTTTTTGGGCACACGTCGCCCGGCGCATAGATAGGGCTCATGTGCTCGGTTCAAAGCCCGGAGCGAAACTACCCACGCGTTCGTGAAGGACGACGGGGCGTCCTTGGTCTCCTCAAGCGACCCCTTGTCTCAGAGTGCGCAGATCGACGGAATGAGGCGCCGGCGGCAAGACGAAGACCAGGCTGCCGGGCCGGCGTTTTCTGACGGCAAACAGAAAGGCCGCAGCGGACATCCGCTGCGGCCCCACTGTCAAAAAACTCCGGGTGAAAAGATGTAAGTGAACTATGCAGCCAGCCCCGGTTTCCTCAACAAAACACTACTTTGTTTCAGCAGTGTTTCGTCGCGCGAAGAAAATGCTGTTCCTTTCCAGGAACTTAGATTGTGTGACAATAGTGCCCGGCTGACACGAGAGCCGCTGCGGGCGATTGGTGGTGGGGTTCCTTTGAAACCGGAGAGGAAGTCAATCGTTGCCTGCAACGACGGATTGAACCACATGAACAAAGAAGCCTCCGAAACATCGAAGGACTCCAACGTCGACAATGAAAAGGCGACGGAGGACCTCAAGCAAGTTGTCAGCGAGAGCATCGAGGAGCAGCGCGCCCTGATCGAGAAGCTCCGACGCAAGTTGAATTGAGACCGCTCAGGTGACGCCGGAGGAATTTCTAGAGCGAGCCGAGCACTACCGGGCGGCAAAAGAGAGTGCCAGAAACGATTTCGCCCGCCATCACCTCGAGGCCCTGGAACACAGTTATCGGGTACTCGCTGCAAGCGAGACGGCCGTGCGCAAGGCAGCGCGCACGGCGAAGGCGCTTTCCCGCACAGACGATTAGACCGGCTTGGCTTCCGGCCTCTTTCGCAGCTACGGTCGCCAAGCTGTACGAACGTCGACGCCGCGACTCCCGCAGGCCAACAGACGAAGCGCCGCTCGCTATCAGACAGCCGCACCTTGTCAGCATCGCCTGGAGGGAACAAACCCACAACGCGGTGAGGCTATTGTTAGTGTGGGCAACAATTGGCGATCCCGGCAGGAATCGAACCTGCAACCCTCAGAGTAGAAATCTGATGCTCTATCCAGTTGAGCTACGGGACCGTCTCGAGGCGGGCCTTGCGCCGGCCTCGGTTAACCGCCTGCCTGTCTTCTATCACTCCAAATATGAAAAATCCGCGGGTTGGCCAAGCCCGATCCGCGCCCTTTCCGCCTCAACCCCAAAAGCGCTGAGTTCGGCTCTTGCTGGTCCCGGGGCCAGGGCGAGGAGTCAAGGCGAGGCGTCAAGGCGAGGCGTGGGATAGATAAAGATCACGTGCCGCTCCACGAGCAGCGGTGCGCGGTCATCCCGGCAGCCATGGGACTATGCCGCTCCAACATGCACCCCGGGCCGTCGGCCCGTCCACGGCAGGGCCTGCTCGAGCTGGGCCGCGAGCCGCAGCAGAATATCCTCGGCCCCGAAACGTGCGACGAACTGCATGCCCAGGGGCATTCCTTCGGAGTCCGTCGTCAGTGGCAGGCTAATCGCGGGCTGCCCGGTCATGTTGTAAAGGGCCGTGTATGAGGCGTGATTGAACAGGCGATCGTACCAGCCCTGCGCATCCAGCGATGGATCGTTGGCGTCGAGATGCCCCAGCGCCACGGTCCGCTCTCCGAGGGTCGGTGTGAGCAGCACGTCGTACTCGTTGAAGAAGGGCGCAACCGACCGGCAGACGACGTTTGCGAATGCGTCGGCCATTTCGAGATCGACGAGCTTTAGGCCCAACCCGTATTGGTAGCAGGCGAGGGTCGTGGCTTCGAGCGTCTCCGGAGAAGGGCGGCGTCCGTTGAGCTGGGTTGTGCCGAGAATCCCCGCAGCCAGGAAGCCGCACCAATAGACGATATTCGCCTTGTGGAACATGGTTTCGTCATAGGCGGGCGAGGCTTCGCTCACCTCATGACCGAGAGTTTCGAGTTCGCGTACCACCCGCATGACGGCATCGCGCACATCGCCTCCGGCACGCGCTCCCTTCATGCCGGACAAGGACACCGCGACGCGCAGCCGCCCTGTCGGAGCGCCGATTTCATCGGCGTAGGGCCGCGACGGCGGCGGAATGACGAAGGGATCTCCGACCCCCGGCCCTAGCACCGAATCGAGCACCGCCGCGCAATCGCGCACCGTACGTGTGACCACGTGTTCGATGCCCAGGCCGTGCAGGGGTTGGCCGAACTCGGGACCGGTCGGGGTGCGTCCACGAGTAGGTTTCAGGCCGACCACGCCGCACATGGCCGCGGGGATCCGAATGGAGCCACCCCCGTCATTGGCATGGGCGATGGGCACGATACCTGCGGCGACGGCGGCGGCGGAACCCCCGCTGGAGCCGCCCGGGGAGCGCCCGACATTCCATGGGTTACGTGTCGGCCCGTAGAGAACAGGTTCTGTCGTGGAGCAGAAGCCGAATTCGGGGGTATTGGTGCGACCGATCGCGACGAAGCCTGCGGCCTTGAAGCGGCGCATCAACTCGGTGTCATGCGGCGAGACGAAGCTGTCCTCGACAAGCCGGCTGCCCATGTCGCAGCGGACGCCTTCAGCGTGCATGACCAGGTCTTTGATGAGGAACGGCAGCCCAGCGAACGGGCCGTCGGCCGGCTCGGGCGATTGCGAGTCGATATTACCTATGACGGCATTGATGGTGGGGTTGACCTTTTCGATGCCCAAGCGGGCGGTTGCCGCCAACTCTGCCGCGCTCACCTCACCGTTTCGAACTAATTCGGCGAGCCCCAATCCGTCGTACCTTGCGTATTCGTCGAGCTTCATCTTGTCTCCTGACATGGCTCGTGACATGGCTCGAGTCTCGAGAGCCTCGATCAGGAAAGCGGGATTGCAGATGGTTCACCATCGACCAGATGTTCCACCCCCCTGCGCGGTCGTGGCGGCGCCGGGGCGCGCGACCCAGCTAGGAGGAGCGGGGGCGACTGGCGAGATGCAGGAGCGCAACCTTGTTGTTCACGCCCAGCTTGTCGTAGATCGCGCGAAGATGGTGCCGCACTGTATAGGGCGAGCAGCCGAGGAACGCCGCGATCTCCTTGTAGGATCGGCCCTCGCGATACAAGTCCACGATTTCTGTCTCGCGCGGCGACAAGCGGCCCGTCGCGTCGCGGGGACGGACGCGAAGCACGGCCAGGCCATGGTGGGGGGCGGCATCGACGCTCAAGGCACGGCCGTCATACCTGTGACCGGCGTTCGTTGCGTCGCGCAGCAAGCGAGGCAACTCCGGTCCACGCCAGCGCGGCCATTCAAGGCTCATCAACGCGGCAAAGGTTGCGTCACTCGCATGTAGCAGGCCGTGCTGATCGGCAACGGCAAAGCCCTCTCGAAGGACGTCCGAGCGCGCCCGCAGGCCTTCGACATGGTGCAGCCGGTTCGCATGCCAGGCAGCTGCGACATGCGGCATGATGAGCTCCTGAAAGGACCGGTCGGCGGGGCCAAATCCGGGGGTATCGGCCGGCCGATAAAGTGACAGGAAGGCAAACAAGCAAGGGATTGGCGTGGCGACCGCGATCGACATTGCGCTGGCGATGTCGAACCGATTGCCCAGGGCGACAAATTCGGCATGGCCCATGGCCCTCGCACTCATACTGGCCGCGACGCCGGGTGTGGCAACCACCTTTGCCGCCAGTGCATCCTTGTGCTTGACGGTCTCCCAGTCGCGGACAAAGTCGTGCGGCAAAACGTCGACGAAAGAACTGTGCAGCGTCAGCGCCCCGCGCGGTTGCGCCCGCAGCATGCCCCAATAGGCAGACCGAAACGGTAAATGGTCGCGCAGCCGCAAAAGTGTGGCTTCCTGAAAGCGGTCGAGCGGCAGCGCGCGCGCCAGTGCGTAAAGTTCAAGCAGGAAGGCACTGGTACGTCGAGCGAGGCTGGTTCCTGATCGATCACGGACAGTCATGTCAGTCGTACACAGGCCCGAGCGGCCGATCCGTATGCCGGGAGGTGGATAGCAGCTCGTTGGTCAACCTTGCGCACTTTATTTCACGCGGCCCAGGGGCGAACTGTCTACTCCGATCGCTATCAGTGTCACACGAAAGCAATTTGAGTGCCAGTGGGGGAGATGGCTGACTTCGGAACGCGCCGGCCAGAGGCAAGCGATGCCTTGGCGATTCTCGACCAGCGCAAAAAAAATCTGACATCCGCCAAGCCTGAACCGAACCGTTTTCGTCCGGCAAGCGACAAAGCGCAGCGGCGGTGCGTTTGATGCGCTACTTGGACTTCGCGGCAGACCATGTCGCGCTCCCGGGACGTGCTATGCCGGGAAATCTCATCCTCTGCCGCCGCTTCGAGGCGGCGGTCCTTGGGGCAGCTTTGGGCTTGCTTTGCCATGGCGAAAGCGACGATTTGCACCTTTGGTTCCTTCGCCTTGAGTCCGTCACCTTTCCGAGCATTTCATCTGACCGCGGCGTTCGCTGCGATATCCGGGAGTCCATCATGATCGGTCTGGTTCGCGCCGTCACACTCTGCGCCGCGCTGGCGTTCGGCCTTGTCGCCGCGCACGCCGCGGACAAGGCGTTCAAGCGCGACGATCTCGCGGATTCCGCGATCAAGCTGGAGGCCCAGATCAAGAGCGAGGCGGGGCCGGTCGCCAAGTCCAACGCGACGCTCAAGACGGACGCCGACGCCGCCTTCCGCCGCAATGATTATCGCACCGGCCTCTCGGTGCTCGGCCAGATCGCAGCGACCACGCCTGACGATGCCGGCAACTGGCTGCGGCTCGCAAAGGTCATCTTCCAGATCACCCCGAAGAACTCGAGCGAGCAGACCTTCCTGCTCGAACGCGCTTCGACCGCGGCCTACATCGCCTACCAGCGCGCCGGAAATCCGGGCGAAGAGGCCGACGCGCTCGCCGTGCTCGGCAAGTCGCTGGCCGAACGAAAATTGTGGCGGCCGGCGCTGGATTCGCTGCGGCTTTCGCTCGACATGCGCGAAGTCGCCGACGTCCGCGGCCAATATGAGAAGCTGCGCGACGAGCACGGTTTCCGACTGCTCGACTACACCGTGGACTCGGACTCGGCGAGCCCGCGCGCCTGCTTCCAGTTCTCGGAAGAGCTTGCCAAGCGTACGGATTTCGCGCCGTTCCTGGCGCTGGCTGGGACCGACAAGCCGGCGCTGTCGGCCGAGGGCAAGCAGCTCTGCGTCGACGGGCTGAAGCACGGCGAGCGCTACAACGTCAACTTGCGCGCCGGCCTGCCGTCCACCGTGAAGGAGGGGCTGCCGAAATCGGCCGAATTCAACATCTATGTGCGCGACCGCAAACCCTTCGTACGCTTCACCAGCCGCGCCTATGTGTTGCCGCGGACCGGCCAGCGCGGCATTCCCGTGGTCAGCGTCAATACGCCTGCGGTCAACATCGACGTGTTCCGCATCGGCGACCGCAATCTGATCAACACGGTGGTCGACAGCGATTTCCAGAGGACGCTGTCCAAGTACCAGCTCAGCGATCTCGGCAACGAGCGCGGTGTCAAGGTCTGGTCGGGCGAGCTTGCGACCGCGATGACGCTGAACCAGGACGTCACCACTGCATTCCCGGTTGACCAGGCGCTCGGCGAGCTTCAGCCCGGCGTCTACGTCATGACGGCCGCGGCCAAGGGGCCGGGCTCGGACGACGAGTCCCAGCTCGCGACGCAATGGTTCATCGTCTCCGACCTCGGAGTCGCCGCTTACTCCGGCAATGACGGCATCCATGTCTTCGTCAACTCGCTGGCCTCGACCGATCCGGTGGGTAAGGCCGAGGTGCGGCTGATCGCCCGCAACAACGAGATCTTGGCCACCCGCAAGACCGACGACAGCGGCCACGTCCTGTTCGAGGCCGGGCTCGCGCGCGGCGAGGGCGGCTTGTCGCCGGCAATGCTCACCGTCACGGGTGATAAGGCCGACTATGCCTTCCTCAGCCTCAAGTCCTCCGCCTTCGATCTGTCCGACCGCGGCGTCTCGGGGCGAGCGGTGCCGGCCGGCGCCGACGCGTTCGTCTACGCCGAGCGCGGCGTCTACCGTTCCAGCGAAACCGTCTATCTCACGGCGCTCCTGCGCGACGGGCAGGGCAACGCCGTGACGGGCGGGCCGATGACGCTGGTGGTTGAGCGCCCGGACGGCGTCGAATTCCGCCGCGCCGTGCTGGCCGACCAGGGCGCCGGCGGCCGCACGCTGGCCGTGCCGCTCAACTCGGCCGTCCCGACCGGAACGTGGCGCGTGCGCGCCTTCACCGACCCGAAAGGCTCTTCGGTCGGCGAGACCACCTTCCTGGTCGAGGATTACGTCCCCCACCGGATCGAATTCGACTTGTCGGCCAAGGACAAGCTGATCAAAGCTAATGCTCCAGTGGAGCTGAAGGCGGACGGCCATTTCCTCTACGGCGCGCCGGCCTCCGGTCTCCAGCTCGAGGGCGACATGCTTGTCGCGCCCGCAAGCGAGCGTCCGGGCTTTGCCGGTTACCAATTCGGTGTCGACGACGAGGAGACCACCTCGAACGAGCGCACGCCGCTGGAGAACCTGCCCGAGGCCGACGCCAACGGCGTTGCGACCTTCCCGGTGACGCTGGACAAGCAGCCGGGCTCGACCCGTCCGCAGGAGGCGCAGATCTTCGTGCGCATGGTCGAGACCGGCGGCCGCGCCGTCGAGCGCAAGCTGGTGCTGCCGATCGCGCCGGCGACCGCCATGATCGGCGTGAAGCCGCTGTTCGGCGACAAGAACGTCGCCGACGGCGACAAGGCCGAGTTCGACGTCGTGTTCGTCTCGCCTGAGGGCAAGACACTGCCGCGCGACGGGCTGCGCTATGAGCTCCTGAAGATGGAGTCGCGCTACCAATGGTATCGCCAGAACAATTACTGGGAGTACGAGCCGGTCAAGTCGACCTCGCGCGTTGCCGACGGCGATGTCGTGATCGCCGCCGACAAGCCGTCGCGAATTTCGTTGAACCCCCAGCCCGGCCGCTATCGTCTCGATGTGAAGTCGGCTGATGCCGACGGCCCGGTGACCTCGGTGCAGTTCGACGTCGGCTGGTATTCGGACGGCAGCGCCGACACGCCGGACCTGCTGGAGACGTCGATCGACAAGCCGCAATACGCCTCGGGTGACACCATGACGGTGTCGGTCAACGTCCGCAGCGCCGGCAAGCTGACCATCAACGTGGTCGGCGACCGACTGCTGACGACGCAGACCATCGACGTCAAGGAGGGCACCGCCCAGGTGAAGCTCCCGATCGGCAAGGATTGGGGCACCGGCGCCTACGTCGTGGCGACGCTGCGCCGTCCCCTCGATGCGGCCGCCCAGCGCATGCCTGGCCGGGCGATCGGGCTGAAATGGTTCGGCATCGACAAGCAGGCCCGCACGTTGCAGGTGAAGCTGACGCCCCCGGCGCTGATCCGGCCGAACTCCACGTTGAAGATCCCCGTCAAGCTCGACGGGCTCAATCCGGGCGAGGACGCCAAGATCGTCATCGCCGCGGTCGATGTGGGCATCCTCAACCTCACCAATTACAAGCCGCCGGCACCCGACGATTACTATCTCGGCCAGCGCCGCCTGACCTCCGAGATCCGCGATCTCTACGGGCACTTGATCGACGGCATGTCGGGCACCCGCGGCCAGATCAAGTCCGGCGGCGACGCCGGTGCGGGCGAGCTCCAGGGCTCCCCGCCCGCGCAAAGGCCGCTGGCGCTGTATTCGGGCATCGTCACGGTCGCCGCCGACGGCACCGCTGAAGTGAACTTCGACGTTCCGGAGTTCGCCGGCACGGCACGCGTGATGGCGGTGGCATGGACCGCGACCAAGCTCGGCCGCGCCAACACCGACGTCGTGATCCGCGATCCCGTGGTGCTGACAACGACCCTGCCGCGCTTCCTGCTCAACGGCGACCGCGGCACGGTCAACCTCGAGATCGACAATGTCGAGGGCCAGGCCGGCGACTACGTCATCAACGTGAAGACGGGCGGCCCGGTGAAGATGACCGGCAATCCCGCCACCACGGTCAAGCTCGCCGCCAAGCAGCGCAACTCCTTCTCGCTGGCGATCGACGCGACGGCGTCGGGGCAGGCGACGCTCGACGTCGACATCAAGGGGCCGAACGGCCTTGCGCTCGCGCGCCACTACGCGCTCGACGTCAAGGCGGCGACACAGGTGCTGGCGCGGCGCTCGATCCGGACGCTCGCCAAGGGCGAGAGCCTGACGCTGACCTCGGACATGTTCTCCGACCTCGTGCCGGGCACCGGCAGCGTCTCGGTCTCGGCGAGCCTGTCGACCGCGCTCGACGCGGCGACGATCCTCAAAGCACTCGACCGCTATCCCTATGGCTGCTCGGAGCAGATCACGAGCCGCGCCATGCCGCTGCTCTACGTCAATGATCTCGCCGCCGGTGCGCATCTGGCCATGGACACCGAGGTCGACCAGCGCATCCGCGACGCGATCGAGCGGCTGCTGGCGCGTCAGGGCTCGAACGGCTCGTTCGGCCTCTGGTCCGCCGGCGGCGACGATGCCTGGCTGGACGCCTATGTCACGGACTTCCTGACCCGCGCCCGCGAGAAGGGTTTTGCGGTGCCGGACGTGCTGTTCAAGAACGCGCTCGACCGCATCCGCAATTCGGTCGTCAACGCCGACGAGCCGGAGAAGGACGGCGGACGCGATCTCGCTTACGGGCTCTACGTACTCGCGCGGAACGGCGCTGCGCCCATCGGCGATCTCCGCTATCTCGCCGACACCAAGCTCGCCAACCTCGCGACGCCGATCGCGAAGTCGCAGCTTGCGGCAGCACTCGCCCTGGTCGGTGACCGCAACCGCGCCGAGCGCGTCTATGGCGCCGCGCTCGACAGCCTCGCCCCCAAGCCAGTGCTGGAGTTCGGCCGCACCGATTACGGTTCGCAGCTCCGCGATGCCGCAGCGCTGGTGTCGCTCGCGAGCGAAGGCAATGCGCCGAAGGCGACGCTGATCCAGGCGGTGTCGCGGGTCGAGACCGCGCGCGGGCTAACGCCCTACACCTCCACGCAGGAGAATGCGTGGCTTGTGCTGGCGGCCCGGGCGCTGGCCAAGGAAAACCTCTCCATGGAAGTGGACGGCCAGCCGGTCAAGACCGCGCTGTACCGCAGCTACAAGGCCGCGACGCTGGAGGGCAAGCCGCTGAAGATCACCAACGCCGGCGATGCACCTGTGCAGGCGGTGGTCTCGGTCTCGGGTTCGCCGGTGACGCCGGAGCCCGCCGCATCGAACGGCTTCAAGATCGAGCGGAGCTACTTCACTCTGGACGGCAAGCCGGCCGACATCAGCAAGGTCAAGCAGAACCAGCGCTTTGCGGTGGTGCTGAAGATCACCGAGGCCAAGCCGGAATACGGTCACATCATGGTGTCCGACTATCTGCCGGCGGGCCTGGAGATCGACAATCCCAAGCTGGTGTCCTCCGGCGACAGTGGTACGCTGGACTGGATCGAGGACGGAGAGGAACCTGAAGATACCGAGTTCCGCGACGACCGCTTCACCGCGGCCGTCGACCGCGCCTCGGATTCCAAGTCGGTCTTCACCGTCGCCTATGTGGTGCGCGCGGTTTCGCCCGGCAAATACGTGCTGCCGCAAGCCTATGTCGAGGACATGTACAATCCCTCGCGCTATGGGCGGACCGGCACGGGAAGCGTCGAGGTGCGGGCGGCGAAGTGAGCGATGAGATGAGCGAGGTCAACCGAGTATCTCGTCATTCCGGGATGGTCCGAAGGACCATACCCGGAATCTCGAGATTCCGGGTTCGGCTCTTCGAGCCGCCCCGGAATGACGGAGGAGCAAAGCGCTCAATCATGCGTATCCTCTCCGCCCTGGCGCTCACGGTCATCCTCGCCATCGTCGGCTTCGTCGCCTGGGTCTATTCCCTCGGTCCTCTCCCGCTCGGCGAAGCGCGGCAGGTCTCCACCACCATCGTCGACCGCAACGGCAAGCTGCTGCGTGCCTATGCCATGGCCGACGGGCGTTGGCGGCTGCCGGTCGATGCCAGAGCGAACGTCGATCCGACATACCTGAAACTGCTGTTTGCCTATGAGGACCAGCGCTTCTATGCCCATGACGGCATCGATCCGCTGGCGCTGGGGCGCGCGGCGTTGCAGCTCGGAACGCGCGGCCACATCGTCTCTGGCGGCTCGACCATCACCATGCAGCTTGCGCGCCTCATGGAGCCGCGACGGCAGCGTTCGCTCTACGCCAAGCTGCGGCAAATGGTGCGCGCCATCGAGATCGAGCGGACGCTGAGCAAGGACGAGATCCTCGACCTCTATCTCGCACTCGCGCCCTATGGCGGCAATCTCGAAGGCATCCGCGCCGCCTCGATCGCCTATCTCGGCAAGGAGCCGAAGCGGCTGTCGCTGGCCGAAGCTGCGTTGCTGGTGGCGCTGCCGCAATCGCCGGAAACGCGCCGTCTCGACCGCCATCCGGAGGCAGCGCGCAAGGCGCGTGACCGTGTGCTCGACCGCATGGTCGAGGAAAACGTGGTCAGCGCCGACGAAGCCAAGCAGGCCAAGGCGGTGCCCGTGCCGAAACTGCGCAAGCCGATGCCGATCCTGGCGCCGCACGCCTCGGACACCGCGCTTTCGACGGTCAAGGACACGCCGGTCATCAAGCTGACGCTGGACGCGAACCTGCAGAAGGTCCTGGAGCCGCTGGCGCGCGACCGCGCCATCGCGCTCGGGCCGAACATCTCGGTCGGCATCGTCGTGGTCGACAATGAAAGCGGCGACGTGCTCGCCCGCGTCGGCTCGGCCGATTATTTCGACGAGAGCAGGGCAGGGCAGGTCGACATGACGCGCGCCATCCGCTCGCCGGGCTCGACGCTGAAGCCGTTCATCTACGGGCTCGCCTTCGAGGACGGCTTTGTCCATCCAGACAGCCTGATCGATGACCGGCCGGTCCGCTTCGGCTCCTACGCGCCGGAAAATTTCGACATGACCTTCCAGGGCACGGTACCGGTGCGGAAGGCGCTGCAATTGTCGCTGAACGTGCCGGCCATCGTGCTGCTCGACCGCGTCGGCTCGAGCCGCCTGTCCTCACGCTTGCGGCAAGCTGGCGGCAATCTGGTTCTCCCCAAGGACGAGACCCCAGGGCTTGCCATGGGGCTCGGCGGCGTCGGCGTGACGCTCCAGGACCTCGCACACCTCTATGCAGGTTTCGCCCGGCTCGGCACCACCAAGCCGCTGCGCGAGATCATGACTGATAAGGATGACCGCGAGCCGCTCCGGCTGCTGGATCAGGTCGCGGCGTGGCAGGTCGGCAACGTGCTGTTGGGAACGCCGCCGCCGGAGAACGCCGCCCACAATCGGATCGCGTTCAAGACCGGGACCTCCTACGGTTATCGCGATGCCTGGTCGGTCGGCTTCGACGGCCGCATGACGATTGGCGTCTGGGTCGGCCGGCCCGACGGCGCTCCCGTTCCCGGCCTGATCGGCCGCGTCGCTGCCGCGCCGATCCTGTTCGATGCGTTCGCCAGATCCGGCAAGACGCTCGCCCCACTGCCGAAGGCTCCCAAGGGAACCCTGGTGGCCGGCAACGCCAAGCTGCCGCTGCCCCTGAAGCGGTTCCGCCCGGTCGGGGAACTGGTGCGGACCGGGAACGAGCAGGCGCTGCATATCCAGTTTCCGCTCAACGGCTCGCGCATCGACGTCGATCGATCGGCTGGCAGGGAAAGCGCAGCCATGCCGGTCAAAGTCGCCGGCGGCGTGCTGCCCATGACCGTCATGGTTAACGGCAACGCGCTCGGGGAGATCGACGGCCGCCGTCAGCGGCTGATCGATCCGCCCGGTCCAGGCTTTGCCCGGCTCACCGTGATCGACGCCACGGGCGCCGCGGACACAGTCGTCATTCGAATTCAATGACCCTGCCTCAAGCGGTTGTGGCGATGGCGGTTTCGGCGTAAGCGGAACCAATGGCCGAGACCTACCCAAGCCCCCGTTTTGGAGCGCCCCGCGAGTCGAAATCGCCCGCAAATCCGGGCAGCGGGCTCGTGCGCCTGCTCGACATCGTCACGGCCAGCCATGCGCGCGCGGTCGGCTTCCTGGTGCTCTGCGCGCTGCTGCTGTTTCTGCCGGGCTTCTTCACCATCCCGCCGATCGATCGCGACGAAGCGCGGTTCGCCCAGGCCACCAAGCAGATGGTCGAGAGCGGCGACTATGTCGACATCCGCTTTCAGGATGACGTCCGCTACAAGAAGCCGGTCGGCATCTACTGGTTGCAATCGGCGACCGTCGAGGCAGCATCGATGCTCAAGCTGCCCAAGGCCGAATTGCGCATCTGGGTCTACCGGTTGCCGTCACTGATGGGCGCGATCGGCGCCGTGCTCATGACCTATTGGGCCGCGCTCGGCTTCGTCACGCGGCGCGCCGCAGTGCTGGCGGCGCTGATGATGTGCGCCTCGGTGCTGCTCGGCGTCGAGGCGCGGCTGGCGAAGACCGACGCGATGCTGCTGTTCTGCGTCGTCGCCGCGATGGGCGCGATGGCGCGGGCCTATCTATCCTGGCAGCGCGCCGAGGACGAGACGCATCCGCCCTGGAGCTGGCCCGCGATCTTCTGGACCGCGCTCGCTGTCGGCGTCCTGATCAAGGGCCCGCTGATCCTGATGTTCGCTGGCTTCACCATCGTCGTGCTTGCGATCCAGGATCGGGATGCGTCCTGGCTGTGGAAGCTGCGCCCGCTCTGGGGCCTGATGTGGATGCTGGTGCTGGTGCTGCCCTGGTTCCTCGCGATCTTCTGGCGCGCGGGCGATGCCTTCTTCGCCGACTCGGTCGGCGGCGACATGCTGAGCAAGTTGGGGGCCCAGGAATCCCATGGCGCGCCGCCCGGACTGTACCTCGCGCTGTTCTGGATCACGTTCTGGCCGGGCGCACCGCTCGCGGCGATGGCTGCGCCCGCGGTGTGGCGGGCGCGGCGCGAGCCTGGCGCGCAGTTCCTGCTGGCGTGGCTGATCCCGTCATGGATTGTGTTCGAGGCGGTGCTGACCAAGCTGCCGCATTACGTGCTGCCGTTGTACCCTGCGATCGCGATCCTCACCGCAGGCGCGGTGGAGCGGCGCGTTCTGTCACGCTCCTGGCTGATGCGCGGTTCGGCCTGGTGGTTCGCCATCCCCGCAGCCGCCTCGATCATCGCGGTCGTCGGCGCGGTGATGCTGACGCGGCAGCCGGCCTTCGTGGCCTGGCCGTTCATCGCGGCTTCGCTGATCTTCGGCCTGTTCGCCTGGTGGCTCTACGACAACAATCGCGCCGAGCGCTCGCTGCTCAACGCACTGGTCGCAGCGTTGGCGCTGGCGGTGGTGGTCTACGGAATCGTGCTGCCGTCGCTGACGCCGCTGTTTCCGAGCGTCGAGATCGCGCGCGCGCTTCGCAACGTTGCCTGCGTCGGACCGAGGGCGGCCGCGGCCGGCTATCACGAGCCGAGCCTCGTCTTCCTGGCGGGCACCCGGACCGTGCTCACCGACGGGTCCGGTGCGGCGGATTTCCTGCGGCAGGGAAGTTGTCGCTTCGCGCTGATCGAGCAGCGCTCGGAGCGCAGCTTCGTGCAGCGCGCCGAGGCGATCGGCCTGCGCTACAAGGTCGGCGCGCGCATCGACGGCTATAACTTCTCGCAAGGGCGCGCCATCTCGATCTCGATCTTCCGCTCCGAAGGCACTGAATAGCATGCGGGCGCCGACCGACCTTGCTCCGCGTGACGGCTATCCCGCGCAGCTGCTCGCCGTGTCCTGGCGCGGGTTGGCGCAGCTCGTGCGTTCGCCCTCGCATTCGCGGCGGGCCGAGGCCGCCCGAAATCTGGCGCGGCATTCGCTCTGGCTGAGCGCAGCGGGCGCGGCGCTGGTCATCGTGCTGATGGTCGGGTTCGATCAGACCGGGATCCTGCTGATGCCGCCGCGCGGCACGCCCAGCCTGTGGCCGATCCGCATCCTCACCGATTTCGGCAAGGACGAGTATCTGCTCTCGGTGCTGGGGGCTGCGCTCGTGGTGCTGGCTCTTGTCGCGGCCGGGCTGCAGGGGACCCGCCGCGCGCTGCTGCTCGACTTCGGCACGCGGCTGCAATTCGTGTTTCTGTCTGTTGCCGTGGCGGCGCTGGTCGCCGAGATCCTGAAATATGTCATCGGGCGCGGCCGTCCGTTCGTCGGCGGCAAGGCCAATCCGTTCAACTTCGTTCCGTTCGAGGGGACGGGAGCTTATGCGAGCCTGCCATCGGGCCATGCGGTGGCCGCGTTCGCCCTGGCGTTCGCCGTCTCGGCACTGTGGCCGCGCCTGCGCGTGTTCATGTTCACTTACGCAATCGTGATCCTTTTGACGCGCCTGGTGCTGCTTGCGCATCACCCAAGCGACGTCGTGGCCGGTGCCCTGGTCGGAACGGTTTGCGCCATGGCGGTTCGCTACTGGTTCGCAGCCCGAAGACTAGGTTTTGCCATCCGCTCCGACGGCACCATCGTGCCTCTTCCGGGGACGGTTTCGGACCGGCTCAAAAGGGTTGCCCACCGGGCATCCGCCCCATAAAAGCGGCTGCCTGCCGGGACGCCGGTTCCCCGAGGCGGGTCAATTTCCAACCACGAGCCTTGATTTGTCGACGTCCCAGCCCTCGGTTTCCATCGTCGTTCCCGTGCGCAACGAAGCCGACAATATCGCGCCGCTGATCGCGGAGATCGGCGCCGCGCTCGATGGCCGCTGGGCCTACGAGATCATCTACGTCAATGACGGCTCGACCGATGCGACCGGCGAGCGGCTTGCCGCCATCATGAAGCAGCGGGACAATCTGCGTCAGCTCCGCCATGCCAGATCGGGCGGCCAATCCGCGGCCGTGCGCAGCGGCGTGCGCGCAGCGCGGGGCGGGATCGTGGCGACGCTCGATGGCGACGGCCAGAACAATCCGGCGTTCCTGCCGGATTTAATCGCGGCGGTCGAGAAGGGAGCGGGACGTGTCGGGCTCGCCGCCGGCCAGCGGATCGGACGCAAGGACACCGGCTTCAAGAAGTTGCAGTCGCGCGTCGCCAACGGGGTTCGCAATGCCATCCTCAAGGACGGCACGCGCGACACCGGCTGCGGGCTGAAGGCGTTCCGGCGCGACGTCTTCCTGATGCTGCCCTATTTCGACGGACTGCATCGCTTCCTGCCCGCGCTGGTGCGCCGCGAAGGCTACGACATCGCCTATGTCGACGTGATCGACCGGCCGCGCCATTCCGGCGTATCGAACTATGGCTTCTTCGACCGGCTGTGGATCGGCATCATGGACCTCGCCGGCGTGTGGTGGTTGATCCGCCGCAAGAAGCCGACTCCGGAAGTGACCGAGGTGAACGCATGATCATTCAATACGGTCAGGCGCTGAGCAATTATCTCTACGACGTCTTCGTCGCCAAGTTCGATTTCTGGCTCGCATTCGGGCTCGTCGCGCAATTGTTCTTCACCGCGCGCTTCCTGGTGCAGTGGATCGCAAGCGAGCGCGCCGGCAACAGCGTGGTGCCGATGGCGTTCTGGTTCTGCTCGATGGGCGGCGGGCTGATGACGCTGGTCTACGGCGTCGTGAAGCGCGAGCCGGTCATCATCCTCGGACAGTCGCTCGCGACCGTCATCTACATCAGGAACATCATGCTGATCTGGAAGAACCGCGGCAGCGCCTCGAAGACGCTGGATCGCTGATCCCGGGTCTCATCGCGGCAGCGCCGACGCGGCACCCGAGGCGGGCAGGGCGGCCGTATCCGCCTCGGTCCTGCGGGAGCGCTCCCCGGCCGCATCGAGCACGGGATAGGCGACCGAGCAGATATGCGAGTGGATGCGGCGCAGGTCGCGCAGCACGTCGAGATGCAGCGAGGTGGTCTCGATGGTTTCGGGGCGGCCCTCGCGCAGCCGATCCAGATGGCGCTCGACGGCGGCGAGCTCGGTGTTGCGTAGCGCGGCTTTCTCCACGAGCAGCTTGCGCGCCTCGTTGGAATCGCCCGACATGAAGACGCCGAACGCGATCCGCAGCGAGTCCATCGTTCGCTTGTGGAAAGCGGCGAGCTCGTCGGCCCCTTCCGCCGAGAACTGGAAGCGCCGCTTGATCTTCTTGGTGGCGAGCTCGCTCAGACTCTTGTCGATGATGTCGCCGATGTGTTCGAGGTTGATCGCGAAGGAGATGATCTCCATCGCGCGCCGTCCTTCGCTCTCGTCGAGGCTGCCCCGCATGAGCTTGGTCACGTAGAGCTTGATGGCCTCGTCGAGACCGTCGACGAGATTGTCCATCTTGGAGACCTGATCGACCAGCGCACGGTCGCCCGTCATCATCGCCGCCATCACCTTGCGCAGCATCACCTCGACGAGATCACCCATGCGCAACGTCTCGCGGGCGGCATCGGCGAGCGCCAGGGACGGCGTCTCCAGCGCGCTCTCGTCGAGATAGCGCGGCCGGGCCGGGTCGGGCTCGTGCACGCGATCCGGCAACAGGCGGGTGAGCAGGCGCGAAATGGTGTCGACCAGCCCGATGAAGACGACGGCGGTGCCGAGATTGAACGCAATGTGGAAAGCCGCCGTCATCTTGGCGAGATCGGGCTGCCAGGCGTGCATGTGCTCGGCGATCGCGCCTAGGAAGGGCAGGACGAGGGCGATCCCGACCACGCGGTTGACGAGATTGCCGACGGGCAGGCGATAGCTCGCGGGATCGTCGCGCCTTGAGCCCTCGAATATCGGATTGATGGCGCTGCCGAGATTGGCCCCGAGCACCAATGCAAGGGCTGCGTAAGGCGTAATGAACTGCGAATAGGCCAGCGACATGATCAGCAGCACGCTGGCGACGCTCGAATGCACCGCCCAGGTGACGAGGGCCGCGATGACGATGCACAGGGTGGGATCACCGGTGATCGCCGACATCACGACGCGGACGCCGGGCGCGTTCTCCGCCGGCGCCAGCGTGTCGAGCAGGATATGCAGCGAGAGCAGCATCAGGCCGAGGCCGATGCAGACGCGGCCGATGTCCTTGATCCGGGAGCGCGGGCCGGAGCGAAAGGCGACGAGGCCGAGCACGAACAGCACCGGCGCAACGGCCGCGATGTTGAACGACAACACCTGGACGATCAGCGTCGTGCCGACATTGGCCCCGAGCATGATGGCGAGCGCGGCGGCGAGGCTCACGAGGCCCTCGGCGGCGAACGAGCTGGTGATCAGGGCGGTCGCCGTGCTGCTCTGGAGCAGCGCCGTGAGCCCGAGGCCGGCGGCGAAGGCACTGGCGCGGTTGCTCAGCGCCTTGCCGAGCAGGCGCCGCAAGTCGGGGCCGAAGGCGCGCAGGATCCCGCTGTGGACCATGTGCAGGCCCCACAACAGCAGCGCAACGCCGCCCATGAGATCGAGCAGAACCAACGTTCCCATGCTCCGTATCCGGATTGGAGTCGATTGGTGAGGCTAGCGCCAAACGGCAGCGTATCAAACCCTTTGTTGGCGCATCGACGCTAACGTTTACGAGTGCCGCATGTTCCTGGGGCTCGCGATTGCGCGCCTGCCGGGAGGATGCCGCGTCATCGTGCACAATGCCTTGTGAGCGGGCTCACATTGCCGCCTTGAGGGCTGCGAAGCCGCGATCGAGGTCGGCTTTGAGGTCGTCGATACTCTCCAGCCCGATGTGGAGACGCAGCGTCGGGCCGCCTGGCGCCCACTTGGTCGCGGTACGATAGGCATCGCAGTCGAACGGAATCGCGAGGCTCTCGAAACCGCCCCAGGAGAAGCCCATGCCGAACAGCTTGAGCGCATTGAGCATGGCGTCGACCGCTTTCTGCGGTGCCGGATTCAACACGATGCTGAACAGGCCCGACGCACCGGTGAAGTCACGCTTCCAGATCGCATGACCGGGATCGGTTTCGAGTCCCGGATGCAGCACCCGCGCGACCTCGGGTCTGGCAGCGAGCCAGCGCGCCATGTCGAGCCCGGAGCGATGATGCTGCGCCAGCCGCACCGACAGCGTGCGCAATCCGCGCAGCGCCAGAAAAACGTCGTCGGGGCCCGCGCAGACGCCGAGCAGGCGGATGCCTTCGGCGATCTGCGGCCAGGCCTTGGCGTTGGCCGAGATGGTGCCGAACATGATGTCGGAATGGCCGCCGATATATTTGGTGGCCGCCTGCATGCTGATGTCGACGCCCTGTTCGAGCGAGCGGTGATAGAGCGGAGTCGCCCAGGTGTTGTCGTCGATGACGAGCGCGCCGCGGGCATGCGCGACCTCGGCGATGGCGCGGATATCGGGCATCTCGAACGATTGCGAGCCCGGCGCCTCGACCAGCACCGCGCGCGTGTTGGGCTTAAACAGCTTGTCGATGCCGGCGCCGATCAGCGGATCGAAATAGCTGGTCTCGACGCCGTAGCGGGCGAGCATGCCGTTGCAGAAATTGCGCGAGGGCCGATAGACGTTGTCGACGACCAGGATGTGGTCGCCGGCCTTCAGCACCGAGAGCAGCGTGGTGGAGATCGCCGACAGCCCGGACGGGACGATGCCGACGCCGGCGCATTGTGGGCCCTCCAGCGCCATAAGCGTGTCCTGGAACGCCCTTGTCGTCGGGCTGCCGTGGCGGCCATAGGTGAACTCGCCGCGATGGGCGTGCAGGTCCTCGGCGGTGGGATAGAGCACGGTGGAGCCGTGGAACACCGGCGGATTGACGAACCCCTTCTGCGCCTTGGTGTCGCGGCCGGAGGTGACCAGCCGGGTCTCGGCGTGCTGCTCTTGGGGGTGCGAGGAATCCATGCGCCTGCCTTCAAAATCGCGTTTCCACCGGGGTGTCTCGCCCGCGGGCCGGCCGAAAGGCCGTGGTCGTTAATAACAGAACACAGAAGAGTCCCGTCAACCCCTTGACCCGGCAGGCCAGTCGTTCTGTGATGTGCAGGCGCTATTCAGTCGCCGCATGTTGAGGGGCCTGCCGCGACCTTCGATCCATCGTCTGACCGGACGAGGTGCCGCAGCCAACATGGCGGGCGCCGTTCGGCAGGGATTAAGGTATGGCCTCCCGGCATCGGCGAGTGTTCGGCAGAGTTTTTCCAGCATGACTCTTGCAAGGCCCAGCCTGGCGGAGATGATCCTGTGCAACGTTCCTGAACTTGAGACGACCTTGAAAGGCCCGAAGCCCATGAAACGCGTAACCCTGGCTCTCACTCTTGCTCTCACCGCCGGCCTCTCTGCCCAAGCCGCCGATGCGCAGACGCTCAAGACCGTCAAGGACCGGGGCATGCTGTCCTGCGGCGTCAGCCAGGGCTTGCCTGGCTTCTCCTCGCCGGACGACAAGGGCAACTGGACCGGCATCGACGTCGATGTCTGCCGCGCCATTGCGGGGGCGATCTTCAACGATCCGACCAAGGTCAAGTACGTGCCGCTGTCGGCCAAAGACCGCTTCACCGCACTGCAATCCGGCGAGATCGACGTGCTCTCGCGCAACACCACCTGGACCATCTCGCGGGATACCTCGCTCGGCGCCAACTTCACCGGCGTGACCTATTATGACGGGCAGGGCTTCATGGTGAAGAAGTCGCTCAAGGTGAATTCGGCGCTCGAGCTCAACAGCGCCTCGGTCTGCGTGCAGACCGGCACCACCACCGAGCAGAATCTCGCCGACTACTTCAAGGCCAACAACATGAAGTACGAGGTGATCGCGTTCGCCACCAACGACGAAACCGTCAAGGCCTACGAAGCCGGTCGCTGCGACGTCTTTACCACCGACCAATCGGGCCTGTACGCAAATCGCCTGAAGCTCGCCAATCCCAACGACCACATGGTGCTCCCCGAGATCATCTCCAAGGAACCGCTCGGCCCTATGGTGCGTCACGGCGACGACCAGTGGTTCGACATCGTGAAATGGACGTTGTTTGCGATGATCACCGCCGAAGAGCTCGGCGTAACCTCGAAGAACGTCGACGAGAAGGCGAAACTGGAAAACCCGGAGCTCAAGCGCGTGCTCGGCAGCGACGGCAATTTCGGCGAACAGCTCGGCCTGACCAAGGATTGGGTGGTGCGGATCGTGAAGACGGTCGGCAATTACGGCGAAGTGTTCGATCGCAACGTCGGCGCGGGCTCGCCGCTCGCCATCAATCGCGGTATCAACAATCTCTGGAACAAGGGCGGTCTGCAGTACGCGCCTCCGATCCGCTGATCCTCCCTGATCGGCTGGCGGCGGCATGAGCACCGAGGCCCGAAAACCGCCGCTCCAGATTGCGCTGAAGCTCCGGCGCATTCTGGGCGGAAAGGCAGGCTGGAACGGCGTTGCCGTCCAGTTTGCCTTCGCGGCGATCCTGGGCTGGATCGGCTATGAGATCGTCTCCAATGCTCGGGCCAACCTGGAAAACCAGCACATCGCGGCCGGCTTCGGCTTCCTCCGGAACAATGCCGGGTTCGACGTCAACCAGACCCTGATCCCTTATACCGGCTCGGACACGTTCCTGCGCGTGTTCGTCGTCGGGCTTCTGAACACGCTCGTGGTTTCGGTGGTGGGCATCGTCTTCGCCACCGTGATCGGTTTTGTCGTAGCGCTGTGCCGGCTGTCACCCAACTGGCTGTTGTCGCGTGTCGGCGAGATCTATGTCGAGGTGATCCGCAACCTGCCGCTCCTGTTCCAGATCCTGTTCTGGTACCTCGCGGTGCTCGCGGCCTTGCCCAATCCGCGGCAGAGCATTTCCGTGCTCGGCATCGCCTTCATCAGTAATCGCGGCCTCGTCGTTCCCAGCCCGGTCGGCGAGCGCGGCCTCGAGGCATTCCTGGCGATGCTGGCGCTCGGCATCGTGGCGTCTCTGGCCCTGCGGTTCCATGCGCGGCGCGCGCTATTCCAGGAAGGGCGCGTGATCCGGATCTGGCCCTATGTGCTGGGCCTACTGGTCGGGCTGCCAGTTGTCACCATGCTGGTGTTCGGGTTGCCCTTCACCTTCGAGCTGCCGCAGCTCAAGGGCTTCAACTTCGCAGGCGGCTCGCGCCTCATCCCGGAGTTCGTCGCGCTGACCTTGGCGCTGTCGACCTACACCGCCGCCTTCATCGCCGAGATCGTGCGCGCCGGCATCCTTTCGGTTCACAAGGGGCAGATGGAGGCGGGATCCTCACTGGGGCTCAGCCGCGGCGCCACGCTCCGCTTGATCGTCATACCGCAGGCCATGCGCGTCATCGTGCCGCCGCTGACCAACCAATATCTCAACCTCACCAAGAACTCGTCGCTGGCGGTCGCGATCGGCTATCCTGACCTTGTGTCGGTGTTTGCTGGCACGTCGCTGAGCCAGACCGGGCAGGCGATCGAGATCATCGCCATGACGATGGGCATCTACCTCCTGATCTCGCTGCTCACCAGCGCCGTCATGAGCGTCTATGGTTGGCGGGTCAGCCGGAGCCTCGGCGCATGACCGACGTCACCTCGAGCAGCTTCGTCCGCCGGGACCTGCTCGCCGAGCGTCCCGCGCCGGTCAAGACCACGGGCTTCTTCGGCCTCTTGCGCACGCGCCTGTTCAACTCGCCGACCAACATCCTGCTGACGATCCTGGGCGCCTTGCTGCTCTGGTTCACCATCGTTCCCTCCGTCAAGTTCCTGATGGTCGATGCGGTCTGGAGCGGTAAGGACCGCACTGCCTGCCTTGCCGAGAATGCCGGCTTTGCGGTCGGCGCCTGCTGGCCCTACATCCAGGCGAAACTTCCGCAGTTGATCTACGGCTTTTATCCCGAGGCGGAGCGCTGGCGGGTCGACCTCACGATGTTGCTCGCGGTCGTGCTGCTGCTGCCGCTGCTCGTTCCGCGGCTGCCGGCGAAGAGCCTGAATGCCGGCCTGTTCTTCGTCGCGTTTCCGGTGGTCGCATTCTTCCTGCTGCACGGCGGCGGCATCAAGGGCTTTGGCCTGAGCTGGACGGCCGGCCTGTTGCAGCTGTTCGACGAGAGCATCATTGGTGCCGGGCAGGCGCTGCTCGCCCTGAGCAAGACGTCCACCATGGCCCCGCTGCTGTGGGGCCTCGGAACCCTCATCGTGCTGGTCGGCACGGCGATCTCCTGGCTGATCTTTCCGCTGACCTGGCTGCGCGATTATGTCCAGGTGATGGGGCAGCCGGTCTGGGCTGATTTAGGCATCACGGCCGCGATCGTCAGCCTGAGCGCCCTCATGCTCGGTGGCGGTATTCGAACCGGCGGGCGGGCTCTGGCGTCCAGTATCGCCACCTTCATGGCCATCGCGATCGTGATCAAGCTGATGGGGCTCGACCGTGGGGGATTGCCGGTTGTGTCGACCAATCTATGGGGTGGCCTCCTGGTGACGCTGGTGGTCTCGGTCACGGGCATCGTCACCTCGCTGCCGATCGGCATCGCGCTGGCGCTCGGCCGCCGCTCCACCATTCCGCTGATCCGGATCTTCTCGATCGCCTTCATCGAGTTCTGGCGCGGCGTGCCGCTGATTACCGTGCTGTTCTTCGCCACCTACATGCTGCCCTTGTTCCTGCCCGGAAATTTCACCGTCGACGGTCTGGTGCGCGCGCTGATCGGCATCGCGTTGTTCACCGGCGCCTACCAGGCCGAGAACGTCCGCGGCGGGCTAGCTGCGATCCCGCGCGGGCAGAACGAGGCGGCGGCCGCCCTCGGACTGTCGTGGTGGAAGACGACCTCCCTGATCGTGCTGCCGCAGGCGCTGCGTCACGTCATTCCGAACCTCGTCAACAGCTTCATCTCGCTGTTCAAGGACACCTCGCTGGTCTCGATCGTGGCGCTGTTCGACCTCCTGGGCTCGCTTCGCGCCTCGTTCTCGGATCCGAAATGGTCGACGCCATCGACCGCTTTCACCGGGTTCGCCTTCGCCGGGATCATCTACTTCATCTTCTGCTTTGGAATGTCGCGCTACTCGCTGTTCGTCGAGCGCCGCCTCAACGCCCACCGCCGCAGCTGATCGAGCCCATCATGTCCGATCCCATCGTCAAGATTTCCGGCCTGAACAAATGGTACGGCGAGTTCCACGTCCTGCGTGACATCGACCTGGCGGTCGAGAAGGGAGAGCGCATCGTGATCTGCGGGCCGTCGGGCTCGGGAAAGTCGACCTTGATCCGCTGCATCAATGCGCTGGAGGAATTCCAGGAGGGCGAGATCGTCGTCGACGGCATCGAGCTCGGTCCCAATCTCAGGCACGTCGATGCCGTGCGGCGCGAGGTCGGCATGGTGTTCCAGAGCTTCAATCTGTTCCCGCACCTGACCGTGCTCGACAATTGCACGCTGGCGCCGATCTGGGTCCGCAACATCCCCAAGAAGGATGCCGAGGCGACCGCGATGAAATTCCTGGAGCGGGTCAAGATCCCGCACCAGGCCAACAAGTTTCCGGGGCAAATGTCCGGCGGCCAGCAGCAACGCGTTGCGATCGCCCGCGCCCTGACGATGAATCCGAAGGTAATGCTGTTTGATGAGCCGACCTCGGCGCTCGACCCCGAGATGGTCAAGGAGGTTCTCGACACCATGGTCGATCTCGCCGAGGAGGGCATGACCATGTTGGTCGTGACCCATGAGATGGGCTTTGCCCGCGAGGTCGCCAACCGCGTCGTGTTCATGGACGCGGGCCAGATCATCGAGGCCAACACTCCGAACGAGTTCTTCGCCAGTCCCCGGCATGCCCGTACGAAGCTGTTCCTGAGCCAGATTCTGCGCTGAGCCCCCCGCAATCCGGTGGTCGCGCCGGTCCGACCGACACGCAAGCCTGGCACCATCCGAATCGGCTCGTCTCCTTCGGACCATCCTCCGGAGAGAGATCTTGCAGAGCAGTGCCGGCGCGCGCGCATACCAGAACGCCCGACTGGAAAAGAAGCTGAAGAAGCAGGCGGACGCCGTCATGGCCTTCGCGATCGAGGCCCTCTGGCAGGGCAGACTTGCCGAGGCAGAGACAATCTGCCGCGAGATCTTGAAGGAGGTCCCGGATCATTTCCACGCCACGCACCTGCTCGGTCTGCGCGCGTTGGATGGCGGGCGGCTCGATGAAGCGGAATTCCTGCTTGAGCGGGCGGCCGCGCTCGATCCGCGTTCCCCCGATGCGCATGGCAATCTCGGGGCTGTATATTTCGCGCTCGAGAAGTTCAAGAACGCCCGCGCATGCCAGGAGAAGGCCATTGCGCTGAAGCCGGATTGTCCGATCACCCTGACAAATCTCGGCAATACGTTGCTGCATATCGGTCTGGGCGAAGAGGCGATCAGGTTGCATGAGCGCGCAATCAGGCTGCGGCCGGACTATGCCGACGCATTTTGCAACCGCGGCATGGCGGAATTGACGACCAGCCAGTTCGAGCGCGCCAAAGAGAGCTTCGATCGCGCCCTGACATTGCAGCCGTGTCACGCGGAAGCGATTGCCGGCAAGGGTATGATGAGCCTCGAGCTGCGGCATTTCGAGGAGGCGGCGGTCGCCTTCGACGCAGCGCTCGCCATCAAGCCGGGTTCGCCGCGGATTCTACTGCAGCGCGCGCGGCTCAATCTGAGTCGGTCCCGGCTGGAGCAGGCGGCGGCGGACCTCGATGCAGTGCTGGCGCAATCGCCTCGGCTCGAGCTCGCGCTGTGCTGGCGGGCGCAGATCGACATTCTCGTGGGGAATACGGCGCAAGCGATGGCGGGCGTCAAGACGCTGCTCGAGCTCAATCCACGATCGGAGATGGGATTGGCGCTTCTGGCTGCTTGCCATGTGAACCAGGGAGACATCGCGACGGCGCTGGCGCATCTCGACGCGGCACTGGAGATCGCGCCGGACTTTCCGGAGGCGATCGGATACAGGATTTTCGTGCTGGATTATCTGCCTGAGGCCGATTTCGTGGCGCAGCAGGCGGCACGAAAATACTGGTGGGATGCGATCGGCGCCAAGCTTTCGCGAAGGACACTGCCACCGCGCAAGCTCGATCCGGACAGGCAGATCGTCATCGGCTATGTCGCGTCCGAATTCAGGCGCCACTCGGCAGCGTATTCGCTGTTGCCGGTGCTGCGCCATCATGATCACGCCAGGTTCAAGATCGTCTGCTATTCCTGCTGGCCGTTGCAGGACGAGACGACCGAGAGATTCAAGCCTCTCGCGGACGTCTGGGTCGATGCCGCGCAGCTTTCGGACGACGAACTGGCCGACCGAGTTCAGGCCGATGAGATCGATATCCTGATCGATGTGTCCGGGCATACGACCGGCAGCAGGCTTCATGTCTTTGCCCGCAAGCCGGCGCCCATCCAGGTCACCGGGTTCGGGCATGCCACGGGGACCGGCCTGCGGACCATGGACTACGTGCTCGCGGATCCCATCTTCATTCCGCAAGCGGCGCGCCATTTGCTGGCCGAGAAGGTCTATGATCTGCCATGCCTGATCACGATCGATCCCATCCTCGATGTGCCAGCTTCGGAGCTTCCCATGCTCCGCAACGGCTATGTGACTTTCGGCGTGTTCAACCGCATCTTCAAGATCTCGGACGAGGCCATCCGGGTGTGGTCGAAGGTGATGCGCGCGGTGACAGGATCGAAGATCATCATCAAGAACGGATTGCTGGACGATCCCATGCTGCGCGATCTCCTGATTGCGAGGTTCGTGGAACATGGTATCGCTGAAGACAACGTCGTCTGCATGGGCTCGACCCCGCGCCATGAGCATCTGCGGGCCTTTGCGAAGGTCGATATTTCGCTGGATACCTTCCCGCAAAACGGCGGCATCAGCACCTGGGAATCGCTCTATGCCGGCGTGCCCGTCGTGGCCAAGCTCGGCAACGGTGCCTCATCGCGCGCCGGAGGATCGATCCTTTCAGCCGTCGGTCTGGAAGACTGGGTGGCCGAGGACGATGACGGCTACGCCGCGATCGCGTGCAAATATGCGGCGCAGCCGGTCCATCTGGCCAAGCTGCGTGCAGAACTGGCGGCCCAGATCGCAGCCTCGCCTGCCGGCAATGTCGAGAGCTACACGCGCGAGGTCGAGGCGGGGTATCGCCAGTTCTGGCGGGACTATTGTGCTGCCGCCCGGAAGGCGGGGACGTAGCGTAGCCTGATGCCAGATCTTGCCCTGAGCACCGGGAAATCACGGAGCCTTGCCGCTGGAGCGGTCTTGGCGACGAATCAGCTAGACTCTCCGTGCGGCCATCCTTCGGAGAGCAACCTTGCAGAGCAGCGGCGCCGGCGCGCGCGCGTTCCAGAACGCGCGATTGCAGAAGAAACTGATGAAGCAAGCGGACGCCATCATGTCCGCCGCGGCCGCCGCCTATGGCCAGGGCAGACATGCGGAGACGGAGGCGCTTTGCCGCGAGATCCTGAAGGCGCTCCCGGACCATTTCGATGCCACGCATTTGCTGGGCCTGTGCGCGCATGACGGCCACCGCCTGACGGAGGCGCAACAGCTGCTCGAGCACGCGATTGCGCTCGATCCACGTTCGCACGAAGCCCACAGCAACCTCGCGACCGTGTACTTCGACCTGAAAAAATTCGCGGATGCCCGCAGGTGCCAGGAGAGGGCCATCGCGCTGAAGCCGAATTTCCCGCTTGCGCTGACCAATCTCGGCAATACCTTGCTGCACATGAAGCTCGCCGAGCAGGCAATCGAACTGCACGATCGCGCCATCAAGCTCAAGCCCGACTATGCCGATGCGTTCTGCAATCGCGGCATGGCCGAACTGATGATGGGCCAGTTCGATCGCGCCAAGGAGAGCTTCGATCGCGCCCTGTTGTTTCAGCCGCGTCACGCCGAAGCGATCGCCGGCAAGGGGATGGTGAGCGTCGAGCTCCGGCACTTTGACGAAGCCGAAGCCGCGCTCGCGGCGGGACTGGCGATCAAACCCAATTCGGCGAGGATGCTGGCCCAGCGCGGACGGCTGAACTTCGATCTCTCGCGGCTGCCGCGGGCCGCCGCGGATTTCGATGCAGCGCTGGCGCAATCGCCTACGCTCGAGCTGGCGCTGCGCGGGAAGGCACAAGTCAACATTCTCCTGGGGAACACGGCGCAGGCGATTGCGGCCGTGAAGACCTTGCTCGAGGAAAATCCGCGTTCCGAAATCGGGATGGCGCTGCTGGCCTCGTGCTATGCGAGCCAGGGCGACATCACGACGGCGCTCGAGCATCTCGACGCGGCGCTGAAGCTCAGGCCGGACTATGCGGATGCGATCGAGCGGAAGATATTCCTGCTCGATTATCTTTCCGAGGCCGATTTCGCGGTCCAGCAGGCCGCGCGAAAATCATGGTGGGACGCGATCGGCGCCACGCTGCCGCAAAGAACCTTGGCACCCAGGGAGCTCGATCCCGACAGGCGGATCGTGGTCGGCTACGTCGCGTCCGAATTCAGGAACCATTCGGCCGCGCTCACGCTGTTGCCGGTACTTCGCCATCATGATCACGCCAGGTTCGAGATCATCTGCTATTCCTGCTGGCCCTTGCCGGATGAGATGACGGCCAAGTTCAAGCCCTTGGCGGATGTCTGGGTCGACGCGGGGCAGCTCTCGGACGACGAGCTGGCCGACCGCATCCTGGCCGACAAGGTCGACGTCCTGATCGATGTGTCCGGGCACACGACCGGCAACAGGCTGCATGTTTTCGCCAGGAAGCCCGCGCCCATCCAGGTCACGGGTTTCGGACACGCCACGGGGACCGGCCTGCGGACCATGGACTACGTGCTCGCGGACCCGGTCTTCATTCCGCGATCGGCGCGCCATCTGCTGGCCGAGAAGGTCCATGATCTGCCGTGCCTGATCACGATTGAGCCCGTGCTGGATATCCCACCGTCAGAGCTGCCCATGGTCCGCAATGGCCATGTGACCTTCGGCGTGTTCAACCGCATCTACAAGATCTCGGACGAGGCCATCCGGGTGTGGTCGAGCGTGATGCGCGAGGTGGCCGGATCGAAGATCATCATCAAGCACGGACTGCTTGACGATCCGTTGCTGCGTGACAGCCTGGTCGCCCGGTTCGTGGCGCATGGCATCGCCGCAGAGAATATCACCTGCATGGGCTCGACCTCGCGCCACGAACATCTGCTCGCGTTTGCGAAGGTCGATATCTCGCTCGATACGTTTCCGCAGAATGGCGGCGTCAGCACCTGGGAATCGCTCTATGCCGGCGTCCCCGTCGTCGCCAAGCTCGGCAATGGGGCCTCGTCGCGCGCCGGCGGCTCGATCGTGGCTGCGGTAGGGCTTGAGGACTGGGTCGCGGAGGACGACGAGGGCTATGTCGGGATCGCGTGCAAATATGCGGCGCAGCCCGACCATCTGGCGAAGCTGCGCGCGGAGCTGCCGGCTCGGATCGCAGCCTCGCCTGCAGGCAATGTGGAGATTTACACGCGCAGGGTCGAGGCGGGGTATCGCCATTTCTGGCGCGACTATTGTGCCGCGGCCGCGGAACGCGGCGACGTGGCGTAGGCGCCCAGGACCGGAAAGCCCCGGGGGCGATGCCGGTCCGGTGACCGGCCGGCCCGGCCTGCGAATCAGCTAGACTCTCTCCAGGCGATACTCCGGAGAAAATCCTTTGCAGAGCAGCGGCGCCGGCGCGCGCGCATTTCAGTACGCGCGATTGCAGAAGAAATTGAAGAAGCAGGCGGACGCGGTCATCTCCGCTGCTGCGAATGCCTATGGCCAGGGCCGATATGCGGAGACCGATGCGCTCTGCCGTCAGATCCTGCAGGCCATTCCCGATCATTTCGATGCGACGCACCTGCTCGGCTTGTGCGCGCAAAACGGCCGTCGCCTCGAGGAGGCCCTGCGGCTGCTCGAACGCGCGATTGCGCTCGATCCTCGTTCGCACGAGGCCTATAGCCATCTCGGAGCCGTGCATTTCGATCTCAGGAACCTCGAGGATGCGCGTCGGTGCCACGAGAAGGCCATCGCGCTGAAGCCGAATTCTCCCCTCGCGCTAACCAATCTCGGCAATACGCTGCTTCACTTGGATCTCCCAGAGCAGGCGATCCAACAGTACGAGCGGGCGATCAAGCTGAAGCCGGACTTGGCCGATGCGCTCTGCAATCGCGGCCTGGCGGAGTTGGCGCTGCGACAGTTTGATCGCGCCAAACAAAGTTTCGAGCGCGCGCTCGTGTTTCAGCCGCGTCACGCGGAAGCGCTCGTCGGCAAAGGCGTGGTCTGTATCGACCTCAAGCAGTACGATGAGGCGGAAGCCGCGCTCGCAGCGGCGCTCGCGATCCGGCCGGGCTCGGCGAAGACCCTGGCGCACCGCGGCCGGCTGCATTTCGAGCTGTCGCGACTGGAGCAGGCGGCTGGGGACTTCGATGCAGCGCTCGCGCTTTCGCCCAGGCTCGAGGTTGCGTTGCAGGGCAAGGCGCAGGTCAGCATCCAGTTGGGGAACACGGCCGAGGCGATTGCGGCCGTCAAGATCCTGCTAGCCGAAAATCCACGCTCCCCGATCGCGATGACGCTGCTGAGCGCCTGTTTCGCAAACCAGGGCGAGATCGCATCCACCATCGAGCATCTCGATGCCGCGCTGGCGATCGCGCCGGACAATGCGGACCTGATCGCGCGCAAGATTTTCTTCCTGGACTTTCTCTCCGACGCCGATTTCGCGGTCCAGCAGGCCGCGCGAAAATCATGGTGGGACGCGATCGGCGCCAAGTTGCCGCGACGGACGCAGGTGCCCCGGCAGTTCGATCCTGACAGGCGGATCGTGGTCGGATATGTCGCGGCCGAGTTCTGGTACCACTCGGCGGCGTTCGCCCTGTTACCGGTGCTGCGCCATCACGATCACGCCAAATTCGAGATCATCTGCTATTCGTGCTCGCCGCGACGAGATGAGATGACCGCCGAATTCAACTCCTATGCGGATGTCTGGGTCGATGCCTGGCAGCTTTCGGACGATGAACTGGCCGACCGTATCCAGGCCGACAAGGTCGACATCCTGATCGACGTATCAGGGCATTCGTCCGGCAACAGGCTACCTGTCTTCGCCCGCAAGCCGGCGCCCATTCAGGTCACGGGTTTCGGGCACGCCACGGGGACCGGCCTTCAGACCATGGATTACGTGCTCGCGGATCCGGTCTTCATTCCGCAATCGGCGCGCCATTTGCTGGCCGAGAAGGTCTATGACCTACCATGCCTGATCACGATCGATCCCATCATGGACATCCCGCCTTCGGAGCTTCCCATGCTCCGCAACGGCTACGTGACCTTCGGCGTGTTCAACCGCATCTACAAGATCTCGGACGAGGCCATCCGGGTGTGGTCGAAGGTGATGCGCGCGGTGCCCGGATCGAAGATCATCATCAAGCATACTCTGCTTGACGACCCCTTGCTGCGCGACAGCCTGGTCGCGCGGTTCGTGGCACAGGGGATCGCCGAGGAAAACGTCGCCTGCATGGGCTCGACTCCGCGCCAGGAGCATCTGCGCGCCTTCGCGAATGTCGACGTGTCGCTCGATACGTTCCCGCAAAACGGCGGCGTCAGCACCTGGGAATCGCTCTATGCCGGCGTTCCCGTCGTCGCCAAGCTCGGCAACGGCGCCTCGTCGCGCGCCGGCGGCTCGATCATGGCTGCCGTCGGTCTCGAGGACTGGGTCGCCGAGGATGACGAAGGCTATGCCGCGATCGCGTGCAAATTTGCGGCGCAGCCCGCCCATATGGCGAAGCTGCGCGCGGAACTGCCGGCTCGGATCGCAGCTTCGCCTGCGGGCAATGTCGAGATCTACGCGCGCAGGGTCGAGGAGGCGTATCGCCAGTTCTGGCGCGACCATTGTGCCGCGGCTTCGAAGGAGAGCGAGGGCGCGTGATCCTGCCCGCCGGGGGACAAAAGCTGCGAATTGCCGGGACCCGCTTAGCCCTCCGGAAACCATGGGTTGGCGCGCGACGGCCAGCTTCACGGCTTCGAAAGCTGTCTCTGCGCAGATGGCACCAAAAAGGTGCCCAATGCTCGACCTCG
This sequence comes from Bradyrhizobium cedriense, assembly GCF_054602315.1. Lineage (NCBI taxonomy): Bacteria > Pseudomonadati > Pseudomonadota > Alphaproteobacteria > Hyphomicrobiales > Nitrobacteraceae > Bradyrhizobium > Bradyrhizobium cedriense. The sequence goes on along the minus strand of NZ_JBTSWB010000003.1, from coordinate 103,724 downwards.
TGTTCGGTCTCAATACCCGCCTGGGACGCTTGCAGTTCTTCCTCGCCAGCATCGTGCTTGCCGTGGTGATGACCGCGATCTGCTTCGGGGTCGCGATGTCCGTGCTGCATGACGTCGGGGCGGCCAAGGTTCGTCCAGCGGATCTCCTGAAGAGCTGGGGGATGATCGCAGCAATCGTGTTCTTCGCGCTGGCGACCGTCACGCTCTACTCGATGCGCTTTCGGGACATCGGGTGGGACCCGGTTTGCGTGGTCCCGGCCTGGATCGCACTCATGATCGTCGACTACGCCGCCGCGACCAGGTTTCCCGCCTACGCGATCGGCCAGGACCATACCGGCACGATCCTCGGCGGGATCGCCAATCTCGTGCTGACGCTGGCGCTGTTGTTCTGGCCGAGCGGCGACCGCCACGCCTAAAGCGCGATGCGATGGATCGTCATCGCGCTTCGGGTTGTTGTTTGATCATCTCGGAAAGAGGCTGTGCACTTTTCCGGATCATGCTTTAGAGCTGCCGTTGCAAGCTAAACGAACGGCGGCTTGATGTTGCTGCGCTTCTCCAGCCATTCCGGCACAGGAAGATTCTTGGCGCGCATGAAGTCCGCGTTGAACAGCTTCGACTGATAGCGGCTGCCGGAATCGCAGAGCACGGTGACGATCGTCTTTCCGGGCCCGAGCTGCTTGGCAAGACGCATGGCGCCGACGACATTGACGCCGGTCGAGCCGCCCAGGCACAGGCCCTCGTGCTGGAGCAGCTCGTAGATCGCGCTGACGGCTTCGACGTCGGGAATGAGAAATGCGTCGTCGACCTTGGCTGTCTCGACGATCGCAGTCGCCCGGTTGAGGCCGATGCCCTCGGTGATCGAGCCGCCCGGCGTCGCCTTGGCTTCACCGGTCCTGAAATATTCGTACATGCCGGCGCCATGCGGATCGGCGCAAGCGATACGAACGTTGCTGTTCTTCTCCTTCAGGTAACGGCTGACGCCGGCCAGCGTGCCGCCGCTGCCGACCGAGCAGACGAAGCCGTCGACCTTGCCGCCAGTCTGCTCCCAGATCTCGGGCCCGGTGGATTCGTAGTGCGCCTTGGCGTTGTCGAGGTTGTTCCACTGGTCGGCGAACAGCACGCCATTGGGCTCGGTCTTGCGCAGCTCGTCGGCGAGCCGGCGGCCGACATGCTGGTAGTTGTTGGGATTGGCATAGGGCAGGGCCGGCACCTCGATCAGCTCGGCGCCGCACAGCTTCAGGAAGTCCTTCTTTTCCTGGCTCTGCGTTTCCGGGATCACGATCAGGGTACGATAGCCGCGTGCGCTCGCCACCACCGCAAGCCCGATGCCGGTATTGCCGGCGGTCGCCTCCACCACGAGACCGCCAGGCTTGAGCTCGCCGCGCTTCTCCGCCTCGAGGATCATCCATTTGCCGGCGCGGTCCTTGACCGACTGCCCCGGATTCATGAACTCGGCCTTGCCGAGAATGGTGCATCCGGTCAGCTCCGAGGCGCGCTTCAGCTGGATCAGCGGGGTTTTGCCGATGGCTTCGACAACGTCGATTCGAATGGTCATGTCGGGGGAAATCACTACAAAGGGGTTGATCAGGTTTGGCCAGAACCTAGTGCTTGGGAAGCCAAAGGGGAAGGCTTTTGCGCCGCGGCGAGCCGGACCGAAACACCCGACCAAACAGTGATATGCGGGGTACGCGAGACCGGCGATAATGCGCCTGGCCTCGAGGCGGGACATCGGTAGGAGAAAACGACCGAACTCCGTCAGGGCACGAAACGATAACGCTGGTGATCAGCGGTCTTGCGATCGATTTTTGCTACCGGCCGGACGGGGCGAGATCGAGCAGCGTGGACGGCGTGTAGAACGCCGACGACATATCGACAGGATGGGACGACCTCATTGTCGGCAAATGACGGCGTTGTGAGATGGCTAGAGGGCGCGACTGTGCTGAAGCCGCAGACTGCGCTCGGATTGAAGGGTTCAACAGCCGGTGTGGCAGCAATATCACATGAAATCTTGGTAAGCTTGATCGCATTTCGAGATGTTTCGTAATGCAAGAACTCTCTGCGAGACAGGCACATTTTACATTCCCGTCAATTCGCTGCCGGCTTGTCGGCAAAGGTATCTCGCAACTGCGGCACTGTCCCGCCGTTCCGCGCCGGGCTAGTATGAGTCTTAAGGTTCCGCAGAAAGCACCACCGCCGTGAACGTGTCGTCCAAAGCCTCCCGAACGTCCCGCCGCGAATGGGTTAATCCGGCTGTGCGGCGGCTCGATCCCCGGCGGGGGCTGATGTGACACAGGAAGTTCCTTCGATCGCCGCGCGGCGGTCTGTCGGTCCTGCATCCCAGGCGTTGCGTGCGACGCGATGGATTGCGGTGTTGTGCCTCGCCGCCGGTTCGGGTGCCTGCGTGCTGACCCAGGACCTTCCCGATCCCGCGCTCGACGTTCCCACGCAGTACAAGTATGCGGGCAAGGGCGATGCGCCGCCGTCGCTGGATTGGTGGCGCGGCTTCCGCTCGGCGGAGCTGACGCAGCTGATGGAGGAGGCGCAGACCGTCAACCTCGACATCGCCGCCGCTGTCGCGCGCATCGTCCAGGCCGACGCCCAGGCGCGCCAGGCGGGCGCGGCGCTGCTGCCGAGCGTGTCGACTGCGGGATCGGAAACCTATTCGCGGACCTCCGGCTCGAGCGCCTCGGGCCTGTCCATCGGCGGTCGCGAGGTGGTCAACTATTCGGCCTCGCTGAGTGCGAGCTATCAGCTCGACTTCTGGGGCCAGAACCGCGACGCGCTGCAGACGGCGGAGGAAACCGCGAACGCCAATCGTTTCGATCGCGATACGGTCGCGCTGACGACGCTCGCGGCCGTCGCCAACGCCTATTTCCAGGTGCTGGCTTCGCAGGACCGCATCAGGACCTCACAGCGCAACATCGCGAGCGCGCAGCGCATTCTCGATGCGGTCAGGGAGCGCCGCAGGGCCGGCACCGGCACCGATCTCGATGTCGCCCAGCAGGAGAGCGTGCTTGCGAACCAGAAGGCCCTGGTGCCGCCGCTGCGCCAGACGCTCGACCAGAACGTCAACGCGCTCGCCGTGCTGGTGTCGCGGCCGCCTGAGAGCGTGCGGGTGCTCGGCGGCTCGCTGGACCGGATCGCGAGCCCGCGCGTGACGCCCGGTCTGCCATCGGAGCTGCTGACGCAGCGACCGGACATCCGCCGCCAGGAGGCGCAGCTCGCCTCCGCCACCGCGAACATCGGCAATGCCCGCGCGCAGTTCTTTCCGACGATCCAGCTCACCGGCAATGGCGGTTATCAGAGCTCGGCACTGGTCTCGCTGTTCCAGCCGCACGCGGCCTTCTTCCAGCTCGTCGGCAGCGCCACGCAGCCGATCTTCGACGGGGGCAGGATTCTCGGCAATTTCGAGTTCGCCAAGGCGCGGCAGGACGAGCTGCTGCAAACCTACCGCAAGACGATCGTCCAGGCCTTTGCCGACGTCGACAATGCGCTGTTCTCGATCAAGCAGACCACGATCAGGCTGCAATTGCAGCGCGACGTCGTTGCCGCCTCGCGCCGCGCCTTCGATCTGTCGGAGCAGCAATTGCGGGCCGGCACCGCCGACATCGTGACCGTGCTCAACACCCAACTGACCCTGTTCCAGGCGGAAGACGCGCTGTGGCAGGCCCAACTCGCGCGGCTTCTCGCCATCGTCAGCCTGTACCAGGCGCTAGGCGGCGGCTGGGAGCCGAGGATGGAGAAACCGGTCAATGCTCTTTAAGCCGGATACGAAGCAGGGCGTAGAGGAGGGGACGGCGAAAAAATCGCGCGGCGGCGGCTTCGTCATGACCTTGGTCACGCTCGCCATTCTCGGCGGGCTGGGTTATCTCGGCTGGACTGCCACCCATCAGCAACAGGCCAACAACCGCAACCAGCGGCCGGACCTGCCGGTGCCCGTCCTGGCGGCGAGCCCGCGCATCCAGGACGTGCCGGTTTATCTCGACGGCGTTGGGGCGATCCGCGCGCTCAACACCGTGACCGTGCGCTCGCAGGTCGACGGCAAGCTGATCGCCGTCAATTTCACCGAGGGCCAGGACGTCAAGAAGGGCGATGTGCTCGGCGAGATCGATCCGGCGATCTACCAAGCGCAGTACGACCAGGCCGTGGCCAAGAAGGCGCAGGACCAGGCCCAGCTTGCAAACCAGCGCATCGATCTCGCCCGTTATGAGCAGCTCGCCGCATCCAATGCCGGCTCCAAGCAGCAGGCCGACACCCAGCGCGCGCTGGTGGCGCAGACCGAAGCGCTGGTGAAAGCCGACCAGGCCGCGATCGACAACGCGGCGGCAACGCTGAGCTACACCAAGATCGTGGCGCCGATCTCGGGCCGCGCCGGCCTGCGCCAGGTCGACCAGGGCAACATCATCCACGCTTCCGACACCACGGGTCTCGTGGTGATCACGCAATTGCAGCCGATCGCGGTGTGGTTCAGCCTGCCGCAGCAGCAGATCATGCGTGTCAACGCGGCGGCCGCGAAGGGTCCGCTTGCGGTCGACGTGTTCGGCAATGACGGCATCACCGTGATCGACACCGGCAAGCTCACCGGCATCGACAACCAGGTCGACCAGACCACCGGCACGCTCAAGCTCAAGGCAGAATTCCCGAACGCCAATTACCAGCTCTGGCCAGGTCAGTTCGTCAACGTCCGCCTCAGGGTCGAGACCTTGACGCAAGCGCTGGTGGTGCCGACTTCGGCGGTGCAGCGCGGCCCGCTCGGGACCTTCAGCTACGTCATCGGCGAGGACAACACCGTCTCGGCCAAGCCCGTGACGGTGACCCAGCAGAACGAGCATGACGCAGTGATCGCCAGCGGCCTGTCGGCGAGCGACAAGGTCGTCACCACTGGCTTTGCCAACCTGTCCGACGGCTCCAAGGTGATCGTCGGCCGCGACGACCAGGCCCCGTCGGCCGATCTCGCCCCGCGCAAACGCTCGCGCGGGCCGGACGCTCAGAAGAAGGATGGCGCCAAAGACGGCCAAAAGGACGGACAAGGCAAGGACGGCGAGTTCCGCGCCAAGCGGAAGAGCAGCGAGGGCGACCAGAAGGGACAGACCGGGCCGGCACCGGGACCTGGAGCACCGGGACCTGGAGCCAAGCAGCCATGATTCCGACAACAGCCGCCTGAGCGGCAGGCAAACCCATGGGTGTCTCCGAACCGTTCATCCGCCGGCCCATCGCGACCTCGCTGCTCGGCATCGCGCTGCTGATCGGCGGCCTGCTCGGCTATTTCGCGCTGCCGGTCTCGGCGCTGCCGCAGGTCGATTTCCCGACCGTGCAGGTGACGACGCAGCTTCCGGGCGCCAGCCCCGACGTCATCGCCTCGCTGATCACCGCGCCGCTGGAGCGGCAGCTCGGCCAGATCCCGTCGCTGTCGGCGATGAACTCGACCAGCTCGTTCGGTGTCAGCCAGATCTCGCTCCAGTTCGATCTCAACCGCGATATCGACGGTGCGACCCAGGACGTACAGGCCGCGATCAATGCCGCGGCCGGCGTGCTGCCCAAGACGCTGCCTTACCCTCCGATCTACGCCAAGGTGAACCCGGCGGATGCGCCGGTCATGACGCTGGCGCTGCGCTCCGACACGATCTCGCTGCGGGTCATGAGCGACATCGCCGACACCATTCTGGCGCAACGCTTGAGCCAGATTTCCGGCGTCGGACGCGTCTCGGTGTTGGGCGGACTAAAGCCCGCCGTGCGCATCCAGGCCGATCTGGCGCGCCTTGCGGCCTACGGCATCGCCATGGAGGATTTGCGCACCGCGATTGCCAACGCGAATGTCTCGGGGCCGAAGGGCTCGCTCGACGGCGCGCAGCAATCCTACGTCATCGCCGCCAACGACCAGATCGCCGCCGCCGACGCCTACAAGCCCGTCATCATCGCCTATCGTAACGGCTCGCCCGTCACCATCGGCGACGTGGCCCAGATCGTCGACGGCCTCGAGAACGACCGCACCGGCGGCTGGTACCAGGGCACGCCGGCCGTCATCATCGACATCCAGCGCCAGCCCGGCGCCAACGTCATCGACGTTGTCAGCCAGATCCGCGCCGAAATCCCCAAGGTGCAGCGCGCGATCCCGGCCGGCGTGAACCTCACCATCGTCTCCGACCGCACCGTCACCATCCGCGCATCGGTGCGCGACGTGCAGTTCACGCTGGTGCTTGCCGTCGTGCTGGTGACGCTGGTGGTGCTGCTGTTCCTGCGCTCGCTGCGCGCCACGCTGATTGCCGGCGTTGCGCTGCCGCTCTCGCTGATCACGAGCTTCGGCATCATGTATTTCGCCGGGTTCAGCCTCGACAATCTCTCGCTGATGGCGCTCACGATCGGCACCGGCTTCGTCGTCGACGACGCCATCGTCATGATCGAGAACATCGTCCGCCACATGGAGAACGGCGACAGCGCGATGGACGCATCGCTGAAGGGCGCCAGCGAGATCGGCTTCACCGTGATCTCGCTGACGGTGTCGCTGATCGCGGTGTTCATTCCGCTCTTGTTCATGTCGGGCCTCGTCGGGCGCATGTTCCGCGAATTCGCGCTGACCTTGACGATCGCGGTCGTGACGTCGGCGGTGGTCTCGCTGACGCTGACGCCGATGATGTGCTCGCGCCTGCTCAAGCACGCCCATGAGGAGCTGGCAGTGCCGGGATTGGCCGCGATCAGCCGCTTCATCGATCGCACGGTCGAGGCCTATCACAGATCGCTTTTGTGGGTCCTGGAACGCCAGCGCGCCACACTGGTCGTGACCTTCGCCACGCTGGTTGCGACCCTGGTCCTCTATGTCGTCGCACCGAAGGGCTTCCTGCCGCTGCAGGACACCGCCTCGATCACGGCGGTGACGGAGGCCGGTCCCGACGTGTCGTTTACGGAAATGAAGAGACGACAGGCCGAGGCGGCCGACGCCATCAGGGCCGACCCCGATGTCGTCGGGGTGGTCTCGGTGATCGGTGCGGGCTCGGTCAATCCGACCACCAATGTCGGCCGGCTCGTCATGAGCTTGAAGCCGCGCGGCGAGCGGCGTGACGATATCACGGGCGTCGTGGCCCGGCTGAAGGAGCGGGTATCAGGCATCCCCGGCATGACCGTCTATTTCCAGCCGGTGCAGGACGTGCAGATATCGACCCAGTCGAGCCGCTCGCAATACCAGTACACGCTGACCGGCACCGATGCGACGCTGGTCTCGGAATGGGCGCGCAAGCTGGTCGCGGAGATGCGGCGCGACCCCTTGTTCCGGGACGTCTCCTCCGAGGCGCAGGAGGGCGGCCTGCGCGCGCAGCTCGATGTCGACCGCACCCGCGCCGGCCAGCTCGGCGTCAGCCTCCAGGCCATCACCGATACGCTGAACGACGCTTTCGCCCAGCGACAGATCTCGACCATTTACGGGCAGGCCAACCAGTACCGCGTGGTGCTGGAGGCGCTGCCGATGTACCAGCGCGATCCATCGATCCTGTCAAAGCTCTATCTGCCCGGCGCCGCCAGCACCACCGTCGGCGCGCCCAACGCCCAGGTGCCGCTGTCGGCCGTCGCGACGCTGAAGCGGACCACGGCGCCGCTCGCGATCTCGCACCAGGCGCAGTTCCCGTCCGTCTCGCTCAGCTTCAACCTCGCGCCGGGCGCGGCACTCGGCGATGCCGTCGAGGCGGTCAAGACCATCGAGACCCGCATTGGCATGCCCAACAGCATCGTCGGCGTCTACGCCGGCGATGCCGCAGAATTCGCCAAGGCGCTCGCCGGTCAGCCATGGTTGCTGCTCGCCGCCGTCATCACGATCTACATCGTGCTGGGTGTGCTCTATGAGAGCTATATCCATCCGATCACGATCCTCTCGACGCTGCCCTCGGCCGGCGTCGGGGCGATCCTGGCGCTGATGCTGTGCGGTCAGGATCTCTCGGTGATTGGACTGATCGGCATCATCCTGCTGATGGGCATCGTCAAGAAGAACGCGATCATGATGATCGACTTCGCGCTGGACGCCGAGCGCGGGCGGGGGATGTCGCCGAACGAGGCGATCGTGCAGGCATGCCTGTTGCGCTTCCGGCCCATCATGATGACGACGCTGGCGGCGTTGTTCGGCGCGCTGCCGCTTGCGATCGAGAGCGGCACCGGCGCCGAGCTGCGCTTTCCGCTCGGCATCTCGATCATCGGCGGCCTGCTGCTGAGCCAGTTGCTGACGCTCTACACCACGCCCGTGATCTACCTCGCGCTTGACCGCATCAACCGCCGCTTCGAGCAGGCGCTGCCGCCGGCCGAGTCCGGCGGGCCGCCGGTCGCCGGCGCGACCGAGGGCATGCAGTGATGCCATCGATCTCGGAGCCCTTCATCCGCCGGCCGGTTGCGACCACGCTGCTGTCGATCGGGTTGTTCCTGCTGGGTGTCGTCGCCTACCATTTCCTTCCCGTCGCCTCGGTCCCGAACGTCGATTTCCCCGCCATCTTCGTCTCCGCCAGCCGGCCCGGCGCCGATCCGTCCGTGATGGCGGCCACGGTGGCCTCGCCACTGGAGCGGCGGTTGGGTGAGATCGCCGGCATCAACCAGATCACCTCGACCTCGACCCTCGGTACGACCAGCATCCAGCTCCAGTTCGACATCGGCCGCAACATCGACAAGGCCGCGCGCGACGTGCAGGCGGCGATCAACGCCGCGATGGTCGACTTGCCGAGCGACCTGCCGACGCTGCCGCGCTTCCGGAAGGCGAATACGGCCGGCGCGCCCGTTTTCGTGCTGGCGCTGACCTCGAAGACGCTGTCGGCAAGCGCGATCTACGACGTCGCCGACACCGTGCTGGCGCAGCGCATCTCGCAGGTTCCTGGGGTCGGTGACGTCACCGTGTCCGGCGCCGACCAGCCGGCCGTGCGGGTGCAGCTCAACCCCGTCGCGCTGTCGAATGCCGGTATCGCCACCGACGACGTTCGGACCGCCATCATCAACGCCAACCCGCTCGGTCCCGTCGGCATTTTCGAAGGCGAGCGTCAGGGCGAGACGCTGGCGCTCAATCGGCAGATGCGCACGGCGAAAGAGTTCCGCGACATCGTCATCAAGAGCTCCAATGGGAATTTCGTGCGGCTCTCCGACGTCGCCGACATCGAGGATTCCGTCCGCAACACGCGCTCGATCGCCTGGTTCAACAAGCAGCCGGCGGTGCTGATCCAGATCACCAAGCAGGGTGATGCGAACGTCATCGACACCGTCGACAGGGTCAAGGCGCTGATCCCCGCGCTGAAGCAGTGGATCCCGGCCGGAGTCGAGATATCCACCCTGGTCGATCGCACCGGCACGATCCGCGCCAGCGTGCTGGACATGCAGTGGACCCTGCTGGCGACCGCGTTCCTGGTGATGGCCGTGGTGTTCTTGTTTCTGCGGCGGCTGACCCCGACGATCGCGGCCGGCATCTCGGTGCCACTGGCGCTGGCCGGTACCTGCGCCGGCATGTGGGTCGCGGGCTTCTCGATCGACAATCTGTCGCTGATGGCGCTGGCGATCTCCGTCGGCTTCGTGGTCGACGACGCCATCGTCATGATCGAGAACATGTATCGCAACCTCGAGCACGGCATGCGGCCGTTCCGGGCGGCGCAGGAAGGCGCGAAGCAGATCGGCTTCACGGTGGTTTCGATCAGCCTGTCGCTGATCGCCGCCTTCACCCCGCTGATCTTCATGGACGGCATCGTCGGCCGTCTGCTGCGCGAATTCTCGCTGACGCTGACCTTCGCCATCCTGGTCTCGACGCTGGTGTCGCTGACGGTGACGCCGATGATCTGCGCTCACTACATCCGGCAGACCACGTCGGGCACCGCGACCCTGTTCGACCGCATCGTCGAAGGCTCGCTGACGCGCCTCGTCGCCTTCTACGCCCGCACCTTGCGTACGGTGCTGGAATTTCCGCTGCTGACGCTGCTGGTGTTTTTTGCCACGATCGCGCTCACGGTGACGCTCTACATCAAGGTTCCCAAAGGCTATTTCCCGACCGACGATTCCGGTTTCATCATCGGCGCGACGCGCGCCTCGGCCGACATCTCGTTCCAGTCGATGCTCAGCCTCCAACAGCGGCTCGCCGACATCGTGATGCAGGATCCCGCCGTTGCCGGGATCGGATCGACCGTCGGCAGCGGAGGCGGGCCGGGGGCGGCGACATCGAATCGCGGCACCATGTTCATCAGCCTGAAGCCGCCGGAGGAGCGCGACCACGTCTCGACGCAGGTGGTGATCGACCGCCTCAGGCGCGCGTTGTATCCCGTCCCCGGCATTCGCCTGTTCATGTTCGCCGCGCAGGACGTGCGGGCCGGGGGACGGCAGAGCGATTCCGACTACCAGTACACGCTCTCCAGCACCGATCTCGGCCTGCTGCAGAAGTGGGCTCCGATCGTGGCCAAACGCATGGAGAGCGTGGAGGGCATTACCGACATTTCCAGCGATCGCGACCCCGGCGGGCTTCAGCTCACGCTTTCCATCGACCGTCAGAAAGCCTCGGCGCTCGGGGTCAGGGTTCAGGACATCGACAACGCGCTCAACAATGCATTCGCGCAGCGGCAGATCTCGATCATCTATACCCAGCGCAACCAGTACATGGTGGTCCTGGAGATCGACCCGAAATTCCAGGTCGATCCCTCCAACCTCGACCGCATCTTTGTCGCCGGCGCAGGCGACGCCCAGGTGCCGCTGTCGGCAGTGGTGCACGCGACGCGCGGGCTCGCCGCGCTGGCGGTCTATCACTCGCAGTCGTTCCCCTCGACGACCGTGTCCTTCAACCTGTTGCCCGACGTAGCGCTGCAGGCCGCGACGCAGAACATCCAGCGCGCGGTCGAGGAGTTGCACATGCCCGAGGGCATCCGCGGCAGCTTCGAGGGCAATGCCGGCGACTTCGCCAGGACCAGCGGCCGCCAGCCGCTCCTGATCCTAGGCGCGCTGGTCGCGATGTATATCGTGCTGGGGGTGCTCTACGAGAGCCTTGCCCATCCACTCACCATCATCTCGACGCTGCCCTCGGCCGGGCTCGGCGCGCTGCTCGCCTTGCAGCTCACCAACACGCCGCTGACGGTGATCGCCTTCGTCGGAATCATCCTGTTGATCGGCATCGTCAAGAAGAACGGCATCATGATGGTGGATTTCGCCCTCGACGCCGAACGCCAGCGCGGCCTGTCCTCGGCAGAAGCGATCTTCGAGGCCTGCCAGGCGCGCTTCCGTCCGATCCTGATGACGACCTTGGCGGCGCTGTTCGCCGGCATTCCGCTTGTGGTCGCGACCGGCCCCGGCACGGAGCTGCGCCGCCCGCTCGGCATCACTATCATCGGCGGCCTGTTCGTCTCGCAGATCCTGACGCTCTACACCACGCCCGTGATCTACCTCTTGATCGACCGCCTGCGGCGGCGGTCCGAGCCGCGTCCGCTGGCGGCACCGGCGGAATAGGTTGTTGAAGCGCCGCGCGAAGCGTATAGCGCGCCCATGACGAGCCCAACAGGTACGGCCGCGGCCGATCCCATCCCCGAATGCCCGCACTGCCAGAAGCCGATGCCGCTCTGCATCTGCGACAGCGTCACGCCGATCGAAAACCGGCTGTCGCTCCTGATCCTCCAGCATCCGCAGGAGCAGGACAGGGCGCTCGGCACCGCGCGGCTGCTTGCGAGGCATTTCGCCGATGCCACAGTGCGGGTCGGTCTGTCCTGGCCGAGCCTGTCCAAGGCGCTGGGGCGGCCGGTCGAGAACGCCTCGCACTGGGCCGTGCTCTACCTCGGCTCGGCGCGCGCAGCCGATCTCGAGGCCGAAGGCGAGATCGTCGCGCTCAACCGCAAGGGTGAGGTCGCGGAGAACCAGCGCGCGATCCTCGGCAAGCTCGAAGGCGTGGTGCTGCTCGACGGGACCTGGAGCCAGGCCAAGGCGCTGTGGTGGCGCAATCCCTGGATGCTGAAATGCCAGCGCGTGATCCTCAACCCCGCGCACCCCTCGCGCTACGGGCGTCTGCGCAAGGAGCCGCGCAAGGACGGGCTCTCCACCATCGAGGCCGCGGCGACGATTCTCGCCGGGCTCGAGCGACGCCCCGATATCGCCGAGACGCTGAACGCCAGTTTTGAACGGCTACTGACGCGCTATCGGGAGGTTCAGGCGGAGACGCCGGAACTGGCTCCCAAGCCTACCCCAAAGGGCCGGCGCGACTTCCGGCGTCGTAAGCGCGCCTGACACCGGCCCACTTCATCCGTCTGGTCGATAAACTAGCGATGGATCGGCCCGCTCTGGATCACGTTGACGCTGGCCGCAACGACCGCAAGGGTAGGCACGGTCTGTGCGGCAACCGTTCAAGGAAATCGCCGCGGCGGGAACGGCAGGGGAGATTCTGGCCCGTAACCTCGGCGGCGCAAAGGGATAGGCGGCCCGTCGGGGTTGCCTAAATCCTTCATCCCCTATATTGCTCCGCCCTTACGGGGCCACGTGGCGGAGTGGTTACGCAACGGTCTGCAAAACCGTGTACACCAGTTCAATTCTGGTCGTGGCCTCCATTCCAAGTATCTGATTTTTCATCAAAAATGCAAATTCGCCGGGGTTCTGCGGAACGCGTGGCGGAAGCGTGTCGGACCGCGCCCACCGGGTTCACCCGGGGCTTGGCGGAGCCCAGCGATTCAGGCTCGATGGCATGGTCTTCGCATCTGCGAAGCGGTGCATTCCCGTCAACCGAGCGCTGGAGCAGACGTGGGCGAAATCGTCCGATTTGTCCCGAAATCCGAGCTGGACCGGGCTCGTCTCATACGTGAGGCGCGCGCGATCTATGACAGCATCTTTCCGCCGGCTGCGCCCGAGCGGGCGCCGCAGGATGGCGAGGACCGCGTCAAGAATTGATCGTTGTGCGCCCGGCCGCGGTGCCTGGCGATCCGACGCGGGCGCATCCGTTCACGGTGCAGCCCGCCTCAGCAGGCCGCGTACCAATCGTCGGGAAAGGGCAGTAGGGGCCAGGCGCCCTCGTTGTCGTTCGCAGCCGTCGGCGTTGCCTTGGGCGCCGCCTCGAAACTCCACGAGCGGGACACGAACTTCTCCTCCGCCACCGACGCGAAGTCTTCAACGATCATGGCGTTTCGGACCGTATCCAGCAGCAAGTTGAATTCGACTTCGCTCATCACACCCTCGCAGAACGCGGATGGCGCAATGTCGCAAAGGCCGCTTGTTTCCGGATTGACCCGATCGTTCGCATTTTAGCGATCCGGCGATTGGGACCGGATTGGTTAACGATTCCTGAAAGTCGAGCGAGGTCCTGCGTGCCGCGACGGCGGGGCGGGTGTGAAAGAGATCACGGTCGCAGCGGCCTGTTTCTCCTACCCCTGCGCGCACCGGCCGATGCAGGCCGGGGCAGGGCAGGACGGGAGACTTGGTCATGAAGGCGAGGTTCTTGCGGTTTGCGGGCGTGAAAAGCCGGGCGCGCGGCGCCTCGACGGTCGGACTATTCCTGACGCTGTTTGCCTCCGTCGCCGAGGCGCAGGGGACAGCCGAACAGCGCCGTGCGTGCACCCCTGACGTCTACCGGCTGTGCGCCGGCGAGATTCCCAACGTTCGTGCCATCACCGCGTGCCTGCGGCGCAACCGGTCGAGCCTCAGCGAGGCTTGCCGTTCCGTGTTCGACCAAGCCGGCGGCTGATTTGCCCGCCCTGTGGATTTGTGCGCAGCAAGTACCTCGCAAGGGCTCGCGAATCCGCCATGCCTGGCCTGTGGATATGCTGCGGACAGGCTGTGGAGGGCGGTTGATCTGCCGCGGATGCCGGCCGCAGATGCCTCTTCCGACGTTCACCGATGATCCCTGATCTGACGGATCGCTGCTTCGGCCGAAATCCCGCGTTCGGAATCCCCGCATCTGCGCCGGTCCAGCGGTCTGCGAGTAGTTTTTGTGCAGCGGTATGCCCAAATGCCGGGCGCACTCCATCCAATTTTTTGTACGCCCGCGGACAAGCTTTTCGCGGTGCACTCCCGCACGCTTCCTCCTGATCATTGACCATGGCAGGCGCCATGACATTTCGGAGGAACTGGCGAGATGGAAAAGACGGTTTGGCCCCAGGCGCAACGGGGATTGGCGCGCGCATCATCGCCACGGCGCAAGCTCATCCTTGGCGCCGCCATCGCTTTCGGAATCGTGGTCGCCGCACCGCTGAGCGCGCAGGCCGCAGCGCCCGCCGCCTGCGCCACGCTTCAGGAGAAATACCCGGACTGGAAGGGCAAGACGCTCGTCAACGCCATCAACCCGCACACGCCGGGCTATGAGACCATCGATCCCAAGGATCCCAGCAAGTACATCGGCTTCGATATCGATCTCGGCGAAGCCATCGGCGAATGTCTCGGCTTCAAGCTGACCTACAAGGCGGTGACGTTCGCGGCGCTCCTGACCACGCTCGCCGCGGGACAAGCCGACATCGTGATCTCCGACATCTACGCCACCAAGGAGCGCGCCAAGGCTGCCGACTTCATCACCTACTCGAAGGTGTTCGACGGCGTTCTGGTCGCCAAGGGCAATCCGAAGGGGATCAACGGCATCAACTTGTCGCTGTGCGGCGCCGCTGCCGCCGAAAACACCGGCTACGTCGAGGTGCCCCTGATCCAGGCGTTGATCCCGGAGTGCAAGAAGGCCGGCAAGCCCGAACCGACCATCCAGCTCTACGACAACAACGCCAACTGCATTCAGGCGATCCTCGCCGGCCGCGCCGACACTTACATCAACGACGTCAACACCGTCGACAGCGCCGTAAAGGCCTATCCGGACAAGCTGGAGAAGGCGATTGCGGTGACGATCCCGTATTCCGTCGGCATCGCCGTGCCCAAGAACAAGCCGAAATTCCGCGATGCCGTGCTCGCCGCGCTGATCGAGGTGCAGAAGGCCGGCACGCACATGGCGCTTCTGAAGAAGCATGGGCTCGATGTGAACAACTTCATGGAGCCGGGAATTCTCACGGCCGACTGAGCGCGGTTTACCTCTCCCCGACGGGGAGAGGCCGGCGCGAAGCGCCGGGTGAGGGGGCGGCGCGGCAAATGCGGTGCAGCGTAATCCCTCACCCGGCTCGCATCCGACGATGCGATCCGACCTCTCCTTATGGAAGAGGTGGACCGAGCCAGGCTCACTCGCTTTCTGCCAACCTCATTCCGCTGATGACTGCCGACTGATGTCGCTGTTCCTCCACTATCTGAGCATGCCGTATCTGCTCGCGGGCATCGAACTCACCCTCGAGGTGACAGCCCTCGGGCTCGGCGGCGGATTGATCCTCGGATTGATCCTCGCCGGCATGCAGCTCTCCCGCTTCTGGCCCCTGGCGGCGATCGCCAGGGCCTATACCGTGATCTTCCGCGGCACCCCGCTGATCCTGCAGATGGTGTTCGCCTACGACGCGTTGCCGCATATCGGCATCAAGCTGCCGGCGGTGCTGGCCGCCGGCCTCGCGCTCGCCTGCAACGAGGCGCCGTTCATCGCGGAGATGCTGCGCGCCGGCGTGCTCGGCGTGGACCGCGGGCAGCTGACGGCCGGGCAGGCGCTCGGCATGACGCCGTCGGTGCTGATGCGCAGGATCATCGCGCCGCAGGCGATCCGCACCATGATCCCGGCCTTCGGCAACGAGGCGGTGAGCGCGCTGAAGAATTCCTCGCTCGCCTCGGTGGTCGCGGTGCAGGAGCTGACCCTGCGCTCTACGCAGCTTGCGTCCTCGACCTTCGACTTCTTCTCGATCTTCTTCGCCTCGGGTCTGCTCTACCTCGTACTGACCGCCACCATCAGCGTCATCCAGCTGTTCGTCGAATGGTGGCTCGATCTCGACCGCACGACGCGCCGCGAGCGCAAGCTCGCCGACTACCTGCCCTGGCGCCGCGTCGATCTCGTCACCAAGCTCGAGCTCGCCGATGCGACCGTCGGCGATCCCGAGCCCGCACCAGCAGAACTCGCGGCCACCCCGCCGCTGGCCCTGACGCGCGAGGAGCGCGCCCGCCGCGCCGCGACGATCGCGCGCAACAACATCGCGGTCGAAGTCAAGGACCTCACCAAGAACTACGGCCCGCAGAAGGTGCTCGACGGCCTGGACCTCACGGTGCGCGTTGGCGAAGTGGTCGCGCTGCTCGGACCCAGCGGCTCCGGCAAAAGCACGCTGCTTCGCTGCATCAACCACCTCGAAAGCTGGGACGCCGGCACCGTGCGCGTCGGCGGCCGGCGCCTCGGCTTTGGCGAGAACGGCAAGCTGTTGTCACCGCGGGCGATCGCCAATGAGCGCGCCAGCGTCGGCGTCGGCATGGTGTTCCAGCAATTCAATCTGTTCGCGCATCTCTCGGCCAGGGAGAACATCGCCGGCCCCCTGCGCTGGGTTCACGGCATGACCCGCATCGACGCCGACCGCCGCGCCGCCGAGCTGCTCGACCGTGTCGGGCTCTCGCATCGCGCCGATGCGCTGCCGCGGCATCTCTCCGGCGGCCAGCAGCAGCGCGTCGCCATCGCCCGCGCGCTGGCGCCCAATCCAAGTGTGCTGCTGCTGGACGAGCCGACCTCGGCGCTCGATCCGGAGCTGGTCAACGAGGTGCTGGAGGTGATCCGCCGCCTCGCCATCGACGACGGCCTCACCATGATCATCTCGACACACCAGATCCGCTTTGCCGACGAGGTCGCCGACCGCGTCGCCTTCCTGAGCGGCGGCGCGATCATAGAGGAGGGGCCGGCGCACGAGGTGCTCTCCAATCCCCGCAATCCGCTGACGGCGCGATTCCTCAGTGTGATGGAAGCCGACAAGACTCCGGAGGCGGTGCGATGAGCGGCGCATCCGAAAGGTTCAAGACTCCCGAAGAGGCCACCTCATGAAGCATGTCACGCTGCCGGTTTCGCCGAAAACCGTCCATTGGGGCTATTTCTCCAAGACAGTCGCGCCCGCCCTGACGCTCCGCTCCGGGGATCGCGCCACCATCGAGACGCTGACCCATCACGCCAATGACGATTACGAGCGGATGATCCAGGGCGACCCCGGCGCCGAGAGCGTGTTCCAGTGGACTCGTGAGCACAAGGCCGTGGCGCGCCGCGGCTCCGGCCCGACGGAAGGTCCCTTCATCCGCGGCGCAGGCGAGGGGATCGGCGTGCATCTTCTCACCGGACCGGTCGCGATCGAAGGTGCCGAGCCCGGCGACATTCTGGAAGTGCGTATCCTCGACGTCCGGCCACGGCCGAGCTGCAGCGCCTGCCATGCCGGCCGCTGCTTCGGCTCCAACGTCGCGGCGAACTGGGGCCTTCACTATCACGACCTGATCGAGGAGCCGAAGCCGCGCGAGGTCGTCACCATCTTCGAGCTGGACACCTCCGGCGAGCCCTATGCGAAGGCGGTCTACAATTATGTCTGGACACCGCAGACCGACCCTGACGGCATCGTGCATCCGACCATCGACTATCCGGGCGTCCGCGTCGACCACGCCACCATCAGGAAGCGCGAGAACATCCTCGCAAGCGTCAAGGTCCCGGCGCGGCTGCATTTCGGCACGATGGGCCTCGCACCGTCGGAAGCCGATTTCGTCAGCTCGATTCCGCCGAGTTACACCGGCGGCAACATCGACGACTGGCGCATCGGCAAGGGCGCGCGGATGTTCTATCCGGTCGCGGTCCCCGGCGCCTATTTCTCGGTCGGCGATCCCCACGCCGCGCAGGGCGACAGCGAGCTCGGCGGCACCGCGATCGAGACCTCGCTGACCGGCGATTTCGAGTTCATCCTGCACAAGAAGGCCGACCTTGCCGGCACCAATCTGGAAGGCCTCGACCATCCCATGCTCGAGACCGACCACGCCTGGTCGTTCTACGGCTTCACCTATCCGAACTATCTCGCCGCGCTCGGCGCCGATGCGCAAACCGAGATTGCCAACCACTCCAGTCTCGACCGTGCGATGCGCGATGCGTTCAGAAAGCTCCGCCGTTTCCTGATGACCGTGCACGGCCTCAGCGAGGACGAGGCGATCTCGCTGATGTCGGTCGGGGCCGATTTCGGCGTCACCCAGGTCGTTGACGCCAATTGGGGCGTCCACGGCACGATCCGCAAGAACATCTTCCGGTGCGACTGAATCTCTCCACGTCGTCATGCCCTAACGCTTTGAAGAGCAGCCCATTTTTCAGGATGGGATGGTGACCCACGAACCTCATCTTAGGTCCGTCGCGGCGACGGACGATAGCGTGCGTCTGGCACAGAGGTTGCTTCGATCGACTGCAACCTGGGTCGATCCGATGAGCTTCCGCCCGTTCACGAGCGAGTCCTACGCGCAAGACGACCGCCCCGACGCCTGGCGGGACGTGCTGGCTGCGGTCGGCCTGCAACCGGCGGGTGGTCACAGCATCTTCGACGGACACGCGACCGCATCGCACCGGTACGCCGCGGGCGTTGCGCTGACGCGCATGGCTGCGGGCGCGCAGAGCGTCGGTCCGCTCTCGCGAGCAAGCGAAGACCTTCCCATCGCGCTGATGCCGGTCGAGGACGGCATGGTGCTGAAGAGCGCCGGCGGTCATCGTATCGTTCCCGTCGGTCATCTCGTGCTGCTGCCGCGCAGCGGCGATTGGAGCATCGTATTCCAGCGAGACATGCGCGCCGTCGTGTTGTCGGTGACGTCGGAGGCGCTGCACGGGCGCCTCTCGGGCAAGCCGCGGCTCGGCGAGCCCCGCGTCGTTCCGCCCAGCGGCTTTGCCGATGTATTCTCCCGTCTGCTCGATGCCACTGCACGGACCTTCGACACATTGAGCGATCCCGAATGGAATTCGGTTGCGCAATCCTTCGTCGATCTGCTGCTGACGCTCGTGCATCAGCTGGCGTCCTCGGCCTCCGATGCCGGATCGAGCGCGACGCAGGCCGCGCTGCTGCACCGGATCTGCCAGACCATCGAGCGTCGCCTCGACGATCCCGATCTGGTGCCGGCGCGCGTCGCGCAGGCCGAGGGAATTTCCGAACGCTACCTGCAAAAGCTGTTCGAGACGGTCGGGGATAATTTCACCCACTACGTTCGCGAGCGCCGCCTCCAGCGCGCCTGGGCCGACCTATCCAACCCAACCGAGGCACATCGCTCGATCTCGGAGATCGCCTACGCCTACGGCTTTGGCGACTCCGCGCATTTCAGCCGCGCCTTCCGACATCGCTTCGGCCTGCCACCGCGCGAGTTTCGCCAGCAGGAGGCGGAGCGCGCGACTGCACAGCACGGCGTCGCCGGCCAGCGCGGCTGGCCGCAGGAGGCGCTGGCCCAGCTTCGCGCCCATCAGAGCGTGGAGACGCGCAGCAGTGTCGCCTGTGCCGACGCCGAGGAGCGGACGACCGCCGAACGCCGTCATCACCATCTCCCGGTCGAGGCCAGCCGCGTCCATTGGGGCTATTTCAGCCGCTCGCTGCCGCCGCAGATCGAGATCGCCTCGGGCGACACCATCACCATCGAGACGCTGACTCAGCACGCCTCGGACGATCCCGAGCTGATGATCGCCGGCGATGTCGCCGCCGAAAGCGTGTTCGGCTGGACACGGGACAAGAAGAACGTCGACCGCCGCGGCGCGGGGCCCATGGATGCGAGCGTGTTCGGCCGCGGTGCCGGCGAGGGATTTGGCGTGCACATCTGCACCGGACCGGTCGCCGTAAAGGACGCCCAGCCAGGTGACGTGCTGGAGGTGCGCATCCTCGACATCGTACCGCGGGCGAGCCGCAATCCGAACCATGCGGGCCGTGTGTTCGGCTCCTCGGTCGCGGCCTGGTGGGGCTATCACTACAACGAGTTTCTCGGCGGTCCCACGCCGCGCGAGGCCGTCACCATCTATGAGATATTCGACGACGCCGAGGTGCCGCACGCCCGCGCGCTCTATTCCTACCGCTGGGAGCCGCAGACCGATCCCTTCGGCGTCGTGCACACCACCTACGATTACCCCGGCGTTCCCGTCGCACCCGCCACGATCAAGCGTCGCCATGCCGTACTCGACGGCATCAGGATTCCCCTGCGGCCGCATTTCGGCGTGATCGCGGTGGCGCCGCGCGAAGTCGATTTCGTCGATTCCGTGCCGCCATCCTATTTCGGGGGCAATCTCGACAATTGGCGGCTGGGGAAGGGGGCGGCCGTCTATCTTCCGGTCTCGGTTCCCGGCGCCCTGCTGTCGGTCGGCGATCCCCATGCCGCGCAGGGCGACGGCGAACTGAGCGGCACCGCAATCGAATGCTCGATGACCGGCACCTTCGAGGTGATCCTGCACAAGAAGGCCGATCTCGCCGGTCAGCCCTTCGCCGATCTCTCTTACCCCCTGATCGAGACCGGGACCGATTGGGTGCTGACCGGCTTCAGCCACCCGAACTATCTCGCGGAGTTCGGCGCGCAGGGCCAGAGCGAGGTCTATGCCAAATCCTCGCTCGACCTCGCCATGAAGGACGCCTTCCGCAAGATGCGGCGCTTCCTGATGAACGTCAAAGGCCTCAGCGAGGACGAGGCGATTGCGCTGATGTCGGCCGCCGTCGATTTCGGCGTGACGCAGGTGGTCGACGGCAATTGGGGCGTGCACGCCATCCTCAGCAAGCGCCTGTTTCAGGACGCATCTTAACAAGGACACCCAGGTGAAGTTCCACATGATCAGCGGCGGACCTAAGCCGGTCGCGCCCTTCAGCCACGCGGTCGAAACCGACGGCTTCGTCTTCGTCACCGGCCAGATGCCGGATACGCCGCAGGCGCCGGGCGTGCTGCCCGAGGGGATCGTCGCGCAGACCCGCGCGGTGATGGAGAATTTGAAAGTGGTGCTCGCCGGCCTCGATCTCGGCCTCGAGCATGTCGTGATGACGCGCGTGTATCTGACGCGGTTCAAAGAAGACTATGCCGCGATGAACGAGACCTACCGCGCGTTCTTCGCGCCGGATCGGTTGCCAGCCCGCACCTGCGTCGGCGTCACCGGGCTCGCCTACGACGCGCTGATCGAGATCGACTTGGTGTGCCGGCGGCCGTGAATTCAGCTTTCGTAGCCCGGATGAGCGCAGCGATATCCGGGACCGCCGTTCGCTGAGAATCCCGGATGTCGCTGCGCTCATCCGGGCTACAAGCCCTTGTGTTGCTCGACAGGCGGAACACACAAACAACGGGTCAATCCTTCTCCGCGAAAATATTCCACTTTACCGAAATTCGGCTTCGGCGTATTCATGCCGCACCTCACCCCGGTCAGAGGGGCGTATCGCGATCGTCACGACACGCGGGGTGAGCTGCGGTGGACGCGGGCAGCATCGGCGCGAAGGGCTTCGCAGGGCGGCAAAACCGTGAGCGAAAGTGTCGCGCACACGACCGGTGCTATCAGCGTACGGCAAAACCGTGTCGTCCTGGCGCCCGGGGCCTGCGCGCCAAGTCTTGTAGTGATGTGTGTTGCCCGACCGGGTACGTGCATCAGTCATCTGCAAGGCGACGGGGGCAATAGTGCATCGCTCCCCGGGGAGAACTCGGCATAAGCCGTCAAACCACTGCGCAGGGAAGGCCGTGTGTTCGGCTTCACCTGTATGCCGCTGTGCAGCCTCTTGTAGCGCAACCTTCGCACAGTGGACCGTGGGTGCCCGGCCGGCACCTGGTCTTCCCTGCGCCCTCCGACATCGGAGGGTGACGAGACAAAGCAAAGCTCGGGCGAAGCAAGCCGCGAGACGCGTACGTGCGCCTGCGATGGAGATTTGCGTCGTGGAGGAAGGGTTTGCTTGCGACTCTCTGTCAGTGCGAGCGGAGCGCCCGCGATCCCGAACGTCGAGTTCCAGGCAATCCGGCTATTCCATAAAATTGCAACTCACGCGTGCATGAAGTCTTGATCGGTCGTGATTTAGAGGTGATCGCCTGGCTTGAACGCGGACCCGGACCACGGCGACTAACCGCAGAGTGCAGTAGGATCAGTGGAACGTGATCGCGGCCTTCTCTTCCTAAAGCACCAAAATGGTGCTTTAGTGCTTTTCATGAGCCAGTCGCCCCGAAACACTCCGTCCGCGCTGCGTTACCGGCTCGCCCCTGACCCGGCCGCCAAGGCTGCGCTGGAGGCGACGTTCGAGGCCTATGACCGCATGATGGAGATTCTCGACGAGATCGCGCGGAGCCACAATGTGGGTTCCAACGTGGTCCTGCTCCACGCCCATGCCTACGACCCGATCCGCAAGCAGACCGCGCTGCCCTCCCGTCTGGTGACACTGGGTCTGCGCGACCGTGCGGACTATCGCGCAGCGCAGGGTCGCCGCCTGCCGCTCGACGACAAGCTCGCCAAGATCAAGGGGCCTGCCACCATCTCGATCGCGACGGTGCAGGGCCGCTTCAACGTGCCCTTCGACTACGCGGGCTATGCCGAGGGCTGGGGACAGAGCGCGCCCGCGCACCTCATCCGTACCGATGACGGCTTCGAAGTTCACTACGGCGTCACGCCGAACACTCTGCCAGAGGAGGAGAACGCTATGGATACCATCGCTGCCACCCCCGACAATTTCCTGTCCCGGGTCGGACGCCTGATCGCCGGGATCGCCTATGACGCGATCGAGCAGGCGGAAGGCAAGAACAAGCTCAAGGTGGTCGCACAGGCCATCCGCGAGATCGAACGCGCCGAGAGCGAAGCGCGCGATGCACTCGCGGCCGCGCGGGCCGAGGAATACCGCCTCAACGCGCGCCGCAGCGAGATCGAGCGCGCGATGACTGATCTCGCCGCCAAGATCGAGGGCGCGATTGCAGACGGGCGCGACGATCTCGCCCGTGCCGGTATCGCGCGGCAGATGGATCTGGAGGCGCAGTTCGAGGTGCTCTCGCGCGCGATCGACGAGAACAACGAGAAGATCGATCAATCCGTGACGTCGCTGCGCGCCGTGCTGTCGGCCCTCCAGGATGCCGAGCAGCGTCGCGCCGATCTCGAAAAGAGCGAGGCCATCGCAAGCCAGCAGGCCTCGACATCGCCCCGGAAGCCAGGCGGCGCTTCTGCGGCCGCCAAGGCGCTGCGCGCCGGCAAGGCGGTGGCACGGGCCACCGGCGTGCCGCCGGGCATCCCTTATTCGAGCGACATCGACGAGCTCAGCACGTTGCATCGCGACAAGGAAATTGCAGCGAGGCTGGCCCGGTTGAAGTCGGGCTCCTGAGTACCGTGTCATGAGCGCGCTGCTCGAACACGTCATGTCTCCGGAGGTCAGGCCGTTTGCGATCGCGGCGGCCATGATCGTCATCGTCGGCTCGATCGAGGTGGTCTCGATGCTGGTGGGGGCTTCGCTCAGCGAAATGCTCGGCACCAACATCGACTTCGGTCACCCCAGCGACAACGGCGTGATCAACGCGATCTCGTGGATCAATGTCGGCGGCGTACCGCTGCTGATCTTCCTGCTGCTGCTGTTGGGCGCGTTCTCGATCACAGGCTTCCTGATCCAGGACATCGCGCGGATGGTGGCCGGTCCCTTGCCGGCGACGGTCGCCTCGATCGGGGCGGTCGCCGCATCGGTTCCGCTGGTCCGCGCTGCCAGCCGGACCATCGCGCGGGTCATTCCCAAGGACGAGAGCTACGCCGTCGGCCTCGGCGATCTCGTCGGCCGGGTCGGTGAGGTCGTCGTCGGTCCGCTCGACCAGGGGCCGCCCGGCCGCGTCAGCGTTGCCGACGTCCACGGCAACCGTCACTTCGTGTCGGCGGTCGCCGCACCTTCATCATCGCCGCTGTCGCAGGGAACCATGGTTCTCCTGGTCGATCGCGACGGCACCCGCTTCGTGGCGGTGAAGGCCGACGATGAACTCAAACCTTCCAAGCCCAGTCTAAGCAGCTAGCACGTCCATTATCGGAGAAAGTCATGTTCGACATCGCAGTCCCGGCCATGATCGGCGTCGCGCTGATCGTCGTTCTGGGGATCGTCTTCACCATTCTCTACAAGCGCGCCACCCGCGACGAGGCGTTCGTACGCACCGGGCTCGGCGGCAAGAAGGTTGTGCTCGACGGCGGCGCCATGATCCTGCCGATCTTCCACTCCTATGCAAGCGTCAACCTGAAGACGCTACGTCTCACCGTCGAGCGCAAGGAGCGGGAATCCCTCATTACCAAGGACCGCTTGCGCGTCGATATCGTCGCCGAGTTCTATGTGCGCGTCCGTCCCGACGAGGAGAGCATCGCGCTCGCGAGCCAGACGCTCGGCGCATTGACGAACGACGCAGAGGCGCTGCGCAATCAGGTCGAGGCGAAATTCGTCGATGGCCTGCGATCCGTCGCGGCGACCATGACCATCCTGGAGCTCCAGGAGAAGCGCTCGGATTTCGTCAAGCACGTGCAGTCCACGGTCGAGTCCGACGTCAAGTCGAACGGCCTCGAGCTGGAATCGGTGTCCCTGACGAAACTCGACCAGACTGACGTCAAGTTCTTCAACCCGGAAAACTTCTTCGACGCCGAAGGCCTCACCCAGCTCAAGACCGTCACCGAAACCCGCCGCCGCGACCGCAACGCCATCGTGCGCGACAACGAGGTGGCAATCGCGCAGAAGGACCTCGAGGCGCGCCAGCAGACGCTGACGATCGAACGCACCAAGAAAGAGGCCGAGCTCTCGCAGGAGCGCGACATCGCCAACAAGACCGCAAGCACCCGCGCCGAGGTCGCAACCGCAACGCAAACCGCGCGCCTGACCGAGGAGAACGCGCGCATCGACACCGATCGTGCGGTTGCCGAGAAGGAGGCGGGTGCCAAGCAGGTCAAGGAGACCGCTGTCATCGAGTCGGATCTGGCGATCAACAAGCGCAGAACCGACGCTCAGCGCGAGATCCAGATCGCGACCCAGGAGAACGAGATCCAGATCGCTTCCAAGAGCAAGGAGACCTCGGAAGCCGTCGCCGAAGCCAAGACCGCCGAAGCGCTCGCCGTCTCCGCTGAGGAAAAGGTCGTCACCGCGCGCGCCGTCGAGGTCGCCGATCGCGCCCGTCTCACCCAGGTGCTCGCCGCGCGTACCGAAGCCGAGCGCAAATCGACCGAGGTGGTCGTCGCTGCCGAAGCCGAGAAGAAGGCGGCACTCGACCGCGCCGAAGCCATCACGACATTGGCCACGGCCGAAGCCGAGTCCAACAAGATCAAGGCCGTCGGTGTCCGTAACATCGGTGAGGCCGAGGCCGCCGTAATCACGATGAAGAACGAGGCTCAGAACAAGCTCGGCAGCAACGTGATCGATTTCGAGATCGCCAAGAAGCGGATCGAGACCATGCCCTCGGCACTCGCCGAGATGGTGAAGCCGATCGCGAACCTGAAGGATGTCCGCATCCTGCACACCGGCGGCGCGTTCGGCGGCAACGGCAATGGTGCCGGCGCCGGCAATGTCGGCTTCGGCGAAGGGCTCGCGGGTGAGCTTCTGAAGGTGCACGCGTTGCGCCCGATGATCGACGAGATCCTGCGCCAGAGCGGCTTTGCGCCGGATGACGATCCCGTCAAGGCGCTGGTTGGCGCCGTGACGGGCAAGAGCAACGGCGCGGCCGTGCCGGCGCCAGTGCCGGAGAAAGCAAGCGCCGCCGATCTATGAACGCCCGTTCATTGCTGCGGAGAATTCGAATCGATAGACAGGCTGGGCGCGTCTCGCGTCGCGCGACGTTCCGGAGCGCAGATCGATCGCGTGCTGAGCCGTTCGATCTCGCTCCGGACCAGTCTTGAGGCAAACGCCTTGTTCGCCGCGGCGCCTGCGTCGATCACGTCAGATGCCGGGACCTGTTTCGATCGGAGCAATTTCACATGAAGCATTTTCCCGCCGCGCTCATCGCCATCGGCCTTTCGATCGCCGCCGCGCCGTCTCTTGCGGCCGATGCCCGCAACGTCACGGTCGTCAACGAGACCGGCTATGCCATCAAGTTCCTGGGCTTCAATGGGCCGGACGATGGCCTGGACGAATGGGACAACGAGCTCGACAAGGTGTTGCAGAACCAGGCCAGCACCTATGTCGAGTTCGACGATGATGACGAAGGCTGTGTCTGGAACATCCGCGTCGACTGGCAGAACTATGACGACGCCGTGCTGTGGAAGAACGTCAACCTCTGCAAGCTCACTGCGCTCCGCTTGCGCTACGACTCAGGCACCAAGACCACCTCGTTCCTCGCGGAGTAGTGTTTTGGCCGACATGATCGGAGGAGGGGGCATTCCAGGCCCCTCCTTTTGGCGCGTTGCGGATGATGACGAATTCGTCCTTTGCAAGCGCAAGCGGCTTTGTTATACGCAGCCGCGCGCGAACGAACGGTTCGCCTTTTCCTCGGTAGCTCAGCGGTAGAGCATCCGACTGTTAATCGGATGGTCGCTGGTTCGAATCCAGCCCGGGGAGCCAAATCTTACTGACAATTCAATGTCTTGCGCTCGTATTCTCATGCGGCGTCCGATCTAATTGTTCCATTCCTTGAACGTTGGCGCCTCTGATCACAAGTGTGCGCGGGCGCGCGCATGCCATACGTGCGGCGCCAAATCGACCCAATTCACATCGACCATTGGCCGGCCGGACATTTATGGAGCTGATTCCGATGCCAGATATCCAGGTCGACCGCTCGCACATGGCTCCCTCGATTCTACCCGCTGGTGTTCCCGAACTCAGCGACGACGAATGCCTCGCCTATCTGGCGCGCGCGGTCGAGACGCAGGATTCGGCGCGGCTGGACGAGGTCGCCGCTCTGATCGGCCGCCTTGCAGTGGCGATCGAATGAGACTGGCCGGCCGGTCGATTGGAGGAGTTGCGGAAGCCTGATCATGGCCAACGGCCATGTTGCGTTTTGACCGAGCATGTTCCAAAGATGCCGCGAATTTCCTCCGCGGCATCGTCCGCATTGCAGGGTCCGCTCATGTCCGGTTTTTCGACCGCGCGCCAGAAAATGGTCGATGGCCAGGTGCGTACCAGTGACGTCACCGACCGTCGTGTTCTCGATGCCATGCTTACGGTTCCGCGAGAAGCCTTCGTGCCGGCCGGCAGGCAGGCACTTGCTTACCTCGACCTCGATCTCGACGTCAGCGAAGGCGGCGCCAAGCGGTTTCTGATCAAGCCCGCGCTGACGGGCAAGCTGCTCCAGGCCGCCGAAATAGGAGAGGAAGACAATGTGCTGGTCGTCGGCTGTGCCAGCGGCTACCTCGCCGCGCTGACTGCCAAGCTCGCGCGGCAGGTCACCGCGACCGAATGCGATTCGGCTTTGGCCGCCAAGGCCAGGGATGCCTTTGCCGCCCTGGGCCTTGCCAACGTCACCTGCAAGGCGGCCGCCTGCACCGACGGGGACCCTTCTGCCGCACCCTACGACGTGATCGCCCTCAACGGCGCTGCCGAGGTGATGCCGGAAGCTCTGCTCGGGCAGCTGAAGGAGGGCGGGCGTCTGGTGGGGGTCTCGGCCGAGTCCAGGCCGCCCCGCGCCACCATCGTGACCCGTACCCATGGCGAATTCGGCCATAGGGCGCTGTTCGACGCCGCCGCCCCGGTCCTGCCCGGGCTGGAACGGGCGGCTGCCTTCGTCTTCTGAGCCCAAAGCCCGTTAAAATCCCGTTCTGAATCAGAAGTGTGGCCGGGATGCTGCACGTGAAGAGTTTCCACTGAGAACTGCCCTCAGGTAGTTCCGTCGCGCTTGACCCCGTCCTATGTTGCGACGGGGCAATGACTCCACTCGTAGACGGTAATCCAGCTCGCGGGCACGAGCCGGACGTTAGAATGAACGGAATTTCAGGGATGCATGGGGTGAAGCTCTTCACCGGAGCTGCGGTTTCGGTCCTGCTGCTGGCGCTTGCCGGGCCGACGCCTGCCTTGGCGGATACGATCAATGCCGCGCTGGTGCGCGCCTATCAGAACAATCCGCAGCTCAACGCACAGCGTGCCCAGGTGCGCTCGACTGACGAAAACGTGCCTCAGGCCTTGTCGGGCTACCGCCCGAGGGTTTCGTTGACGGCGAGCGCTGGTTACCAGTACTCGGACTTCAAGAGCGCCAGCAACAGCGACCCCATTAACGGTACCGGCATTCCCCGCAGCGTAGGACTGACTGCTTCCCAGACATTGTACAATGGCAATCAAACCGCCAACCGGACGCGCGCCGCCGAAAGCCAGGTCTCCGGAGCCCGCGAAGGGTTGCGCGTGCTTGACCAAAACGTCCTGCTCCAGGCTGCGACCACATACATGGATTACCTGCGCGACGCCGCCACGCTGGAAGTCCAGCGGAGCAACGTACGCGTGCTCGAGCAGACGCTGAAACAGACCCGTGACCGCTTCAACGTCGGCGAGGTGACCCGCACCGACGTCGCGCAATCGGAGGCGCAACTGGCTGCCGGCAAGACGCAGGCGCTTACTGCCGAAGCAAATCTGACCACGACGCGGGCGAACTTCCGGCGCATCATCGGTAACGAGCCGACGAACCTCGCCCCAGGCTCGCCTGTCGATCGGTTCCTGCCTCCGACGCTCGCAGCCGCGATTGATCTCGCGCTCGTCGAGAACCCCAACGTCACGGCGAGCATGTACGGTATCGACGTCAATTATCTTCAGGTGAAGATCAACGAAGGCGCGCTGCTGCCCACGGTCACCCTGCAGGCATCCGTCACCCAGGCCTTCGAGCAGTCCCTGATCCAATACCGCTCGTTCGGAGCCTCTGCGATCGCGCAGCTCTCGGCTCCGCTCTATCAGGGTGGCGCAGAATACGCGTTGATTCGTCAGTCCAAGGAGAACCTTGCGCAACAGCGCCTGAACCTGGAGACGACGCGCGATCAGGCTCGTGCCACCGTCGTGCAGGCCTGGGGCCAGTTGCAGGCGAGCAAGGCGCAAGTGCAGTCCGCACAGGCACAGGTCACCGCCTCGGAGATCGCGTTGAACGGCGTCCGTGAAGAGGCCAAGGCTGGCCAGCGCACCACGCTGGACGTGCTCAACGCGCAGCAGGCGCTGGTCAATGCGCGTGTCGCACTCGTCACCGCACAGCACGATCGCGTTGTTGCGTCCTATTCCGTGCTGAGTGCCGTCGGCCGTCTATCGCCGCAGGTCCTTGGCCTGCCGACTACAACCTACGACGCCAGCGTTCACTATCATCAGGTCCGCGACAGCTGGGCCGGCGTGCGCACGCCCGACGGGCGCTGATCCCCGCAATCATCCGGTCGACCTCGCGAACGCCCGAGGTCGACCGGTGCTTTGCTTGCAATCGCCAAAATCCCTGACGTAGCCTTGCCAAGATGTTGCGGGTCGATTCGCCCCGCATTGATGTCGTGTGCGTAACGGGTCGAGTGCTGGGGCTGGGGCGCACCGCTGCACGTCGAGCCGTGATCTGGGGACAAGTCGGGCTGCCGCGACGAAAATGACGGGCTTCCCGTCCGGAACCGGCCAATCCTGTCGTGCTTGGTGGTAAAACAGCGCATGCGAGGGCGTTGATGATGTGGAGTCGGAGATGACGCAGCCTGCAAAGGTCACAGAACCCTCGATGGAGGAGATTCTGGCCTCGATCCGGCGCATCATTGCCGACGATGAGGCAAAGCCCCCGCCGGCTGAGGCCGCCAAGCCCGAGAAGGCCGCAGCGCCCGCCGCGCCGCCGAAGCCCCAGGCCATGAACGATATTCCGCCATCCAAGGTCGCGCCCGCAAAACCTGTTGCCGAGAAGCCTGCGCCGCCAGTTGCGAAGCCAGCTCCGCCGCCGCCACCCGCGCCCGCGGCGGACGCGACCAACAACCAGGACGATATCGACGCGCTGCTGGCGGGGCTGGACGCGGCCACACCTGCGCCGGAGGTCCGCGCTCCCGAGCCGGAGCCCGAGCCCGAGCTAGAACCCGAGCCCGACGTGCTCGAATTGACGGACGATATGGCGGTGGATCCGACACCTCCGCCGCCGCCGCCCAGCTTTCGCAAGGTCGACCCGCGCGACGATCTCGAATTCGCCGAATCGCCGCCGCGGCCCACGCCGCCACCGTCCTACGCGCCGGTGGACTTTGACGCCCCACCGCTGCCGCCGCAGCAGCCGATCCTCGCGCAATCGACGGTCTCCGCGGTCGAATCCGCTTTCAATTCCCTTGCCCACACGGTGCTCAGCAGCAACGCGCGGACGCTGGAGGATCTGGTCAAGGAGATGCTGCGACCGATGCTGAAGTCCTGGCTGGACGACAACCTGCCGGGCCTCGTTGAACGCATTGTGAAGGCCGAGATCGAGCGGGTCTCGCGCGGCGGCCGATAGGGCCGCGGGCCGCGCGGCCCTGATATAGCCCCGCTCGCACGTCATACACGTCATATTGGGTCCGCCGATCGGCGTGAAAGCCCGTCTGCGCTGACCTTTTCGTTGACTTGACCCCTTCGCGCGGCTTTCTAGCAGGCCCATGATCGAGAAAAATTACCAGCCCGCCGATATCGAAGCCCGCATGTCCGTGGTGTGGGAGGACAGCCTTGCCTTCAAGGCCGGCCGCCCCGACCGCCGCGAGGCCGTGCCCTTTACCATCGTGATCCCGCCGCCGAATGTGACGGGCTCGCTGCACATGGGCCACGCGCTCAACAACACGCTCCAGGACATCCTGTGCCGGTTCGAGCGCATGCGCGGCCGCGACGTGCTGTGGCAGCCCGGCACCGACCACGCCGGCATCGCCACACAGATGGTGGTCGAGCGCCAACTGATGGAGCGCCAGCAGCCCGGCCGTCGCGAGATGGGCCGTGAGAAATTTCTCGAGCGCGTCTGGCAGTGGAAGGCCGAGAGCGGCGACACCATCATCAACCAGCTCAAGCGTCTCGGCGCGTCCTGCGACTGGTCGCGCGAGCGCTTCACCATGGACGAGGGCCTGTCGAAGGCCGTCGTCAAGGTTTTCGTCGAGCTGCACCGCGAGGGGCTGATCTACAAGGACAAGCGGCTGGTGAACTGGGACACCAAGCTCTTGACCGCGATCTCCGATCTCGAGGTGCAGCAGGTCGAGGTCAAGGGCCACCTCTGGTATCTGCGCTATCCGATCGAGGGCAAGAACTTCAGCCCCGACGATCCCTCGAGCTTCATCGTCGTCGCCACCACGCGGCCCGAGACCATGCTCGGCGATACCGGCGTTGCCGTGCATCCCGAGGACGAGCGCTATCGGGAGCTGATCGGCAAGAACGTGATCCTGCCGCTGGTCGGCCGCAAGATTGCGATCGTCGCCGACGAATACTCCGATCCGGAGAAGGGCTCCGGCGCGGTCAAGATCACGCCGGCGCACGACTTCAACGACTTCGAGGTCGGCAACCGCCACGGCCTGCGCCGGATCAGCGTGCTCGACAGGGAAGGGTGCCTGGATCTCGTCGACAACGAGGATTATTTGCGCGACCTGCCGGAGGGCGCCTCGCAGTTCGCCGAGGAGTTCCACAAGATCGATCGCTTCGTGGCGCGCAAGCGCATCGTCGAGCGGCTGGAATCGTTCGGCTTCGTCGAGCGGATCGAGCCGCACACCCACATGGTGCCGCATGGTGACCGCTCGAACAGCGTGATCGAGCCGTACCTGACCGACCAGTGGTACGTCGACGCCAAAACGCTGGCCAGGCCCGCGATTGCGGCGGTGCGTTCGGGCGAAACGACGTTCGTGCCGAAGAACTGGGAAAAGACGTATTTCGAGTGGATGGAGAACATCCAGCCCTGGTGCATCTCACGCCAGCTCTGGTGGGGCCATCAGATCCCGGCCTGGTACGGTCCGGATGGCAGGGTGTTCGTCGCCGAGACCGAGGAGGAGGCCGTCAGTCACGCGCTCGGCTATTACGTCGAGCAGGAAGTCATCACGCCGGAGCAGGGGCGCGAGATGGCGCTCGATCGCAACAAGCGCGAAGGCTTCATCACCCGCGACGAGGACGTGCTCGACACCTGGTTCTCCTCGGCGCTGTGGCCCTTCTCGACGCTCGGCTGGCCGGATGACGCGCCCGAAGTGCAGCGCTACTACCCGACCAATGCGCTGGTGACCGGCTTCGACATCATCTTCTTCTGGGTCGCCCGCATGATGATGATGGGCCTGCACTTCATGAAGGAGGTGCCGTTCTCGACCATCTACATCCACGCCCTCGTCCGCGACGAGAAGGGCGCCAAGATGTCGAAGTCGAAGGGCAACGTCATCGATCCCCTGAACCTGATCGACGAATACGGCGCCGACGCGCTGCGCTTCACGCTGGCGGCGATGGCGGCGCAGGGGCGCGACATCAAGCTCGCCACCAGCCGTGTCGAGGGCTATCGCAACTTCGCGACAAAGCTCTGGAATGCGTCCCGTTTCGCCGAGATGAACCACTGCGCCGTGCCCGAGGGTTTCGAGCCGGCAAAAGCCAAGGAGACGCTGAACCGCTGGATCGCGCATGAGAGTGCGCACACCACGCGTGAAGTGACCGAAGCGATCGACGCCTACCGTTTCAACGATGCGGCAGGCAGCATCTACCGCTTCGTCTGGAACGTCTATTGCGACTGGTATCTCGAGCTCGCAAAGCCCGTGCTGCTCGGCCCGGACAGCCCCGCCAAGGACGAGACCCGGGCCATGGTCGCCTGGGCGCGCGACGAGATCCTCAAGCTGCTGCACCCCTTCATGCCCTTCATCACCGAAGAGCTGTGGGAGGTGACGGCGAAGCGCGAGGGCCTGCTCGCGTTGGCGCCGTGGCCACTGAAGCCGGCCGAGCCGACGCCGGAGCAGCTCGCGATGCTGGCGGCGACGACAGGACCGACCGATGCGCTCGTTTCGCCGGCCTGGGTGTTGCCGATCTTCGATCATGCCGACTTCACCGACCCGGCAGCCGAGGCCGAGATTGGTTGGGTGATCGACCTCGTCACCCAGATCCGCTCGGTGCGCGCCGAGATGAACATCCCGCCGGCAACACTGACGGCGCTGGTGCTCGCCGGCGCTTCGGCCGAGACGCGGGAGCGCGCGCCGCGCTGGACTGACGTCATCAAGCGCATGGCCCGGCTGTCGGACATCTCCTTTGCCGATCGCGCGCCTGACGGCGCGGTGCAGCTCCTGGTGCGCGGCGAGGTGGTCGCGCTGCCCTTGAAGGGCGTGATCGACGTCGCCGCCGAGCGCACGCGCCTCGACAAGGAGATCGGCAAGGCCGATGCCGACATCAAGCGCGCGGAGTCCAAGCTGGCGAACGAGAAGTTCGTCGCCAACGCGGCCGAGGAAGTCGTCGAGGAGGAGCGCGAGAAACGTGAGGCCGCGCTGGCGCGCAAGGCGAAGCTGCTCGAAGCGCTGGAGCGGCTGAAGCAGGCATCGTGACCACACCGTCATTCCGGGATGGTCCGCAAGGACCGGACCTCAGGTGCGCGATTGCGCACCGGGCAATCTCGAGAGGCTGGGTTCGGCTCTGCGAGCCGCCCCGGAATGACAGTCACTTCGCAAACGGCTTGCTGAGGAACTTCGAGCCTCTGACGCCGTAGCGCCAGGGCAGCTCGACCGCCTTGGTGATGCCGATCCGGATGCCCGTTGCGACCTCCACGTCCTCCGTCCGCGCATGCAGCGCGATCGGCGGCCGGTCCAGCGGCAGGGCATTATGCGCGATGGTGATGCCGAGCGCCTCGGTCAGCTTTCCCGGACCCGAGCACAGCGCATGCACGTCGTGGAGATGCCGGCGTCGGCGCATCGCAGCCAGGCCATGGGTCGGCTCCAAGGCGCGGATCAGCACGGCGCTGGCCGAGCCTTCCTCCTCGCAGACGAAGTTCACACACCAGTGTATGCCGTAGGAGCGATAGACATAGGCAAAGCCGGGCGGGCCGAACATCACCTGGTTCCGCGGCGTCGGCCCACGGTAGGAGTGCGCGGCCGGGT
Organism: Bradyrhizobium cedriense; assembly: GCF_054602315.1. NCBI lineage: Bacteria > Pseudomonadati > Pseudomonadota > Alphaproteobacteria > Hyphomicrobiales > Nitrobacteraceae > Bradyrhizobium > Bradyrhizobium cedriense. Next base: position 70,057 of record NZ_JBTSWB010000003.1, on the reverse strand, counting down.
CGGTATGATGATAGGCCTCGACCTCGACGATGATGCCGCCGATGCCGTCGACCAGCATGGTGGCGCCGATCAGGTCGGGCGCAACTTCATGCACGCTGCGTCCGAAGAAGGCGCGCTTCAGTGCTTTGCCGAGGCGCGGTGTGGAGGGTTTCGAGACTGGAGCCATTCGAGGTGAGAATCGCCAAAGAACAGAGCAGGATATTGCCCATATCTGCCATGTTCCCTGAAGCGGGGCGAGCCGGGTTGCGATGCTTGGCCAGACCGACTAGGTAGGACCTGAACAGACCGGACACCCCATGGTCGTTATTGTCGATACCATCTCGAACCCGCTTCGCCCGCGCCACCCCGAAAAGGTGAACCGGCCTGATTCCGCTTCGCCGCCCAAGCCGGACTGGATCCGCGTGCGCGCGCCGAATACCCGCGGCTACGCCGACACCCGCAACATCGTGCGGTCCAACGGCCTGCACACCGTGTGCGAGGAGGCAGGCTGCCCGAACATCGGCGAGTGCTGGGACAAGAAGCACGCGACCTTCATGATCATGGGTGACACCTGCACCCGGGCCTGCGCCTTCTGTAACGTCAAGACCGGCCTGCCCAATGCGCTGGATGCGGCCGAGCCGCAGAACGTCGCCGAGGCGGTCGCCAAGCTCGGCCTTGCCCATGTCGTCATCACCTCCGTCGACCGCGATGACCTCGCAGACGGCGGCGCCGAGCACTTTGCCCAGACCATCCGCGCGATCCGGGCCGCGTGCCCCACGACCACGATCGAGATCCTGACGCCGGACTTCCTGCGCAAGGAGGGGGCGCTCGAGGTCGTCGTCGCGGCCAAGCCCGACGTGTTCAACCACAATCTCGAAACCGTGCCGTCGCGCTATCTCACGGTGCGGCCCGGTGCGCGCTATTTCCACTCGATCCGGCTGTTGCAGCGGGTCAGGGAGCTCGATCCCACCATCTTCACCAAGTCCGGCATCATGGTTGGCCTCGGCGAGGAGCGCCACGAAGTGCTCCAGGTGATGGACGACCTGCGCTCGGCCGAGGTCGACTTCCTGACCATCGGCCAGTACCTCCAGCCGACCCGCAAGCACCATGCCGTGATGCGCTACGTGCCGCCCGACGAGTTCGCTTCCTATGAGAAGGTTGCCTACACCAAAGGCTTCCTCATGGTGTCGGCGAGCCCGCTGACCCGCTCGTCGCATCATGCTGGCGAGGACTTTGCGAGACTGAAGGCCGCGCGGGCAGCGAACGCCCGCTGAACCGCCATGCCCCAATTTTCGAGCAAGCGCCGTGTCAGTCACAGCGCATCCGAAATGTTTGATCTGGTCGCCGACGTCGAGCGCTACCCGGAATTCGTGCCGCTGTGCAGCGCGCTCAAGGTGCGCCAGCGCATGGCGAAGCCCGACGGCACCGAGGTGCTGGTCGCCGATATGACCGTGTCGTTCAAGCTGATCAAGGAATCCTTCACCAGCCGCGTGACGCTCGACCGCGCCAATCTGAAGATCCTGGTCGAATATCTGCGAGGCCCCTTCAGCAACCTCGAAAACCGCTGGACGTTCGAGCCCAAAGGCGAGGGCGTCTGCGATGTCGGATTCTTCCTCTCCTACGAGTTCAGGAGCCGCATGCTGGCGATGCTGATGGGCTCGATGTTCGACGCCGCGTTCGCGCGGTTTTCCACCGCCTTCGAGAAGCGGGCGGACGCGATCTACGGCCGGCCGAAGCTGGCATCGTCCTGATCAATCCACCGCCTTCACCACATCGGGCGGCTGCGAGGCGTAGTATGCCGCGGCCTGCTCGATCTCCTGCGGCGTCATCGCGCGCGCGATGTTGCGCATCTGCTGGCTGATGTCGTTGCGCCGTTCACCGGAGGCGAAGGCCTGGAGCTGCGCCCTCATGTACGCCTCGGACTGCCCCTCCAGCCACGGGCTGCCGACCTTGTTGTCTAGGCTGCCATGGCAGGAGCCGCAGGGGGCGATTCCGCGCATCGGCGCGCCGTAGATGACGATGTTGGGTTTCGGCAGCTGCGGCGTCGGGTGATAGGCCGGAAGCCGCGGCAGATAGGCGTAGTACATCGAAAGATCGGCGATCTCCTGATCGGTCAGGTTGATCGCAAATGGCGACATCACGGCATTGGTGCGCGCGCCGGAGCGGAAATCGTGCAGCTCCTTGTAGATCACGGCCGCATACTGACCCGCGAGGTTCGGCGAGTCCGCGCGGCTGATGCCGGTCGGGCCGTGGCAAATGGCGCAGCGCTGCGCCAGCGTGGCGCCGCGGCCGATTGCCTCCTGGTTCGGGCGCGCCAACGTGGACGATGTGAGCACGACCTCGGACAGGCGATTGGTCTGCTCCGGCGCCACAACGGCTGTCGTGCGCTGCGGCAGGCCGGCGGCGCTGCAGATCGCATCCCAGACATTGGCGAACTGAACCCAGGGCTGTGCGAAGGGCAGTACGATGAATCCGCCGATCGCCGTCACGATGAGGATCGCGGCGGTGATGCCGACGGCTGCACTGAAATGGCTGTTGCGGAACGTGAAGAGGTCGCGCGCGTCCATCACTGCGCTCCCACATAGACGGCCGGGACCGAGGTGCCCTCGTTCAGCGCCAGCGTCAGGATCGGGTAGCCGTAATTGGTGAGGGTGAGCGCGATCATCAGCGCCACCCACAGTGCGTGCGTGTTGAGCGCGACCGGCACGGTCGCGGGCTGGTGCACGGCCAGCGCAAAGCGATACGGGCCGGCGTCAGCCTGGGGTGCGCGCATGCCGCGCGCCAGGATGACCAGGAAGAGAATGCCCGATGCCAGCAGGATGAAACCGCCGATCGCCGAAAGGGTGACGGAGAGCGCCTGCGGCGCGATCGCGGGATCGCCGAAGTCGAAATAGGCCATGCGGCGCGGCATGCCCAGGATGCCGACCCAATGCCAAGGGAAGGTCGTGACCATCATGCCGACGAACCACAGCCAGAGCTGGGTGCGGATCAGCCGGAGATCGGTCAGCTCGCGGCCGGTCAGATGCGGCCACAGATCATAGGCGATCGCGAAATACATGATCACGATGGCGCCGCCGAAGATCAGGTGGAAATGTCCGGTGATCCACTGCGTGTTGTGGATGGACGCATCGAGCTGATAGCTCATGTTGATGAGGCCGCCGGCGCCGCCGAAACCGAGCATGACGAAGGAGAAGGCCAGGGCAAGCATCATCGGATTATCCCAGGGCAGGGCCCTGATCCAGCCGAACAGGCCGCGCCCGCCACGCAGGCGTGCGGCGATCTCGACGGACGCGCAGATCGTGAACACCGTCAGCAATGTCGGCAACGCCACCAGCGCCGTGAAGGCCGAATGGATGAACTTGAAGCCGGCGCCGACTTGCGGATCGGCAAAGGTGTGGTGCATGCCGATCGGCATCGCCACCACAAGGAACAGGATGAAGGATATCCGCGCCATGGTGTCGGAATAGACGCGGCCGCCGATCGCGCGCGGCACGATGGTGTAATAGGCGATGTAGGTCGGCATCAGCCAGAAATAGACGATGGCGTGCAGCGTCCAGGAGAAGAACACGCGGGCGAGCCCGGCATCGATCGTGGTCTTCAGCCCCGCGGCGACGGGAATGATCTGCAACAGCAGCTCGAGCGCGGCACCGACCGCGGTCCAGGCCCACAAATACGAGCCGGCGACATTGGCGAACATCGCCAGCGGCACTGGCGCGCCGGGATGGGCCTTGCGCCAGACGCGCAGGTTGATCGACATCAGCGCGACCCAGATCCAGGAGCCCACCACGACCAGCACCACGCCGAGATAGTAGAAGACGTTGCCGATCAGCGGCGGATAGAAAGTGTAGAGCACCGAGGCGCGGCCGAGCGCGATCGGGATCAGCGCCATGATGCTGCCGGCAACGATCAGCCAGAATCCGGCCCAAGCCCAGCGCACGCCGACCAGACGCTGCTCCAGCGCGGACTCGCTGATGGCATAGCCGAAACCCATCGCGACCAGGGTCGGGAAGACATAGCCCATCACCGTGCCGTGTGCGGTCAGCGAGCGGTAATAGAGCTCGGGATTGGACAGCCAGGTGCCGATCGGACTGCGGATGAACATCTGCCAGGCGCCGAGCGCGAGCGCGAAGCCGAACACGGCAAAGGCCAGCCAGAAATGGGCGAGGATGAGCTTCCTATTGGCCAACACAGCTCAACCTCCCGCCACCCTTTGCACGATCGGCGAATGCAGTCTTGTCGATCACCTTGACCTTGCCCCACATTCCCTCGTGGCCGAAACTGCAAAACTCCTGGCAAGGCATCAGATAGTCGCCAGTCTTTGCAAAGCGCATGGGCTGCTCGGAGATGTAGCCCGGCACCAGCATCGTGTTGACGTTGGTGCCCTGGATCAGGATGCCGTGCACGACGTCGGCGCTGGTGGCGCGCAGCGTGATCGGCGTGTCCGCGGGCACCAGGAGGCAGGCCGGCGTGAAGGAATATTGCTGGCCGATCGCCCGCACGGTCACATTGCCATTGGTTTCCAGCACGCTACCGAGATTGCTTTCGACGAATTCGCCGGAGAGATGCAGCCGCGATGGATCGGTGGTCTCGACGCGCGGCTGCGGCATGGTCGCGCGGTGGATGCCGGCAAATGCGGCGAGCAGCGCCATGCCGACGATGATGATCACGGAAATGGTTGCCCAGCGCCGCTCGACGCGGGCCGCGACCTCGGCGCTGTCGTGATGGGTTTCCTCTGCGCTCATTGCAGCGGACCACGTGGCAGGAATACGAACAGATAGAACGCGAGCCACATCGCGACCACACAGGCCGTGGCGATGCCGGCGAGCACGATCGCGCCGGACGGCCCCTGCGCGACGACCTCTTCGACCGCCCGGTCGGCGGTAGCCGGGCTGGTCGGTGGATCGGAATTGATCATGGCAGCCTCATTTCAGCGGTGCGGAGCGCAGCTCGTTGGCCTCGCGCGCCGAGACTGGCGTGCCGCGATTGCCCCAGGCGGTGCGGATGTAGGAGACGACGGCGGCGACTTCGTTGTCGGAGAGGAGGCCCGCGAAGGGCGGCATGCCGTAGGGCATCGGATTGCCCTTGGTGCCCGGCGGATAGCCGCCATTGAGTACCATGCGGATCGGATTGACCGCGGACTGCATCTCGATCGACTGGTTGTTGGCGAGCGGCGGCCAGTGCGGCGGCTTGCCTTCGCCTTGCGTGCCATGGCAGCTCGCGCAGTGCTTGTCGTAGACGTTCTTGCCGAGGCTGATCAGCAAGCTGCTCTCGGTCGTCGGCAGCGTCGTCTTCGCCGGCGCCGGAGGCGAGGGCTCCGAGATGCTTTTGAGGTACACGGCCATCGCCTTGGTGTCCTCGTCAGTGAGATATTGCAGGCTGTTGTGCACGACCTCGGCCATCGGGCCGTAGACGACGCCGCGCATGGAAACACCGGTCTGGAGCAGGTCCGTGATGTCCTTGATGCTCCAGTCGCCGAGCCCCGCCTCGCGATTTGACGTGAGCGAGGGCGCGTACCAATTCTGCATCGGAATCAGTCCGCCCTTGAAGGCTTCCGATTGGGAGGTGCCGCCGAGCGCGTTGATGGGCGAATGGCACATGCCGCAATGGCCGAGACCCTCGACAAGGTAGGCGCCGCGATTCCATTCCACCGACTTCGTCGGATCCGGCTTGAACTCACCCTCACTGAAGAAAAGCGTGCGCCAGCCGAGGATGAGCTGGCGATTGTCATAAGGGAAGCGCAACTCGTGCGGCTTGTTCTTCTGGCTGACCGGCGGGATCGAGCGCAAATACGCGTAGATCGCGTCGCTGTCGGCGCGCGTGACCTTGGTGTAGGACGCAAACGGCATCGCCGGATAGATCAGCCCGCCATCCGGGAAGCGGCCGCTGTGCATGGTCTTGTAGAAATCGTCGGCACTCCACTTGCCGATGCCTGTATCAAGGTCCGGCGTGATGTTGGAGGTGTAGAGCGTGCCGAATGGCGTCGGCATAGCGCGGCCGCCGGCGAACAGGCGACCTTCCGGCGCGGTATGGCAGGCGGTGCAATCGCCGGCACGGGCGAGATATTCGCCGCGTATGATGATGTCGCTGGTCTTGTCTTGAGTCTTGTCCTGCGCCTGCACAGCCGTGGTGAGCGCGGCGAGAGCCAGGAATTTGATCGACAAGCGCTTGATCGACAGTTTCGAGCCCATCATCTGCCTCGTCAGTTGGGCTGGCTGCCGCAGCCGAAGGGCAGCGCGTAGGTGCCTTTCGGAACGGGAGCCGGATCGGCTGGTGCCTGACGTGTCGCGAGCCAGGCCGAAACAGCAGTGACATCGGCCTCGGTCAGATGACCCGCAACCAGCTGCATGCAATCGGGCGACTTCGCCGTACGCGTGCCGTAACGCCAGGCACCGAGTTGGGCGCTGATATAGGCGGCGCGCAAGCCCAAGAGGCCGGGGATGCCGGGCTGCATACCCGTCAGCCCGGGGCCATGGCAGCTCACGCAGGCCGGAATGTTGCGGCCGGCATCGCCGCTGGTGGCGAGCGTCTCTCCCAGCGCCAGCACGTCCTTGCTGACCTCCGTCGGCGACGGTGGCGGCAGTGGCGGGTGCTCGCTGGCGAAATACTCCGCCATCGCCTCCAGATAGGGATCGGGCAAAAACTCCAGCAGATAGTTCATCGGCGGATATTTGCGCCGGCCGCTTCGGAAGGCGAGAAGCTGATTGTAGAGATAGCCGGCCGGCTTGCCGGCAAGGCGCGGGAAATAGACGTCGCTGGTGCCTTCACCCTTGTTGCCGTGGCAGGGCGTGCAGGCCTCGACCCGCGCCGCCATCGTGTCCGGCGGCTGGCTGGCCGTTTGCGCGGCCGCACCATCAATGGCGGCCATAGTGACGATCACGACGGCCGAAGCCACGGCGCGAGCGAACAATTTCGTCGCCCTCCACAATGTTGGTCCGGTTGATTCCGGAGCACAACGTAGAACGGCATTATTGCGCCAATATGGTCCCACGCAAGGTCCGGCTCACGCGATGGCATTTGGTTGCAACCTTCGCGGATGCGATCCCGATCGAATCCGACAAAACTTGCGTGCCTTTTTGAAAACTGGACATGCCGCTGCGCTCTCGCGACAGGTCCTGCCCGAGTTCTCGCGCGGTCATCGCCCTCCAATGTCAGAGGACGCAGGGAAGACCGGGTGCCGGCCGGACACCCACGGTCCACTGTGCGAAGGTTGCGCTACAAGAAGCTGCACAGCGGCATACAGGTGAAGCCAAACATCCGGCCTTCCCTGCGCAGTGGTTTGACGGCTTATGCCGAGCTCTCCCCGGGGAGCGATGCACTATTGCCCCCGTCGCCTTGCGGATGGCTGACGCACGTGCCCGGTCGGGCCGCCGCATCACCGCAAGACTTGACGCACAGGCCCCGGGCGTCAGGACGACACGGTTTTGCCGTACGCTGATAGCACCGGTCGTATGCGCGACACTTTCGCTCACGGTTTTGCCGCCCTGCGAAGCCCTTCGCGCCGATGCTGCCTGCGTCCACCACAACTCATCCCACGTTCGTGACGATCGCGATACGTCCCTCTGACCGGGATGAGGTGGCGAGAGAATGCGATAAAGCAGAAATTCTGTAAAGACGAATATTTTGATGGGGCGCGATTGACCCGGCGATTGTGTGTTTCGCCTGCCGGGCAGCACAAGCGCTCGTAGGCGCAAGGTGGGATGGCCGGAACGTGGTCCATATCTGCAGCGGTCCATATCTGCAGTCCTGCCGCAGAGGAGGTGGCAGACTACGCTTTTCGCGACATCGTTCGCCCGGAGTGTGCGAGTTCCCTCGTTGACCTCGGCATGGGATCGATTCGCGCCGCCGTGAGTTCTCTCCCGATCGTTTCGGGCCGGAGTCCCCATGACCATCAATTTCGACACGCTGAAAGCATCGCTCGTTCTGTACGGGCTGAACGCGATTTACGCGATCCTGCTGCTCGCGGTCGGCTGGTATCTGTCCGGCGCGATGCAGCGCTTCGTCACGCGCGTCTTGAGCGTTGCGCACCGGGTCGATCCGCTGGTGACCTTGTTCGTCGCCAGCGTCACGCGCTACGGCGTGCTGGCGATCGTTGGCATCGCCGTGCTCCAGCTGTTCGGCATCCAGACCGCCAGCCTCGTCGCCGTGCTTGGCGCCACATCGCTCGCCATTGGCCTTGCGCTTCAGGGCACGCTCTCCAATCTCGCCGCCGGCGTGATGCTGCTGTTGTTCCGGCCTTTTCACATCGGCGATGATGTCGAGGTCGCCGGCAAGTCGGGCAAGGTGAGATCGCTGTCGCTGTTCATGACCGAACTGGTCGCGCCCGACAACACGCAGATCCTCTTGCCCAACGGACAGGTATGGGGCGCGGCCATCATCAACCGCAGCGCCTATCCTGGCACTGGCGAGGTCAAGGTGACGTTTCCGGTCAGGGCCGGCACGGCCAATGCGCTCGCTGCCCAGATCCTGAAGGAGCTGCGCGAAGATCCGCGCGTCGACGAACGGGCTGCACCGACGGTCAACGTATCGAAGGTGATCGCCGCCGACCCCGCCGCGCCCCTCGTGGAATTGACCGTGAGTGCGAAGGTGAAGCCGTCCGATGCCGATGCGGTCAAGCAGCGGGTGCTCGATCATGCAAGCGCGCTGCTCGCGATGGCCTGAGGCGCTTTCAAGGCAGCTCCAGCCGGAGAAAGCCAAGCCTGCAATGGCCACGATCCGGATGATCGCCCGCAATTCCCCGGCGAGGCGATTCAGATCCGCGGCGAACGCGGCGGCCTGCGCTTCACTGCGTGCCGGCGCGGCGAGCGGGTCACACGCGGGCGCAGGCGGGTTGCGGCGGCGCGCGGCTTGGTCTGGGCTTTCGGGCCACGGGCGAGATCCATCAGCATGCGCAGCGCCTCGACGACGGAGCGCTGACGCACGGCGGAGCGGCCGATCGCGCCGAACCGATGCTCGCGGTGGATGATGCGGCCATCGCGCGCCGCGGCGGCGAAGTGCACGAGGCCGACCGGCTTGCCGGGCGTGGCGCCGCCGGGGCCCGCGATGCCGGTGATGGCGACGGCGAGATCGACATCGGCCCGCTCCAGCGCGCCGATCGCCATCGCGGTCGCGGTCTCCTTGCTGACCGCGCCGAAATTGGTGAGCGTGCTCGCCTCGACTCCCAACATCGCGCGCTTGGCGTCGTTGGAATAGGTGACGAAGCCGCGGTCGATCACGTCGGAGGAGCCGGGAATGTCGGTCAACGCACCGGCGACGAGGCCGCCGGTGCAGGATTCAGCGGTCGCGATCGTCAGCTTGCGCATCCGGCACAGATCGAGCAGCGAGCGGGAGAGGGCGCGTGCGTCGCTCCCGGCCATGATCCTACACGCTCCAGGGCAGGCGGATGGTGGCGCTCGCGGTGGCGGCAATGCCTTCCTCGCGGCCGGTGAAGCCGAGCCGTTCGCTGGTCGTCGCCTTCACGGCGACGCGCGAGATGTCGACGCCGGAGATCTCGGCGATGCGGGCGCGCATGGTGTCGCGCAACGGGCCGATCTTCGGGCGCTCGCAGATCAGCGTCACCTCGAGATTGGCGACGCGGCCGCCGCGCTGGGCGACGCGCTCGATGGCGTATTTCAGGAACTGGTCCGAGGAGGCGCCTTTCCACTTCGCGTCGCTCGGCGGGAAGTGCGAGCCGATGTCGCCGTCGGCCAGTGCCCCAAGGATAGCGTCCACCAGCGCATGCAGGCCGACATCGCCATCGGAATGGGCGAGAAAGCCTTTCGTGTGTGGCACACGTACGCCGCAGATCATGACATGGTCGCCTTCGCCGAAGGCGTGCACGTCGTAGCCCGTGCCGGTCCTGACGTCGCCGAGCTGGGCGGCGAGGCGCGCTTCCTCGCGCACGAAATCCTCGGGAGTGGTGAGCTTCATATTGGCAACATCGCCTTCAAAGGTTGCGACCGTCAATCCTGCCCATTCGGCAATGGCGGCATCGTCCGTGAAATCCGAGCGTCCCTCCTTCGCCGCGCGGCGATGCGCCTCGAGGATGACGTCGAAACGAAAGGATTGCGGCGTCTGCGCGACTCTGAGGCGCGCCCGGTCGGGCGTGCCCTCGACATCGCCGTTCTCGCCGGTGAGCTTGATCGTGTCGGTGACGGCGATCACGGGGATTGCGGCACCGGTGCGGTTCGCTGCGTCGATCGCGCGGGAGATCAGGCCTGCCGAGACGAAGGGGCGCGCGGCGTCATGAATCAGGACGATGTCGGGCTCGTGCCTTGCAAGCGCTTCGAGGCCGGCGAGCACCGACGCCTGCCGCGTCGCGCCGCCATTGGTGGGCGGTTCGTGCTCGAGCCCTGCAACCGCGGCCGTGAACATCGCACTGTCGTCGGGATTTACCACCGGCTGCACCGCTGATACCTCCGGATGTCGGCTGAAGGCCTCCATGGCGCGATTGATCACGGGCACGCCACCGATCGTCCGATACTGTTTAGGTCCGCCGGCGCCGGCGCGCAGGCCGCGTCCGGCCGCCACGAGGACGACCGCCGTGCGTTGTGATTTCGCCATAGGACTCAAATACTCAGTTTGGTGAAAGAGTCGGGGGTGATTTCCGGCATGCCTCTAGCACGGCAGGCCCGCAAAAAAAGGGGGTTTCCCCGGATTGTGGGAAACAGCATTTTGCTGCACTGCACTTGAAAGATCTGCAGAATTGTCTAAACTGTAGGCATGACGCTTGACTGCACAAGAATTGTGCGCAAGATAGATCATGGCAGGCGCGATGAGGCCCTGCCTAGTCAACGAGACTCCTGTGACCGGCTCGGCAGTATCCGGCTCTAAGCCGTTGAAAATAGGCGATATTGAAGTCGCTACCCCGGTCTTCCTGGCGCCAATGTCGGGTGTGACTGACTCGCCCGTTCGCCGGCTGGCCGCCGAGCTTGGGGCCGGTCTCGTCGTGTCCGAAATGACCGCGAGCGACGAGCTCGTCAATGGTCACCGGATGTCCCGGTTGCGCTGCGAAGCAACGGGCATCGGGCCCCATGTGGTCCAGCTCGCCGGCTGCGAGCCGCACTGGATGGCTGAAGGTGCCCGGATCGCGGAAGCCGAAGGCGCCGATATCATCGACATCAACATGGGCTGTCCGGCCCGCCACGTCACGGGCGGTCAGTCCGGCTCGGCCCTGATGCGCGACCTCGACCATGCGCTGAGCCTGATCGATGCGACGATCGCGGCTGTGAAGGTTCCGGTGACGCTGAAGATGCGGCTCGGCTGGGACGACCGTACACGCAACGCGCCGGAGCTGGCGCGGCGCGCGGAGTCCGCCGGGGTCAAGCTCGTCACCGTCCATGGCCGCACCCGCTCCCAGTTCTACAAAGGCGAGGCCGATTGGGATGCGGTCCGCGCCGTGCGCGAAGCCATCTCGATCCCGCTCGTCGTCAACGGCGACATCACATCCTACGAGAAGGCGCTCGCCGCATTGGAGGCCTCCGGCGCCGACGCCGTGATGATCGGCCGCGGCGCGCAGGGCCAGCCCTGGCTGCCCGGTCAGATCGGCCGCCGCCTGCGGGGCGGGGCCGAGGAAGCGACGCCCTCGCTCGAAACGCAACTGCACTATGTCCGCACCCTCTATGATGGCGTTTGCGCGCTCTACGGTCTGCGTATCGGATTGAAGCATGCCCGCAAGCATCTGGGCTGGGCGCTCGACGTCGCAGCGCAGGCGAGCCGTGCGCCGGCCGAGAAACTGAAATCATGGCGCCGGAAGATCTTGATCTCGGAAGATCCGCGCCTCGTTCACAGTTCGCTGCAGGACGCCTTCGACGATTTCGCATGGAGCGCTGCAGCATGAGCTCCGCCGCCGAACATCGCCGGCCGTCCGACAGCGACGCAATCCTGGATGCACTTCCCAATCCCGTGCTGATGATCGGGCCGGACGGCAAGATCGTCGCCGCCAACATCGCGACCGAGGCATTCTTCGAGATCTCGACGCAGTTTCTGAAGCGGCAATCGCTGAAGGAGCTGGTGCCGTTCGGCAGCCCCTTGCTGGCGCTGATCGATCAGGTGCGCTCGTCGAACTCGCCGGTCAACGAATACAAGGTCGATCTCGGTACGCCGCGCATGGGCGGCGACCGCCAGGTCGATCTGCACGTGGCTCCGCTCACCGAGCGGCCCGGCCACATCGTGGTGATGCTCCAGGAGCGCACCATCGCCGACAAGATGGACCGCCAGCTCACCCATCGCAGCGCCGCGCGCTCGGTGATCGCGCTGGCAGCCATGCTGGCGCACGAGATCAAGAATCCGCTCTCGGGCATCCGCGGTGCCGCGCAGCTCCTGGAGCAGCAGGCCTCCTCCGAGGATCGCATGCTGACCCGGTTGATCTGCGACGAGGCCGACCGCATCGTGACGCTGGTCGACCGCATGGAGGTGTTCGGCGACGAGCGCCCCGTGGTGCGCGGTCCCGTCAACATCCATTCGGTGCTCGACCACGTGAAGCGGCTGGCGCAGTCGGGCTTTGCCCGCAATATCCGCTTCATCGAAGACTACGATCCCTCGCTGCCGCCGGTGCTGGCGAACCAGGATCAGCTCATTCAGGTGTTCCTCAACCTCGTGAAGAACGCCGCAGAAGCGTTGATCGACGTGCCCGACGGCGAGATCCAGCTCACCACCGCGTTCCGCCCCGGCGTGCGCCTGTCAGTGCCCGGTCAAAAATCCCGGGTATCCCTTCCGCTCGAATTCTGCGTGAAGGACAACGGACCCGGCGTGCCCGACGATCTTCTGCCCAACCTGTTCGATCCCTTCGTGACCACCAAGCAGACGGGTTCGGGTCTGGGCCTCGCGCTGGTCGCCAAGATCGTCGGCGATCACGGGGGCATCATCGAATGCGAATCTCAGCCGCGCAAAACCACCTTCCGCGTGCTGATGCCGATGTATTCCACATCGGTGAAACTAGCCGATCAAAGCAGTCGCGCCGACTCTGCCGGGAAGTCGTCGCCTGCGTCACAGGGGGCAAAATGAGGATCAACGATGCCCGCAGGTAGCATTCTCGTAGCCGATGACGATACCGCCATCCGCACCGTTCTCAATCAGGCCCTGTCGCGCGCCGGTTACGAAGTGCGGCTGACCGGCAATGCCGCAACGCTATGGCGCTGGGTCAGCCAGGGCGAGGGCGACCTCGTCATCACCGACGTGGTGATGCCGGACGAAAACGCCTTCGACCTGCTGCCGCGGATCAAGAAGATGCGGCCGAATCTGCCCGTCATCGTCATGAGCGCGCAGAACACGTTCATGACGGCGATCCGCGCCTCCGAGCGCGGGGCTTACGAATATCTGCCCAAGCCGTTCGACCTCAAGGAGCTGATCGCCATCGTCGGCCGCGCGCTCGCCGAGCCGAAGGAGCGGACCTCGACGCCGGACGAAGATGCCGAGATGGAGGCGATCCCGCTGGTCGGCCGCTCGCCGGCGATGCAGGAAATCTATCGCGTGCTGGCGCGCCTGATGCAGACCGACCTCACCGTGATGATCACGGGCGAGTCCGGTACCGGCAAGGAGCTGGTGGCGCGGGCGCTGCACGACTACGGCAAGCGCCGGAACGGCCCGTTCGTCGCGGTCAACATGGCCGCGATCCCGCGCGACCTCATCGAGTCCGAATTGTTCGGCCACGAGCGCGGCGCCTTCACCGGCGCCAACACCCGCGCCTCCGGCCGCTTCGAGCAGGCCGAGGGCGGCACGCTGTTCCTCGATGAAATCGGCGACATGCCGATGGAGGCGCAGACCCGTCTGCTGCGCGTGTTGCAGCAGGGCGAATACACCACCGTCGGCGGCCGCACCCCGATCAAGACCGATGTGCGCATCGTCGCGGCCTCCAACAAGGACCTGCGCGTGCTGATCCAGCAGGGCCTGTTCCGGGAGGATCTGTTCTTCCGCCTCAACGTCGTGCCGCTGCGGCTGCCGCCGCTGCGCGAGCGCATCGAGGACCTGCCGGATCTCGTGCGGCATTTCTTCACGCTGGCCGAGAAGGACGGCTTGCCGCCGAAGAAGCTGGATGCGCTGGCGCTGGAACGGATGAAGCAGCACCGCTGGCCCGGCAACGTGCGCGAGCTCGAAAATCTCGCCCGGCGCCTTGCCGCGCTCTATCCCCAGGACGTGATCACGGCGTCCGTCATCGACGGCGAGCTCGCGCCGCCCTCGGTCAGCCCGGGCGCCGCGGTCCAGCAGGGCGTCGACAATCTCGGCGGCGCGGTGGAAGCGTATCTGTCCTCGCACTTCCAGGGCTTTCCGAACGGCGTGCCGCCGCCCGGCCTCTATCACCGCATCCTCAAGGAGATCGAGGTGCCGCTGCTGACGGCCGCGCTGGCCGCCACCCGCGGCAACCAGATCCGCGCCGCCGACCTGCTCGGCCTCAACCGCAACACGCTGCGGAAGAAGATCCGGGACCTCGACATTCAGGTGTATCGGAGCGGGGGCTAATCTCTCGAGCCGACGGTGGCTCAGCTCCCCCTACCAAGGCAGAGCTGAGCCTGTCCGGATCGCGCTGGCCGTTATGGCTGGCGCGGTGAGCAGAAGTCCCAATGGGATCGAAAGGTTCCACTCGCACAATCAAATCGGTCATTCGGCCCCAACACGCGGCATCGATTCTATCTGACGAATCGGCCGGGTGCCGGCATGACGCTGGCGACATTCGCCGGCGGGTCCTGCAGACCAAGGCCGTTGACCAGGAGGTCGGCGGCAACGATCAGCAGAAGGACGGCCGAGACCATCGTTGCGAGAAAGACTCTATCCATGCCGGGTCAAGCCGGGGTGACGGGAATCCGTTCCCGTCCAGCAGGCATGTGGTTGTGGATGGTGTTCGCGAGTCGCGTCCGAAGCGCCGCGGAATTGTCGCAATTCGGCAACAATGTGGTACGAATACATCAGTACCCGCCCGTCGCGGGCCCGTTTTCAGCACCGCGATTGCCGGAATGACCAGCGCAGACACCTCGGCCGCACACTTTGACACGACCCTAGCCGAAGAGCCCAAGCGCTGGTCGCTGCGGCGCTGGCTGGCGCCTGTTGCCGTGGCTCTGGCGCTGCTTTCGGCTCTGCTGACCTTCCTGGTCCTGACCGGCCTCACCGCGATCGAGCCGACACCGGAGGTCGTCCGCTCGTTCTACCTGATCAACGCGGGCACCATCCTGCTCCTGGTCGGGATCATCATCCGCGAGCTCTGGCAGCTGATCCTGGCCCGGCGGCGGGGCAGGGCGGCGGCACGCCTCCACGTCCAGATCGTCAGCCTGTTCTCGATCGTCGCGGTGCTGCCGGCGGTGCTGGTCGCCATCGTCGCCAATGTCACCATCGAGCGTGGCCTCGACCGGTTGTTCTCCGGCACGACCAAGGAGGTCGTCCAGAATTCGCTGACGATCGCGCGGGCCTATATGCAGGACCACGCACAGCTGATCCGTGGCGACATCATCGGCATGGCCAACGACATCGCCCACGCCCGGCCGCTCTACGACCAGGACCGCCGCTCGTTTCGCGAGATGCTGACGGCGAGCGCCGCCTCCCGCAATTTGCCGGGCGCGATGATCATCGACAAGAACACCAACATCCTGGAATCCGCCGACACCGGGATGCGGCTGGCTTATTCGCCGCCCGCGCCGGACTTTCTCAGCAACGTCAACGAGAACGAGCCCGAGATCGCGGTCCTGCCGGATGCGAGCTTCGTCGCCGCGGTGATCCGTCTGCGCGCCTTCAACGACACCTTCCTCTATGTCGCCCGTCCTCTCGATCCGAACGTCGTCAATCAGCTCAAGCAGACCGAGGTCAGCGTCGCCGAATACGCACAGATCGAGTCGCGCCGGCTCGGCATCCAGGTCGCCTTCGCGCTGATGTTCGCGGTGATCGCGCTGACCATTTTGATGGCCTCGGTGCTGATCGGCCTCAACTTCGCCAATTCGCTGGTCTCGCCGATCCGGCGGCTGATGAACGCGGCGCAGACGGTCTCGACCGGCGATCTCCATGTCCAGGTGCCGGTGCACCAGTCGGAAGGCGATCTCGCCCAACTGGGTGAGACCTTCAACAAGATGACGCAGGAATTGCGCAGCCAGCGCGACGAGCTCGTCAACGCCAGCGATCTCATCGATAGCCGCCGCCGCTTCATCGAGGCCGTGCTGTCCTCGGCGAGCGCCGGCATCATCGGCGTCGACGCGTCCGGCAGCGTCGGCATCCTCAACCGCTCCGCCGAGAAGCTGATCGGCCACTCCGAGGCGGAGACGCTCGGCCATCCGCTCTCCGACGTGCTGCCCGAGCTCGACGAGATGATGAAGACGGCGCGGGAAGGGACCCAGCGTCTGGTGCAGGGCCAGATCACGATCACCCGGGACGGCGCCGAGCGCAATCTGTCGGTCCGGGTCAGCGCCGAGAAGAACCAGCCGCACGACAGCTACATCATCACGCTCGACGACATCACCGAGCTGGTCTCGGCCCAGCGCACCTCGGCCTGGGGAGACGTGGCCCGCCGAATCGCGCACGAGATCAAGAACCCGCTGACGCCGATTCAGCTTTCCGCCGAGCGCATCCGCCGCAAGTTCGGCAAGGCCATCACCGAGGCCAAGGACAAGCAGATCTTCGACCAGTGCACCGATACCATCGTGCGCCAGGTCGACGACATCAGGCGCATGGTCGACGAGTTCTCGCGATTCGCGCGGATGCCGAAGCCGGTGATGGAAGGCGAGGACGTCGCGGACACGGTGCGGCAGGCCGTCTTCCTGATGAAGGTCGCCCATCCCGAGATCGACATCGAGGCCGAGTTCAAGGACGATCCGCTCCGCGCGCAGTTCGACCGGCGGCTGATCTCCCAGGCGGTCACCAACATCGTCAAGAACGCCACCGAAGCGATCGAGCAGGTCCCGCCCGAGGAGCTCGGCAAAGGCCGTATCGACGTGGTGGTGTCGCGCGAGGGCGACGACGTGCTGATCGACGTGGTCGACAACGGCATCGGACTGCCCAAGGTCGCGCGTTCGCGCTTGCTCGAGCCCTACGTCACCACGCGCGCCAAGGGCACCGGGCTGGGGCTGGCCATCGTCGGCCGCGTGCTGGAAGACCATGGCGGGCGGATCGAGCTGAAGGACGCCTCCGACTTCCGCGAAGGCCAGCGCGGCGCCTGGATGCGGATGCGCTTTGCCGTCTCAGGGCAACCCGCGAAGTCTGAGGCGGCCGAGCAGGCGGCGGCGGCCAAGCAGGCGACCGCGACAACAACCAAGCCCGAAACCGATCGAACGGCTGCGGAATCCGTCAAGAACCAGGAAACAAAAGAGCCGGCCGCCGGAACCAAAGAGCCGGCTGAAAAGACTAATGATTCAACGAAAATCGAAGCCTCAACAGGCAGCTGACAAGGCAGGCGCGATCCATGGCAAGTGAAATTCTGATCGTCGATGATGAGGCCGATATTCGGGATCTCGTTGCGGGCATTCTCGAAGACGAGGGGTTCGTGACCCGGACCGCACGCGACAGCGATACGGCACTCGCCGAGATCGCCAATCGTCGGCCGCATCTGGTGTTTCTCGACATCTGGCTGCAGGGCTCCAAGCTCGACGGCTTGCAGCTGCTGGAGCAGGTCAAGAAGGACAATGCCGATCTGCCGGTCGTGATGATCTCCGGCCACGGCAACATCGAGACCGCGGTCGCGGCGATCAAGCGCGGCGCCTACGACTTCATCGAGAAGCCGTTCAAGGCCGATCGCCTGATCCTGGTTGCGAATCGCGCCCTGGAGAACTCGCGGCTCAAGCGCGAGGTGAAGGAGCTGAAGCAGCTCGCCCCGAGCGCCAGTCAGCTCGTCGGCCGCTCGCCCAGCATGAACCAGCTGCGCCAGACCATCGAGCGCGCGGCCAAGGCCAACAGCCGCATCCTGATCGTCGGCCCCGCCGGCGCCGGCAAGGAATTGACCGCGCGCACCCTGCATACGGCCTCGGGCCGCGCCGACGGTCCCTTCGTGGTGATCAATGCCGCCGCGATCACGCCCGAGCGGATGGAGCATGAGCTGTTCGGTATCGAGCAGTCCAACGGCGAGCAGCCGCGCAAGCCCGGCGCGCTCGAGGAGGCCCATGGCGGCACGCTCTTCATCGACGAGATCGCGGACATGCCGCGCGAAACCCAGAACAAGATTCTGCGGGTGCTGGTCGAGCAGTCGTTCCAGCGCGTCGGCGGCACCGCCAAGGTGCAGGTCGACGTGCGCATCATCTCCTCGACCGCGCGCAATCTCGAAGAGGAAATCGCGGCCGGCCGATTCCGCGAGGACCTCTATCACCGGCTCTCGGTGGTGCCGATCCGGGTGCCCGCGCTGTCGGAGCGTCGCGAAGACATTCCGGAACTGATCGACTACTTCATGGAGCAGATCTCGACCGGCAGCGGCCTGCCCAAGCGCCAGATCGGCCAGGACGCGATGGCCGTGCTGCAATCCCATGTCTGGCCGGGCAACGTGCGCCAGCTCCGCAACAACGTCGAGAGGGTCATGATTCTGGCGGCCGGCGGGCCCGAGGTCATCATCACGGCCGACATGTTGCCGCAGGACGTCGGCTCCATGGTGCCGGCGATGCCGACCAGCAACAACGGTGAGCACATCATGGGCCTGCCGCTGCGCGAAGCACGCGAGGTCTTCGAGCGCGACTATTTGATTGCGCAGATCAGCCGTTTCTCAGGAAATATTTCTCGCACGGCCGAGTTTGTTGGCATGGAACGTTCGGCTCTGCATCGGAAGCTGAAGGCGCTTGGCGTTGGCTAGACATGGCCGCGCGCGGTCGGACATCAGGAATCAGCCTGCAGAATCATCGATTTCCGTAGTTTTTCGGGACCATCGGCGGGGGCTGCCGCGTGAAGCGGCTTGCCTAAAAGGTCCACCTGTCCTCTAATTGCACTGCTGTTCCCTCCGAGGGGGATCTCATGAGGGACGGCAACCGGGAGAGGCCCCGATATTCACAAAGAGGGCCGCAACCGGCGCAATAAAAAGAAACTCAAAGCGAGAAAAAAACAATGGCGGCAGACCGCGCACAAAACCTGCAGGACACCTTCCTTAATCACGTTCGCAAAACCAAGACGCCACTGACGATCTTTCTGGTCAACGGAGTGAAGCTCCAGGGCATCGTGACCTGGTTCGACAATTTCTGTTTGCTGCTTCGGCGCGACGGTCACTCGCAGCTTGTCTACAAGCATGCGATCTCGACCATCATGCCGGGCGCTCCGATTCAGCTGTTCGAAGGCGGCGAGGATCAGCCGGCTTGAGAGTGATCTGATTGGAACCCCGGAACTTCGGCGGGGATGCCGACCGTCCGCGGTCGGCAGGGGCTCATACGGGGCGGGTGCTGGTCATCGGCCCCTATTTGCGGGTGCGCGCCGGCGGTGCCGACGCGCAATCGGAGAGTCATATCCAGCGCGACGCCGAGGCCCGGCTCGACGAAGCCGCCGGCCTCGCGCGCGCGATCGACCTCGTGATTGCGGACGCCATCATCACGCCGATCAGCCAGATCAGGCCGGCCACCTATATCGGCAAGGGCAAGGTCGAGGAGATGGCGGCGCTGGTCAAAAGCCTCGACATCGAGCTCGTGGTGATGGACTGCGCCCTGGCGCCGATCCAGCAGCGCAACCTCGAGAAGGAGCTGCACGCCAAGGTGCTCGACCGCACCGGGCTGATCCTGGAAATCTTCGGCCGCCGCGCCAAGACGCGGGAAGGATCGCTCCAGGTCGAGCTCGCGCATCTCAACTACCAGCGCTCGCGCCTGGTGCGTTCGTGGACCCATCTGGAGCGCCAGCGCGGCGGCTTCGGCTTCATGGGCGGTCCGGGCGAGACCCAGATCGAAGCGGACCGCCGGCTCATCCAGGAGCGCATCTCCAAGCTCGAGAGTGAGCTGAGGAAAGTGCAGGCCACGCGCCGGCTGCATCGCGCCGGTCGTCAGCGCGTGCCGTATCGCGTGGTCGCATTGGTCGGCTACACCAATGCCGGCAAGTCCACGCTGTTCAACCGCCTGACGCGGGCCGACGTGCAGGCCGCCGACATGCTGTTTGCGACGCTTGACCCGACCCTGCGCGCGCTCACTCTGCCGCATGGCGGCAAGGCGATGCTGTCCGACACCGTCGGCTTCATCTCGAATCTGCCCACCCAACTCGTCGCCGCCTTCCGTGCGACGCTGGAGGAGGTGCTGGAAGCCGACGTCATTCTGCACGTGCGCGACATCTCCCATGAAGATGCAGAAGCGCAGCAGAGCGACGTCGACGCGGTGCTGCGCCAGCTCGGCATCAACCCCGACGATAGCGGCCGCATCATCGAAGTCTGGAACAAGATCGACCGCTTCGACGCCGAGCAGCGTGAAGAGCTGCTCAATATCGCCGCGCGCAGGCCGGCGGATCATCCGGCGATGCTGGTCTCGGCCGCATCAGGGGAGGGCATCGACGCACTGCTTGCCGCGATCGAGGAACGCCTCGCCGCCAAGCGCACCACGCTCGATCTCTCCATCGACGCCTCGGACGGTGCCGGCATCAGCTGGCTTCACCGCAACGCCGAGGTCCTGTCGAAGGAGCTGCATGACGGCCGCTTCGACATGACCGTGCGGGTGGATGAGACCAAGCGGGATATCGTGGTGAACAGGTTCGACGCGGTGCCGCATCACGCCACATAACCGGTGTCGTCCCGGCGAACGCCGGAACCATACCGCGTGATCTATCGAGCTTGTGCGGTATCCGTACCGATCACATATGACCCCACGCCTTCGCCAAATTGCTTCCTGTTACGATGGGGCCCGGTGTTGAGCCGGGACGACAGCGGAGTTAGCGGCGCATGTCGTTGCCTCTCTATGACGCCGGCGTCTCCCCACCCTTCGCCGCGTTCCACAACGCATCCATCTCAGCCAGCGACGCATCCTCCAGCGTGCGGCCCTGAGCCTGCAGGGCTCGCTCGATATAGGCGAAGCGACGCTCGAACTTCGCGTTGGTCGCGCGCAGTGCGGCTTCCGGATCGGCATCGACGTGGCGGGCGAGGTTGACGAGGGCGAACATCAGGTCGCCGGTTTCTTCGGCCAGCTCCCGCTTGTCGTTGCGGTCGAGCGCGGCCTCGATCTCGTCGGCTTCCTCGCGGATTTTTGCCAGCACCGCGCGCGGGTCGTTCCAGTCGAAGCCGACGGTGGAAGCCTTGCGCTGGAGCTCCATGGCGCGGGTCAAAGCGGGCTGGCCGGCCTTCACACCCGACAGCAGCGATTTGTGCGATGGCGTGTCCTCCGGCGGCCGGCGCGCGGCGCGCTCGGCCTTTTCCTCGGCCTTGATGCGATCCCAGACCTCCTTGACATGGGAGGAGGCGAGATTGCCGTCCTTGTCGGCGAAGACATGGGGATGGCGGCGGATCATCTTGCGGGTGATGCCTTCGACGACGTCACCAAAGTCGAACGCGCTCTGCTCCGAGGCCATCTGGGCGTGGTACACGACCTGGAGCAGGAGATCGCCGAGCTCCTCTCTGAGATCGTCGAGATCGCCGCGGGTGATGGCATCCACGACCTCGTAGGCCTCCTCGATCGTGTAGGGCGCGATGGTCGCAAAATCCTGCTCGAGGTCCCAGGGGCAGCCGGTGACCGGCGTGCGAAGCGCCGCCATGATCTCGATCAGGCGGAAAATGTCGCGGGAAGGGGTCATTGCCGGGCAGTCTCCTGGGTCGGCAACCTTATGCCAAAACCGGGCCGGCGTTCCCAGCCTGGTGCGGCGGAACAGGCCGATTTCCACCGATTGGCGAGCAGGTCGCGCAATGCTAAAGCGCCCACCATGAGTGACGCATTTTCCTCCGAGACCGCATTGGTGCTGTTCTCCGGCGGCCAGGATTCAACCACCTGCCTCGCTTGGGCGCTCAGCCGCTTTGCGCGCGTGGAGACGCTGGGGTTCGACTACGGCCAGCGCCACGCCATCGAGCTCGCCTGCCGCGAGCGGTTGTTCGACGGCATCAAGAACCTGCGTGCGGATTGGGC
Source organism: Bradyrhizobium cedriense (assembly GCF_054602315.1). Taxonomy (NCBI): domain Bacteria; kingdom Pseudomonadati; phylum Pseudomonadota; class Alphaproteobacteria; order Hyphomicrobiales; family Nitrobacteraceae; genus Bradyrhizobium; species Bradyrhizobium cedriense. Next base: position 48,140 of record NZ_JBTSWB010000003.1, on the reverse strand, counting down.
CGCAAGGCTCGGCGAGAGCCACACGCTATCGATCCCGACGCTGGCGGCCGTGTCCGAGACGGCTCTGACGCGCGACGTCGCGATCGCGATGGGGGCCGATGGCCTGCCCAATACGTTCGTGCCCGGTCGCAACCTCGTCTTCCTGACCTTCGCCGCAGCGCTGGCCTATCGACGCGGGATCAGCCACATCGTCGGCGGCATGTGCGAGACCGACTATTCCGGCTATCCCGATTGCCGGGACGAGACCATCCGCGCCATGCAGGCCGCGCTCTCGCTCGGCATGGCCAGAAAGTTCGAGCTGCACACGCCCTTGATGTGGATCGACAAGGCCACGACCTGGAAGCTCGCGCATGAACTCGGCGGCGAGGAGCTCGTCGATCTCATCCGCGAGCACTCGCACACCTGCTATCTCGGCGAACGCGGGGCGCAGCATGATTGGGGCCATGGCTGCGGCGAATGCCCGGCGTGCAGCCTGCGGGCGAAGGGCTGGACGGAGTATGTGGCGCAAACCTAGCGACCGCTAGAAAGTGTGCTGCAGCTTCACCGAGACGTTTCGGCCCGTCTCCACCAGAGGGTTCGTGAAGCTCCGTGGATACGAGCGATTCACGAAGGTCGAGGCGTCGACATAGGCCGTGTTGAAGATGTTTTCCAGGCCGAGGATCAGCTTGGTATCGCCGAGTTGCGGAGATACCAGTTTCCCGAGTTGAAGCGTCGCATAAAGCTTGGGAATGGCATAGCCCGAGGTCGTGTACTCCTGCGCCGTGTCGATCCGGGTTTTGCTGGCGGCCCAATCCACCACACCTAGAATCGAGTAGCTGCCATTCGGGTCAGCGTACTGAATCCCAATCCGCCCGCGATAGGGTGCGAGAAACGGCAGCGGCTTGTCTGTCACCGTGTTTGTGCCCCGCAGCTGGGCCAAATTCGTGAACACGTTGACGGCCGGCGTGATCTGCCAGCGTGCCTCCAACTCCACGCCGGTGACCTCGGCCTTGCCGACGTTCTGCGACTGGGTATAGCCGCCGACGCCGTTGAGCGTCACTGCGACCGTTTGAAGAAAGTTCTCGTAGTGCGTATCGAACGCCGTAACCTTGAGCTCCGCGTTGCCCGTGTGAAAGCGTGCTCCCCCTTCATAAGTCACGCCGCTCTCGGGCTTCAGGCTCGGATTGGGAAGCTGGGTGGCCGTCACGGCGAACAGCTCGGAGTTCGTCGGCTGGCGGAACGAGGTCGCCACGTTGCCGAGCAGATCGACCGTGGGCAGGATGGCATAGACAAAGCCAAGACTCCCCGTCGGAGCCGTCTGAACGACGTTGGTGTTGCTCGCATAGACTGCCCGGACGTTTGCCGGAATGCTCGACGCGAGCGGTGAGGTCTCAGTGGTCGTGTTGAACCAGTCGAAACGGCCGCCCGCCGAAAGCGTCAGCGGCTGGATCGGCTTCCATTCGTGCAGGGCGAAGGCACCGATGTTGGACTGCGTCGTGTCCGGACCTTGCTTGGTGTACGGAGAGAACACGTCGCTTATCACGGCCCCCGTCGTCCCGTTGCGGGTGATGGTTTCGGAGGTCACCTCACTGCCGGGCCGTGCTTCCCGGAAACCGTCAAGGCCGAGCGTCGTCTTGGTCGCTCCCCAAGGACTGAGCCAGGGAATTTCGGCGAGCGAGCGTCCCCCGATGACCAACGGGCCGATGACGTGGCTGGTGGATTTGACGGTTCTGGTGGTAATGCCAGCGGCGTTGATCGTGTTGTTGATGGTCGAGAGCCTCGTGTCGAAATAGTTGACGTAGAAGGAGCTCTCGACGTGCTTCACCAGGCCGTCGAGTTCGCCCGAATAGGCGATGCGCGCCGAATGCACCTGATTGGGGTCCTGCCGGACCTGGAGATACGGCGCACCTGGTGCCCCGCCGACACCGCCGGCTCGCCCATCGACCTCGCTGTAGGAGCGCAAGGAGAGCTCCAGCCTGTGTCCGATATCGGGCGTATAGCCCAGCTTGATATTGCCACCGATGCTCTGATAGTCGCTATTCGGTACCGTTCCGAGCGGCGTTCGATAGTCGCCGCCCCAGCGTCCGGCGAAGCCGCCGATGAAATCAAAGCCCTGTCCGGCGCCCTTGACCCAGTCGTAGGTGGAGACCGAATTGGCGACGCTTCCGTAGCCAGTCGACCAGCCGCCGCCCGTAAACCGGAATGGTCCCGACGTGTCGCCGGTGTACGATCGGGTCACGACGTTGACCAGTCCGGTCAGCGCCTCGCTGCCATAGACGACGGAGCCTGGACCGCGGATCACTTCGACGCGCTCGACTTCGTCAGGTGCGAGATAGTTGAGCTGCAGCGTATTGCGGCCACGGAAGCGATCGCCGTCGATGAACATCGGCGAGCGGAAGCTGTTCGAGGAGAAGCCTCGCAGGTAGATCTGACCACCGATGCCGCCGGAGCGGGCGATCGAGACGCCCGGGACCGAAGCGAGAATATCGAGAAGGCCGGTCGGCGAGGTTGCCTCGATCTGGGCGCGGTCAACAACCGTGATGCTCTGCTCCGCAAGATGAGGAATTCCAGGTTGCGGCAGCCTGCCGCCCATGGGCTTCAGGGAATCGCTGTTCGTGCCTTCAGGAGCCGTTTGCGCGGTTTGCGGGCCTCGTGCCGGCTGGACAGCTTGCGACGGGGATTGTCGCGCTGCGCGCGCTGCATTCTGCCGTGCCGTGCGGCGAGGCTTCGACGGCTTTCCGGCCTCGACGGTCACCGCCGGCAGCACGGATTGTTGTGACGAACTACTCGCCGTCTGGGCTTCCGCGATCACGCTCGATGCCGTGGCCGCCACACAAGCAAGCCCTACACTCCATCTCCAGGTCGACGAAAAAAGTGAACTCCTCCCAAAGTCAAAAACGATCGTTCTCGAAAGCATCGACGATATCCCTCAGCATTCAGCCAGCCTCGGGCGTCTTATCGTGCCACAATCTCTTGTGCCATCTTCCGAAGTCCAGTTTCGAGAGATTCAAATTTTCCTGGATGCTCTGCTTATCGATCAAGCGTTAGATGCACGGAAATTCGGCCACTCGTTGTCGCGATCGAATGACGTTTAGTCTTTCGAGCAATTCTAATTTCTGACAGCCGCATCTCCGGCGCACGACGAGTATTTTGCTTTTGCATCTTCCTTTGATTGGACTATGTAGCCGTGTCAGCAGCGCCGGGTAGATAATTCCCCGCGCCGACGAGGTTCTCGCATTTCATGCTGCCGCTGTTGCAATGGGTAAGACCATCACTGGGTTTGGCGACGATCCTTGTGATTGTGTTCGGGGAGCTCAGTTCTGCGAACGCGATCGATCTGACCGACCAGCGCAACCGCAAGCTCTCATTCAGCCAGCTGCCAGAACGCCTGGTCGTCATTCCGATTCCGGCACCATCGACTTTCATGGCGATCGACGGCGGCGACAGGAAGATCGTCGGCATGAACGAACACGCCGCACGCGCAATGCAGGAGGGCATTTTCGGAAAGCTGTTTCCGGGCTTCAGGCAGATCCAGACGGCGATAACGACCGGCGGAGATGCATCGAACTTCGCCCCGAACGTGGAGGCAATCCTCGCATTGCGGCCCGATGCGATCTTCCAATGGGCCAACAACAACGAGATCATTGGGCCATTGGACCGGACCGGGATTCCGGTCGTCGGCATGCGTGTGGGCTCGTTCGAGAACTATGTCGAGTACGTGAAGTTGATGGGGAAGATCGCGGGCAGGGAAGACCGCGCCAGCGAATTGCTCCGAAGGCAGCAAGAGACTCGTCAGTCGCTGACGTCGCGGTTCGCAGATCTATCGTCGATGCAGCGACCGCGCGTGCTCTACTTCAATCGCGCCACAAACACGCTGCGCGTCAGCGGCAAAGGAACGGCGCAGGATTTCGCCATTCAGCTGGCCGGCGGACAGAACGCGGTCGGCGACACCGCTTCGATCAGCACCGTGACCATTGAACAGATCCTCGCGTGGAATCCGCAAGTCATCCTGCTTGGAAATTTCGACTCGGCGATGCCGTCCGATCTGTATCGTGATCCGCGCTGGCAGGGCGTCGAGGCCGTTCAGGCCCGCCGCGTGTACCGCGTCCCTCTCGGGGGCTATCGCTGGGATCCGCCGAGCCACGAGTCGGCCCTTGGTTGGCTCTGGCTGGCCGGTCTGCTGCATCCAGAACGTGTTCAGGAGAGCATTCGTACCTCGGTGAAGAGCTGGTTCGGCTTTCTCTACAATTACGATCCCACCGAGGAGGAGATAGACGGCATCCTGTTTCTCAAGGATAACGTCGGCTCTGCCGGCTATGAAGCTTATCGGGCTCATTGATGGGAAGCGCTATCTCCCGATCGGCTACGAGTCTCCCCTCGCGGGATGAGAGATCCTTCGTCCTGCTTTACGTGGCGCTCGCCGCGGGCCTGATCCTCGTGCTGCTGTGGTCGATAGCGTCGGGACGGTATCAGGTCCCGTTCGGCACGGTGCTGTCGATCATCTTGTCGCACCTGGTCGCAGTCAAGGCGACATGGACGACCACGGAAGCGGTCGTCGTCGAAACGGTGAGGCTGCCGCGCGTGCTCACTGCCGCCATCGCAGGCGCGAGTCTGTCTCTGTGCGGCGCAGTGCTGCAAGCGATCTTCCGCAATCCGCTGGTTGGCCCCCAGACAATCGGAGCTTCCTCCGGAGCTGCCCTCGGCGGCGTCATCGTCATCTTCCTGGTCGGGTTCGGGCCGCTCGTCCAGATCGGTGCTTTTGGAGGAGCCGCCTTGGCGCTCGTCGCCGTGCTCGCGCTCCATCGCAGCGACAATCTCTCGCCGATCCTCACGCTCGTGCTCGCGGGCGTGGTCGTCAGCGCGTTCTGCAGCGCGCTGGTCGGACTTGTGACCTATCTGGCCGATCCCGAGACGACATTGCAGGTCATCGTGTTCTGGCTGCTGGGCAGCTTTGCGCCATCGACTTGGCTACACTGCGGCCTGATTGCAGTCTGCACCGCGGTTGCAGCCGCCGTGCTCATCGGGATGAGGTGGCGGGTCAACGTTCTTTCGCTCGGAGATGAAGAGGCTCGAACTCTCGGCGTCAATCCGGGGCGCGATCGCTTGATCCTGCTGGCCGCGGCCTGTCTTGCGATCTCGTCCCAGGTTGCGGTCAGCGGAACGATCGGCTGGGTCGGTCTCATCATTCCCAACCTTGCGCGCATGATCGTCGGGGCGGACAACCGCCAGCTGCTGCCGGTATCGACATTCCTCGGCGCTATCTTCCTGGTTGCCGCGGACACGCTTGCGCGGTCGCTCACGCCGGCCGAGATTCCGGTCGGGATCATCACGGCGCTCATCGGCACTCCGATCTTCGCGCTTCTCCTCCGGCGCACCACGAAGAGCGGCGCAGCATGATCCGCATCGAGAATGCAGGCCACAACTACGGATCCCAGCACTGGCTTTTTCGTGAGCTGTCGGTAACCTTTCCTTCGGCCCGGATCGCAGCGATCCTCGGGCCCAATGGTTGCGGCAAGACGACCTTGCTGCGCGCGATCAGCCGAACATTGACGCTCAAGGAAGGAAACATCGACATCGACGGCCATGTGGGCTTCGTTCCGCAGGCATTGACGGCCGATCAGTCCTACAGTGCCGTCGACATGGTCCTGATGGGACGAAGCCGTTATCTTGGCAGGTTCAGCTCGCCGGGACGCAAGGACAGGGAACGTGCATATGAGTCTCTCGAGGAAGTCGGCCTGGTGGCCCTCGCGGAGCAGCGTTACGACCGACTGAGCGGCGGACAGCGGCAGCTCGTCCTGCTGGCCCGCGCACTGGCCAGCGACTGCAAGGTCCTCGTGCTGGATGAGCCAGCGTCGGCACTCGACATGGCCAATCAGGGCATTGTTCTTCGACTGCTCCTGCGCCTCGCAAGCTCCTTTGGTCTAACCGTGCTGTTCACGACCCATCACCCGGACCATGCAATCGGTATCGCCGACACGACCTTGCTGATGCTGCGGGATGGCACTCACGTCTCCGGTCCGACCGAGAAGGTGCTGACGGAAAGCAATCTCGCTCGGATGTATGGGGTGCCGGTGCGCCGCGTGGACGTTCACGCGGACGAGGAGACGGCCTCCGCGATCGTGCCGTTGCACGGCTTGCGGAGCAAAGCTCCGGATCAGCCTCTCGCTCCCTGAGATCAGCGGCCGCCGGGATCGGTGTCGAGCGCAGCCTTTCGCTTCGCCCAGGGCAGAAAGCCGTCGAGGAATTTCGTGGTGGCGGGCATGAAATTGCTGCCATGATGATAGAATGGATCCAGTGTCGAGACGAGCAACCGGCCGGGCAGCGTGACACGATCTTCGTAAAGCAGCGCTCCGCCGCTGTCGCGGCCCTCAGGATCGGCCGGCACGTCGATCAGCGCCCGAGCCCCTGCAGGCGGGGTCAATACGCCGTGGAAGTGCCATATCGTGCTTTCGAACGGCACGGCCTGGAACAGCTCATGGTCGGACGCCAGCAGGCGGTTCGGTGGATGCGCTGTCTTGTCGAGCCACCACCAGAAGTTCGTCGGCCGCGCCGCCCACGTCACGCCCGGCAGCCACGTGTCGGCGCGATTCTCGCCGAACACAACCAGCGTGTGCCCGGCTCTCGCAAAATGGATCAGGACATCGCGGTGGGCGCGAAGAATGTTCGGATTGATGCGATCCGGCACGATCAGGAAAGTGACGCCGGCCAGGGCATCCGTTGTGAGTTCAGGAGCGTAGATGATCTTGTCGAACAGCTCTCGATAGCGCCGGCCGTGAATGGCCGCGTGGTGATAAAACGTGCCGCCGTCGAGAATCGCCAGGCTCATTGAACGTTTCGTCCTTCCGCGACCCATTGCATGATCCGGGGCGCCAGCTGTCGGTCCTCGCTACCGAACGTCCAGAGGTCATTTCCGCCGTGGAAGAGAACGTGACCTCGACCGACAGGATAGATGAAGTCGAGCGGCAGGTTCGGCTGGCCGAGGGCGTGAACAACCAGCGCATCCGGCGGCGCATCGTGCCAGACCCGTCCGTAGAAACCGGAGACGCCGCGGCGGAAGGTCAGATCGTGCGGTTCAATGCCATGCCAGATGGGATGCTCGGCGAGGCGCAAGACCGTGATGTCGCTCAGCTTGTAATTGTCGATGGCGTGGAAACCTTCCATGCGCGGGAGATAGGAGTAGGCGTGGTGACCGTTTGCCACGACGACGCCGCCGCGAACGAGGTACTGCTCGATCTGGTCAGCGCGATCCGCCAGGAAACGCTGGTCGCTGTGCATGCTCACGAACAGGACACTGAAATCGCTCAGATCGATCTCGGGCAGCGAATAAATGTCCCGCAGCTCGGCTTTGACGTCCGCCAGGGCGCGCAGCGACCCGTCGTCATAACCGAAGCTGAGCGCAAGTCCCGGCTTCATCCATCAACTCTCACGCATGGTGAAGAGAGCGCCTGGTTCCTTCGCCAGAACGTCCTCGGCGATGGACCGCTTCAACGCACTCAGCTCGCGCTCCTGTGCTGCGGTGCGATCCTTGGCGAAGACGAGCTCGAAGAACCGCTGGGGCAAGACCCCAGGCAGCAGCGCCATCTCGACGGTTCGTTCCCCGAGCGTAATTCGAAAGCTGTAGGAAATGTCGTGCCCGGGGACCAATCTCGCTTCGGGCAGCGCGCGGTCTACGGTATAGGCGCCGCGGGTCACGGCGCGGGTGACGAATTCGAACGCGTCCCGCACACCCGGCCCCGGGTGTCCGCTCACGATGCTGACGTCGCGGCGCGCCGGAATTTTCTCAGGCGACAGCACGGCGAACGCAGCCCGCTGTGCCTGGAATACGATCGCGGCCATGGCAAGCGCGGATTGGCCGTGGTAGGCGGCCACCATCGGGAAACCAACCTCGACCGGCTCCTCCTCGGCCATGATGGTGATCGCAGATTCTTTTCCTGCTGGCGTATTCACAGAGTTCTCACATGACGAGGCAGATGTTGGCTCGCATCCGTTATCCCGCGCTTTCGCCCGAGGTCAACAAGCCAAACTTAGATCAGTTCAAAGCATGATCAGGCGGCAAGGCTCGTCCGCGCGTGTGGATACGGGAAGAGAGGTCGTGCATCTCGCTGCTCGAAGGATCGCGCCGAATGGATTGGGCAATGAGGAGTTCGACCGGAGAGCACGGCTAGCTAGCCAAAATCCTCCGGCCGCAGCTCGATCGGCCTGCCGTGCGGCGTGCGATCGGCGGCGTGGTCCCAGGCGGCCCGATAGCGGTGCAGGGTCTCGACCGATGCGACGCCCTTGCGCGCCACGAGGCCTTCCAGCGTCGCCAGCCAGTGCAGGTAGTAGGTTTCGCCGGTGTCAGGGTCGCCCGCTGCTTGCGCGCGCTTGATCTCGTCGGCGAGTGCGGCGGCCCATTCGGGCCAGGTGAACACGCCGCGCTCGTGCAAGGTCAGCGCCATTGCGAAGGCATGCGCCTCCCAGGGTGCGCGGAAGACCGGGCCGTCGTCATCGCGGGGAATGCTCGGTATGGCCGCCGTGGCGGCCGCAGCAAGCGTCGTGCTCATCACGCCGGGTCCAGATAGGGCTCGAATGCATCGATCGAGACCTTCGTGGTCGGATCAGCGTCGGGGCCCCAGAGGTCGCCGCCCTCGAAGACCACGGTGTAGAGCCATTGCGGGTTCTCGCCGCGCTCCATCGCCGCGGAATCCGGAAATACGTGACAGCCATGGTTCAGCTCGACCACGCCGACATGGCCACGCACGTAACGCGGCAGCCTCGTGTGCGTGGTCGGATGGATATTCTTGGCGCGGACACGATCGCCGATCTTGAATTTCGCCGGAGCCGGGGCAGGGCGGTCAAACTTGCCGCGCACCATCACGCGCTCGACATTGGCGAGGTCGAACTTGCCGTGCTTGAGCGCTTTTGCGGGCTGCATCGCATGGCCGGCAGCGACTTCCTCCCGGGTGAGATAGCCCTTCTCGATCAGCATTTCCTCGAGCCCGAGGAACCACTTCTGATAGTACGAGCTGGAAAGGTAGACGTGCGGCGGTAGCGTCTCGCGGTAGAAGCGCGAGGTGTCGATGTTGAAGGCGCCGGCGGCACCCATCGCGCGCACCATGGCGAGGACACGCGCTTCCCAGTCCGCGTGAAACATCGGCTCGTTCGGCTCGGGCTCGACCTTGCCGAACCCGTCCATGCCGCCCATGTCGTGCACGCCGTTCACGACGGTGCTCCGGGCTTGCGCGGAAAGCCGGTGCCGATCATGGAGTCGCGGGTGACGAGCCCGGCGAGCTGCTCCTCGTTCCAGCCCTCCGTGCCTTCCGGGCGCATCGGGAGCACCAGGAAGCGCGTCTCGGCAGTCGAGTCCCAGACCCGGATCTCCATGTCCTTCGGCAGCGTGACGGCGAAATCAGCGAGCACGCCGCGCGGATCCTTCACCGCGCGCGAACGGTAAGGTGCCGCCTTGTACCAGACCGGCGGCAGCCCCAGCATCTCCCAGGGGTAGCAGGAGCACAGCGTGCACACGACCATGTTGTGGCGCTGCGGCGTGTTCTCGACCACCACCAGATGGTCGCCGACGCGGCTGACATGTCCGAGCGTTCCGATCGCCTTGGAGCCATCCTCCAGCAGCGCCTTCTTGAACGCCGGATCGGTCCAGGCCTTGGCGACGACGCGCGCGCCGTTATGCGGTCCGATCTTGGTTTCGTAGGCCTGGATGATGGCATCGAGCGCGGCCGGCTCGACATAGCCTTTTTCGGTCAGGATCGTCTCGAGCGCGCGCACGCGCAGCTCGGTCTCCGACAGCTCGGAATGGTCGTGGTGATGGTCGTGATCGTGGCTCATGGCGCCAAAGATAGGCGCAATGGCCCAGGCCTGTCGAGGGTTCGTTGCGGCTCGATCCGGGCACGTATGCGTGACGACATTTGTGCGGTAGAATCGCCGAAAACAGCCTGGAGATGATGGTGACGGACTACGTGAAGATCGAGAAGGGCCTTGGGCCCGAGGGCCGGATTGCGGTGGTGCGTTTCGACCGCGGCGACGGCATCAATGCACTCTCCCCGGAGGCGCTGCGCCAGCTCACGGCGGCGGCGCGCAGCTTCGAGGATGACGCCGCGACATCGGTCGTCGTCTTGACCGGCAGCTCGGGCGCGTTCAGCGCCGGTTTCGACCTCAAGGACGCGGAGGGACGTTCGCGCAAGGAGATGGATCTCGGCACGTTGCGGCGGCATCTCAAGCTCGGGCCGCGCCTGACGCACGCCTGGCAGGAGATGGAGCAGATCACGATCGCGGCGATCGAGGGTTTTTGCGTCGGCGGTGGGGTGGCCCTCGCCGTCGCGCTCGACTTCCGCATCATGGGCCGCAACGCGCATTTGCGCGTGCCCGAGATCGGGCTCGGCATGAACATGAGCTGGCAGAGCATCCCGCGCATGCTGCATCTGATGGGACCCGCCCGCACCAAGCAGGCGGTCATATTGGCCGACCAGCGCATCAGCGCTGACGAGGCCTATGAATGGGGCCTGGTGGAGCAGGTGACCGACCCCGGCCATGCGTTCGATGCGGCCATGGAGCTGGCCCGGAAGGTCGCTGCGCAGCCGCCGCTTTCGGTCGCCATGACCAAGCTGACCGTCAACCGGCTCGCGCATGCGCTGGACGATCTCGCGAGCCACATGGATGTCGATCAGTTCGCTCTCGCCAGCCTGAGCGAGGATCACAAGGAGGGCGTGGAAGCATTCCTCGCCCGCCGCAAGCCGCGCTTCAGGGGGCGGTAGATCAGGAAGATGATCCCGTCGGAAGATGAATTTCCTTCGCGCGTGACGGATCAGGAAAACTTCGTCCAATTCTTCGCAAATATCTGACATTGCAAGGAAGACTGGAAACGGCGATGGTGCGTGCTGCGGTGCAGCGCGCTTCACCCGGCCGGCATCGCGATTCACCCCCGTCGCTCCATGCGACCTGATTCCCGTGAGCGGCGCGGGCAAGCGAACTATTGTGAATGAAGGCCGTCTCCATGAACGCCCACCAATCGCTCGCGATCGGACAGCCGATCGAAAAGCTTGAAGCGATTTCACCTGCCGTGACCGGACCGGATCCGATGGTCCGTTTCGAAGGCATCTCGAAGACATATCCCGCCCATCGCGGCAAGCCCGGCGTCATTGCGCTGGAGAACATCGACTTCGCAATTCCGCGCGGGTCTATCACCGGCGTGATCGGCCGCTCCGGCGCCGGCAAGTCAAGCCTGGTGCGGCTCATCAATGGGCTGGAGAAGCCGACCAGTGGCCGCGTGGTCGTCGACGGACGCAACATCTCGGCACTGGCTGGCCGCGAGCTGCGCCTGGCGCAGCGCTCGATCGGCATGATCTTCCAGCACTTCAACCTGCTGTCCTCGCGCACGGCCGCGGACAACATCGCGCTGCCGCTGGAGATCGCCGGCTGGGCCAGGATCGACATCAAGGCCCGTGTCGCCGAGCTGCTGGCGCTGGTCGGCATTGCCGACAAGCACGATCGCTATCCGTCAGAGCTCTCCGGCGGCCAGAAGCAGCGGGTCGGAATCGCGCGAGCGCTGGCGACGCGGCCGAGCGTGCTGCTGTCGGACGAGGCGACCTCGGCGCTCGATCCGCAGACCACGCGCGCGATCCTCGACCTGCTCGCGAACATCAACCGCGAACTCGGCGTAACCATCGTGCTGATCACCCATGAAATGTCGGTGGTGCGCCAACTCGCCAAGGAGGTCGTCGTGCTCGACGCCGGCCAGGTCGTCGAGAGCGGCCATGTCGCCGATATCTTCGCCCATCCAAAACATGCCATCACGCAGTCCTTCCTGGCCGAAGTGATCGGCGACAGCCTGCCGCTGTCGCTGGCGAACCGGATCGTGGCGGAGCCGCCTGCCAGTGGGCAGGCCGTCATCCGAATCCAGGTGGGCGGGGCAGGGGCCGGCGACACGCTGGTCGCAAGGCTCGCACGCGAGCGCGGCCTCGACGTGTCGCTGCTGTCGGCGCGCCTCGACGAGATCGGCGGCCAGCATGTGGGCACGCTCGTTCTCGGCATTCCCCTCGGTGTTTCCGACGGCGGTGACGCGGTGACCCGGACGCTGGCCTTCCTGTCTCAACATCAATTCTCGGCGGAGCATCTCGGCTATGTCGCCTGAACTCATCAAGCTCATCATCCAGGCGACCGGCGAGAGCCTCTACATGGTCGGAATCGCCGCGCTGCTCGGCACCGCCTTCGGCCTGCCGCTCGGCGTCTTCCTCGCGACCAGCCGCAAGGGCGAGTTGTTCGCGGCCCCCATCGTCAATCGCGTGCTCGGAATCGTCGTCAACGCAGCGCGGTCCACCCCGTTCATCATCCTCGTCGTCGCCATCATCCCGTTCACCCGCCTCATTGCCGGCACCTCGATCGGATCGACCGCCGCGACCGTGCCGCTGACGATTGCCGCCACGCCCTTCATCGCGCGCCTGGTCGAGGCTGCGATCCGCGAGGTCGACGGCGGCCTGATCGAGACCGCATCCTCGTTCGGCGCTTCGCCGCTTCAGATCGTGTTCAAGGTGCTGATCCCAGAGGCGCTGCCGGGCCTGCTGCTGGCGCTCACGCTCGCCGTGGTCAGCCTGCTCGGCTACTCCGCGATGGTGGGCGCGGTCGGCGGCGGAGGGCTTGGCGATCTCGGCATCCGCTACGGCTATCAGCGCTTCATGCCGGAGATGATGCTCGCCGTCGTCGTCGTACTGATCGCGCTCGTGCAGCTCGTCCAGAGCGCCGGCGACCATCTGGCGCGCCGGGTCAATCGCCGGCTGCGCCATCGCTGACCCAAGTCAGGCAGCCAGCCTGGCGCGTCGCAGGGTCTCCGAGGGCAGCTCGGAGAAGTGGCGCTTGTAATCGAGCGAGAACTGGCTGAAGTGCCAGAAGCCGTGCTGCACGGCGACGTCGTAGACGGAGGTCGCGGCGCCGCCGGCACGCTTGAGGTCGCGTCGTACGCGATTCAGCCGCATCGCGCGCCAATAGTGCATCGGGCTGGTGCCCACGACCTCCTGGAAGCAGTAGCCAAGCTTGCGCGGGCTTGCACCGACCCTCTTGCAGACCGCCAGCAGGGAGAGGGCACGGTCGCCGCTGTCGTGCATCAGCTCGCGGGCGCGATCGACGGTGCGCCGACGGGCCGTCGCGCTGCGGCCGGGATCGCTGGGACGCGCCGACGGCAGCATGTCCATGATCTCGACGAGGAGGGCGTCTTCCAGCGCCTGCCGGGCGACCGGATCGTTGAACTGTTCAGGGGCGGTCGTGACGGTGTCGTGGATGGCGGCAAGATGGGCGCGCAGCCGAGCGACCGGCGCCTCCGCCGTCTCGATCACCCGCAGTTGGTGCCAGACGGCGCGCGGCAATTCGACGTCGAGCCGGGCCGCAAGCTCAGCGATCAGCATCGTGCTGGCGACGACACCACGCAGTTCGAAGGCCTTCGGCGTGCACATGTCGATCTCGGCATCGATGCTGGCGAGCACGCGGGCGCCCCTGGCACTGGTCCCATTGCAACTAACCTCGGCATCGTCGTGCCAGGGCAGGCCGATCGCAAAGCTGTCGGCGCCGAGCTGGCCATACTGGCGCACCTGCTGGCTGGTGATCTCGCGGAACACCTCGACCCGAGGCAACGAAAGCTGCGTGAAGCTGCCCCTGAACGCGCCGGCGCTGATCTGGTCGTAGCTGAGTCGCCAGCGGCCGAGCCCGGCGCAATGCTCGTCGACATCCGTGCTGCTGGCCTGAAACAGGCCGGCAGCCGAGTCTTGAATCGGAAGAGTTGCGCTTAAGGCCATGACAGCACGTTGAAATTCACCAGCCAGCAGCTAGCAAGAACTACGCCAGACTGGCATGGCCACGGCCCCTGTCCAGCAAAATATTGCTGGATCTCGATAACGCTCGGGAGCGCTCGGGTGCAGTCTTCCTCCCCGGCCGTCCCGACACCGGAGTCGGGATGGCCTTTGCGGAGGATCGAAATGCGACCGACCGAGATCATGCGCGGCAGCCCGCCCGCGCCGGAGGCCCAGGTGACCCGCGCCAACTGGCGCAGCTTTCCCGCGATCCGCTGGGGCTTTACCCACACCCGCGAGGTGCTGCCGACGGCGGAGGTCCGCCGCTCAGCGCACCCGACGCCGATACAAAGCGCGCCGCACGAACTTCAAAAGGTCGGCTTCACTGCGCCCGACGGCAAGCCGACCACGATCGAGGCCACGCTGCGCGAGACCTTTGGCGATGCGCTGCTGGTCATGCATCGGGGCACGCTGGTCCACGAATGGTACGGCGACGGCATGAACGCGATCACGCCGCATCTGATCTGCTCGATCAGCAAGTCGATTGCCGGAACGCTCGGCGGCGTGCTCGCCGCGCGCGGGGTGCTCGATCCCGAGGCGAGGGTGGTCCGCTACGTGCCGGAGCTGGAGAGCTCGGTCTACGGCAGTTGCACCGTCCGCAACGTCCTCGACATGACCGTCGCGATCCAGTTCGAGGAGGACTACGAGGACCCCGCCGGCGACGTCGCGCGCTACCGCTTCTCATCGGGCTGGGATGTGCCGCCGCCGGGCATCGAGCCCGGAAACCAGCGCACCTATCTCACCACACTGCGTGGCACCGGCAAGCCGCACGGCAAGGTGTTTCACTACGTCTCGACCAACACCGAGGTGCTCGGCTGGGTCTACGAGCGGGCCTGCGGACTACCCTATGCGCGCATCCTGTCCGAATATCTGTGGCAGCCGATGGGCGCTGAGGAAGACGGCTCCATGTCGCTCGACAGCCACGGCATGGGCCGCATCGCCGGCGGTCTCTCGGTCACCGCGCGCGATCTGTTGCGCTTCGGCGAGATGATCCGCAATCGCGGCTTGGTCGAGGGACGGCAGGTCGTGCCGGGCTGGTGGATCGACGACATCCACGAGAACGGCGATCACCAGGCCTGGACCGACGGCGACCTCGCCGATATCTTCCCGGGCGCCCGCTACCGCAGCAAGTGGTACACGATCGATCCCGCACGCAACGATCTCGCAGCAATCGGCATCCACGGCCAGTGGCTCTATGTCGACGCGGCCACGGACACCGTCATCGTCAAGTTCGCGACCCAGCCCAAGGCGATGGACATTCCGCTCGACCATCGCTGGCTCGCCGCCTTCCGCGCCATCACCGCGCATCTCGCCCCGCGCTGACCTCTGGACATCATCATGCTCGACACCGTCAAAGACACAGCGCAGGCGCAGGCCGCGACACCACACCCACTCGATCCCCTGACTGCCGAGGAAATCGCCGCGGCATGCACGCTGGTACGTGCAGCGGCGACCTCACCGGAACATTGCCGCTTCCCGACGGTGCGGCTTGAGGAGCCGACCAAGCAGGAGCTGGCGGCGGGTGGGGTGGGGCGCCGTGCTTTCGCGCTCACGCTCGACGTGACGACGGGCGAGGCAGTCGAGCATGTCGTTGACCTCGGCCGCAACGAGATCGTCACGCGCAAGGTCATTCCGAACCGCGAAGCGCCCTACGGGCAGCCGCCGGTGATGCTGGAAGAGTTTTTCAAGTGCGAAGCCGTGGTCAAGGCCGATCCCGGCTGGCGCGCGGCGATGGTTCGGCGCGGGCTCACCGAGAAGGACATCGAGCTGGTCCAGGTCGATCCGTTCTCCTCGGGCTTCTTCGACATGGAGTTCGAGCGCGGCGCGCGCATCGTCCGCGCCGTCAGCTTTTTCCGCGAGCATCTCCAGGACAACGGCTATGCGCACCCGATCGAGGGCGTTGTCGCCGTCGTCGACCTGATCGCCGGCAAGGTCATTCACCTCACGGACGCAGATCCGATCGTGCCGATCCCGCGCAAGAAGCGTAATTACGGCGCGCACGAGGTCACCAACCCGCGCACTGACATCAAGCCGCTGCATATCGAGCAGCCCGAAGGCACGAGTTTCAAGGTCGACGGCTGGAAGGTCGACTGGCAGAAATGGAGTTTTCGCGTCGGCTTCACGCCGCGCGAAGGCCTGGTGCTGCATCAGCTCAGCTATCAGGACGGCGCGCGCAAGCGCTCTCTGATCCATCGCGCCAGCGTCACTGAGATGGTGGTGCCCTATGCGGACCCGACCGACAACCATTTCTGGAAGTCGGCGTTCGACGCCGGCGAATACGGTCTCGGCATGCTCGCCAATGCGCTCGAGCTTGGCTGCGACTGCCTCGGCAACATCCATTATTTCGACGTGCCGGCGGCCGACAACAAGGGCGAGCCCTTCGTCATGCAGAACGCTATCTGCATGCATGAAGAAGACTACGGAATTGCCTGGAAACACTACGAATTCCGCAATGGACTGTTCGAGGTCCGCCGCTCGCGCCGCCTCGTCATTTCGTTCTTCGCCACCGTCGGCAACTACGACTACGGCTTCTACTGGTACCTCTACCAGGACGGCACGATCCAGCTCGAGGCCAAGCTGACCGGCATCATCCAGACCGCCGCCGTCCCATCCGGCGAAAAATACAAATGGGGCGGCATGGTCGACGACAATCTCGGCGGGCCGACGCACCAGCACTTCTTCAATGTGCGCATGCACATGGATCTCGACGGCGGCGGCAACACCGTCACCGAGCACGACTTCGTGCCGCGGCCCTGGGGCCACGACAATCCCCATGGCAATGCCTTCGACACCACGACGCGCGTGCTATCGCGCGAGCGCGATGCGGCGGCGATCGCCAACGGCGAGACCGGCCGGTTCTGGAAGATCAGCAATCCCAACGAGAGCAACTCGGTCGGCAACGCGCCGGCCTACAAGCTCGTCGTCAATCCGAGCCCATTGATGCTCGCGCAAGAGGGCAGCTACGTCCGCAGGCGCGGCGGCTTTGCGACCAAGCACGTCTGGGTCACGGCGTTCGATCCGGCCGAGAAATACGCCAGCGGCGACTATCCCAACGTCCATGCCGGTGGCGACGGCCTGCCGCGCTACGCAGCGCAGCACCGCAACATCGAGAACGCCGACATCGTCGTCTGGCACTCCTTCGGCCACACCCATATTTGCAAGCCCGAGGATTTTCCGATCATGCCGGTCGAATATGCGGGCTTCGTGCTGAAGCCGACCGGATTCTTTTCGGCGAATGCGGCGGGCGACATCCCACCGGACCGCAACAGCCGCAGCGTGCTCGCGGGCGACGAGCAGGGTGCCAGCCGCTCATGCTGCCACGGGAACAACGCGTAGCGTTCGACAGGCGGCCCGTACAACATCGGCTCGCAATTGCCGGTCGCGGAGAATTTCGCGACTGCGAGAGGACGACTGGTTTCCGAATGTAGCCGACGGATCAGTCCACGACGGCTCTGTCGAGTAGTGCACATTGACTCGCGCATGGACCCATTGCCGCACGGCTTATTCCCCAGTCTCGATAAATTCTAACTTCGTATCTCTCGCACTCCAAGATCGCCTGAGCTAGGCGAGGCATCAAGAACGATACCGGCAAAGCCGGCAGTGCGTGGGGCCTCGAAGACGTGACCGACCTCCAACTTTCTTCGCGTGACGACACGCGTCGTCGACAGATGCAGCTGCTTTTCCTCGGGATGGTCAGCACATTCTCCCTTGTGGTTCCCCTCGGTTCCGTGGAGGCGCAGACGCAGATTCCCGCTGTAACCGTGGAAGCGCCGGCGCAGCGCGGCCGTCCCGCGGCGACTGCTTCGTCGCGAAGGGCAGCGGCAACGCGCATCGCACGCGCCAATCGTCGTGCTCCGGCGCAGCAGGCCACCCCAACGCAGTCGGCATCATCGAACGGCGCCACGGGCGAACGCGCCAATGGTCCGGTGCGCGGTTTCGTAGCGACGCGCAGCGGCACCGCCACCAAGACCGATACGCCGCTGATCGAGACGCCGCAGTCGGTGTCCGTCATCACCACCGACCAGATCCGGAACCAGGGCGCAGTCTCGATCGGCGAGGCCCTGCGCTACACTGCCGGCGTGAGCGGCGACGTCAATGGCGGCTCGGACACCCGATTCGGCGGCCTCCAGATCCGCGGCTTCGACATGACCATGCCGGGCCTCTACATAGACGGCTTGCGGATTCCGTCCAGCAACTACGTGCATTTCAACGGCCTCGATCCCTATGGGGCCCAGCGCATCGAGGTGCTGAAGGGACCGTCCTCCGCGATGTATGGCGGCAGCGGCACCGGCGGCATCCTCAATTATGTGACCAAGCTGCCGACCGCGCAGCAGTTCGGCGAGGCCTCGATCTCAGGCGGCAGCTTCAACCGCTACCAGGGGCAGTTCGACATGGGCGGCCCGGCCAACAAGGAAGGCACCGTGCTGTGGCGCCTGACCGGCGTGGTTCGCGATGGCGAGACCCAGGTCGACTTCAGCAAGGACAACCGCGTCTTCATCGCGCCTGCCGTCACCTTCAAGCCGAACGACGACACCACCATCACCTTGCTCGCCAACTACCAGAAGGACCGGGCAGGGTGGGGCCTCCAGTTCCTGCCGGCCTCCGGTACGGTCTGGCCGAACAATGGCCGCACCATTCCGGTCTCGTTCTTCGCGGGCGTGCCGGGCTTCGATGCATTCAACACCGAGATCGCGACCGTCGGCTACCAGCTGGCGCACAACTTCACCGACAACGTCACGTTCCGGCAGAATCTGCGCTACGCCTATCAGCACAACGAGGAGAAGGTGTTCTACGGCGGCGGCTATACGAATGAGGCCGCTGGGCAGCTCGCGCGCTTTGGAAGCTACAGCAACTCCTACATCAACTCCTTCGCGGTGGACAATCAGCTCCAGGGCAAGTTCACCACGGGCTTCCTCAGCCACACCACCCTGGTCGGGATCGACTACCGCAACACCACGTTCCGCGACACCGCGTATGGCGTCACGACGTCAGCCCCCGAGATCAACGTCTTCGACCCGGTCTACAGCTACGACTGGACCATCGGCGCCATCAGCGACAATACCGGCGTCAAGCAGTCGCAGGTCGGCCTCTATGCGCAGGACCAGATCAAGCTCGGCCGGCTCTCGTTCCAGCTCGGCGGCCGCCAGGATTTCGTGACGACGCAGGTCGATAGTGGGCTCGCCAATACCTCGGTCTCGAAGGACGCGTCGGCCTTCACCGGCCGCGCCGCCGTGATGTACAATTTCGACAACGGCATCGCGCCCTATTTCAGCTACTCGGAATCCTTCCTGCCGGTGCTCGCGACGGCTTCCGGCCAGTTGCTCAATCCGGAGACGGGCGTCCAGTACGAGGTCGGCGTCAAGTACCAGCCGCTCGGCTGGAATGCGCTGTTCACCTTCGCCGCGTTCGACCTGACGCGCGACAACGTCGTCATCTATCCGCCGCCGACATACACTGCCGAGCAGATCGGCCAGGTGAAATCGCGCGGCATCGAGATCGAAGGCACCATGTCGCTCGCCGACGGCTGGAACCTGCGCGCCGCCTATGCCTATGTCGATGCCGAGCTCTCGCGGGATCCGGTCAATCTCGGCAAGGCACCGACGACCGTGCCGCTCAACCGCGCCTCGCTGTGGAGCGACTACACGCTCCAGAGCGGGCGGCTCGCCGGCCTTCAGTTCGGCGGCGGCATCCGCTACGTCGGCGCGACCTGGGGCGACGATGCCAACACGTTCAAGGTGGGAGCCTCGACCGTGCTGGATGCGCTGCTCGCTTACACCAAGGACAATTGGCGCCTGTCGCTGAACGTCACCAACCTGGCCGACACGCGCTATGTCGCTGCGTGTTACAGTCTGTCGGGCTGCTTCTACGCGGAAGGGCGCAAGGCCATCGGCAAGCTGACCTACCGCTGGTGAATTCGAACGGGAGACGGTCCGGCTCTGCGGCCGGACCCGCTGGATGAGAGTGGAAGACGATGAGGGCGATATTCGGCAGGCTGCATCGCTGGGCGGGACTGCTCACGGCCGGGTTCCTTTTCTTCTCCGGCATCACCGGCGCGATCATCTCATGGGATCACGAGCTCGACGACGTCCTGAACAGCCACCTGTTCGACGTCAGCAGCAAGGGCCCGGCCATACCCTCGATCGATCTCGCCAAGATGATCGAGCAGCGCGATCCCCGCGCGCGCGTCGTCTATCTCTTCATGACGCCGGAGGAGGGCCACTCGCTGTGGTTCTTCGTGATGCCGCGGATCGACCCGGCGACCGGCAAGCGCTACCCGCTCGACTACAATCAGGTGTTCCTCGATCCCAACACCGGCGCGGAGCTCGGCCGGCGTTATTGGGGTGCGGTCTGGCCGGTGACGCGAGAGAACTTCGTCTCGTTCCTCTACAAGCTGCACTATACGATGCACATCCCGGAGTTCTGGGGCAGCGACCGCTGGGGCATGCGCGTGCTCGGCGTGATCGCCATCATCTGGACCATCGATTGCTTCGTCGGATTCTACCTGACGCTGCCTTCACGGCGGCGCGCCAGGGCGGCGCGGGCGCCTGAAGTCGCGCGCCAGCTCGAGCGCGGCTTCTGGGCGCGCTGGGCGCCGGCCTGGACGATCAAGACCTCGGGCAGCGCCTACCGGATCAATTTCGACATCCACCGCGCCTTCAGCCTGTGGACCTGGGGCGTGCTGTTCACCATCGCGTTCACGGCGTTCTCGCTGAACCTGTATTTCGAGGTGTTCTCGCCGTTGATGAAGATGGTGTCGAACTACACGCCGACGCCCTATGAACAGCGGCCCTATCGCGGTCTCGACGATCCCATCGAGCCCAAGGTCAGCTTCGCCGTTATCGCGGCCCGCGCGGCGGCCGACGGCAAGGCGCGCGGGTGGACGACGCCGGTCGGCGCCATCAGCTACGGCCCGGCTCATGGCGTCTATGCCGCCGCGTTCTTCCATCCCGGCGACGACCACGGAGCCGGCGGCGTCGGCCCGGCGCAACTCTACTACGACAGCGAGGACGGCCGCCCCATTGGCGAGCGGCTGCCCTGGGTCGGCACCGCCGCCGATATCTTCGTGCAGGCGCAGTTTCCGTTGCATTCGGGCCGGATCGTCGGGCTGTTCGGCCGCATCCTGATCTCGATCATGGGATTGGTGGTGGCAGCGCTATCGGTCACCGGCGTGGTGATCTGGTGGCGCAAGCGCCGCGCCCGCGTCCGCGTGCGCGAGACGGCCGCGATGCGCTTGAATGGGCAGCAACTCACGCCGGCGGAGTAGGGTGTGCGGGGGCACTTCACGGATGAACCTTCGTACCCGACCCCGGCACAAAGACTGGAGATCGCTCCCAGCCTTCCGGACATCGCAATGAGATCGCTCACCTTGCTCTGCCTGCTCGTCCTGGCTGCGCCCGCCCAGGCGGCCGCGCCGGAGCAGAACTATCTCGATCTGCGGGACCGCTACATCGCGAAGTTCTCCAAGGCCAAGGAGAGCGACGAAGTCAATAAACAGCACGATGCCGCCCTGAAGGAGCTGGCAGGCGTGCTGCGAGCCGTGGTCGGACCCGTCACGATCAAGGGGCTGCCGGCCGAGGGCAGGTCGAATGTCGACACGCTCTTCAAGGACGACATCGGCTTCGGCCATCTCGACGGGCTCGCTTTCGGGTCCGAAGGCGGCAAGACGCGGGCCGTGGTGACGACCACGGCCTTGCTCAAGCATTGGCTGCGCGAGCACCGCGACGACGGCATGCCGCAGGAGACCGGCGCGGCGATCAAGGCGGACCGCTTTTACTATCATGCGATCCAGGACGCCGCCTTCGCCAAATATGTCGAGCTGCCGGTCACAAAGCCCGCATCCGCCAGCGCAGCGGTCGCCGTGCTCGGCCTCCGCGGCAATGGTGATCTCAAGGGCCCGCCGGACGAGATCGACGTCGTCGCCATTAAGAATGACAAGGTCTTCTTCATCGCCACATCGGACGCCGTGAAGACGGCTGAAATCCCGGCTTGCGAGAAGGTCTGGAAGCAGATGATGGCCAAGCCGGTCGTCAAGAACGACCCGCGCGGCGACATGACCCGCGAGGACAATGCGATGACCGCCTACACGACGTGCTTTGCCAAGGAAGCGCCAAGCCAGAGCTGGTTCGCGGCGGCCGTCTCGAAGGCGCAGAGCCAACTGGATCGGTTGCCGCTGCGCTAGATACGGGAGCAGGGCAGACTAGGCGACCAACTCGACCGACTCGCCGGCCTCGTCGATCAGATGCACGCGCTCGATGTCGACGCGCGGCAGCAGCGATCGAATCTCGTCTTCCTGCATGAGGCTGAACGCCGTCGACAATGCGCCCGCGGCGGACGCGCTGCGATAGCACAAGGCTCTGCCAGGAGCAGTGGCCGCCGGTTCCTTCGATACCGAAGCAGACCAGCAGGGCCGCACCCATGCCCGTGATTCGCATAAGGTATATTATGGAATATCTTTATATACAGTCAGATCAGATATTTAGACGAAGCTCCTGATATCCTGCTTCGCGTCGAGCGCGGTTTTCGGCCCGGGACTCGAACGTCGTCCCAACTCTTGACGGCTACTGTGCATGGGGTTGTTTTCGCACTTTTTGTCCGGCCCATGTCCCTCACGCCGATATTGCCGTGACGTTGTCCGGCTGCAATAAGCGAGGCCTCGCGAGATCGCAGATGACCTTGAGACCGACCGTTCGTATAGGTTTGCATCTCAGAACAACAACAAACCTTCCGAGGAAGCAGACCCATGGTCTTTTCGACGCGCTTTTCCCGCCGCACGCTTCTCAAGGCCTCCGCCGCGACCGCGGTCCTGGGCGGCATCGGTGCGCCCCATGTGGCCCGTGCCCAGAGCGCCGAGTTCACCTACAAATACGCCAATAACCTGCCTGATACCCATCCCATGAACGTCCGCGCCAAGGAGATGGCGGCGGCGATCAAGACCGAGACCAACGGCAAGTTCGACCTCCAGATCTTCCCGAACAACCAGCTCGGGTCCGACACCGACATGCTGAGCCAGATCCGCTCCGGCGGCGTCGAGTTCTTCACGCTGTCCGGCCTGATCCTGTCGACCCTGGTGCCGGCCGCGTCCATCAACGGCATCGGCTTCGCGTTCCCGGACTATGACACGGTCTGGAAGGCCATGGACGGCGATCTCGGCGCCCATGTCCGCGGCGAGATCAAGAAGGCCGGCCTCGAGGTCATGGACAAGATCTGGGACAACGGCTTCCGCCAGACCACCTCGTCAACCAGGCCGATCACCGGGCCGGACGACCTCAAGGGCTTCAAGATCCGCGTGCCGGTGTCGCCGCTGTGGACCTCGATGTTCAAGGCGTTCGATGCGGCGCCCGCCTCGATCAATTTCAGCGAGGTCTATTCGGCGCTCCAGACCAAGATCGTCGAGGGCCAGGAAAACCCGCTCGCGATCATCTCGACGGCGAAACTCTACGAGGTGCAGAAATACTGCTCGTTGACCAACCACATGTGGGACGGCTTCTGGTTCCTGGCCAACCGCAGGGCTTGGGAAAAGCTGCCGCAGGACGTGCGCGCCATCGTCGCCAAGAACATCAACGCCGCGGCTGTGAAGGAGCGCGAGGACACCGCCAAGCTCAACGCCAACCTCCAGCAGGAGCTCGCGGGCAAGGGCCTGACCTTCAACCAGCCGACCGTTGCGCCATTCCGGGACAAGCTGCGCGCCGCCGGATTCTATGCCGAGTGGAAAGGCAAATACGGCGATCAGGCCTGGGACCTCCTGGAGAAGGCCGTGGGCAAGCTGTCGTGACGCGTCGGGGCCATCATGGCTCACATCGAGGTTGAGGTGACCGAAGTAACGGGCGAGGTGGCTGTGCAGTCCCCTCGCCGACCTTCGTTGCTGGGCTCGACGGAACGCGTGCTCGGTCTCCTCGTCGAGGTGCCGGCGGCGATTCTCGTCGTCGCCGAGATCGTGATCCTGTTTGCCGGCGTGGTCGCCCGCTACGGCCTGCACCGGCCGTTGATCTGGTCGGACGAGCTCGCTTCGATCCTGTTCCTGTGGCTCGCCATGCTCGGCGCCGCCGTCGCATTCCGCCGCTCCGAGCACATGCGCATGACCGCCGTGGTCGCAAGCGCCAGGCCTGCGATGCGGGCCTATCTCGATCTGGTCGCGACCTGCGCGGCGCTGGCGTTTCTGGCGCTGATCGTCTGGCCGTCCTGCGACTATGCCTATGAAGAGAGCTACATCACCACCCCGGCGCTGCAGATTTCCAATATGTGGCGCGCTGCCGCGTTGCCGGCCGGCATCGGCCTGATGGCGGCCTTTGCCTTGCTGCGCCTGCTGCGCGCGGCCGATTACCGGATGGTCGCAACTGCCTTCGTCACCGTGGCTGCCGTAATCGGTCTGTTCTGGCTGGCTGAGCCGCTCCTGCGGCCGCTCGGCAATATCAATCTCGTCATCTTCTTCGTCGGCGTCGCCGGCTTCTGCGTCTTCGCCGGCGTTCCCATTGCGTTCGGCTTTGGCCTGGCGATCTTCGGCTATCTGGCGCTGGCCACGCGCACGCCGGTCATGGTGCTGGTCGGGCGGATGGACGAGGGCATGAGCCATCTCATCCTGCTCTCGGTGCCGCTGTTCGTGTTCCTGGGGCTCCTGATCGAGATGACCGGCATGGCGCGGGCCATGGTGGCGTTCCTCGCAAGCCTGCTCGGCCATGTCAGGGGCGGCCTGCATTACGTGCTTGTCGGCGCGATGTACCTGGTCTCCGGCATTTCCGGCGCCAAGGCCGCCGACATGGCCGCAGTTGCACCCGTGCTGTTTCCCGAGATGAAGGCGCGCGGCGCCAAGCCCGGCGATCTCGTCGCGCTGCTTGCGGCGACCGGTGCCCAGACTGAAACCATTCCGCCGAGCCTCGTGCTGATCACGATCGGCTCGGTCACCGGCGTCTCAATCGCAGCGCTGTTCACAGGCGGCCTCTTGCCCGGCGTCGTGCTCGCGATCACGCTGTGCATGCTGGTGTGGTGGCGCTACCGCCACGAGGACATGAGCCATGTCCGCCGCGCCACGGGTTTCGAGATCGGCAAGACCTTCATCGTCGCCCTGCCCGCGCTCGCACTGCCATTCGTGATCCGTTATGCCGTGGTCGAGGGCATCGCCACCGCCACCGAGGTCTCCACCATCGGCATCGTCTATGGCGCCCTGGTCGGCCTGCTGGTCTACCGCCGCTTCGACTGGCGGCGGCTGTTTCCGATGCTGGTCGAGACCGCTGCCTTGTCGGGCGCGATCCTGCTGATCATCGGCACCGCAACCGGTATGGCCTGGGGCCTGACCCAATCAGGCTTCTCGCGCTCGCTGGCCGCTGCCATGACGGGATTGCCCGGGGGAGCCGCGACCTTCATCGCCGTCTCGATCCTGGCCTTCACCATTCTCGGCAGCGTGCTCGAGGGCATTCCGGCCATCGTGCTGTTCGGGCCGCTGCTGTTCCCGATCGCCCGCGCCGTCGGCGTCCACGAGGTGCACTATGCCATGGTGATCATTCTTGCCATGGGTATCGGGCTATTCGCCCCGCCGTTCGGCGTCGGCTATTATGCCGCCTGCGCCATCGGACGCGTCGATCCGGCGGAGGGCATCAGGCCGATCTGGGGCTATCTCTTGGCACTGCTGGTGGGATTGATCATCGTCGCGATCTTCCCCTGGATCTCGATCGGATTCCTTTGAGACGCATTTGAGGAGGGTGTCGATGAGCGAGCGGCAGAACCCATACAATATCGGACTAGACAAGACCCCGGCCAACTACGTGCCCCTGAGCCCGTTGAGCTTCCTCGCACGCAGTGCCGCGGTCTATCCCGATCACCGCAGCACCGTTTATGAGGGCCGCAGCTTCACCTGGGCGCAGACCTATGAACGCTGCCGCCGCTTTGCCTCTTATCTCGCGGGCAAAGGCATCGGCGTGGGCGACACCGTCGCGGCGATGCTGCCGAACATCCCGGCGATGAACGAGGCGCATTTCGCCGTGCCCATGACCGGCGCCGTGCTCAACGCACTCAACATCCGCCTCGATGCTCCCTCGATCGCGTTTCAGCTCGACCATGGCGGCGCCAGAATCATCCTGGTCGATCCCGAATTCTCCGGCGTCATCAGCGACGCGCTCGCACGGATGACGGGTCCCAAGCCGCTGGTGATCGACGTCGACGACGCCGCGTTCAACGGCGGCAAGCGCATCGGCGAGATCGAATATGAGGCGGCGGTCGCGCAAGGCGACCCCGCATTCACCGCCGTCCTGCCGCAGGACGAGTGGGATGCCATCGCGCTGAGCTACACCTCGGGCACGACGGGAAATCCCAAGGGCGTCGTCACCCATCATCGCGGCGCGTACCTGAACGCCGTCAGCAACATCCTCGCCGGCAATCTCGGCCAGCATCCGGTCTATCTCTGGACGCTGCCGATGTTCCACTGCAACGGCTGGTGCTTCCCCTGGACCATTGCGGCCTCGGCCGGCATCAATGTCTGCCTGCGCAAGGTCGAGCCGACCAGGATTTTCGAGCTGATCAAGCAGCACGGCGTCACTCACATGTGCGGCGCGCCGATCGTGTACAATACGCTGATCAATGCACCCGATGCGCCCAAGGGCAATGCCGCCCGCCGCATCGTCGGCCTGATCGCCGGTGCCGCACCGCCGGTCGCGGTGCTCGAAGGCGCCGAAAGCATCGGCATCAAGCTCACGCATGTGTATGGCCTGACCGAGGTCTACGGCCCCGCCTCCGTCTGCGCCGAGCAGCCGGGCTGGGACGAACTCCCGGCGGCCGAGCGGGCTCGGATGAAACGCCGGCAGGGTGTGCCCTACCCGCTCGAGGAAGCCGTCACCGTGATCAATCCGCAGACGATGCAGGAGGTGCCGCGCGACGCCGAGACCATCGGCGAGGTCATGTTCCGCGGCAACATCGTGATGAAGGGCTATCTCAAGAACGAGAAGGCAACCAAGGAAGCCTTCGAAGGCGGCTGGTTTCACACCGGTGATCTGGGCGTGCTCGACGAGCACGGCTACGTCATCATCAAGGACCGCTCCAAGGACATCATCATTTCCGGCGGCGAGAACATCTCCTCCGTCGAGGTCGAGGACATCCTCTACAAGCATCCGGCCGTGCTGTTCGCAGCCGTGGTCGCCAAGCCCGATCCGAAATGGGGTGAAGTGCCCTGCGCCTTCGTCGAACTGAAGGACGGCGCCAGCGCCAGCGAAGCCGACATCATCGCTTTCTGCCGTTCGCATATGAGCGGCTTCAAGACGCCGAAGGCGGTCGTGTTCGGCCCCATTCCGAAGACCTCGACCGGCAAGATCCAGAAATTCCTGCTGCGCAACGAGGTCGGATCGGTGAAGGCGATCTCGGCCTAAATAGCGTACAGAGAGCCTTCCGCCCGCGCGCATGGCGAGCGGAAGCTCTCTCCGTCCTCACATCTTCTTGTAAGCGTCAACCAGCGCCTGACCGTCGGCCCCTGCCTTTTTGAGCCAGTCGGCCGTGAGCTGCTCGCCGATCTTCTGGAAGCCGGCCTTGAGCGCCGGGCTCGGCGGCTCGACGGTCATGCCTTTCGCCTTGAGCTGATCGATGTACCAGGTGCTCTTGTCCTGCCAGGCCTTCCAGCCGCGGGTTTCCGCCGTCGCGGCGGCCTTGAGGATGGCCTCCTGGGTCGGCTTGTCGAGCGCCTCGAACGCGGCCTTGTTGACGAAAGTGTAGTCCTTCGGAATCCAGGCCTGCACGTCATAGAAGTACTTGAGCGACTCCCAGGCCTTCGAATCATAACCGGTGCCGCCAGACGACATGAAGGAGTTCACGACGCCCGTCGCCAGCGCCTGCGGCAATTCCGCCGCCTGGATCGTGACCGACTGGGCGCCGACCAGCTCGCCGATCCGCGCGGTCCCGACATTGTAGGCGCGCCATTTCAGGCCCTTCATGTCCTCGATCGTCGCGAGCGGCTTGTTGACATAGACGCCCTGCGGCGCCCAGGGCACCGCGAACAGGAGTTTGAGACCCTGAGCGTCGAGCTTCTTGACGATCGCGGGCTTGGAGGCCTGATACAGCTTCATCGCATCCGGAAAGCTGGTCGCCAGGAACGGCACGACGTCGATGCCGAAGAGCGGGTCCTCGTTCTCGTGAATCGACAGCAGCACCTCACCCATCTGCGCCTGCCCGGTCACCACTGCGCGCTTGATGTCGGGTGCCTTGAACAGCGAGGCGCCCGGGTGAACCGTGATCTGGAGCTTGCCGGAGGTGGCGGCTTCGACATCCTTGGCGAACGCGACCAGGTTTTCGGAGTGCGGATTGTCGGCTGGATATGCCGCCGGCAGATTCCATTTGGTCTGGGCCAGAGCGGGCGTCGCGGCCAGCACGGCACCGGCGATCAAGGATGCGCGGATTAAACGGGACAACATTGGACTTCTCCTCACAGTAAACTTGAAACCGGATGCGGTCAGTCTGGGAAAGCGAGCTTGGGCAGAAACATCACGATCTGCGGATACTCCGTGATGATGAACACGGAAGCGAGCAGCAGGACGAAGAACGGGAACGCTGCCCGAGCAACGGTGAACGTATCACGGCCGCTCATGTTCTGGAGCACGAACAGATTGAATCCAACCGGCGGCGTAATCTGCGCCATTTCCACATGAATGATGAGATAGACGCCGAACCAGACCAGGTCGAGCCCGGCCTGCCTGACCATCGGCAGCACGATGACGGCGGTCAGGACGATCATCGAGATGCCGTCGATCAGGCATCCCAGGATGATGTACATGATGCTCAGATAGAGCGCGAGCATGCCGGGTGTAAGCTCCTGCCCCTGAACCCAGGTGGCGAGCGCGGCCGGTATGCCCGTATAGGCCATCGCAGCCGTGGTGTAGGCCGCACCTGCCAGGATCAGCATGATCATGCAGGTCAGGCGCGTCGCGCTCATGATGCTCTCGAGGAAATTCTTGCGCGTGAGCGTGCCGCTCCACCACGCCAGCAGCAGCGCGCCCGTGACGCCCCATGCCGCGCATTCGGTGGCGGTCGCAAAGCCCAGCACGAGCGAAAGAAACACGGCCAGGATCAGGAGCAGGCAGGGTGCGAGCTTCGCCGACTCGCGCAGCTTCTGCCGGAACGGCATCGGCGGATCGCGCGGCGGAACCTTCTTGGGATTGAGCAGCGACCAAATGATGATGTAGCCCGAATAGAGCACCATCACGAGCACGCCCGGCAGGAATCCGCCGAGGAACACCTGCAGCACGGAGACGTTCGCCGTGACCGCGTAGACCACCATCGGGATCGATGGTGGAATCAGGAGGCCCAGCGTGCCCGCGCCTGCGAGCGATCCGAGACTCAGGCTCTTGTCATAGCCGCGCTTGTCCAGCTCAGGCAGCGCGATCTTGCCGATCGTCGCGCACGTCGCTGCCGAAGAGCCCGACACTGCCGCGAAGATGCCGCAGCCGATCACGTTGACATGAGTGAGGCGCCCGGGGAGCCACTGAACCCAGGGCGACAGCCCCCGGAACATTTCTTCCGACAATTTGGTGCGGAAGAGAATCTCGCCCATCCATATGAACAGCGGCAGCGCCGCCAGCGTCCACGAGGAGCTGGCGCTCCAGGTCGTGGTGGCGAGCACGGCCCCGAGTGGAAGGCTCGTGGTCAGCGACATTGCCACGAAGCCGACCAGCCCGAGCGAGACCGCGATCCAGACGCCGCTTCCCAGCAGCAGGATCATGACGCCGAGGAGAATGAACGACAGCTCGATCATGCCAAGATTGGTCATGGTCAACCTCCGCCGCCCTGCGAGATGCGCTCGATGAATTCGTCCGGCGTCTCATCCGGCGAGCCCTTCTCGTAGCTTGGCCGATTGCCGATGACGACACTGACCATTTCATCGATGAGCGCGATCGAGAGGATCGCAAGCCCGCCGGCAAAGCCGAGTTGCGGAATCCAGAGCGGAAGCGCGACGACACCCTGCGCTACATCGTTGAACCGCCAGGAGTCGTAGGTCATCTGCACGGCATAACGAGTGAAATAGAGGATGAAGGCGGTCGCAATACCGAGCGCCACGATCTCCGCGATCTGCTTGGTCCGCCCGTGCAGATGCTCCAGCAGCAGACCAACGCGGATCATCTCTCCGCGCTTGAAGGTATGAGCGAGGCCGAGGAAAGCCATCGCGGCCATGCACCAGGACGCAAAATCATCGCCGGCGGGAATGTTGATCGCAAACTGGCGCCCGACCGACATGACCATCATGATTGCGAAGATCGCAACCAGGAAGACGCCAGCGGCGTAGCCTGCGCCGAGATAAAGGAGGTCCAGAGCACGTCGCGCTGGTCCCCGAGCCGCTACATCGTCCCCTGCCAACGCAATCCCCATCCTCACACAAGGCGATTCAATCGGCCCGTGGGTCGTGCCTGAATATCGCCCTGTCCGACGCCTGTCTTTCAGACGTTAGATCAACATGATGCGGCCGGTGCAAGCAAGGAGTATGCCGGCTGGAGCCGGAATTTCTACCCCAGGTTCAGTGTGTCTCCAGCCGCAGCCCGTCATAGGCCGGCACCACGCCCGCGGGCAGCGACTGGCGGATGACCTCGTAATCGACGTCGGCGGTCATATTGGTGATCACCGCGCGCTTCGGCTTGAAGCGCTCGATCCAGGACAGCGCATCGTTGATGCTGAAATGGCTGACATGGCTCGTGTAGCGCAAACCGTCGACGATCCAGAGATCCAGATGTTCCAGCGCGCCCCAGCTCTCGCGCGGGATGTCGTTGAGGTCGGGCGTGTAGGCGGCATCCCCGATGCGGTAGCCGAGAGCAGGAATGTTGCCGTGCTGCACCAGAAAGGCCGTCAGCGTCACGGCGCCGCCCTTCCCCAGAACGGTCTGGCTTTCTCCCGCCTCGATCGAATGTCGGGTGAGGATCGGCGGATAGTCGCTGCCCTCCGGCGAGATGAAGCAATAGGAGAAGCGCGACAGGATGTCCTTGGCGGTCGACTGGTTGAAGTAGGTCGGGATACGGCGTCGCATGTGCATGACGACCGAACGCAGATCATCCATGCCATGGGTCTGATCGGCGTGCTCATGCGTCAGGAACACTGCGTCGATGTGATCGACATTGGTCGAGAGCAATTGCTCGCGCAGATCCGGCGAGGTGTCGATCACGATGCGTGTCGTGCCGTGCTCCGAGGTCCGTTCGACCAGTAGCGAGCAGCGGCGCCGGCGGTTCTTGGGATTGTTGGGATCGCAGGCGCCCCACCCGAGCGCCGGGCGCGGCACGCCGGCGGAGGAACCGCAACCCAGGATCGTCAGCGTCAGCGTCATGCGGCTTCAGTCCTAAGCTTTCACCTTGGAGAACAGGCGGAAGAAGTTTTCGGTGGTCTGGCGCGAGATCTCGTCAAATGACACGCCGCGCGTCTCGGCAAGCACCTTTGCGACCTCGACCACATAGGCGGGCTCGTTGCGCTTGCCCCGGAACTTGCCCGGCGCAAGATAGGGCGAGTCCGTTTCAACCAGGATACGATCGGATGGCAGTTCTGCCGCGAGCGCGCGCAGGGCTTCCGATTTCTTGAAGGTCAGGATTCCCGTGAAGCCGATATAGTGACCGAGCGACACGGCCTTCAGCGCCAGCTCGCGCCCGCCCGTGTAACAATGCAGCACGGCGCGAAACGATCCTTTTGCCGCCTCGTCTTCCAGAATGCGCGCGCAGTCCTCGTCGGCCTCGCGGGTGTGGATCACCAACGGCAGGCCGCTGATGCGGGCGGCGGCGATGTGGGCGCGAAAGCCCCTCGCCTGTGCCTCCGGCGAGCCGTTGTCGTAGAAATAGTCGAGCCCGGCCTCCCCAAGCGCGACGACCTTGGGATGCCCCGTCAACGCAACAAGCTCGTCCGGCGCGATGCCGTCCTCCTCGTCCGCATTGTGCGGATGGGTGCCGACCGAGCAATAGACGTCGTCATAGCGTTCGGCAATCGCGAGCAGGTCCTTCAGCCGCCGCACCCGCGTCGAGATCGTGACCATGCGCGCGATGCCGGCCGCTCGCGCCCGCGACACGATCCCGTCGAGATCTGCCGCGAAGTCCGGAAAATCCAGGTGGCAGTGGCTGTCGACCAGCATCGCGCCAACGCCTTCAGGCCGCCGGCTCGACGTAGCGCGGGAACGCCGGCGTCGGTGCCGGCAAGGTCGAGCCGGGTGCGATGCGCTTGGCGCCACCGAGCATGGCGAAGTTGCGCTCGGCTTCGGGGATACCGAGGCCGTCGAGCAGCTTGCCTGATGCAGACGGCATCACGGGCTGAGCAAGGATTGCGATCTGGCGCACGACTTCGGCGGTGACGTAGAGCACCGTCTTCTGCCGGGCAGGATCCGTCTTCGCGAGCGCCCACGGCGCCTCGCCCGCGAAATAGCGGTTGGCCTCCGCGACCACGGCCCAGACGGAGTTGAGCCATTGATGGATCTGCTGCGCCGCCATGGCCTCGCGTGACGCAGCGATCATGCCGTCGGCCATCGCCAGCATCGCGTTGTCGTTGTCGCTGAAGTTGCCGGGCTCGGGCAGCACGCCGCCGAATTGCTTGGCGATCATCGAGAGCGAGCGCTGCGCGAGATTGCCGAGATCGTTGGCGAGATCGGCATTGATGCGTGCGACGATGGCCTCGTGATTGTAGTTGCCGTCCTGGCCGAACGGCACCTCGCGCAGGAAGAAATAGCGCATCTGGTCGACGCCATACTGGTCAGCAAGGTTGAAGGGATCGACGACGTTGCCGACCGACTTCGACATCTTCTCGCCCCTGTTGAACAGGAAGCCGTGGGCATAGACCCGCTTCGGCAGCGGGATTCCGGCCGAGAGGAGAAAGGCCGGCCAATACACCGCATGGAAGCGGATGATGTCCTTGCCGATGACGTGCACGTCGGCCGGCCAGTAGCGCCAGTTCCTGTCACTCTCATCGGGGAAGCCGACGCCGGTGATGTAGTTGGTCAGTGCGTCGACCCAGACATACATCACGTGTTCTTCGTCGCCGGGCACCTTCACGCCCCAATCGAACGTGGTACGCGAGATCGAGAGATCGCGCAGGCCGCCTCGGACGAAGCTCACGACCTCGTTCTTGCGCGAGTCCGGACCGATGAAATCAGGATGATCCGCGTAGAGCCTGAGCAGCCTGTCCTGGTATGCCGACAGGCGGAAGAAATAGCTCTTCTCCTCCACCCATTCGACCGGCGTGCCCTGCGGCCCGAGCCGCACGCCGTCGTCGTTCACGCGCGTCTCGTCCTCGGCGTAATAGGCCTCGTCACGGACCGAGTACCAGCCCGAATAGGTGTCGGCATAGATGTCGCCGTTCGCCTCCATGCGCCGCCAGATCTCCTGGCTGGAGCGGTGATGCTGCTCCTCGGTGGTACGGATGAAGCGGTCGAACGACACGTTCAGTCGCTCGTCCATTTCCTTGAAGCGGCCGGCGTTGCGGGTCGCGAGCGCGGCCGCGGACATGCCTTCACCGGCCGCGGTCTGAACCATCTTCTGACCGTGCTCGTCCGTGCCGGTCAGGAAGAACACGTCCTTGCCGTCGAGCCGCGCAAAGCGCGCCAGCGCATCGGTCGCGATCGCCTCATAGGCGTGACCGATATGCGGGCTGCCGTTGGGATAGGCGATCGCGGTTGTGAC
Organism: Bradyrhizobium cedriense; assembly: GCF_054602315.1. Classification (NCBI taxonomy): domain Bacteria; kingdom Pseudomonadati; phylum Pseudomonadota; class Alphaproteobacteria; order Hyphomicrobiales; family Nitrobacteraceae; genus Bradyrhizobium; species Bradyrhizobium cedriense. Next base: position 14,731 of record NZ_JBTSWB010000003.1, on the reverse strand, counting down.
GTAGAAGACGTTGTCGCGCGCGGGCGCGATCGTCGGCGCGGCGGCTTCGGAAGCCGCGACGGGCTTCGGCGCAGGCGTGGTCCTGGATTGCGCCACTTTGGGCTTGGCGGGCTTGGGAGGCGAGGCCACGGGAGCCGACGCGGCGGTCATGGCAGGCGCAGCCGCCCTTTTGGCCACCTTCTTCGCCGGAGCCTTGGCCGGCTTCTTGGGAGCCGACTTCTTCGAAGCCTTCCTGGCGACGACGCGCCCCTTCGCAGCCTTCTTGCCGGCCTTCTTTGTCGTCTTCGCAGCGCTCTTCGTCACGCCCTTCCTGGGGGCAGACTTCTTGGTCTTCTTGACGGCTTTGGTCGCGCGCGTCTTTGCAGCCTTCCTGGCGGCTTTCTTCACGGCCTTCTTGGCAGCCTTCTTCTTGCTGCTCTTGCCCTTAACGGTCTTCTTAGCTCGCGTTGCCACCACGAATTCCTTTACCGGCTTCTCGAAATTTGGAAACGGCTCTGCGCCTAGCGCGTTGCGTCCGCCAGCCAGCCGAACACCGAGAAGACCAAGGGCTTGCGCTCCAGATTATAGGTTTCGGTGTCGCGCGCGGCGCGGACGATCTTTTCCCATACCTCAGCTAGGCGCGCAAGGCGCGGCAGGTTCTGGTTGGCATTGGCCTCATCGGCATGCAGGCGCTCCGCGATCCAGCGGTCGATGCCGTCGATGAAGGCGGCAAGCGCGACGCGGTCGCTGGTGCCGAGGGAATCGCCGAGTGTGTGCAATTCGCGCGGATCGACCTGCGGCAGGCGCGCAAGCAGCGCCGCCGTGCGCTGCTGAAGTTTCAGGGCATCGCCGCCAAGCAGCGTCAGGGCCCGTGCAACGCTTCCCTCGGAGGCCTCGGCCGCCTCGCGCAGCGCGGGATCGTTCGGATCAAGCCCGGCCGCCGAAGCTGCGGCCGCGATCACATCATCCGTGGCGAGCGGGCGCAGGCGCAGCTTGCGGCAGCGCGACTGGATCGTGGCGAGCACGCGTGCGGGCGCGTGGCTCACCAGAAGGAACAGCGATTGCTGGGGCGGCTCTTCGAGGATTTTCAGCAGCGCGTTGGCCGCATTGGGATTGAGCTCGTCGACGGTGTCGACGATGCAGACCCGCCAGCCTTCGGCCGCCGCGGTCGAGCCGAAGAACGCGATCGTCTCGCGCGTCTCGTCCACGGTGATCACCGTGCGCATCACGCCGCGGTCGTTGGCGGTGCGCTCCAGCGTCAGCAGGCCGCCATGGGAGCCGGCCGCCACCTGCCGCGCCACGGCATCGTCAGAATCGATCGCAAGGTTCTCGGCGCGCTGCACGGCGGGCGCGAGCGGCTGCGAATGAGCGAGCACGAAACGCGCCATGCGATAGGCCAGCGTTGCCTTGCCGATCCCTTGCGGCCCGCCGATCAGCCAGGCATGCGGAATGCGCCCGCTGCGATAGGCCGCCAGCAGCGCGGCCTCGGCCTCACGATGGCCGAACAGCCGCGATGTCTCGCGCGGATGCAGGATCGTGTTTTCACGCTCGGTCTGACGCGCGCTCATGCCGAGATCACCGATGCCGGCGTCGGGAGCAGACGCTCGCGCAGCGCGGTCCAAACGCGCCCGGCGACCGTGTCCGGGTCGGAGTTGGCGTCGATCAGCACGCACCGCGCCGGATCTTCCGCCGCGATCTTGCGATAGGCTTCGCGCAGGCCCTGGTGGAAGCTGAGCTTCTCGGCCTCGAACCTGTCAGGCGTGCCGCTGCCGCGACGCGCGGCGGCACGTTGCAGGCCAATCTCGACCGGCAGGTCGAGGATGATGGTGAGGTCCGGCTTGAGATTGCCGATCGTGACCCGCTGCATCGCGTTGATCAGGCCCTCGGGAACGCGGCCGAGGCTGCCTTGATAGGCCCGCGTCGAGTCGGCGAAGCGGTCGCACAGCACCCAGGTGCCCTGGTTGAGCGCAGGTTGGATCACGGTGCGGACATGGTCATCGCGCGCGGCGGCAAACAGCAGCGTCTCCGCCTCGGGGCCGAGCAGCTTGCCCATGCCGGACAGCACCAGATGGCGCATGATCTCGGCGCCCGGCGAGCCGCCCGGCTCGCGAGTGACCCGAATGCGCAGCTTTGCGGCCTTGAGGCGGTCAGCGAGCTTCTTGATCTGGGTGGACTTGCCCGTGCCCTCCCCGCCTTCAAAGGTGATGAAGCGTCCGCGTCCGGACGTCCGCTGGACCGCGCTCTCAGTCATGATCAGAGCTTCTCGGCGCCTGCGCGGAACATGCCGATGACGAGCTCGCTCGCGCCATCGATCGCGCGGCGCATGGTTGAGCCGGTGCCGATCGCTTCGGCTGCATAGACCGGCGTCTCGACGGCGATGTTGCCGCTGCGCCAGACCCTGACGACGCCGACCCGCTGGCCGGCCTCGACCGGCGCGCGCACCGGGCCGCTATAGACGATGCGCGCAATCAGCTTGTCGCTGCCGTTCCTGTGCACCATCACCTTCACCGGCGTCTTGGCGACGAGCTTGACCGAGCGGCTCTCGCCGCCGAACACCTTGGCGTAGCCGACCGGCTGCTCGGCCGCGAACAGGGTGCGGGTTTCGAAATTGCGAAACCCCCATTCCAGCATCTTCTTGGCTTCGGTGGCCCGATCGTCGGGGTCATCGAGTCCATTGACGACGACGATCAGCCGCGTGCCGTTCTGCACGGCCGAGCCCACCATGCCGTAGCCGCCCTCCTTGGTGTAGCCGGTCTTGAGACCGTCAGCGCCTTCCATCGAATTGAGCAGCGGATTGCGGTTGGGCTGGCGGATCTTGTTCCAGGTGAACTCCTTCTCCCCGAACAGTTTGTAGAACTCGGGGAAGTCCAGGATGATGTGGCGGGCGAGGATGCCGAGCTCGCGCACCGTCATCTTGTTGCCGGGGTCGGGCAAGCCGCTCGAATTGGCGAAGGTCGATCGGGTGAGGCCGAGCTCACGCGCGCGCTTGGTCATGAAATCGGCCGCAAAGATCCGCTCATTGCCCGCCATGGCTTCGGCAAGCGCAATACAGGCGTCGTTGCCGCTCTGGATGATCGCCCCGTGGAGGAGATCGTCGACCGAGACCTTGCTGTTGATGGCGGCGAACATGGTCGAGCCGCCTGAGGGTGCGCCGCCCCGGCGCCAGGCGTTCTCGCTGATCCGGTACTCGTCGGTCAGCTTGATGTCGCCCTTCTTGACCGCATTGAAGACGACCTCCGCAGTCATGAGCTTCATCATGCTGGAGGGCGCACGCAGCTCGTCGGCGTTCTTCTCGAACAGCACGCTGCCGCTGGAGGCTTCGATCAAAATTGCGGTCGGGGCATCGCCATCGAAGCCTACATCTTCCGCCTTCTTGGCGCCCTGGATGCTCTGGTTGGCAGCGTGGAGCATTCCGCCCCAGCCGATGCCCGCGACCAGAACCGCAGCAATCAGCCCGTGCACCAGCGCCCCGGCAATGGACCGCTTGCGACGATGCAAAGAAAGACGAAATGCCATGGCCTAGCCCTGAGAGCGGCGTTCTAACAGCTGGAACCGGTGCGAACAATAAGAGGTTGGGCGCTTGTCCTGAGATTGCACGATTCTCGTCGCGCCCCTATCGTGGCACCTCATATTTCTCGAACAAACCCCTGAAACAAGGCGGAAAAGCGAATGTCCTCAAGCCGCGTGATCAAGGCCAACGGGATTGATCTCTTCGTCCGCGAAGCCGGCCAGGGGCCTCTGGTGGTGCTGTGCCATGGCTGGCCGGAACTCTCGTACTCCTGGCGTCACCAGATTCCGGCGCTCGCCGCCGCCGGGTTTCACGTCGTCGTCCCCGACATGCGCGGCTATGGCCAAAGCGCAGCGCCGCCCGAGGTTGCAGCTTACTCGATCTTCGACACCGTCGGAGATGTGGTCGGCCTCGTCCAGGCGCTCGGCGAGACCAGGGCGATGGTGGTCGGCCATGATTGGGGTGCACCGGTCGCCTGGCACGCGGCGCTGTTCCGCCCCGATATCTTCACGGCGGTCGCAGGCCTGAGCGTGCCGCCGCCGTTCCGCAGCCGCGGCAGGCCGCTCGACTTGTTGCGCCAGAGCGGCATTACCAACTTCTATTGGCAGTATTTCCAGACGCCCGGCGTCGCCGAGGCTGAGCTCGAGCGCGACGTCGCCCGCACCATGCGCGTCGTGCTTGGAGGACGCGGCCTGGCCGATCCCAGCGCCGCCATGTTCGTGCAGGAGGGCAAGGGCTTTCTCAGCCATGCGACCGCCGACGAGCCGCTACCGGCCTGGCTCAGCGAGGCTGATCTGGCCTATTTCATCGAAAGATTCCGCAAGTCCGGCTTTCGCGGCGGACTGAACTGGTACCGCAACATCGATCGCAATTGGGAGCTGACGGCGCCTTGGCAGGACGCGCAGATTCATCAGGCTTCCCTCTTCATCGCGGGCTCAAAGGACGCGGTGATCACCGGCCTGATCGGGGCCAAGCGCGTCAACGAACTGGAGCGGGTGCTGCCCAATCTCAAGGGCAAGTTGATCCTCGACGGCGCCGGCCATTGGGTGCAGCAGGAGCGGCCCGACGAGGTGAACGCGGCGCTGGTAAAATTCCTGACGGCGAGCGCGGCTCAGTAGAGCCCGCGGCCGCTCAGGATGTTACGAGCCTCGGAGGCGCCATCGGCCGACGCGGAAGCGCTCTCAGCGGCGTAGCGGCCGTCCTCGTCATAGGACACGGCGCGGGCGTTCTGGAGTGCCCGGCCTCGGCTGCGGCTCGACGCCGACATTTCCGAGGTTGCGTTCAGCGATGCGACGTCGGCCGAGGTGCTGCCGAGATTGTAGGGACGCCCTTCCGGCATCGGGACCTCGCCGCGAATGGCGCCGCGGGTCGAGGATGGCAATTCCGGCACGAACGGCTTTGCCGAGGCAACTCGGACCATCGATGGGGATGGTGCCGGAACGCCGGTGCGCAGGGTCGCCAGGAGCTGGCGGTCGTCGGAGCCTTCAAGCGGCGCCCGGCCGACATATTCGACGCGCACCTTGGCAACACCATGTCCTTTGAATTCAAGGAGTTCGGCGGCCTTGTTCGAAACGTCGATGAGGCGGTTGCCGTGATAGGGCCCGCGGTCATTGACACGGACGATCAGCGACTTGCCGTTCGAGATATTGGTCACCCGCGCATAGGACGGCATCGGCAGGGTCGGATGCGCCGCGGTCAGCGAGGTCATGTCGAACACTTCGCCGTTGGCGGTCAGGCGGCCGTGGAAATCATCGCCGTACCAGGACGCCATGCCGTCGGCGCGGTAGTTGACGTCCTCCTCAGGCACGTAGGTTTTGCCCGCCACGACATAGGGCTTGCCGATGCGGTAGGTGCCGCCGCCCTTCGGGACCGGATCGCCAAAGGCCACGACCCGGGGACTCGAGGACACCCCGTATTTCGGATCGACTCGGCTGGCGAACTTGTTCGAGGAGGCGCAATTGGCGAGCGCGAGGCAAGTCGCCACCGCCGCAACACCGCGCGCGGCCCGCAAAACCGAATCTGACCGTCGGATCTCCATGCGCCCCAAATACCACTTCGCCGGAGGCGTACCCAACCCGCTTTGGCTGCGGGAGAGCGCTGTCCGGTCCTTCTGATTCCGAGGCGGCCCACCACCGCGCCGGACGTGGTAACGATAACGCAACCCGAACACGGCGGAAATGGGGAGCCCGCAGCCATCAAGCCGGGATGGTAAACGGGAGGTTCGCTTTTCCCGGCGACCCACGGAGGCCGGGCGCCCTGCTCTGTGCCAAGGCTGGACATTCTGTTGCGCCAAATCCTCACCCCACCCCCATTGTCGCCCCACTCCCGGAAATTCTTTTGACTGTGCAAGGCTGCACGCGTTCTCTCGGATGCAAGGGCGGGAATTGGAATTTAACGATGATCGAGACGGTTTCGGCACTGATGGGTCTGGTAAGCGCGGGGATCTTCCTGGCCCATGCGTTTGAAGGTTACCGCACGAGGGCCTGAGGCACTCGCGCGGACGGCAAGCATCACCTCTTTCAAGGCAGCGCGTTCGGACGATCTTAATTGATCTGGTCGAGCATCGAAGATGAGAGCGGCAGGTGTCCCATGCGTAACCATGACCTCGTATCCGATGGCTTCCTGGCATTGACCGCTGGCGGCTTGGTATTGCTCTGCTCGAGCCTCGTCGCCCTGGCGTTTGCCTGAGCGCCACGTCCTTCTTTTCCAACACGGCTCCACCGCGCCGCAGCAGGCGAAGCTGTGCCACTCCCATTCAGTTGATTGAATTTCTGCGTTCGGCGCCTCGACCAATTGCGAGAGGCCATCACCAATGAGGGTGAAGCAAATGCTTGCCGAGAAATTCTTCCTGGTCTTGGAATCCCTGATCCGCGGCGACCGCACCTATCCGGACGGAAGCCCCCGGGTCATCAGCACCTCTCCGCACGTGCCGATCAACCCGCCGGTGCGGAAATAGCCGGCGCGTCCGCAAGCCCGGGTCACGTGCCGCTCAGCGCAGACCCAACAGAGAACGGCGATAGAAGCTGTCGCGAGCCTCGCGCAGGCAGACGAAGCTGCCATCGAATCCCTGGCCATACTGCTTTTGACCTTTGCCGTAGTAGATGCCCTTCCTGAAATCCAGCCAGACGACCCGGTCGCGCGGGCAATAGCGCTGCGCCTGCGCCTCGTAGCGAAAAGGCGTCAGTGACGTTGCCGAGACCTCGGCGCTGCCCGCACAAACCAGGATGGTGCCCGCGCATACCATTGCGCCGGACCATCTGCCAAAGCCGCTCGCGGACACTCCCGACCTCCTGCTTCCGGCCGTCGCGCGACGGCGGACGGCCTCATTGCTTGTCCGCTTCGAGCTGCGCCAGCGCCTGGTGCAGGCACTCCTGAAGCTTCTGCGCGACCTGCTCGCCCCCGATGCCTTTATCCGCGAGATCGCCCGACACCTTGCTGACGACGTCCTCGATCCTCCGGCCCTCCAGATGGTCCGTCACCAGCGCGGTTGCGTAGCTTGCCGCGGCATTGCCGCTGAGCCCGAGCTGGCCTGCGGCCCACAGCCCAAGCAGCTTGTTGGACCGCGCAGTGGCCTTGAACATGAACTCCTCGTCGTGGGCGAATTTGGCCTCAAAGCCCTGCTCGCGCTTGTCGAACGTGGTCATGGTCAGCTCCATTCTGGCTCGCTGATGAGGACGGGATGTGCTGGAGGTGAACGTCTCCGCGGGTCAGGTCGGTTCAGGATGATGTTGAAGCTTCCTCCCGGAAGCCGAACGCCGTCAAGCCTGCCGATGCGCCCAAGGCGGACGCACGCGACGCACCAGCCCCGCACCAGTCACTCCGGCTAAGTCGGGAGCGTTTACCATTTATTAAGCAGACTCAGCGTCGCATGGCGCGGGGACATCGAGAGCTGACGCATGAACAGAGAGCTGCGGGAGTTTCGAAGACTTGAACGGGTCTGCCTGGAGCAGGCCGCCCTCTCCACCATGGACCTCGCCCGAAGCGGGCTGCTGAAGGTCGCCGACGATTGCCGCATGGCGGCCGAAGCGATCGAATCACAATCGCCCCGTGGCGCATTCGTAGAGGCGGTCCAGGCGCTCAAGCTGGCTTTGGGCGCGAAAAGGACGTCCAGGCGGCACTAGGGCCGGCCGGACTCCTCCAAGCGGAAGCGATTCAGAGATCGGCCGGCGAACGGGTCAGCCCTTTTCCGCTGCCGCTTCGCGCGCCAGCCGTTCGGCCCTCAGCCGTTCCTTGTTGGCGTAAAACGCCTTCTGCGCCGCCTCATGATCGCGGATGGCCTTTTCAGCCTCGATCCGGCGTGCGGCATCGCGCGCGTGGCGCTGTTCAGGGGTCAAGGGTTTGCGTCGGAAGGAAAGGTCTTCAGTCATGGCGAGACAACGCGGCGCGGGCCAAAGAGTTCCGTCGGCCGGACCCGGCGCGTGGCTGAGCCGAACCGAAACGTCCACGACTTCAGGTCCTTACCTGCAAAAGCTCGGCCAGCCAGGGCCCCAGCACGCTGATCGGGCCATCAGAAGGCGCCCGCGCCAGCCTCGCGAAACAACCCCATGCACAGTAGCTAAGTTCCGCCGGCACAACGTCTTTTCGAAATCATGAAAGCGCTTTGACGCGTTGGGATCGATGAGACCACAGGACGATTGAGACAGGTCAATATGAGCAGGCCCAGGCTCTGGGATCTTCAATCCCGCAAGTCAAAGGAGGCGGCCATGTCACAGCAGAGCAGCATGCATTTTTATCTCAATTGGGCCAAGGAGCGGATCGACGAGATGGATGCCGCACTAGCCTCGTTCGAGTCCAAGGCCGGCCAGGCCAAGGCTGAGTCCAAGGTCAAGACGGATCAATTCCTGTCCGACCTGAAGAAGCGGCGCGACGAGTTTCAGGCCATGCTCAAGACCAAGGCGGACGCGGGCGAGACTGCTTGGGCCAGCGCCAAGACGGACCTGGAAAGGCAATGGGCCGGATTCGAAGCCCAGGTGAAGACCTTCTTCGAAAGCGCCGGCCGGGAGTTCGAGCAGCAGCAGGCGACGTTCAAGGACATTGCGGCGGCCCAGGCCAATGCTTGGGGCGAAGCAGCGGACAAATTCCGCGAAGCCGCCGGCAAAGTCGCCACGGCCCGCACCGCCGACGTGGATGCCGCGCTCAAGCAGATGAAATCCGATGCGTCCGAAGCGGAAGCACGGCTGCAGAAGCTGAAGCAGGCCGGCAGCGAATCCTGGTCGGTCCTGAGCGCCGCGCTCGCCGAATCCCGGAAGGCGTTCGATCAAGCCAACAAGGCCGCGTGGGACGCCCTGAAGGGCACTGATACCAAGAGCTGACGTCGCTGCATTTGGCGCCTCCAGCCCAAAGAGACCAATGTGGCGCGCCGCGTGGAGACGTCTCCGTGCCTCGGCTCGATATACGCAGGGGTCGTGTCCCGGCTCATGACAAAGGCGCTTGTCCCGTTCCGGCGGTTGTCACGATCGCTGCGGCTTCGCGAGGCCAAGTCGAGAGAGCCGGGATCGTTCTCCATCGGCGGAGAACAGCTAAACCTCGATGTCCGCAATCACGGGCAAATGGTCTGAATAAGCCCTCGCCTCCGCGTCGGTCCATACTGTCCCGATCCGGCTATCGGCCGTCGCATAGATCCGATCCAGCCGCAGAATCGGCAGCCGCGCCGGGAAAGTCCGCAGACGCGTCCGGTTCGGACAGGCCTGCGCGAGCACGCGTCGCACCGATTTCACCCAGAACCAATCGTTGAAATCGCCGAGGACGACGGTCCTTGCAGGCCTCACCAGGCTAACCAGGGTTTGTGCTTGCGCGTAGCGCTCATGGATACTGAGGCCGAGATGCGTGGCCACCACGCGAACGTCGCCGGCCGGTGTCAGCAGTCCCGTGGCAATCGCCCTGCGCGGCTCCCGCTCCCGATACGACACGTCGACGATCTCGGGCACGCTGCAGAACGGAAAACGGCTCATCAGCATCTGGCCGTAGTCGCCGTCCCTCGTGACAATCGACTTGGCGTGAACGCGGTGATCGCCGACGACACTCGCCAGCTTCGCAAATGGATCGTCCGAGCGCGATCGCGAATCCACCTCCTGAAGCGCGACGACGTCCGGGGTCCACTTGCGAATGATGGAGCAAACCCCCTCCAGATCGAACGTCGGATTGAGATTGAAGGTGCCATGCACATTCCACGTCATGAAGCGCATGGACGCCATCAGCGCCTCCCGGCGAGCCACGTCGCCAGGAATTGTGCGCCCGCGCAGATCCCGAGCCAGCCCAGAAACGCAAGCGCCAGGAGCACCAAGCTGCTCCAGGACGCATTCCTGGCCAGATCTGCGATCTGAGCTCCCAGAACGGCCATGGCGAGAATACCGGGCGTGATACCCAGCAGCGTTCCAACTAGGAAGTCACGAAGCGGCAGCGTGCTTGCACCGGCCACGACATTCACCACCGAATACGGCGCGACGGGAATCATCCTGATGACGACGACAGCCAGAATGCCTTTGCCCACAATGCGCTCCTGGATGCGCGCTGCACGTCGTCCAAGCAGATGCTGGAGGCGTTCCCGACCGAGTACCCGTCCGATTGAAAAAAGGATGAGGGCGCTGAGCAAGGCGCCAGCCATTGAAGTGAAGAAGCCCAGCCATGGCCCGAGTGCAGCAGCGGTTGCGGCAATGAGTACCAGAATCGGAAACACGACCAGCCCGCCGACGACGAAAGCTGCGATCGCGAAGAATGGCCCCCAGACGGATTGCGAATAGACAGACAGGAGCGTCGAAATGCGACCTGAGTCGGCGAAACCGCTCAAGGATGAGTACGACCAGGCCAGCGCCAGCCCAAGAAGCGCCACGGCGATCGATACGATCCCGATTATCGTCTTCGTGCTCCACATTCGCGATGCCGCCCGCTCCAAATGAAGAGGCCCCTCCGGGTCCGCCACCGGCTGAACCATTGTTGCCAGTGTACTGGTCAAACCCGAAGATTCCACTTTCCGCAGCGTCATCATCCCCTCACCTGTCGAGACCTCGTCGAGGAGAGCAAAAAGACGATCCTCATTTCGCGCGAGCGTCCGTTCTTCGAGACCGCAGAAATGGGCTATCAGGCGACGCCGAACCGACGCAATGAAATTCCGATGCTCCTCGGATCCAGCTTCAAAAATCAGGTCACATTCGCTGTCGGCGCCCATCGACCGATTGTTCAGGTTGGCCGAGCCAATCCTCAAGATCTGGTCATCGACGATCATGAGCTTGCTGTGCACCATGACGGCAGCTTCGATATCCCCGCAGCGTGAGACCGGGTAGACGAAGCGGATACGATCGGCGACCCCCGCCGCGCTGAAGCAGTCGATGAAGGCACCTCGGCCGTTCTGCATGGCCTGGGATTCCAACCACGACGAATGCAGTTTTGGCGCGACGATCAGAACCCGAAGCGAAGGCACGCGAAGCATCTGCTCCGCCAATTCGCGCGCCATCTTGGTCGCGCTGGTGAACTGGTTTTCGATATACACGAAGCTCGTCGCGGAGCGGATCGCTGCGATAAACGAGCGTTCGACTTCCCTGATTGTCGAGCCTGCAGGACAAACCACCTCGGTCCTGGCGATCCCCACCGGCAGGTGCTCAGCCTCGACAGGCACATTCGCCGGCCAAGGGATGCTCTTCAGCGCGCGTCGATCATCGACCTGTTGGCCTGCCGCACGCCAGCGCTGCTCCACGAGTTCGAACAGCTGTGCCGCGGCATCGCCGTCGACCAGGCATTGAACATCATGAAACGGCGGGTATGGCTTACCCTGGGGGTCGCGGCGCAAGCCGAGATCGGCACAATGGTCGCTCGTGTCCCAGCGCCTGATGGTCAGATCGAGCCCGCCGACGAACGCCAATGAACCGTCGACACAGACGATCTTCTGGTGTTGGGCCGAGCCAAACGGAAGGGTAGAATCAAGCTGAAATCGGACGCGGCCATCCGTGTCGGCCGTGAACTTCGCCGAGGAATTCCACTCCCTTTCTGAGGCATAGAACGAGACGAAGTCCCAGACGAGAATGTTGATCCGCAAGGCCGGTCGACGTTGGACCAGCGCGCGCAGAAATGGGCCGAGTTGTTCAGGCAAGCCGTCATCCGCGCGCCCGGAAGCTCCGACCAGCCGGGTCTCGCTATGGATATCCCATCCGATGATGTAGACGAGCTCCTGCGCCTCCAGCAGCGCTTCCCGCAGAGCCGCGAAATAATCGGCGGCATCGTTGAGAACCGCCACGCGCCGGGCTTCGCACCGCCGCCAGACGGTGTCGCCGGGGACCAGGGTCGATGAGCTCTGAAGCAGGTGGACCTCGCAATTCGCATTTGCTTCTAAACGCCTTGAGTGCTCAAGGGGTTCCCACGATCGCTGTTCGGAGCTGAGAGTACCGGCGTGAAGATCAAAACCGCGGTATCCCCGAACAGCAAGACCAGCGCCGTGGTGATCAGGCCGCAGATCCGCAGCTCCAAGCTCGGTTCGAGAAGAACACGCATCGCCGCCGTGAAGCTTCCGATCCGGCTAGTCTCTCAGATTGGATAGCGTTCCCGACAAGCTTTCCCTCCTGGGTGGCGGAATAAGGCGCGTCACCGCCGTTCGCCAGCGCTTCCGACCAAAGGTCTTTGCGATCGGTCATACGAGGCCGGCAGTGAATCCTGGTCGGACCTGAGCGCCGCGCTGACCGAATCCCGGAAGGATTTCGATCAAGCCAACCGGGCCGCCTGGGACGCTGAAGCGCGCCGATCCCAAGAGCTGAAGTCGCTCGGCCCTAATCGCCTGCGGAAGGCGAAGGAGACGTCACGACAATTCAAGAGCTGGAGTGAGGACTACTCTGAGGCCCGCCAATTCCATACTGGAGGGCTGATCAATAATAACCGCGTCTTGGGCGGCGTTCATATTCGTCGTAGCCGTAGTACCCCTGTCGGCCCTGCTGAAACTGTGGCGGTACCGTACCGGTCGGGTAGCATTGACCGTCTCGAATATCGAGGTCAGCGCCATGGCCGCAGGGGACTGGATGTCGGCCGTAGCCTCCGCCACCGCGATAATAGTACTGCCGCGCAGCCTGTTCCTGAGAAGATACCCGTTTGGATAGCACATGCCGTCACGGGCACTCACATCCCAACCGTGGCCGCACGGAGGCGGTTTGACCGGGACACGGTATTGGACAGCCTGAACCTGGGGCGGAGTGTCCTTTACCGCTACGGTCCCGATGTGAATGGCGAGCGCAGCGGCGGCAATGCCAGTGATCATAATCGTCTCCTCTGCACAACGTACGATCGAGGCGCTGAATACTCGATGAACGGTATCTTGCGCGTCTCGAGATTCGTGTTCTGCTCGTTTGTGGCCTTGATTGTCGGCCATTCAGGAGGTTGCAAGCACCACCACCGACCAAGCCATCGACAATATCGACCGCCGTCATGGCCGCGCCGAAGCGATTGAACACGTTGCCGTGCTCCGGCCGGAGACATTCAGCTCAAGCAGTTGATATGGCCGTTCTTTTGGGCAGGAGGGGTATCAGCCAAAGGTTGCCGATTCTTCGAGCAAATTTTGATGTTCGACGATTCAACCCACGCCCTACCCCACGTTGCCTTGTCTCCCGCTCACAGCGGAATCAAAGTTGAGACGAAGCAACGACCGGCTTCCGCCGGCTCGATCGCCTTCCCGCCAAAAATCACGTTGTCCGTCTCGCGATAGCCTTGCGGCCCGATATCTCGCGCCTAGCGAGCATCCATTCGATGTCGGCGGAAATCCAGCCGTCGAACAGCGGAGTCATGAACGCTTCGTCGGTCGTCGTGGCTACTCACGCCGCGCAGTCCCACGCCGCCGTCATTTGGTTCGGACGGTCGTTGCACCCGCGCCTTTCAGAGCCTCGGCAATCTTCTCCGGAGAATCGCCGTGGAAATCCACGGAGACCTCGATCAGGCCTTCCAGCTTCTGCCGTCCCTCCGGCGCGGGCGCAGCCTTGGCATCGGCACCAGCCGTATGTGTTCCGACCGTGTTCGCGCCGCCGGCGGGCTGGACGAAGACGTCGCTTCGCGGAACGCCGCATTCCTGCACGACGTGTTCAACTGCAAGCTCGGCGCCGCGGCGCGTGTCGAATTGTCCGATGATCGTGCTTTCCAAGGGCGCACTCCTTAGGTGGACGAGAGTGCGAATAACAGGCCAGCGAGGGCCAAGTTCCTGGAAGGCTTTCGCGAACCAAATCCAAGGGCGAAGCGATCGGTTTGCATCACGCGCTCGGCTTCAAAACCGGATTATCCCGAGCAGGAAGAGCAGCGCGACCGTGATCGCCCCGGAGACCAGCAGCGAGCCGAAGCACCCCAGGCGGTTCGAGAAAAGGAAGAACATGCAATTGCCCGGTGTGAAGGTCCCGCCGGGTCAATCCTTCAGCTTCGACGGCGTTCCGGATGCGGTTCGCTCCGTCGAGCGGCTTCCTGTTCCGGCCCAAACATCAACGTTCGCGGAAGGCGCGGTTCATCTGATCAGTGAAGGGCTTCACCAAATAGGAGGCCGCCGTCCTTTCCTGGGTCGAAACAAACACCTCTGCCGGCATGCCTGGAACCAGCTTAAGACCATGAAGTTTGGCAATCGCATCCTCGGTGGGGAGCAGATTGACGAATGCAATGTAGTATTCCTGCCCATTTGTGGGATCGCGCGCCGAGGCGGGAGAAAGCATCACGACAGATCCCTTCATCTCCGGCGTTGTGTTGCGGTTGAACGCACTGAGGCGAATGCGGGCGGACTGCCCTTCCCTCACCTGGTCAATGTCGGCCGGTGATATCCTGATCTCGAATTTGAGTTCTGCATTCTGGGGGACGATTGTCGCGATCTTCGCGGCTGGCGTGATAACGCCGCCGACCGTATGAACAAAAAGCTCATTGACGTATCCCGAGACCGGAGACCGGATCTCGGTGCGCGACAGACGATCCTCGATCGCCAACTTACGTTCGCTTAGCTCGGAGATGCGGGCGTCTACGGTCCGCAGGTCGCGTTGCGCCTCCGTGCTGGCGTTTTGATCGGTCGTCCGTGAAGAATCCTGAAGCAATTGAGCGGTAAAGGAAAATGCCGGAATTTCCGGGATTGGATTTGCCAGCAAGCGGTGCTTGGGAGGCGGTTTTCTTGCAAAATGATATTTGTGATTCCCTCGAATCTCGAGCTGTGATTCCCTGCTGCAGGCGGTGACGAGCGGAGGATTCGATGCGGCCACGGGAGCGTCGGGAGAGCGGCGATCAGGATCTGTTTCGTTCACGGCTTGACCA